>NZ_JXMS01000009.1:61156-178961 GCF_001672295.1 Halodesulfovibrio spirochaetisodalis | reverse complement strand
TGCTGCCTCCCGTAGGAGTCTGGGCCGTGTTCCAGTCCCAGTGTGGCAGGCCACCCTCTCAGGCCTGCTATTCATCGTTGCCACGGTAGGCCGTTACCCCACCGTCTAGCTAATGAAACGCGGACTCATCTACTGGCGAGAGCTTTCAAGAAGAGGCCCCCTTTCCCGTTACCAGCGTATACGGTATTAGCAGTCGTTTCCAACTGTTGTCCCGTACCAGTAGGTAGATAATCCACGCGTTACTCACCCGTGCGCCACTCTACTCATCTCCGAAGAGACTTTCGCGTTCGACTTGCATGTGTTAGGCACGCCGCCAGCGTTCAATCTGAGCCAGAATCAAACTCTCCAGTTTAATAATTCTGTATTGTGACATCCACTGCATAACAGCAGATGACGCTAGCTGATCTCTAAATCAATCCGATTCGCTATTTAATTGTCAAAGAGCTTTTAACAAGCTCCGCTCGGCGCTTGGCGCCTCGCGTCGAGTTGGCGTTTATGCCACTCTGCCGCTAAGCTGTCAACAACTTTTTGAAAATTTATTTTCTCAAGCTGTCCGACAAACCCTTGTCTCGCGGCGTGGAGGGAGTGTTTATGCTTTCCTCTTTCCGCTGTCAAACTCTTTTTGGAAGTTTTTTTAAAAAACTTTTTTTAAAGCGTCTGACGACTCAGGTTTTACCGATCTGGAAATGAACAAACGTTGCAGCTCTGTGCAACGTCTGAAAGCTTCTACGCAAATGCCTTTTTATCGTCAACTAAATTTTGTCTTTTTGCTGTAAGATTATACCTTGCATAACACTCGCTCTTTTTTAGATACAATAAATTCAGCATATTAATTTTATTTGTATATATTTTTTACAGTCGATATTATTGCTATGGACTCTCTCTATTGTTACCAACTGAGAATAACGATCAACACCATAACAATATATAGGACGATTTTTTTTATGACAAAGCGCGAAGCTGAACGCCTTAGACAAGAATTTGAAAACGGCGTGTATGTAAAAAAGAGCACAACCATCATGTGCGTCATTCTTGCTCTGTGTCTTGGTGTCTTCCTCGGGAACCTGCTCACAGTCATTTATTCGAATCAACCTGCTGCACCACAACAGGCAGCTGTCCAACAACCTCAACAACCACAGCAACCTCAAGTCTCACAAGCAATGGCCTCCCGTATTATTGAACTGGAACGCCAGACCCGTAACGACCCCGAAAACGTAGGCGCCTGGCGTCAACTTGGTAATGCATACTATGATGCTAACCGTCCTAAAAATGCCATTGTTGCATACACAAAAAGCCTTGAGCTTGATGCTTCAAGTCCAGATGTATGGACTGACCTTGGCACAATGTACCGCCGTTCAGGACAATACCAGAAAGCCATTGAAAGCTATGACAAAGCGCTGGAGCGAGATCCAGCACACCAACACGCCCTTTTCAACAAAGGGATTGTTTACTTTCATGACTTAAATAATAAAGACAATGGTATTGCTGTATGGGAAGTACTGCTTAGCAAAAATCCTGCAGCGATGACTCCGCAAGGGAAACCGCTCAAAGACTTCATTGAAGATCATCGCTAGCCATAACGCAAATTTAAAACGCCGCTGACACGTTCAAGCGGCGTTTTTCTTTTGGATTGTGGACATTTATTTATCATCGTTCTATGATTGTTCTATCTAGTAACTTAGTTATATATAACGGTGAACACTATGCTTCCTACTATTAGCCGACCTTCCAGAACATGCATCTTCATTGCACTATGTTGTTTTTTCATCGCTCTCCCTCGTCCGTCATACAGCAATAGCATCAGCACTGGAAACAGTGCCTCTGTAGCATATGATGTTTTCTTCGAGAAGGCTCCCACTGCCGGTATTCTGGAAGTATCAGCACCACAATTCCGACAAGTTTTTACCCCGCTAGCACAAACTCCTATACCGCAAACAGTTAAGCGAGTCTGGATTCGCATATCTATTCCAGCGGCACACCTTGAACGCTGGCGTATGAATGGATTTTTCCCGTTTATAGAGTTGGGTGGCAAAGTTCTTCGCCCGACAACGTTGTTTTACCGCCCAACGAAAGACTCACTACGGTGGCAAAGTTCAAACGTGTCACAACCCCAATTACCCTTACCTGTTTCCAGTTCTCAGGTGCTTACTGAGTACTACCTGAAAATAGATGGAAAGCCCGATTTATGGTTCCATCCTGAAGTCACATTACAATCCACCCCGATGCCGCTCTATCCTGCTCCGGTGCTCTTCTGGATTATTTTAGGTCTGGCGCTTGGCATTACCGTTCTCAATATATATTTTGCTGTAACAGCAAGAAAAGAACGTTTTCTCTTACTCAGCATCTATTCTATTTTTGCAACGGCGTACTACGCATTTGCCACACTGCCCTCTGCTGCTATCGGGCTAGAGTTTTCAACATCGTGGACAATCCTGCTCCCGGGTCTGGCTATTATCATTCTTCCTCATATAGGACGAACGCTCCTTTATAATTCAGACTGTCCTAAACAACTCGACAGGCTATTATGGGGGATCTCTCTTATTGGAGCCTGCCTTGCCATAACGCCACTCATTCCCGGGCTTACTGTTGCCACATATTATCTACCACTATGGCCTGCGGTTGCAGTACTCCCCCTCATCGCTGGCATTGCCGCCATGCTACAAAAAAGACAAGGCAGCATACATTTCATTGCGGCTTGCAGCATAGCCGCATGT
Organism: Halodesulfovibrio spirochaetisodalis; assembly: GCF_001672295.1. Taxonomy (GTDB): domain Bacteria; phylum Desulfobacterota; class Desulfovibrionia; order Desulfovibrionales; family Desulfovibrionaceae; genus Halodesulfovibrio; species Halodesulfovibrio spirochaetisodalis. The sequence continues at coordinate 176,247 of NZ_JXMS01000009.1, read as the reverse complement.
GGAACTTTCCTGGCGTTACTTCCTGCAAGTTCTGCGAACACCGCAAGCATTCTGCAACTGCCTCCTTTTGCAGGAATTGTTATTGGCTTGCTCTCTCTTACAGCGCAAGCACTTCGTTCTACAAAACCACTTACAACTGTGGATTCCGCCACTCAACCATCTGGTCATTTAACAAATACGCAACCACAGCTCGCAATTGAAGAACAGCCGCCTACTGATATAGTAATGAGCACAGAGGATCTGCCGCAGCTGTTGATTATTGAAACCCGTTCTGCACCTTCAGAATATATTTGCGAAAGATTGGATATCGACGCATTCAACATACACACCGTCACTTCAAGTGCCGAAGCATCTACTATTTACGAAGAACACGATGTCGACGCTCTCATTGTTGCAGCAGAACTGACAGAAGATGCTATTAATATTCTGTCCAAGCTTGCTACCATTGATGCGAAACACAGCAGTCCCTCAACACCAGCCATAGCTCTTGCGAATAGCCCTGTCAGTGCGGAACTCCTTTACGATGCAGGATATGCAAAAGCGTTACCTGTTCCAGTATCACAGGATGATCTCCTCGCAGCCCTGGCAGAGCTTGGACTATATACACTCCCTATCAGTCTCACAGAATCCATGGTTGCAGAGGAAAACATGCAGGAAGAAGATGCTCCAGCACACATAGCCCCCTTGTCCCTCTCCGGTCTTGATGTTGAACCTGTTGAACATCCGGAAGAAATAGAAAAAGCAGATGAAGAGATAAACACTACAGCAGAAGCGATCATAGATACACACCCTGCACCTGATGAGCCAGCCTCTTTCACCAACAGCGTTGGGCACGCGGAACCAGACTCTTCAGTCACACTCAACGAAGAAGACTATTCTGCAACGTTGCTTTCTGAGGAGCACCTCTCCAGTGAGAGTGACAGCGACGAGAGTCAGTCTCATGATGAATCAACACCAGAGTCTGAAAATGATCTCCCTTCACATAAAGAAGAGAACCTAGACGAACGCGAACCTGAGCTTGCGGATCAATACGCAATAACACCGCAGCAAGAGGAATTTTTAGACAGAATTATCGCAAGCGCTCCTTCCATGGAGCCGGAAGAGTTGTCAGCTGACGCTACTGCTAAAGAACCGGCAGATGCAGCCCCTGAACAAGAAAAAGAACATCGCACTACGGCTGCTCCTACTCTCGACTTACTTGAAGGAATTGATCCTGACGAAGATAAAAACGCAATTTTTGAAAGGATAGCCCAAGAACGTAGAAGTCAGGAGGCTGCGTACCGTACAGCATCGGATAATTACTCCGCCCTAAGCAGCACGTTAGGAGAGTCTTCAGCAAACATTGTACAGCAAGATACTTCACTTACAGAAGCTGTACAGCACCTTACGGTAAAGACGGAAGAATTTGCGCACCCAGCAGAAGCACTGAATCAACTGCTTCTGCCGCAGATCCCCAAAATAATATCGCAATTGCAGGAAGCGTTTGAAGAGATAGCAGTACAGGTTGAAAAGAACAGTACGAGTGGAATATTAGCCACAGCCACCAAATTACAGCAGCAGGCTCACCAATATGCCCTTCGAGAGATTGAAAAGATGGCAAGCTGTGTAGAGCGTGCAGCAACGGCACAAGACCATCAGGCAATAAGTACTCTTATGCCTGAGCTGGAATCTACAGTTGTGCAAACAGGCAAGGCTCTTCGGGATATTTATAAAAAAAGCACTGCTGAAGATGAAGGGCTTATATAAACCCTATTATGAAAGGAACCTGAGAGACATACCAAGAGCATACAATGCATAGCGTATGACTGAGAATAAATACTCCAAGCCGTTGACAGCCTCACAGTATCGAGTTATCCCCTCTCACCTGTGCGAGTACCCACTGGCGCAACTGATTTGTATACTGACAAATAAAGGGCTGAGACTACCATGAAACGCGATATTATTCTTGATACTGCTGCACGTCTTTTTGCTGAACGTGGATTTAGCAACACACCTACCAGCCTTCTCGCCAAAGAAGCTGGAGTTGCAGAGGGAACCATCTTTCGCCATTTCCGTACAAAAGATGATATCTTTCTTACACTTATCACAAATGTAAAAAACCAGCTCATTGACGATATTGAAAAATATCTCGAAGTGCGTGAGCCGGAAAATGCACTTGAAAAAGTTGAATCTGTGATCAAATCTTTTTACGTCTTCGTAAAAAAGAACCACATGGAATTTTCTCTTATCTTCCGTGATGCGCCAACCCGCTACTGCGGTAACAGTGAAGACTTTTTTGTACAGATCAAAGAGATCTACACCTATGTTACTGGCTACCTTTGCGATTCTATTGAAGAAGGTAAACTTGACGGTTCTATCCTTGCCGAAGTTGATGCTCAGGAAACAGCCAACATGCTTATGGCAACTATGGTAGGTCTTGTACGCGGCATGCACTTTGGTTTTATTGAACCATCTGACAACATGCTCAAAACTGTTCTCGGAAACTTTAAAAAAGTTCTCTGCTAACAGTAGCTACTTTCCCGTCAGCCATACGTAGCTTCCGCACGAATATTTCTGCTGTCGGGACACAAAAAAAGCCGCATATGCGGCTTTTTTTGTGCCTGTCAGTTTAAATACACAGAATAATACGTTCCTATCCGCAACAGTTGTCCACGTAACGCTGCGCATGCACCGACTTCATCGACTTCTTCGATACAACACACCAGCTTTTCATTATGCTCGTGCAGAGCCTTACGGTTAAATGCTACCGCCACATACAGCTCTCTTCCTTCTTCAAACATCGGGATCAGCTGCACGGCAAGTACTGACAACATGCTGTTAGACGCCTGCGTAAATAACTCCTCATAAAACTTTCGTAATACTAGTTTGGTTTCCACATCGGAATGCAAAACTTCTTTCTGCATGGATACAAGCTCACGTAACCGCTCTACGCCCTCGCCTGTAGCATTCCTGACTACAGATTCCAGTAACGCGGTTTCGATGCTGTACTGTACTTGAAGAATATCCTGCAATCGACAGTTGTATTCATACACACTGCCGCTCCGCCCACACGACCCTGTTTCAATTTTACTACTACACTTATCCTGCTGGTACACGTCAACTCCTATCCCCTCGAACTAACAGGATAGCAAAGAAATTTCTTAGCACCATTATATTATGTAGTTTTATTAAACAGTATCAGCTGATTATTCTTCTACAACATATCTACACTTCTTTCAGACAACTTCCAGACTTTATATTGATATCGTTTAGCCACATTATATGCTGTATTTATTTCATGTATCAAATGCACTGCTTAGTACATTCATCTATGAATTCGTTGTAAGTTTTTCTCCGATCTTTCGTACACATTCAAAAACATCCGCATCATTTTCCCGTGCTGCTATTACAGCATCAAAAAGATACCGAAGCACTGTCATGTCACTCAGTAACGTCTTCACCTTTTTTGTACTTCTCTTTTTCCCATAAAAAGAAAAAACGCTCCTCTTTGTTTCAACAATAGAACGTATATGCGCATGTAAAAATGAAGCTATCTGTTCATTTTCAAACTGTACACTCGGGGAATACTCACCAAGCACATTGTATAGCAGTAGTGCATCATACGGAGACAATGTTTCTTCAGGGAAAATGCAATATGGCTCAGCAGAACGTTCTTTCTCGACAGCCATCACAAAGAGCTCGACAAACACCTCAGGCTCGGTACGCCACTGTTTCTGCAAAAGATGTCTAGACAACTTCGCCCGTTCCGTTTTCACAAAAACAGTGGATTGCGCTAACACAGCCGCAGCCTGCTTTCTATCACCGTTAGATAAACATTCACAAAAATTACCAACAACTTTTCTCTGAGTAACTGCCCTTAGCATTTCTTCCATTTGATAGTGCTGGACTCGCTCTGCCTCTATCCTCTCTTTCACTAAGGCATAACTTTCTGCTGTTATACTAAGAGTTGAAGGCGTTGCTTTCTCGCAAAGAGCCCGTAACTCCTCGACCTGACCTTTCGGCGAATCAGAGGTAAGTTGATCCACAAGCGTGAGGTAAGCCTGTTCACAAGAGCTACGTAACAAAAGACGATTCAAGTCTTCGTAATCCAGTTGATCGAGTTGCCCTTTACACTCTTCAACCAGTGGTGCACCTGCAGCATGATTAGAGGCAATGACACCACCCAAAAAGCTACGTAACAATGCTGAAGAGTTCTGCCGTGAAAGCTGGTGACTTTCATCCACACTACGACCTTGAATTGCCCATACCAACGCCTCTGTCTGCTGCATTTTTCCCTGCAGCTCCTGCACGGAGGTGAGAATATCTTTTCGAGACTTTTCTTCGCTTTGCACTTCTGCTGCGGCTGCATAGGCTTGCCCAAGCCTGCCTGCATCCAGGCAAAGCCCCTCTAGACGTTGGGTACTTAGTTGCTGTGCGTGCTCTTCAAACTGTTTTTTCTCTTCAAACCAGCCTGACTGCACATGCAATAGTGCACTACTCTCCAGTTGCGATGCCACTGCCACTCTGGTTATATCGCTCCCACCAGAAAGAGCCTGAGCAAAAATATCTGAAACTTGCTTTCCTGATGTGTTATCACCTGCGCGCATCGCACTTTCTGCGGAAACAATCTGCTTCAGAGCAGCAAGCGCCTCCACAGAATCCTGAGGCATTGCCTTTTTAGTATGTAACGCCATGTCTACCTCTTCCGGAACAGTGAAAGACCAGTTTGCGCCGTATTAATGATAAATAGAGGGTTCGTGAGCGTATCACCCCACGAGTCCTTATGCACCTTCCGGGTTGGAACAACGCTGTATGCATCTGCCTTAGTCTTTGCCACATCATATTCCCATGCAGCTACTTCGCTTTCATGTGCAATCGTATTCATCTGGTGCTGGGCTACCGCCCTGTTATTAACCAGCAAATCAACTGCACTGCCGGATGCCAGCGAAACATTTCCCGCAGCAAGTGTGCTTTGTGTTTTTCCTTCTGACTGCAAATACGCATTACGGACAGCATTTACTTTTCGCGTACCTTGTGCACGAGCTTCTTCTGCTTTCTTTCCATATGCATATGCATCCACAGGTGCAGTAGTAATCTTAGTACTACCGGTTGAAACCTTACGACTCCCCTGATTACTTGCCACTGCAGATGCAGCTACGGTGAGGACTGCTCCTACACCTGCTACTGAGCACATTGTTCTTCCTCCTTATAAAATGCATAAAAAGGCATACCAAACGGGCCATACGGAACTGTATCCTGTGCCAATGTAAACCCCATGCGGGCAAGCCACTTGATAGACCTGCTATTTCGAGCATCAACCATATTTCGTAACACAGGGTACATCGTATGCATCAGTGGGATAACCGCGGCAGGCCAGCGAAAAAACGCTCTGGGAACAGTCACAATGTCAGCAGATCCCAACAGCCAGGGCTGACCTTCTTCCGCAACATCGGGTGAAGGCGCAACACCGAACACCGCCGCAACTGTTCCTCCAATTTCTGCACACCAAAGCATTTTTGAACATAACGCGCATGCCACAAGAACTTCATTAGGATCATGCCCGTGAGCTGCCCATACTTCCTCATAATCCTGCCTGCGTAGACGCCCCTGCAACGCAAGGGCGTCCTCCACACTCGCACTCCTGACTATCATCGCTCACCAATTTCTACCTGCATCGTGTATGAAAGCAGCGTGGCCGGAAGCGGTTCCTCCATTCGAAAAACAACATCTGATTGCATTGCATATCCACCGGAGACATCAACAACCTTCTCGCCGCTAAACAAAGCCGGAGGTAAATCAAGCCCGGGTTCGTCACGCATCGCTACATCACGTGGAGCACTCGCCCCTGCACCAATCTGCACGCCTGCGCTCTCATGAAATTTGGCACACACCCGTCCCACTCTACGGGCCTTTCCGCTACTGCTTCCACTTGTAAGGACAATTTCCGGCTCGACCGGAATTAACTCCGATGTATATTGCAACCCTGCATGAACCACTGAAGCAGGAGTAGGTAATTGAATCCGTCCGTTACGGACAACCTGAGGCGGACAAACATACCCGTCTGCCAGAATCTGTACAGTCTTCCCTTCAAGATGCTCCAACCCTGAACAGACCTCTGTTTTTTCTCCACGGTAGCTCATGGCAGAATCCATAAATATTTGCTCTGTGACATCCTGCGCACCATAGGAAACGAGACGTTCAATATAGCGTCGCTCTTCACCATTAATCTCACGTCTCACAACGCACCAGAGTTCATCCCCGTCTTTTCCTTGAATACAGCAGACTGACTCAAACTTTCCTTGTGATGAATGTTTATGCCAGCCAATCACATCATGACCGCGTTCATATGTTGCCCCCACCAGTGAACCATCCTGCAACACACACCAGATAATCGAATACGGTTCCTGCTGGTATGCCCATGACACCACGGGATTATCCCTGAACAAGTGCTCTGAAAGAATGGACAGCTCGGTTCCCATGTATCCGTCTCTCTGTAATGAGTACTGCAGTTCCCGAATGACCTTACCGCCATGCTGCACAAACAAAATGTTTTCCCCCACAAGGAGCGGAGCAAGAGGTGCAGCCCCGATAACACTCTGTCGTTCAAATTTGATGGATGATGGAGTTATTGCTTTATTCTCCGCCCCGCCAAGGCTCCACTCACTACCTGCGGTTCCCACGATGAGCCTACGCCCGGGAAGCATCCATTCAATTTTATTTACCCGTTCTGCAGCAATGGTGGCTGCAATGCTGTCATCGTCACGCAGCGGATCTGAAATGTTAAAGTTATTATAACTTCCCGAACGGCTCATCCAAACTGTCTGCGGCTGACTGTTCGTCGCTGCAAAACATAACCGCTGCTGATAAAATTGAACCACGCTGGGATATGCGTCAGCACGCTGGAACATAGTGCGATATATCGGAAAACCCTCTTTAAAGTCAGGCGTTGCCCCTCTATCGATCCAACGTCTCTTTTTAGCCTGCCCCACAAACCCGTATTTTCCAGATTCATTCCAGCATTTGTACACAGCATACACAGCATCCTTGTTCTCTGACTCCCATGTCAGCGTAACAGGATCATCAACAGAAATAGTTTCCGGCCCTTTAACTGTAAACGATTCTGAAGGACCACTTTCTTCACGTGTAAACGGGTCTATGGCTGTAACAATATATGAGTAGTCTCTGGTGCCTTTCTCCTTCACCTTCGCATCAAGGAGAAACGGAACTTTCATACGGCTACCGAGTCTCACGGATTCAATATGCCAGACATCATGCGCCTTACGGAGAATCCTGCACGGTTCATATGCACTGCACGCAACAAACATTACATCCGCGGACTGGCAGACTGAAAGGGCAGGAACTAATTCACTTGTCCACGGAGTATGTACCTCTACAGGCCTTCCTGTCTTGTTTATGACAAGCCCCCCATCCTTCCATATCCGCATATATTTGTGACCAAACTCCAGAATATAAGTCTGGTCAGCATTGAAGGTAAACGGAATCAGCCGGACATATCTGTCTTTGTAGTAACATTCCCCTAAGTATTGGAATCCCGGTCGTCTCGTTGCAGGGCCATGCGGCAGCACCAGCATGTTGTGCAGTTTTTTACAGCCGTTCCCGTATCGGGTTTGATCTGTTCTGGCTCCCATGAGCGGGGACAACTCTCCCCCGTTAAAATTATTCTGCGTGACTGTTACTGAACTCATCGGCTTCTCCTGTTCCACGGCTACTCACAACCAGCTGCAAACTACAGTGTTCTAGAATGCAGCCAGCCATCAGACTCATGCACCTGCTGGACTCCCTCTGCACCATCAGCTGCGGCTGCCCGTGCAAACGTGGCAAGAAATTTATTGTACATACTCTGTTCCAGTTTTGTGCTGTTCATCAACGGCACGGAAAGCTCCGCAGCCAGCTTACGTGCAAGTGTTTCAACAAACATGGCAGGATACTGTGCCGGATCGCTAACACGTACTGTAATTATTGCCTTTGCTGGATTACTATCCGTATACAGCACACGCCCTTCCACTACCTCAAAGGGTTTACTGTCCTGCAACTGACGCACACCAATGCAGTCCGCAGGCAACTGATATGCACTCGCAAAATGAAACGGCGGCTTTTCCGGCAGCCTAGGTAACCGCACATAACGGGTCGCAAAACTCCAGTGATGCGCCTCCAATAATTCATCCCGAACCTGTTCATATAACTGACTACATAGCTGTGCCCCGCGTGAGTCCTCTTCGAGCGACACAATCGGGCTCCCGCCGACAAACTGTAATCCTTTATTACAGATGGATACCGCAGATCTCATTCACAACTCCTGTTCGAATTTCCTATAAGGTCCGGAGGAGAGCCTTCCTCCGGACTATATCGTTCATGCTGCCTGCTACAGCATTGATCAGTTAACGCGGAAGGAAATCGCAGAACACATCAACAGTTCCGGTTACACCGCTCTTATTGGTCACAATGCGGCAACGCACATGTTTTGGTGCATTTGAGGGAACCGGAAGACGGGCAAGCTCCTCACCTGCTTTGCAGGTTTTACCCTCAGAACCAATTGCTTCGGTATAATTAACCGGCATAGTGCTGAAAGAAGAGTTGTTGTCGCTGCCTTCAAGCTGCAATACAAGCTGCGTATTCGCAGGGATGGTTACGGCATCAGCCGCAGCCATAACAATTTCCACGGCTCCCATAGTTGAACCGGCCTTTACTGAGCCACCATTTCCCACAACATTTGTATTGGAAGGAAGTGCCTGTGCCTTTGCCAGATACTCGCCATTTACTCGTAATGTATGTTTGTACATAACTCTCTCACCTTACCTGCTACAAAGTGCGTGCTGCTTCAGTTCCATCAAGGAAGTTATAGGAAGTCACAATCTCTACACCATTCCAATGGGTAATCTGTCGATCAAGGTCTTTACCGCCTGGAAGAACCTGAAGAGATTTGCCTTTATGCTCATTGAGTAGAGTCTGCGCTTTACCGTGCATAAAGAGGTAGGTGGTACCGGAAGTGGCACGGACGTCTGCAAGCAGGTCATCGATCATCATAGCAGTTGGTGTTTTCTTCTTATTAATGTTCACCAGTGCTGCCACAGAGTGCGCATTCGCAATCTGCAACCCGAAATATGCTTTCAAACGACAGCCGTAGCAAAGCACTCCTTCATGTTTGCCGGATGAAGCCTTATACAGCTGCCCACCGTTAATCGGCTGCACGTCAAGTAAGGTGCCCTGCTTAAAACTTTCGCTCGAATACAGACCTGTTGTTTCTCCTGAAACAAATCGTACTGCGAGCATGGAGTAGCAATCATCCGTTGTCGCTCCTGCACTCACCATACGCTTGTTATCAGCAGCCCATCGCAAAAAATTATCGTAGATAATACGCTGCTCTGCTGCCATGCCCGACTTACGGATAATCTTTGGAAGCTTACGTGCAAAATATGCTTCCTTGCTGCCGAACATACGTGCGGTATCTTCAGGGCACTCAATCTCACCGCCAAGAATAGACAGATCAACCTTTTTAAGATCACTGGTTACATCCACGCCCGGCAGCGGAGCATTCATTTCAACCCAACCTGCCCCCTCTACATCTGTCACATCTTCATACATGTTCCACAGACCATGCGATGCTTCTTCAAACGGAATAACACCCAAAACCGGTGCTTCCTCTGTTAAACTATCCACCTGCTGCGGCTGCTTGGCACTATGGACAGTTGCCAGCTCTTTAAGCGTTGCACCCATAACTCTTCTCCCTCCTAGCGAGTTTTAAATACTTCGTTGCGTAAAAAGTCTTCTGTAGACATGGAGCGATTTGATGCAGCACCGCCAGCATGAGGAATAAAATTCTCTTCCTGCAATAAGTCACCGACACACGCCATCATCTCTGCAAAGACATGATTATTACCAAGCCCCGCCTCAAGCATCGGCTGCAGACGACCGCCAAGCTGTGCATCAAGAGCACGTACCGCGTTATTTGCGACAGAGAGGCGCTCTTCAAACTGTCCTTTCCATGCTCCATTCTCCAGAATGTGCATAGAAAGCTCGCGTTCTGCGTCCATCTGGCGCGTCTGTTCTTTGAGATAAAAGTCCACCGCCTGCTGTGCCTGCTCATTACTTAAGCCGCAGTCAGCGCAAAAGGCCTGATAGTTTTCAAGCAACTCCTGACTTACTGGAACATCATCAGGAAATTTTACTGAAAATGATGGAGCTCCCTGAGGTACGGCTCCACCTTGTGCAGCGCCTGTCTGTTCTGTTGCAGAAGAGCCCTGTCCGCTTGCTGTACCGGGCGTAATCTCCCCGCCACCAAGTACTGTGTGTCCAGCCTGCTGCTCTTGCTGCCCTGCCAAACTCCGAGCACCTTGCGATGCCTGCGAGCTGGCTCCTGTCTCACTTCCGTATACCCCTTCCGTATGTAATTCAGACGCAATAGATGCGTCCTTTACGGTATGCATGTCTTTCCTCCCGATTGCAGGATAGAATTATCCTTACTCATGCCCTCTACTGCTTTTTTTGCCGTAACGCGCATTACTACTCCGCACCGCCCCATTCCTGCGAAAACTGAAGTTGCAAGCGAACATGACACAACGGGTCAGCCAGTGCGATATCTGCCATACGGTCACGAGCATACTCCTGAAGTGCAACGCTCTCCCGCATGCTTTCATCCCGTGCCAGCCTGCGGTTTACACATGCTTCATCAAGCCACATTCGCAGTACGCGCACACCTGCTCCTGTATCTATGCGCAACACTTCCCGTAAGTCGTGAAGATACGAAAGCATTCGTGTTTCCGCATCAGTTGCACGAGCACTCTCCATGCCGTAATCCTCAGTCAGCAAGCACGAAAGCTCCGCTTCACTCAGTTCGCACAATCCGCGCAATTCACTGTCAGTTTCCATACTTCCTCCCGACATTATCTTCCGATTAATGCCATAGCCTGCTTCATAAGCTCTTGCTGAACAGCATCTCCCTCGCCTGCCATCGCAGAGACTGCTTCAACAATCTCAGGTGAACCTTTTGCAGTGTCCACGACAGACGATACTGCACCAGCCAATTTTGCAATCTGCTCAGGAGCCTGCATCTGCGCAGCTTGCTCTTGAGCGGCAGTACGCCTTTCAGCCACCTCTTCATCAGATCGCAGAACTCTGGCTGGAACACCTGCGGTTGCGGCCAATTCATCCACACACTGATCAAAATCCAGCTTATCCAGAACTGACGGTACAACCGTGGCCATTCTTCCAACCTGTTCTGTCAACTGACGAATAGCATTGGAGCCTGCCAATTTCTGCGCTTGAGCAAGCACAGAGACATACTCAACCTGCAACGCTCTGCCTTCCAACTCTTCAGGAGCCTCTGGAAGACGACCGGAACGCTGAAGCACTCCAAGCATGCGTGCTAGCAAAGGGTCTAAGATCTCCGTCTGGTGCCGTTCAATAACAGGCCCCAGCATGATCATTTTTTCCTGACTGCGCTCAAGCACCTCTGTTGCCGTAATGTTACTGCGCCCCTCACCAGTAAACATTAAGAACAGATCATTAAAAAAACCTTCTCGAATGCCACGCCGCACATCATCAATTTTATGCGAAACAGCCTGAATATCTGGATTAATCTGATAAAGTGGTGAAACGGCATCCTGCTGGGTACTGTTCACAAAGTTCTGCGCACCGGGAATCAGATTCAATCGCTGCTTATAGCCGGCAGGAACACGCATTGGCGGATTCACGACCTTGTGAACTGCCAACAACTGGCTTTTTGCCATCTCTTGCAGCATTTTTACATCAGGCATCACATCCATTGCAGGAGAATGCCCATAGCTCTCTGTCCCTGTGACATCCCAGCGACCACATAAATGCGGGAACTCCATAAACCCGCTTTCATTCAGCACACCGGTGGCATCTGTTCCCATTTCAAATGTAATGGACGCCCATGGCATATTTTTATTGCCAATAAGCTTTACTACGTTCCTGCCGGAACCAACGAGGCTTTTGCCTTCCCGCGGACAGACCAGATGCCCGACCTCGACGGAGCTATATGGATCACGAGCAAGCATCCGTCTGGCTGTGCCAGATAACGTTTCCTCACCAAACTGTGCTGCCAGTTGACGCACAGTCATTTTACTTCGCCGCAGAACCGTATCGATTTTTCCGTAACGATCAGATGCCCATGCAAATTCGCCGCACGTAAGACAGGAAAAACTGAATGGCTTTGTCTCGTCCGAAGCCAGATACATGTCCGCAGAGCCAAATGCAGCCAGTTCTGAATACATGGAGTGCGCTGCCTGATAGAAACCTGCATGAGCCAATTCATTGTATATTCTGGATTCTACGGCATCGAGCCACAGTCTGACCGGAGCGTATTCCATCAGTTCTTTTTCAAGCAAACGCAGCCTGAACCACGGCTGTGCAGGTGAAGTAAGCCCGCTTTGCATCCCTGCAGCAAGAATGCGGATTGCTCTGGAAGCTGTTGCATCAATAATTTTGCTGTGGAACCGTGCCTTGCGACCAGAACCGGAAAAAGTTCCTTTATGAGGGACTACATATTGCGTCACATCCTGCCATGCTTTTTCCCAGTCCTGCTTTTGTGCTTCCAGAAACGCTGATGTGTTCCGCACGGTCTTTAATAATGATTGTGACATTGACCTTCCTTTACTCTGCAGCGCGATCTCATTCTGAACAGGTGCACGTGGCTAGCTTCCTAACAGTGTACTTTTCTTTACACGTGCTTCAGACACATCTCCCTGGCTACTTGTCAGAATCGTCGCCCGCCTGCTGTCCCTGCTTCGCTGGTTACTTGCCACGCTTGAATACAGATCAGACTTTGGAACTGTAGAGTCTTCCTGCACAGGGGGAGCAGGTGGTGGTGTCGGAGCCACTGGTGGTTCCGGAATAGAAACTTTTCCTTTTCCTCCGCCCATACGTTACCTCCCTTTTATTACTGCCGGTTGCACCTGATCACCAAACACACGGTCAAACCTACTTCGCCAAGCATGACCAATATTCAACATGGCAACCGGCAGCGGATACATATGCAAGACTAGCGAACGCAATACCGCTCGTGCACAGCTTGCACGGAGAAACTACTCCATCTTTTTTCTGAATTCTTCGAAACAACGGTATGATAAGGGTACGGGCATGGTTCTGCCCATACGAGAGGGGGATGGACGCGTTAGAGAACGTTGCGCCCACTGTAAAATGTAAAAAGATGTAACAAAAAGACGTTATTTTGATTATATTCGCTGCTATTCAAGTTCAACTGTCCACCATTACAATAAAAAAAGAAGGGGTAGACAATAGTTTTTTAAGCAAGTAGTTCTCTTCAAGCATTTGGAAATGAGAATAACACATATGAAAAGGTATTTTTTAAACAAACCAACAAAGGATTTTTTGTTCTTTACCACCGCGTTACTTACTATTATCACAACTTTTGCACTACCAAAGTACGCACACGCTTCAGCGGCAGTTACCGCAGTTATCGAAGAACGTTACAATCTTTCCAATCTCATGAATGGTTGGGAACAAATTAATCCGAAGAACGCGCTCGCTACCGAGCAAGGTTCTGAATCAGAAAACGCTAAGCTTACAACCAAGACCGTTAAGGTTAAGAAAGGAGATACCCTGTACGGGGTGCTCAGAAAAGCTGGCGTTCCGCTCAAGCAACAGCGTAAAATCGTTGCTATCACATCAAAGCAGAAAGCTTTTCAATTCGACACAGGGCTACAGTTAGCCCTGACGCTGAAACCAACTCCTAAACAAAAAGGAAAGGAGCTACAGGCACTCAGCGTGCAGCTGGATAACAAAAAACGTTATGCCATCAGACTGCAGGCGGACGGAAGCTACAAAGCTGCGATTGAACGTACGCAGTACAAGGGGAAACTGCAGCACGTGACGGGCATCATTAAAGACTCCTTTGTCAAAGATGCACAAGATTCCGGACTCCCTGCTTCAATCGCTTCCAAAGCATACAACCTGCTTTCGAAGAGAAAGAAACTTACATCAAAAAACACCAAGAACAGTGACTTCGAGGTTATTTACGAAGTCTATCCAAAAGCATCCGGCCTTAAGCCACGCCTCCAATACGTAAAGTTAGAGGGTGCGCTTTCAATGCAACTTTTCTACTTTGAAAGCGAGGCAGGACAGTCGTACTACGACGCAGACGGCAATACTATTGTCAGCAAGGGAAAACTCGAACTTGTAAAGAATGCTCGAATGAGCTCCAAGTTCGGCTACCGTATGCACCCAGTCCTTAAACGCAAACTCTTGCACAAAGGAGTGGACTATGCAGCACCGAGCGGAACTCCGATTCATGCTGCAGCAGACGGTAAGGTAGACTTTATCGGACGTAAGGGTGGTTATGGTAATCACATCAGCATCCGTCACGATAAATCCACACAAACATCATACTCCCATTTGCGTAAGTTCCGTAAGGGGCTCAAGAACGGCAGTACAGTAAAAGCTGGCGAAATTATCGGGTATGTCGGCTCTACAGGTCGTTCAACCGGTCCGCACTTACATTTTGAAGTGCGTAAAAATGGCAAAGCAGTTAATCCGCTTCATGCAGAACTGCCTCGTCCTACCAAGCTTGAGGGTGTTGAGCTTGCTGAGTTTAAACTCTCTCAGGTACGTTTGTTCTTACAGGTTGCTAAACAGCAATTCATGAGAAATACTCTGGCGTCCCTGACACCAGAAGCCATCGCTAAAGCAGCCTTATAAGTTTGCTGTAGTTTGCTTACAAAAAGCCCCCGTAGAAATCCTTCTACGGGGGCTTTTCTTATCCACTTATCATTCGGGAGACAGCACAAAGTCAGTCTCTTTAAGACACGTTAGCCCCCCCTCCCTGAATCTGCAATGCAAAAACTCTGGTGGATATTCTGTATTACGGACATCAGTCCTATCTTCATCAGGTGAAGGCGCATCCTCTCTCTCGCCGATATCCGCTGCATAACCGCTTGCGAAGCGTTTAAGCACCGTATCCCACATCTGAGACAATTGTCCTCCCCAAAACGGGCTTACTACCGCACACAGTCTTCCCTCTATATTTCTCATGCATGGTCGAACCGAAACCACAACGTTCAAACTGCGATGTCATCTTATTCTCTTCGCCAAATAAAAGCCCCTCCTGATTGCTCAGAAGGGGCTTATCAACACAATAGCTGACTAGAGATTACTTATCAGCATGGCGCAATGCTTCAGGTGCTACCCCTTCTTTCATTGCAAAGTATTCGCGAGTTTCACGAACAATAACTGGACTGAGGAAAATAAGGCCAAGCAAGTTTGGAAGAGCCATGAGACCGTTGAAGATATCAGCCAATGTCCAAACAAGACCTACTTTCTGTACAGAACCGAAGAGAATAGCCGCAATGTATACAACACGGTAAGGTTTTACCGCACCTGCACCAAGGAGATATTCAATTGATTTTTCGCCGTAGTAGCACCATCCGAGGATAGTGGAGTACGCGAAAAGGATAAGACCGATAGTTACAATGTACTGACCACCTTCAAAACCAAGACGGAATGCTTCGGTAGTAAGGGAGGAGCTTGTAAGACCGGAATCCCAGTTAAACATAATGATAACAAGGCCTGTCATTGTACAAATAACAATTGTATCAATAAAGGTCTGTGTCATGGAAACCAGAGCCTGATCAACAGGGTGTTTGGTCTGCGCTGCAGCAGCAGCGATCGGGGCAGAACCAAGACCGGATTCGTTAGAGAATACACCACGTGCAACACCGAACCGGATAGCAGCGGCTACTGTTGCCCCTGCAAAACCGCCGGAAGCAGCAACCGGGTTAAATGCGTATTCAAAAACAAGACCGAATGCAGGTCCAATTTTTTCAATGTTAGTGAGAAGAATAAACAGCGCGCCACCAACATAGAAAACGATCATGATAGGAATAAGGATAGAGGTAACTTTACCAATAGACTTAATACCACCAAGAACTACAAGAGCAGAAAGAACTGCCAGAACAATACCTACGATGAAAGGATCGATACCAAAGGTATCTTTTACAGCAAGTGCCACAGAGTTTGACTGTACCATGTTACCGATACCGAAGGCAGCAACAGCAGCGAAAAATGCGAACACAGAGCCAAGGCCTTTCCAGCCAAGACCGCGTGCGATGTAGTACATAGGACCACCACACATTTCACCGTTTTCGTCTTTCACACGGTATTTAACAGCAAGCACAGCTTCGCCGAATTTGGTTGCCATACCGACAAGACCGGTAATCCACATCCAGAACAGAGCACCCGGGCCACCAACGGCAATCGCGGTTGCTACACCGGCAATGTTACCGGTTCCAACTGTTGCGGAAAGAGCGGTCATCAACGCTTCGAAGTTAGAAATATCGCCTTCTTCTGCATCATCGTCCTTACGCTTGATAAGCGCCAGATACAAAGAATACCCGAGCTTTCTGAACTGCAAGCCTTTAAGCATAATTGTCAGTAACAGACCAGTACCAACCAACAGAGTCAACATTACCGGGCCCCAAACCCATCCGTCGATCATATCCAGCCATGACATAAAGCTTTCCATCAGCATACTCCTGTTGCTTCTTTCACGCTTCAGCACTCAACATATAGAGCGGCTTAAAACGTGCACTGGGTCAACAGATATTCATCCGTTCCCCGCAGCTATGACGTAATACCTTCTTGAAACACTTCAAGAATATGGGTCTAGCCATCAGTCAGGAGACTGCAAGTCCCAGTACAGCTACTCCGACCAAGTCAAAATACTAAAGCCCATTCGACTAAAACGAATCATGAGCCATGTTACGCTGTTTTATCTTTTCGTCAACACGGCGGCTTTCAGTCTTTGCACACTGAATGGTCAAGCAAGAGGTGTTTTTTTGCATTTTTCTTATGGTACCGCACATTGCGCATAACAAACTGGTCACCCAATCAAATAAAAAGTGTTATTTTACAATTAGTTACGAACAAATGAAGCTTTTCACAAGCTCTTGTTTTTTTATGCTTTTTTCATTTATTTTAGCACGTTAAGATAGTCACGCTGAATAATCGATAAAACTGCACTTTTCAGGTACTTTTTTTCTTTTTTTTGAAAAAAAACTGACGAAGGCATCTCGGTCACTAATCGAAAACCTAACTTTTGAATAAAGGCTAAAGCATGACGATATGCCCGTGGAGTAAGGCCGTAGAGGGCATCGAAGCAAAATTCACCCTCGCTCTTCGAAAACAGAAGAAAATTCAGTAAATACGAACCGATAAGTTCTTCTTTACCCTTAGAATTGTAAAACATTGTAAAATGGATCATTCCACACTTTCCAAGGAAGTTATTTACCCACACCAATGCCAGAGGCTTCTCCCCCTCATATGCGACGTATACATAGTTCATATCATCTTGCATAAATTGGATAAAATCATCACTGTCAGCAATTTGACCATCATAAAAAATAACTTCTTTTTTGCCTTCCGAGCAAAGTGTTTTCCATAGAGTTCGTAACTCTTCTTCGGTCAAACAATCTGCCAATTGAGGGATGTGTGCACGGATGTGATACTCTTTTGCAACAACTTCTGAAAAACTACCCATACAATTCATACTCCATATTTCCCAACGCACCTTGTTCGAGAGTTGACTCAAGCAATGATGGAAACTCAACTCCAAGAGCAGGTTCAAGAATTCTGGCCATACAGTCGAGCATGTCATCATGCGTGCTCACAGGAAACGCCATATACTCATCTGAAACAAACTCTTTGGTAAGATCACGCCATGTGCCTTCCTGATCCCTGAACGGTGCCCGTACCGGAAGATACATACGCCCTTGCTCAAATAGCGGAACAAGCTTCCCGATTCGATCCTTCTTAGGTACTGCACCGCCAAGCTCAACCACATCAAACCGGTAATTCCGATTTTGCATTTCAAAACGCAGGTGTTCAATATCTGCCTGCATTCCGTATCGCTCATATCCCACCGCAACAGGACGATACTGCCTGTGTAACGAAAAAAGACAGGCAGCACGTTCCGTAAGGTTCATGCGATCACGCACGCCGCCAATAAGATAATAGTTTCCGTCCTCTGCCAGACCAATAACCAGCATTACGGTATAATCACTTCCAGCCTTCTTCTCTCCAGCAGGATCAATCACTATATATCTGTTCATGCGCTCCCAGTGCTCCGGCTCTGTCGGTTGCCAATACCGCAGCCACTCTTCTCTAAATCCCTGCACACTGTCCGCCTTCGGGTCTTGCAGCATCTGACAGCCAAAAACATATGGCCCCATCTGTCTGCGCTTTTTTGCAAGCTCTTCCGGAGCAAGAAAAACCGGAGCACCATCTGCTTTTCCATTCTCTGTTGCTGCATAAATTCTGGGGATAGCCCCCTGCCGCTCCATGATGGTCTTATACGTGTCATTAAAATGATACCTAGTTCCTATGTATCGCTGCCTTCCACCATGCATCCCAAGGTTCAATGACAGTGCCCAGCATTCTGTCACCTTACTAATCATTTCTGGGCTGGAAACAGAATCACGGGTAACCACGTCATCATAGACCAGAATTTCAAAATGCTTACCGGTGGGCTGGCCATCCACAAGCCCCCATGCTTCCACAGTGGCCTCTTTCGGGTTTTTCTCTCTGCGTACAACAATGCCGCTATCCACAGACCAGCGAGGCGATTGCCGCTTAGGTGACTCCCAGAGAACATCTGCATAGCACCGCTTAAGCACCTCGTTCTGTTCAAACTCGTATTTAATTTGCGAAAGAAACCCCTTTGCAATGGGGCGGGTATGAGAAAATATCCCCACGGTTACCTCTGGATTAATCAAAATATTCTGAATGGTGAGACCAAAGGTAATAATCGTCGATTTATAATGCTCCCGTGCCCATAGATCGAGTCTTCCATCAGGACTCTGTTGCACTTCCTGACATCGCGCAAAATGCCAGTCCTGATCCATATCCTTTCTTCCCATAATTCTTGTAAGCAGAAAAAATAAATCCCTTCTGCCAAGCTCTGCCATAAGCCGGACAGCTTCGCTCTCAGAATCCTTGCGGGCTATCTTAAACAACTCTGCATAGTGAGCAGCAGCCTCATGCCGATTTGCAAACTCCATATCCTCTCCTTCCAACAACCGTCAGAAAGGAGTGTACATTCCTTATTCATACGAGAAGATAAAAGCATGGTATCGGAAGGATTACACCGTGCTTACAGGTATACGTGGCAAGTATGGGCAGCCTGTTCTTTAAAAAATACTTACGCAAACTGCCTGTTCTTTTCACAGAAGCCCTATTTTCTGATATTACAAAGAATGGCCATGAAGGAGGGTTGCAATGCAGTGGTATCAGAAAAATGAAGAAACTATTTTCACTGAACTTGATACAAATAGCGCAGGATTATCTCGGGAACAGGTAGCAGAACGCCAAGCCAAATACGGCGACAACGTTGTCGGCGATGAAGACGCCGTAAACTATCTGGCTATCCTTCTCCATCAGCTCACAAGCCCCTTAGTAGTCATACTGCTGATTGCTGCAGCTGTAACGATCATGCTGGGTGAATTCATAGACTCAGGCGTTATCGGCGCTGTTGTTGTACTGAACGGTCTCATAGGGTTCATACAAGAATCCAAAGCTGAAAAAAGCGTCCGCTCCCTCCAGAAAATGGTGACCCCCAAAGCACTGGTCATGCGTGACGGAAAAGAAATGGAAGTTGACAGCAGAACGCTGCAACCCGGCGACATTGTCATGCTCTTTTCCGGTGCGATGGTTCCCGCAGACATCCGCCTTATTGAAGAAAACGAACTACGTATTGATGAATCCATGCTCACTGGGGAATCACTTCCTTCAGGAAAATGCTCCCACCTTATCGAAGAAGACGACCTTTCCCCCGGTGATCAACGTAATATGGCATTCATGGGCACAATCGTTGTAAACGGACGCGGTAAAGGTGTTGTTACCGATATCGGCCTCCATACTATGCTCGGTGGTATCGCACGGGATATCCGCTCCATCGGCAAAGTCGCCGCCCCTATTCAAGAAAAGATTGAGCGACTGGCAAAAGCAATCGGCGTACTCGTGCTTGGTGCCGCTTCCATGCTTTTTGTGCTTGGTCTTATTCTTGGGGAAAGCATTAAAAACATGTTTTTAACAGCAGTTGCTGTTTCTGTTGCAACCGTCCCAGAAGGCCTGCCTATTGTCGTAACCATTGCCATGGCTGTAGGGGTTAAGCGCATGGCATCATATAATGCTGTCATCAGAAAACTCTCAGCCGTTGAAACATTAGGCAGCACCACGGTTATTTGTTCTGATAAAACTGGTACCCTGACCGTTAACCGCATGACAGTCACAAAGCTGTTTGACGGCAAGGACGAAGTAACCGTTACCGGCACAGGCTATATTCCTGAAGGCGAATTCAAAACAGCAACGGATGAAGAAGCCCATCTGACAGACTCCTTGCGCCATTTGCTACGCATTGGTCTGCTATGCAACGAATCCCGTCTTGTGCACGAAAACGAAAGCTGGGAAGTTGAAGGAGATCCTACAGAAGGGGCTCTGATTGTTTCTGCCCTGAAGGCTGGCCTCACCCTGAACGAAGCCCATGTATGGCCTGAAATTGCCATTCTGCCCTTTGAATCCGACAGAGGGTATATGGCCACATTACATGAACATGCAGGCAAAAAGATTATGTTTGTGAAAGGCGGGCATGACAGACTGATGGCCAGCTGCAGTGAAGCCCACTGCGAAGGTGTAGACATAAGCCTGCTCCACACCCAAGCACACGATATGGCTGCAGAAGGTCTGCGAGTTCTTGCTTTTGCGGTTAAAGAGATGCCGCCGGAAACAACTGCTATCACTGACAGTGACGTTATGAGCGGTTTGAAGTTTGTCGGCCTACAAGGGATGATGGATCCGCCACGACCGGAAGCCATTGAAGCTGTTACCAACTGCCAGTCTGCAGGTATCCGTGTTGTTATGATTACCGGAGACCATGCAGACACAGCTTCAGCCATCGCCCGTATGCTCGGGATCACAGCCACGGAAAACGGAGCTATTACCGGAACCCGCCTTGCGAAGATGGACGATGATGAATTTGCTGAAATTATTCAGCAGGAGTCTGTTTTTGCCAGAATTGCACCGGATGATAAATTCCGCATCATTAACACGCTAAAAGAACAGGGAGAGATTGTTGCAGTAACAGGAGACGGCGTGAATGATGCTCCTGCCTTGCAGACTGCTCACATTGGTGTCTCCATGGGCAAAGGTGGAACAGATGTCGCGCGTGAATCCTCGGATATGGTTCTGATTGATGACAACTTCTCCAGTATATTCCATGCAGTTCGGGAAGGCCGTATTGTTTTTGACAACCTGCGTAAGGCTATCTTTTTCCTCCTTCCGACAGGACTTGCAGCTGTATGGTCGATTCTATTCACGATGATGTCCGGCCTACCTATTCCGTTTGTGGCTGCACAACTATTGTGGATCAACCTTGTAACAAATGGCCTGCAGGACGTTGCGTTCGCCTTTGAACCCGGAGAGCCAGATGTTACCCAACGCTCGCCGCGTCCTCCAAGTGAAGGCATCATAAACTCTCTACTGCTCCAACGCACAGTCATTGTCAGTTTCTGCATTGCCATTGGTGTCTATGCTGTTTTCAGCACTGCTCTGGATCAAGGGGTTGATCTGGAGAAAGCCCGAACCCTTGCCATGACTACCATGGTTTTCTTTCAGTTCTTCCAGGCAATTAACTCCCGAGCAGAGCGGGCATCCATCTTTACGATCAATCCGTTCTCCAACCACTTCCTGCTGGTAAGTATGATTCTTGCCGTCAGCGCACAGATCACTGTGGTCTATGCATCCTCTCTGGCATGGATATTCAGAACCAGACCATTAACCAGTGATGATTGGATTCTTTGTCTGGGGGTTGCCTCAACAGTTATCGTTGTTGTGGAACTTGAAAAACTCATCCGAAGGTGCATACGATAGACATCTGCCGCTGAAAGCAGATCAAACATAACAGAGAGCAAATGCAGCACACTTTTGTCATAGTATCTTAAAAAAATTACTAAAACTTCGTAACACTATACACATTGCCTGACGGTATCTTCCCTCAACTTTCATTTACCAGCTATTCCATGAGGAGATCCCAATGGCAAACGTAGAGCGTAGAGATTTTTTAAAACTTGGTGTGGCGGCTGCAGGTGCTGCTGTTGTGTTCAATTCACGATCTGCAAAAGCTGGCTATACTCCAGCCAGTGTTCAACGCATTACAGCAATGTCTCCAAAGGAAATGGCTGAAGCGTCCGGCGCTGTCATGACTGCATGGCACAACCTGCTTGATCATGCCGCAACTATTCGCAACCCGTCTGTGCGCAAAAGTGTTCTGCAGATTCTTGATAACCCTGCACCAAGTTTCATGAGCAGAATCAAAACAGACGAGCGAAAAGAAATTTATCAGGAACTCAAGGCGAAAGGGTATATCAACAACACAAACCTTACCGACTTTCTCCCCCCTCTCCATTCTGCCTTCCGTGCCCCTCAGCCATTTTACTCTGCACCGGGCAGCGGCTACCAGAGCCACCATTCCTATCCAGGTGGGCTGGCAACACACACAGATCTCAATGTACGAGTTTCCATGTCCGTAGCAGACGGCTATCTCGGAGTGTATGACTATCTCCTTGATAAAGACACTGTCATCGCCTCACAACTGCTACACGACATGCAAAAACCGTGGGTTTTCCAATGGCAGAAAGACGGTGCCTCACGAACCGAGAACAAACTTGCTGGAACAGGCGAACACCACGTTCTAGGCGTTGCAGAGTCAATCCATCGCGGCCTGCCTGCAGAAGTATGTGTTGCACAAGCATGTGCTCATAACCATCCGCGTACACCGGAAGATGAAGCCAAAGTTGTTGGCTGGCTGACTGCAGCAGCTATCCTTGCCGGAGTGGATCCGGTTAAACACGGCTTGCTTGAAAAAGGCGGCAAAACCCTGCCTCTGCCTCGCAGGCAGGAAGGATTTGTCTGTCATTTGGGCGACCATGACTGGGTGCTCACCGTACCTGCTGCCAAGTGGACTATCCCTCTTGTCAAACATGTTGCAGCGAAGCACTACAATATTAACGAAACTGACACAGCAGCGTTTAACAAGTTTCGTAACTATATTTTCTCACAGGCAACCATCATGTCTGTATACGAAATTTACGCAACAAAAGGTGAAGATGCTGTAGTACGAACCATTAATTCTCTTGTTACCCCGAGCTAGATAATTATTGTGGCAACGTACATGAACAATTAACCCTCACCCCATTATCCCTCTGAGCTATAAGCTCGCATCGGCACACAGGGCTCCCCTCCCTGTGTGCCTTTTTGTGAACAAATTATAGTATAAGAAATAGTTCCTACAATCCTGACCACTAAAGTCAGCACTCGCTAATGCGCGGCCCTGCTTATCTTCTTCACTGTCAAAAATATGTAGTATTGACTTTCATATTTTGTACTTATAGTGGGTTATCCATAAAGCGAACATTGTTTACCACTATGCAAATGAACCAAACCAAATATAAACTTATTGAAGAATACCTTTCCAATCTGGAACTGACTATTGCTTCTGAATCACGCACTACAAAATTGCTCTTACCTAAAGCACTGGGGAAAGGGTGGACATATTCTATTGACCTGGGCGGAAAAATGAAGATCCTCAACCGCTGCATTTGTCCCAACGAAGATCTCTATGTCAGATATGACAATCATCTGCCCTGCAACGCTCCCATAGGTGCATTTACACTGCAGGGAGCCTACCGCAGTGACTTATTGAGCTCTAAATCTAATCTTCGCCACGAAGAGAGCACTACTTTTTGGGGAGACAAACCGGAAGAATACTGTGCGTCCTATTTTCCGGCAGGAATATATACAAACATGGTACACCTGTTTGTAAAGAAAGATATATTTTCCTACTCTCCAGAGCAGGATGAGTTATCTGAAAAAGGTCTCATGGCTTACTTTACTGGAGGAAAGAAAGGGATAGTCAGTCCTTCACAAAAAACGTCCTTTTCAACGACCCGGCTCATTCATGGCCTGTTGAATATGACACTGGACAGCCACGAAAGTTGGTTACGTCTGGAGTCTACCCTTCTCAGTGTCCTTGCTAACAGTGCTGAAGAGTATGGAGCTACCGTTTTACAGAAACCATCTACAACACTTTCTCCACAAGATATCAGTGCATTGGACTGTGCAAGAGACATTCTTATTGCGCAAATGGTAACACCGCCATCCATACAGGAACTCGCAAGGCAGATAGGAATCAATGAATTCAAACTGAAGCGGGGCTTCAAACTGTATTTTGGTGAAACAGTGTATGGGTACTTGCGGGACTACCGGCTTAGTACAGCAGCAACATTAATTGCCAAAAAACACATGAATATCACAGAAGCCGCTCTCCACGTCGGATATTCAAACCCAAGTGCATTTACGGCAGCGTTCAAAAAAAAATTCGGCGTATCACCAGCTATCTACCGAAAAAATAAATAATTACTCAAATAATATTTCAAAATTTCTGCCAGCACTGCAGACCGCCGCAACACAGAAAGCCCCTGACTTGAGCCAGCTTCACTCTCCCCTTCTTCCATAAAAAAACGACTCTCCTCCTAGGCATAATAACCTAGTATATCAAACTTTTTATCTATTGACTTACTATTCCTCTATTTATAGGGAGGCTACGGGGGCTTATGTGGGCAAATAAGTCGGGGGGAAACGACATCATTTTTTCATAGTAGCACGTACCGATGACACAGACATCCAGCACACAACACCTTGTTGAGACCTATCTTGCTAATCTAAATTTAGAGATTCACTCAGATACGTATACAAATAAAGTTCCAGTTCCCGAATCACTGGGAAAGGGATGGACCTATTCCATCAATCTGGGAAACAAAGTTAAGATTATTAATAGATGTATCTGTCCTCATGAAGACCTGCATGTGGTGTACGACAGTGCTCTTCCGCCTGAATCCACATTCGGCGCATTTACACTTCAAGGTCAGACCCAAAGTGAGTTACTGGACTCACAATCTGCACTTGATCATGATGTAAATCAGATTTTCTGGGGAAATAAACCCGAAGAGAACTGTGCTTCCCGCCTTCGTGCGGGCACATGGTCAAACATGGTCTACATGTTTATTAAAAACGACATGTTTGCCTCCTCTCCTGACCTCAAAGAACTATCTGAAAACAACCTCATGAACATACTGACAGGCACGCAGGATGATATGGTCAGTGCTCCGCAAAAAGCTTCCTCTGCCAACCTGCATGTTCTGCGCTCGTTACTTAGCCTGCCTACCCGAAACCAATGGGACTGGGTACGGCTCGAATCCCACTTTCTTGAGCTTATTGCCACAAGCACAGAAGACTTTGGTACTCCTTTTTCAAAAGCCGGCTCATCTCAGTTATCCGTTACCGACATCGCTGCATTGGGCATGGCTCGGGATATTTTGATTTCCCAAATGGCAACTCCTCCTTCCATTCAAGAACTGGCAAAGAAGTCCGGCATCAACGAATTCAAACTAAAACGCGGATTCAAACAGTATTTCGGAGAAACCGTCTATGGCTACCTTCGAAACTACCGCATGGAAACCGCGCAAAAAATGCTCACCCTCAGAACCATGAACGTTACTGAAGCAGCCCTTCACGTTGGATATTCCAATCCAAGCGCGTTTTCTGCAGCCTACAAAAAGAAGTTTGGGCATACTCCTGCAGAATATCGAAAACGGTAACACGTTAGATTTCTCCTTCTCACAATAGTTTTTCTCCCTCCCAAGGTAGTATTTTTCGCTTTGCTCAGGGTACATAGCCCCAGCATTTACGTTATTCCCCTAACAAAGTTGAGAAATTACTATGAAAAAACTCCTATCTATTACGCTTTGCGCCATGCTGCTCACCAGCGCTATGGCTTGTTCATCTGCTTTTGCATTTGACCTGTCTAAATCTGGTAAATCTGCGACATCCAAGTCTCTAAAAGCAGGTAAAACCGGCAAGCTGGTAAAAAACAACAAACTGAAGCAAGGCAAAAAAAGCTTGAAGAGCGCCAAAAAAGGAAAATCCACTCTCTCCAAGCTTAAAAAATAGAACAGAGATTTCATCACCGCACTCACATTGATGAACTTTGAAAACATATCAAGGCAGGAACGTCCCCCACTCTTTCCTTGATCTAATGAGTTGAGAAATTACTATGAAACGATTTTTTACCATCCTTTGCTGCGCTATGCTCTTGTGTAGTGCAATCCCCTGCTCATCTGCTTTTGCTCAGGATTTGTCCGGTCTTAAAAAATCAGACATCGCCAAAGCAGAAAAATACGCCAAAAAATACACCGTCAAAATTGATCAAGCTAAAGATTTTTTAGCAAAGAACAATCTGAAAATGGCGGACAAAAGGCTCAAAGACGCTGAAAAAATTCACGCAAAAATTATTAGTCCTTACCAGAAAACTGCTCAAGTTATCCAAGATAAGGAACGCTTCACCGAGTTGAAAAAACAGCTCGTTATACAACAACAAGTTCAGGTAGTCGCAAAAACTATCGCAACCTACGAGAAGAAGGTAAACGAGGCACAAAAATACCTTTCACGTCGCGATACTAAAAACTGCAAACGCTTCCTTGAAAAAGCCGCAGCAATCTATGCTGATATTCCTGAAAGCCATAAATCGGCTCCTGAAGTTACCTCTGCTCACGCTACGTATGAAGAACTCATCAAAAAAACAGGCGCAACAGTTACAGTTTCTAAAAAAGCTGGGTCTGACGCGTCGGCCCAAGGCAGCAACGAAACATATGGGTTGAGCTCCAAGGACTTGAAAAAAGCCAAAAGATATGCAGAGCGTTTTGCCGGAAAGGTTTCTGAAGCACGCAGGTTCTTTGGAGAGAAAGATTACCGTGTATGCCAGCGCCCTCTCGATCAGGCAAAAAAACTGTATGCTAAAATTAACCCAGCTTACATCAATCATCCTTCCGTTGTAGAAAACAAAAAAGAATTCGATGAAATGTTTTCTGTAGCAAACAAACAAGTTGCTGATCGAAAAGCAGCAATTGAGCGCGACAATAAGTTAACCATGGATAGGCTGAACTTCAGCACAGATCTCAGAAGCTTAGAATACTACATCAACCAGCTGCATAAAGCGAAAATCGGTAAAAGCTCTCTGAGAATAGATCAGTTGAAACCATTTAAAGAAGGCTTCTCTGTTCTTGACGGGTTCCATCAGGATTGTCTGGGCAAATTTAAAGATTTTATCCAGAACAAACCTGAAACCAAATTCGATGACTTGGTTGTCAAAGAAATTGTCGATCTGGTAGAAAATCGTGTGAAATACCGCAACGAGCTTGTAAAGGCGACTGTTGCTCTTGAACTTAATGCTATTCTGGAAAACCTTACCCACGCAAACACCAAACTTCGTGAAAATGGTGTAATTCATGAAAGTGACATGGCTAGTATGTTCAAGTCCGATTACTTAGGACAGTGGGAAGTTATTGATCAGTGCAAAGCTATGTACAAATGGATCAATATTCCGTTCCCAGATGACATGATTGCACAAATTGCTGCGTTCCAGAAAAAGCAGCAGGACGCTCTTGAAGCAGCAAAAGACGAACGCGAGTTTGACGAATCAGTATTCCCTTATCAAACAAGTGCCATGGAACGTGCTGCAGAAAAGAATGCAAAGCAGCGTAAAATGGAACTCATCTACGTCGGGTTACGTGACGATAGCTGGAACGTACAAAAGAACGGTCTTGGAGTTCCGTTATACAAAATCGCAAACGGACGCGGTGTCTACCATGTAGACGGTGAAGACTTCTACCGTGGTTACAATGTTCGTGTAAAACGAGTATTCAATGGCTCCGGCTACGAGCCACCAACCGTTGCAGCCGACTACTACATAAAAATATACAAAAAATAGTTTGGAGCTGATGCTTATGATATGGAAGCTACCCCGCCTCATTATAAGCATCAGCCTCTACGCCTAACACATTCCTGGATGTAGGGGTCCGGGGGGATATGGGGGGTAACCATAATTCCGCAGTACAGTATTGACTACGCTGTACTCCGGCCATCCCCTGAAAGGCAGGTCGCTAGGGGCCTGCCTTTTTCTATTGGAGTATCTTACAGATTATCCATTCTTACCACATACAACGTATTTGCATCCCGCTCTCTGCTATTCAGCATCTTGCGATGCAACTTCCCGCCCGTTGACCACACAGCAAAATCATCATCATTCAGTACACCAAGCGTTTTTTCGTCAATCAGCCACAGTCCTTCCATCTTATCATGCGGGTATGAAACTGCCTGTACCATATCAACAGCAAGCTTTTTGGACACAGG
This sequence comes from Halodesulfovibrio spirochaetisodalis, assembly GCF_001672295.1. GTDB lineage: Bacteria > Desulfobacterota > Desulfovibrionia > Desulfovibrionales > Desulfovibrionaceae > Halodesulfovibrio > Halodesulfovibrio spirochaetisodalis. The sequence goes on along the minus strand of NZ_JXMS01000009.1, from coordinate 147,975 downwards.
AACAATCCCCGCATCAGCAAGTCCGTTCCATCCTTTTTCCAACACAGTCTCTTCAACTGTTTTTCCTTGAACCATAAGCCCGAGCTTCGCATCCTGCGTCAGCCCGTTACCATATAGCGATTCAAGGTCAGTACCGGTTGCCAGATCAATTTGATAAACCTTTTTTTGTGCAGCAGAGTCTTTAGAAAGAAACTTCCCGTCGCGCTCAATCACAAGAAATTTTGTGGACGACATGGCCACAATTTCAGAATTCGCATTCTGCGGTTTATCTTGCCTGTAGAGGTATTGCCGCACCTGCCCTGACTCAAGGTTAATTGTCACAATCCTCGTCACATCAAGTTTTTTCACCCTTTTTGAAGGATTGTACATAGTAGATTGCATAATGCCGACCAGCGTTTTTTCATCTGGTGTTACTGCCAACCCTTCCATCCCTCTGTTAGGTCGCCGGTTAGCAAACTCTGCCGGTAACGTGTGTGCGACCCGAGAGTCAGTATTGAAAGGATTAATGCGTTCAATCTCTCTGCCGTTATCAGCAAAATGAACAAGGTGCGGACCGTACTCATCACTCACCCAGAACGTTCCGTCTGATAATGCTACAAGTCCTTCTGTATCCAACCCGTAATCATCAAGCCGGAACGGGTTATACTCCGGTGACATCGCATCATTATTATATGGTCTGCTCCCATCCCGTAAAATAGGGCTACCATCACAATGATACGGAGTTTCACCAGTTCCCCCAATTCCTGAAGAGTTTGGGAGACCAGTTATACGGCTACCATCAGGACGACGAAGTAAGATTTCTCTTATCAAACTGACACGTCCATCGCGCCTCACTTCAAAAAGACCTATGCGTGGAGTGTAATCCGGAGTTGGAAAAACCTTTCCTTTTCCATAGTTACCCTTAGTAAATTTAGCATTAGGTCCGCGATCTGTAAGAGCGTAAAACTGATTTACCTCAAAAGGGTGTGCTGTCATTGCAGACCCGTAACCACCATTGCGAATCTCCAAGGTCGCATCAGGGTTCTGTGCATCTAGAATATCGCTGCGCAGCACATCATATTCCAGACGAACTCCTTCCTTCCCTACAAGCTGCAACGAATACTTTTTGCTAGTATCGCCGGCAGCTCCTTCCAAAACGCTCCCTGCAAGAATGGCAATCAACATCAAATAACAAACAACTGTACCTGCCCTCATTGCTCCATGTTTCATATTAACTCCTTTGGTTCTCTGAATCACGGATTTCAAACTATTTCAGGCTATAAAGTACTCAGTCGATGTACCCAGTGCATTTCATGACAGTATCATTTGCATGACAAAGTGCTGGAAACAATCTCCACACCTCATTTGTTACGCTGATGTTATGAAGCCCCTCGGTTACCCCAGCCTTCCGCCTTCAGCGCATTTTTCTGCGTCAGCAAAAACACTTTCCATCCAGCCAGATACGCTCAGCAACTAGACCAGTTCATCTGGTTGTATAGTTTATAATCTACAGTCAACACCCTGCAATATCAGCGTAACAGAGCATACACATTCCCCCCGTAGAACCTTACACATCAAAACAAGAAACACGTTTTTGAACAGTTCACGAGGTAATGTTCCATGCAAAAACTGACTCAGGCAAACATACAAAAACAACTTCCTGCAATCCGTACAACAGCACTCAGCAAAGTGTACCCAAACGGAACACGGGCGGTTTCCAATGTTTCACTCACCATTGCCCCCAATGAGTTCGTCTCCATTATCGGCTCATCCGGTGCAGGAAAATCGTCCTTACTGCGCTGCATCAACAGGCTTATCCGCCCAACTTCCGGTACGCTTGAATTATTCGGTACAGATATCACAGCGGTCTCTGGAAAACAGATTAGACAGGTTCGCCAGAAAGTAGGGATGATCTTTCAGCAGTTTCACCTCGTACGTCGACTTACTGTTCTTGAGAATGTTCTCGTTGGTCGTCTTCGTTTCAACAGCTCATTCTACAGTCACTGCTGCTCCATCATCCGCCACTTCAGTAAAGATGAAAAAGAGGCTGCATTCGAATGCTTGCAGCAGGTGGGCATTGCACATCTGGCATTCCAGCGTGCTGATACGCTTTCCGGCGGGCAGCAGCAGCGTGTAGCCATTGCCCGCGCCCTTGCACAGGAACCTGAAATTTTTCTTGCTGATGAACCCATCGCAAGCCTTGATCCACACAGTGCTGAAGTTGTCATGGATACGCTTATGGAAATCCATGAAACACGTAATATTCCAGTACTTGTAAACCTTCACCACATTGATTTTGCCACCCGCTACGGCAAACGCATTGTGGGTATGCGCCACGGTGAAGTGATTCACGATGTTTCCCCGTCCGCCCTTACAGATGAAATGATCACAGAAATCTACGGGGCACGAATAAATGAAGCTTCGGGCGGGTTCGCTGAGTGCGCCTAGCCCTTATTGTAAACCTGACATTGTTTGTATCCCTATAACACTTGGAGAATAACTATGTTTCGTCGTTTAATTGTATGCGCCATTGCTGCTTGTATGTTTGTATCATTAGCAGCACCTGCTTTTGCTGCTTCCGGTAACGAGGCATGGCCTTCTAAAATCCGCATCGGATTTATCCCGACTGAAGGCAATGCAGATATTAAAAAACGTTTTGCACCGCTGACAAAACACCTTCACGAAATGCTTGGTGTGGAAGTTGAAGCATTCAGTGCTTCCGACTACGCAGGCATCATTACCGCAATGGCTCACAAGCATATCGATTTTGCGTACTTCGGCCCTAAAAGCTACACAGAAGCTGCGGAAAAAGCAGGTGCTCAAGCTCTGGTAATGGAGCTGAACAAGCAAGGACAGCCAGGGTACACAGGCATCATCATTGTTCGCAAAGATTCTGACATGCAGAAACTTGCTGACATCAAGGGCCGTGTTTTTGCTTTCACAGACCCTAACTCAACATCCGGTTACCTTGTACCTAACGTTCTGTTTGCACGTGATATGAACGTAAAGCCTGAAAAATTCTTCAAACAAGTTAAATTCTCCGGCTCCCACGGTGCTTCCATTCTTTCTGTAAAAAATAAAGGTGTTGAAGTAGCTGCCACAAACAACATCGACCTCGACCGCATGATTGAAAAAGGTCAGGTTTCTATGAATGACTTCCGCATCCTCTGGCGCTCCGAACTTATTCCGGGTGCACCAATGGCTGCACGTCGTGACCTTCCTCAGAGCCTCAAAGCTGCTTTTGCAGGCGCTATGCTCATGTTCAACGCAGATAAAGCAGGCATCGAAAAACTGCAGAACGGCGGCTACCAGTTCACTGACGACACCAGCTACGACATTGTACGCTACCTCAAACGTCTTAAAAAAGAACTTGCAGCGAAATAGCCTACCCACTCTATAGAGGATGAGAATGACAGATTTAACTCTTGATCAGCTCACTCCGAGACGGACCCTCAGTCAGAGGGTTCTTCTCGGAACTCTGAGCATGCTGGCAGTGGCAGTGCTTGTCATCACCTACATATGGTGCGGAATCGACCCCATCAAATTGTATGAAAAAAGACAGAATGCTGCTGAGTACCTTTTCGGGCACTCCGTGACTGAAAGCGATAAGACGGCAGCTCTTGAACAGGCTGCACGCCTGCCAGCCATTATTATTCGTCAGGAAGCCATGACCGAAGTCCGCAATCAAATGAAAGCCTCCGGAAACATGGATTTTACAGAAATGACCCGCAAGGGGAATGAACTGGCGGAAAAACGTCTGGCAACAATGGATCCTGTAACAAAACAGCAGATCATCAACGAGGAATACGAACGCGTTATTGATGAAAAACGCGGCGGATTTTTTCCTCCGGAAATGCGTACAGGCCCTCTGCTCCAGTACACAAAAGCTCTTATTGAAACACTTGCCATTGCGGTGTGGGGGACTCTGCTTGCGTTTGTCGCATCCATTCCCGCCTCAATGTTTGCAGCCCGCAATACGCTGAAACTTATGATTCCCGGCAGCTCACCCATGCGTAAAAAACTGCGCAGGACAATCCAATTCTCCATGCGACGTTTACTGGATTTCTGCCGCGGGTTTAACGAGTTTGTTATGGCGCTCATTTTTGTCGCCGTTATCGGCCTTGGCCCATATGCTGGAGTACTGGCACTTGCCATTCATTCTTTCGGTATTCTCGGCAAAGTCTTCAGCGAAGGAATCGAGGCCATTGAACCGGGACAAGTTGAAGCAGTAGAAGCAAGCGGTGCCAGCTCTGTTCAGGCAATTGCCTTTTCAGTCCTGCCGCAGATTATGCCCCTTATTGCCAGCTATAGCCTGCTGCGCTTTGAAACCAATGTTCGCAGTGCAACGATTCTCGGCTTTGTCGGTGCTGGCGGTCTGGGCTTCTTAATTTTCGATAAGCTGAACGGCTACCTGTACAGAGAAGTCTGCACCATGATGATTCTGGTAATTCTTATGGTCACCATCATTGACTACCTGTGCGGAACAATCCGCCAGAAGTTTGTATAAACACATTTCAGCCAGAAGCTACGGTGATCGCCATGCTACTCAGCATCAACAACAAATTGGATACGGTCAGCAGCCCAAACGCAACTGCCGTATTCAACAGGAGTCCCATCACTATCAACATTAACGGACTCTACAACCATAACAGGGCTGTTGCGTCCGAGCTTAAGAAGCCGCGCCTCCTCAGAATCAGCTACTCTAGCCATTATTCTGGTGGATTTCCGAACATAATCGGAAACCCCGAGGACAGAAAAAGTAGCTGTGACAGAGCGAGTTTGCGCATAGATTCGTGCAAAGTCCGGAAAACGTTCCTGCGGGAAAAACTGCGTCGTGCAACAGAGCGGATGATCATCCGCATGCCCCAAAGAACGCAGCCGGACAACAGCAGCAGTCGGACGGAGGCACAACGCTTTGGCACAGGTACTGTCAGCAGAGACAACATCGCTCTCCAGCAACTCTTCGCTGGGTACCTTGCTTTGCCTCAACAGGTTTTCACGAAAACGGACACGGCGGGCAAGCAAATACTCAAGCTTATCTCTGCGTGCAAACGCACCGCGCCCCTGCTCTACTGTGATCAGTTCCTTACGAACCAGTTCAGCCAGAGCCTGACGGACGGTGTGGCGGTTTACATTAAACCTGTCTGCCAACTGTTTTTCGGTGGGAAGCTTTTCTCCAGCAGGATACGCCCCCTCATACAACTCCTTTTCGAGCACAGATTGAATCTGATGCCAGAGTGTAACTCCTTTAGCCCTAACAAGTTTTTGGCCTCCCCCCATTTTTACAGACTGTTTCACCACTACTTCTCCTTTTGCAGTTTTGTTGCGCAAAGTCGCAATACTACACTGCAACTAAGGAAAATGTATGGCATTTTTGTTACAACAACTTGTTTAGTTATCTAGACAACTTAAATTCTTTTGGAATTACCATGACTCAAATATCCACAGAACACAGGCAACACTGGATGAACATCCTTGCCCGCACTCCATTTGCTGCTATCGAGACAGCATGGGCAACCCTTCCGGAACAACCGGAGTACACATTTCTTCGCCAGCCTGAAACAGGGCTGGTAATGGTACAAGCACGCACCAATGGAAGCGGTAACGCGTTCAGCATGGGGGAAATCACCCTTACACGATGTGCAGTAAATATTAATGGAACAGTAGGTCATGCCTACATTGCCGGAAGGGATAAAAAACACGCAGAACTGGCAGCAGTCTTTGACGGGCTGTTACAACAACCTGCATATAACGATCAGCTGTCCAAATCCGTTATTGAGCCTATGGAAAAAGCTCTTACGCAAAAGCAGCAGACAAAAGCAGAACATGTTGCATCCACCAAGGTAGACTTCTTCACAATGGTTCGCGGGGAGGACTAACATGACTGACCTGCAACTTGTTTCCGGATTTCAAAATCCCGTCAATGACAGCCAGCAATGGTATCGGGTTATCCTTAACGCCATGGCTCGTCCGGGCAACATCTGCCTTGCTTCAGATCCTGTAGTTTTTCCCTGCACACCAGAATTCTGTAACACAGTAACCGCATCCATCATGCTCACTCTGCTGGATAACGACACTGCTACATGGTTGCAGCAACCGGAACCGTCTCTTGTACAATGGCTGAAGTTCCATTGCGGCTGTCCGGTGACAGAACAGCCTGCGGAGGCAGCATTTGCTTTTATTGCGGATGGAACCAGACTGCCTGATCTGAATGAGTTTGCCATTGGAACATCTGAGTATCCCGACAAATCCACCACGCTGATTATTCAGGTCGCCTCTGTTACTCAAGGAGAGATACTCACGCTTAGCGGCCCGGGCATAGCCTCCACCGCAACGATTCATGTATCCGGCCTGCATGCTTCTTTTCATGATGCCCAGTCTGTAAATACAACGCTCTTCCCGCAAGGGTTTGATACTATTCTTGCAGCTCCTGACGGAGTTGTATGTATCCCGCGCACAACAACTATCAGGAGACAGGAACCATGTATGTAGCTGTTAAGGGAGGCGAAAAGGCCATTGCCAACGCCCATCAGTATCTTGCTTCTGAACGACGCGGGAACACAGATTTTCCCGAACTCTCTGTAGCGCAGATACGAGAACAAATGCGTCTGGCTGTAGACAGAGTTATGACAGAAGGCTCCTTGTATGATCCCGACCTTGCTGCACTTGCGCTAAAACAATCCCGCGGTGACAGCATTGAAGCCATATTCCTGTTACGAGCCTACAGGACAACACTACCGCGCTTTTGCAATTCTATTCCCCTGAACACTTCAAAAATAGCAGTTACACGCCGAATCTCAGCAGCATTCAAAGACATGCCGGGCGGACAAATGCTCGGCCCGACCTTTGACTATACCCACAGGCTACTGGATTTCAGCCTTGCGGATACCACAGAAACAAAGACCTACCCAGCCCCCAGCGCTGAAGATCTCCAACGCGCCCCTGACGAAGAACTCCCCCGTATTCTGGACTTTCTTCAAAATGACGGTCTGGTGGAAGGCGCTGGAGAACCAAATGCTTCTTCTGTGGGAGATATTACGCGAGAGCCACTGGAACTTCCTGCAAGCCGCGACATTCGTTTACAAAAACTCACCAGAGCCGATGAAGGGTTCATACTGGCAATGGGATATTCAACCCAGCGCGGATTCAAAAACTCAGGCGGGCACCCGTTTGCGGGAGAAATTCGCACAGGGGATGTCGCAGTAGAAATTATTCCAGAAGAGCTGGGATTCCCTATCTGCATCGGCAATATCACAGTTACCGAAAGTGAAATTGTTTCCATTTACGATGGGTCAGAAGATACACCGCCACAATTCTCCCGCGGCTACGGCATCACCTTCGGCAGTGGCGAACGAAAAGCCATCTCCATTGCGTTGGTCGACAGAGCATTACGCTGCAAAGAGTTGAAAGAAGATATTATTGCCCCCGCTCAGGACGAAGAATTTGTTCTTATGCACAGTGATAATATTGAAGCAACGGGTTTTGTTGAGCACTTAAAACTGCCGCACCATGTTGATTTTCAGAGTGAACTGGACATTCTTCGCAGACTGCGCAGCAACTGGGAACAAAGCAAAGCACGTAGAGAAGCAATGGAACAGTCAGCCTCCACTCCTGATGAAGTAGCAAATAATGCCCCTAAAGGATTTGCATAATGACACATACAACAATTGGGCAAGATTCCAGACAAGGACAACCTGACGAAGCATTGCTTGAGCACGGATACAACTTTGCGTTCCTTGACGAACAAACCAAACGGATGGTGCGCAGAGCAACGCTGAAAGCTATTGCTATTCCTGGGTATCAAGTGCCTTTTGCCAGCAGAGAAATGCCTATGCCATATGGTTGGGGCACAGGCGGAATCCAGCTTACAGCTTCTATCATCGGTCAGCAGGATATTTTAAAAGTAACTGACCAAGGTGCTGATGACACTACGAACGCAGTTTCTATCCGTAGTTTCTTTCAACGTACGACGGGCGTGAGCACTACCGAAAATACGCAGGAAGCAACGCTTATCCAAACCCGTCACCGCATTCCTGAGGAGACACTGTCTAAAGACCATATTCTGGTATATCAAGTACCTATTCCTGAACCACTGCGCTGGATGGAACCTCGTGAAACCGAAACGCGTAAAATGCACGCGCATGAAGAGTACGGTGTCATGCATGTAAAACTGTACGAAGATATTGCCCACCATGGTCATATTGCCACAAGCTTTGATTATCCGGTGCAAATTGCTGACCGCTACATCATGAGCCCGTCGCCGATTCCAAAGTTTGATAACCCCAAAATGGATAATTGTCCGGCACTGCAAGTATTCGGAGCAGGACGTGAACAACGTATCTATGCAATCCCGCCGTATACCAAAGTACATAGTCTGGATTTTGAAGATCACCCGTTTACTGTTCAGTCATGGGAAGAGGTCTGCAGCCTGTGCGGTTCAGACGAAAGTTACCTTGATGAAATCATTCTTGATAACGAAGGAAACAGAATGTTTGTCTGCTCTGACAGTGACTACTGCCGAAAACGGCTGGAAGCAGGTCATACAGGAGCAATGTCTGAACAGCAGTCAGATACTCCTGAAGTAAACTCTGTAGAGGTAGCAAATGCATAATATCCAGGATGTTCCACAGCCAGCACCTGCTGACAATGCCTCTCCATCATCTGTCACGAGCGTTAATCCGGAATTCGGAAGTGCTGAAGAACAGCCGTTACTCAGTGTTGCAGGACTCAGCAAATATTATGGTGACAGAGCCGGTTGCCTGAATGTTTCATTCGACCTTTACCCCGGTGAAATCATCGGGATTGTCGGCGAATCCGGTTCAGGAAAATCCACGTTGCTGAACTGCATATCTGGAAGACTCAGCCCCACATATGGGACAGTTACCTACCAGCAGCAATCCAAAGAACGTTGCGATATCCATGCAGCTCCAGAGCACCTGCGCCGCATGCTCATGCGTACAGAATGGGGATACGTACACCAGAACCCGCGCGACGGCCTGCGGAATAATGTAAGTGCGGGAGCCAACATCGGTGAACGCCTCATGGGTGTGGGAATGCGCCACTATGGAAATATCCGCTCCAAGGCGTCCTCATGGCTTGAACGTGTTGAAATTATGCAGGAGAGAATGGATGACCTGCCCCGTACCTTTTCCGGCGGAATGCAGCAGCGTCTGCAAATAGCCCGTAATTTAGTGTCCAACCCCCGTCTCATCTTTATGGATGAACCGACAGGAGGGCTGGATGTATCAGTACAGGCACGTTTGCTTGATCTTCTGCGCGAACTGGTCGCGGATATGGGTCTTGCAGTGGTCATTGTAACCCACGACCTTGCTGTAGCGCGCATTCTCGCTCACAGACTCATGGTTATGAAAGGCGGCGTTGTTGTGGAGTCCGGTTTGACGGATCAGGTGCTTGATGACCCGCACCACGAATACACACAGCTTCTGGTTTCTTCCATCCTTCAAGTTTAATTTGTCCACAACCGTAGATACGTTGTGAACTGTTCGACATAAAACACGAGGAAATGACGTATGAATGTCATGATAGACGTCCAAAAAGTTAGTAAAAATTTCATATTACATAACCAGAACGGAACCACCATTTCTGTTTTCAATAATCTGTCTCTTCAAGTTCACGCTGGAGAATGCATAGCGTTATACGGACAATCCGGTGCGGGAAAATCCACTCTGCTTCGCTCTCTGTATGCCAACTACAAGCCTACCGCCGGTGCCATTGCTATCCGCCATGGCGAAAATATGATCGATATTGTTTCTGCTCCACCACGGAAGATACTGGAAGTACGCAAGCATACTGTCGGATATGTAAGTCAGTTCCTGCAAGTAATCCCAAGGGTTTCCGCACTCAATATTGTTGCAGAAGCACGCAAGGAGCTTACAGGAAATACAGAAGAAGCACTGGAAAAAGCGCGTACCTTACTCCACAGACTGAACATTCCCGAAAGGTTATGGAACCTTGCACCTGCAACCTTTTCAGGTGGGGAACAGCAACGCGTAAACATCGCACGAGGATTTGCGGTGGATTACCCTGTCCTCTTACTGGATGAACCTACTGCATCACTTGATGCTATAAACAGACAAATAGTCGTAGACTTAATTCACGAAGCAAAAGCCAAGGGTACTGCAGTGGTGGGTATTTTCCACGACGATGAAGTACGCGAGGCTGTAGCGGACCGTGTTATTGACATGCAATCTATGGAGAACGCTGCATGACACAAGAAGTGATTTTTACTAATGCCAACGTGGTTACCCCACAGGGAACTATCTTTGGCACCGTCGTTGTTCAAGACGAAACTATTGTTGCAATAGATGAAGGAAAAACCAACGTCGGGCGTACATGCGAATGTGGCAGAAGCCTTGTCCGCGATGTGCAGGGGGATTATCTCATTCCCGGTTTGATCGAGATGCACACTGATCATCTGGAAACCCAATTCCAACCCCGCCCCGGCGTACTATGGCCTTCTCCCCTTGCTGCTCTGGTAGCGCACGACACACAAGTTGTAGGCTCCGGTATCACAACCGTACTCGATTCTATTTGCTGCGGACAATTGAACGAAGGCAAAATGCGACATACCCTTCTTGATATGTCTATCTCTGCCATTCGTGATGCCCGCAAAAAAAATGTGCTCAGAGCAGATCATCAACTACATTTACGTTGTGAAATTTGTGATCCCCATGTGATGGAAATGCTGGAACCATATATAGACGAAGAAAACTTACGTCTGGTTTCGCTTATGGATCACACTCCGGGGCAACGCCAGTTCTGCGATTACGACAAGTACCGAGAATACTACAAGTGTCTGGACTGGAGTGATGAAGAGTTTAAAACTCTGGTCACTAAACTTAAGGATGAACAAGAAACCAATGCAGCCAAAAACCGTGCTCTCATTCTTGCACTGTGTCACCGCCGCAATATCCCGATTGCCAGTCATGATGACACAACTCTTGAGCATGTAGAAGAAGCAGTGCGCGAAGGGCTGACCATATCTGAATTTCCCACAACTCTTGAAGCTGCTCGCAAGGCACGTGAAGAAGGACTGGGAATTGTGATGGGTGCTCCAAATGTCGTCCGCGGCGGTTCCCATTCCGGTAACGTATCTGCACGTGAGCTTGCCTCAGAAGGGCTACTCGATATTCTTTCCTCAGATTATGTTCCGGCAAGCCTGCTGCACGGTGCGTTCATGCTGCATGAAACACTGGACATCCCACTGCATAACGCACTTGCAACTGTCACAAGCAATCCGGCTCGTCTTCTTAATCTGGATGACAGAGGCGAACTTGTTGTGGAAAAACGTGCTGATATTGTATGTGTTGCTTCTATTGACTCTGTCCCTGTTGTCCGCACGGTGTGGCGCGGCGGCAGACGCCTGTTATAAAAACACGCTCGCTATTCACCTATCCGCTTTATGCGGTAGGTGGATAGCCATACGAGGATATTGCAATGACTCCCCGTTACGCACTCTACTATACTCCACCGCGTAATTCACGTTTAGAATCTGCAGGAACACACTGGCTGGGGCGCACTCCAGTTCAATTCGGAAAAATTCCAGAACAGATACCTGAAGGCTTTTTCAAACAGGAATACTACCAGATTATTGAATCTCCCAGATGGTACGGATTCCACGGCACAATACGTGCCCCGTTCGAACTTGCAGATGGCATCACGCCCGAAATGTTCATACGGAAAGTCCATAGAGTTTGTTCTTCACACGCCCCATTTTCGTTTCCGAGCTTCTCTGTACGCTGCTTCGGCGGCTTTTTGGCACTGACGCCCACTTCCAGCTATCCAGAGCTGCACAAACTCCATTCCGACTGCATGCGCAAACTTGATAACCTCCGTGCCCCACTGTCCAATTTTGACAAACAACGTCATATGGAAAAAAAGCTTTCTGAAAGGCAGGAGCGTCTACTGCGAAGATTCGGTTATCCATTCGTTATGGAGGAGTACCGATTCCACATGACATTGACAGGAAAGATTGATGATCGAGTACGACGTTCATACAAAGATAAGCTTGAAGCCATTCTCTCACCATTTCTTAACGAACAGGTTCCGGTGCAGGAGCTCACAGTGTATATGCAGCCGAACCGGAAAACACCGTTTGTTGAAGTAACCCGTATCCCGTTAACCGGCACTAACGAGGAATAATATGGCAGGAACGCTTTTTTACCTTATGGGACCTTCCGGCGTAGGAAAAGACACCATTCTCAATGCATTGAGAGCGCGGCTGGAAGATAAACCCGTTATAGTTGCGCACAGGTACATAACCCGTCCCGCAACTGCGCACGGCGAAAACCATGTCGCCCTTACTGCAAAAGAATTTCATAACAGACTGCTTGCCAACAGCTTTGCTCTGCACTGGCACAGCCATGACCGCAACTACGGTATCGGCATTGAAATAAACAACTGGCTTGGACAGGAACTGTCTGTACTTATCAATGGATCACGCGCATATCTGCCTCAGGCAAGGGACGTCTATCCTGCCCTGCAACCGATCCTCATAACCGCCCCTGAAGAAATTATTGCAGAACGGCTGTACAAACGGGAACGGGAAAGCGCAGAAGAAATTACACACCGTCTGCAGCAAAACGCACGGCTCAATGCCCGCTGCACCACATCAACAACTGTCGGACTTCCCACGGCTGTGGTCACCAATGACTCTACAGTTGACGCGGCAGTTGATCAGCTTGAATCCATTCTCTGTCATAAAAAAATCCCCCAGACCTTATAACAGGCGGGGGATTTTTCTCATACAAAAGTCAGTAACAGATCTACCTTTGAAACAAGACCGATGCCACGCACACCTTATGCACATGACCGGTCAATACACTCTGTTTCTAAAGAAGTGATACAAACAACCCGTAACAGTGATGCAAAGTTATTCACCTCGCACCCATACACTGTTGCTTCATTATAGAGCGTTGACAGAAACGCCCCTACTGTCACCCCTTCCCGTTCAGATATACTTTCCAGGATACGCCAGAAACGCACCTCAAGCCGGATGCTGGTAACAACTCCGTTAATGCGTATTGAACGGGTCTTCTGCACATACTCCTCTTTAGGAGTGGAAGCGTAAATACGGCACACGAAAGATACTCCTTTTCTAGGTTGGGATAGAAAACAGATACAGCGTTTCCTATACTTTTTCTACCCCAATCCAGAAAACTTTCATGCAGCTGCTATAACAACAAGTGGTTATCCAAGTAACGCAACAAACTGCTTAATCCACGCAGGATGAGCAGGCCATGCAGGTGCTGTTACAAGATTTCCGTCTGTTACAGCACTATCAAGTGCAATCTCGCAGTATTCACCGCCTACAGCAGCTACTTCTGGAGAACATGCAGGATAGGCAGAAACTTTTTTTCCTTTCAAAACACCGGCAGCAGCAAGTAACTGAGGACCGTGACAAATAGCAGCAATCGGCTTTTTCTCTGCCTCAAACTGACGCACAATTTCCAGAACCTCTTCATTCAAACGAAGATATTCAGGAGCACGACCACCAGGAACGACAAGCCCTGCATAGTCACCGACATCAACCTTGTCGAAATCTTTATTCAACATAAAGTTATGCCCCGGCTTTTCTGTATATGTCTGATGTCCTTCAAAATCGTGAATAGCAGTTGCTACCATATCGCCCTGCTTTTTCTCAGGGCACACCGCATCCACAGTATATCCCATTGCCTGAAGAGCCTGAAACGGTACCATCAGTTCATAATCTTCAACAAAATCACCACAAATAATTAATAATTTTTCGGACATACTTCTGTTCCTCATCTGTTTAGAATAGCTAGGGGGAGGGAAAAATGATATTCATCAAATGACAACCTTCCTCCTATTTATCTCAGTTCAACACTCCTGTGGTAACATTCCACTACTACACATCCTATTTTATAAAAAAAGCGCTGCATCCCTCAGGATACAGCGCATCAAAATTGACTGTTCATAATTAACCGACAGTTTTTAGAGCATGAACAACAAACGCCTACACAGCATCCTCTGTAAGAAACTTATCGCGCCCATCCAGCTTTGCAAGGTACAGCAGGCTGTCAGCACGTTCCACAACTTGTGCGCCTTTTTCATTATCTGCCATTTCCGCAATTCCTCCGCTCACTGTGATTGGACGAATTGCGCAAGGTAAGGCTGCACTACGAAGCTGTGCACTGAATACTTCCATTCGCTCCAGAGCTTCTCCGGCACTGCAGGAAGGCAGCAACACTAAAAACTCACCGCCACCGGTTCGCGCCATAACATCGCCTTCATGCATATGGCTGCCAAGCAACGCAGCAAGATACCGCAGAACCTCATCGCCGCATTGTCTGCCCTGCGCCTCATTCAGACGAGTAAAGTGATCAATATCAAAGACGCACACGCTTAACGGAATATCCAGTTTGTTAACATCTGACACAGTTCGTTCGAGCAATACAGGTACATACCGTGAATTATACAATCCGGTCGTGGAGTCCACTACGTCCAGCTGATCGAGCATATAAGAACGGGACGCTAAGATATCCGAAACATGCTTACTCTGGGTCACATCCTCCAACGAAAGCAGCACATATTTCAGCTGTCCGGACTCCTGAATCGGATTTGCTGTCATCTTGACCCATTGGGGCATGCTTTCATTCTGCGCCCGCTTACGCAGCAAGGTTTGCGATACGGAACGATTGGACTGGATAGCCTGCATAACCGGGTGTTCATACTGTGAAATAGTTTTTTCGCCTGTTCCAGTGGCAAACCCTTCAAGTACACTGTGTGACTCATGATTCCACATGCTGCGGGCAGCAGGGTTTGTATAGATGACTTCACACTCAGGTGAAAAAATCATTACGCCGTTCGAGAGCTGGTCAGTGAAGAACAAAACATCTTTAGACAGATTCATATATCAAACCCCGTTCGTAGAATTTATGTCATTATGGTGCTTTGTTACACGCTATTTCAATAAAATAACATTAAAAATGAATATGCAGCTTTTTTTGCTGGTAATTATCTGGAAATTCGTGCAATTAATATTCTTAGTAATGATTTCTATTATCACAGGAGTTTTTTATGGATACACTATTTCCTTTACTTGGCGACCCGTTACCACAAGTTACTGTAAAAACAACTAAAGGAACCATGACCCTCCCTGATGATTTAAAGGGAAACTGGTTTGTCCTTTTCAGTCACCCTGCTGATTTTACCCCTGTGTGCACCACAGAATTTGTAGGGCTGCAAAAACGTATTAAAGAATTTGACGAGCTGAATTGCAAACTCGTTGGCCTGTCAATGGATCAAATTTTCTCACACATTAAGTGGATGGAGTGGATAAAAGAGCAGACAGGTGTTGAAATCACATTCCCAGTCATTGCAGACTTTGGTGAAGTTGCCGAAAAACTGGGTATGATTCATCCGGGTAAAGGCACTAACACTGTCCGCGCTGTATTTTTCATTGATCCAGACGGGCTTGTCCGCACAATTTTCTACTATCCGCAGGAAATCGGACGCAACATTGATGAAATTCTCCGTACCATCCGCGCTTTGCAGACCTCTGACCGTAACAAGGTTGCTATGCCTGCAAACTGGCCTGTTAACGAACTTATCGGTGACCGTGTTATCATCCCGCCTGCGCAGACTATTGATGACGCCAAAGTCCGGTTGGATACACACGAAGGCTTTGATTGGTGGTTCTGCCACAAAGATCTTAATGAAGACAAGTAGCTCAGCCCTGTGCAGCTAGTGGCATAGCTTCCTAACTATAGTGCAGATTGAGGCAAACCTGTGCCCTGTGCGTGAAAAATTCGTAACACTCTACCTCATGCGTCCATTCTGGGTGTTACGCCACACTCCATCCGCAGGTTTGTCATCAATCTGAATCTATCACAGGCTCCTTCTTGCCGTCACACCAACCTAGCAATCACTTCCCACTTTCTTGATCTAAGTTATTGAGAATTCATCCTGATAAATGTTACTTGGGTGCAAACACCATGGAGGAATATATGCGCTGGAAGCAATTTCTTACCCCTGTAGAGTCCGTCTCGAGTGAAAAAGCATTGGACATGCTTGCTGCTGATGAGTCCATCCAGCTTGTGGATGTACGTCAACCTGCTGAGTATGACGACGGGCATATAGCGGGTGCAAAGCATATCCCTCTTGGTGAACTTCTGGACAGAGCCACAGAGCTGGATAAAGCCAAACCTGTTATGGTGTACTGTGCAATCGGCGGGCGCAGCAGAGTTGCAGCGCAGCTTCTTTCCGGTCAGGAATTTCATCAGGTCTATAACCTTACCGGCGGGTTCAATATTTGGGAAGGCTGGGAAAGTATAGGCACATATGACCAAGGGCTTGAACTATTCAACGGCCTTGAATCTCTGGAAGAAGTATTGCTTATTGCCTACCGCATGGAGTTGGCACTGGGAGAGTTTTACACTGATATGGCAGCCCGTGTTTCAAATCAGGAAGCAGCTTCACTGTTCCAGAAACTTGCATCCATCGAAGCCAAACACAAAGCCAATGTAATCTCACAATACACAGAACTTACTGGAAACAGTTTTCCGGAAAATATTGACGCAGACGGTGCATTTGAAGGTGGCCTGACCACTGCTGAGTATATTGCCAGACTCGGTTCAGATATGGAAAAGCCTCTGGACATCATTGAATTTGCCATGTCCGTAGAAGGGCAGGCAATGGACTTGTACATGCGAGCAGCTGATAAGGCACCGTCTGAAGCAGCAAAAAAAGCCCTGTTGCAGATCGCCTCAGAAGAAAAAGCACACCTTAACAGTCTGGCAGCAGTAATGGACTCTCTGTACGCAGCGCAGCGATAAAAGGAGCTAGCTATGGCCAAACTCGTACTCGTAGGCGCAGGACACGCCCATATGACGCTGATGACCAATATCAGCAACGTGATAGAACAGGGACACACCGTGGATGTTATCGGGCCGGGTGAACGACATTACTATTCAGGAATGGGACCTGGCATGCTTGGAGGAACGTATTCTCCTGAAGAGATCAGTTTCCCTGTTCAACGGATGTGCGAGGAGCAAGGAGCTACGTTCCATGTGGACAAGTGTGTTGGAATTGATCCTGACAAACAGGTCATCAAACTAGCATCCGGCAAAGAGCTTACGTATGATGTAGCTTCGTTCAATACAGGCAGCTCTATTGTGGATGATATTATTGAACCTGACTCCAAAGATGTCTACACCGTAAAGCCCATTGAAAAGCTACTTGAAGGCCGTAAGCGAATCTTCGAACTGGCTGGCAAAAAGAATCTTACTATTGGTGTTGTTGGTGGAGGGCCTGCAGGTGTTGAAGTTGCAGGTAATGCTCTTGCTGCTGCAAAAGAAGCCGGAGCAGATGCTACTGTGCGCCTCTACCACGGTAAAAGCTTTATGAAGAGGGTTCCGGACAAGGTTCGCAATCAAGCTATGACAGTCTTGCGCAACCACGGAGTGCAGCTTGTTGGAGGGGAATACGTCTCTCATGTATCCACCGGAAAGGTTACTCTTGCCGACGGCACTACCTATGAAGATGATATTATCTTTGTAGCAATGGGCGTGCGCCCGCGACCACTTTTTGAACCTTCACGCATACCGCATGGTGATGATGGCGGATTGCTTGTAAACAAGTATCTGCAAAACACACAATACGACAATATCTTCGGGGGCGGAGATTGTATATGCTACCAGCCTAAACCGTTGGATAAAGTAGGTGTATACGCGGTTCGCCAAAATCAGGTACTTAATGACAACGTCATTGCCCGCCTTAACGACAAACCGCTTCAGGAATTCCAGCCCGGCGGCGACTACTTGCTTATCTACAATACTGGTGAAAACACGGGAGTTCTGCACAAATTCGGCATCAGCTTTAACGGCAAGCCGGCATTTTTCATTAAGGACTACATTGACTCCCAGTTCATCAAGAAATTCAAGCCTGACTATGACAAATAAAAAAAGGCTCTCCTGAACTCAAGTTGCTCAGGAGAGCCTAAAAATTTTCATCGCAGTTTATAATGATCCGGCAGGCAGTGATGGCAGCCGTTTGCCTCCGGAAACTGTTTTTTGGCAGACTTCAAAGCCTCTTCTGCCGTTGGGAATTCACCCACTGGTAGTAACTGATCCTGCGGGGGGCACCACTCACAGTTTTCTTTGTGCACCTCATAGTCCCCGCTGGCCATTTTTTTTATATGGATATGGTACTGCATACACTCCTCCGTATAGACCGATGCTATAAAAAAACACCTCATCTGTAAGATTCTGTGCCGCATGGATTCAAAACCATTCTGATTCAGGCATTCTGCCATGCTTGCTGTCACCTTTACCTATAATGGGAGCATTTACCGTTATAAATGCGCCTTCACTCAACCTTGGCTTTCACCTTCCACACCAATATAGTATTTATATTCACTTTCTCAAACGGTTCCGCCCAGAACGGTGCTCCAGTTTATTCCCTGACCATACTGAATGATTACTATGCACCCACTCTTGCACAATGGTTCCATCCTCTTTCTCTATAATAATCTGTGCAGGTGCTGAATCACCCGCAAGCTCGCGCGCTATTTGCAATCCCTCAACTCGTGTAGCGCAGGTGCAGAACTCCCTTTCTGCTCCTTCTTTTTTTACTTTCCATTTTCCGTCGTATGGACGGACAAAGTATGTTGTTCTCTTCATGACCACTCCTTCTTCCGACTACTGGCTTTCAGTGTATCACAGGAAAAGGGGACAGTTCCAGCCTGGATTCAGACATAAAAAAAGCCCCTCAAAGAGGGGCTTTTTGAATCTATCGTTCGATGAGAACTAGAGCTGGTCAATCAATTCATTGTTCTTGATTTTAATCTCTGCTTTATCCGCAAGAGACTTTACAAAGCTCTGTTCCATCTGCTGCTTCTTACGCTCAAGAAGTGCTTTGTGTACGTCACCTTTTGCAGCCTGCCATGCTTCATCAGTAGGCTCGTCAGTTTTAGCAAGACGAACGAATACCGCGCCAGCAGCTGTTTTGTAAGGTCCCATCCACTTCTTCTCTGTGGTATCGAATACAGCTTTCACAACATCGCTGGCAGAACCGATACCAGGAACAAAGCCCTGGCGGTCTACAAATGGAGTTGTTTTTACTTTTGGCTGTCCAGCAACATCACCAGCAAGCACTTTTGCAGAAGCTGCTTTTGCTGCTTCGAAAGCAAGCTCAACAGCTTTTTCCGCAACGAGCTGCTCTTTAATGGAAGCTGATACGTCAGCAAGCGGCATGGTAGACTCAGGCTTGGAGTCTTCAACACGAGCAATGATGTACCCGTCATTAGATTCAAGCGGAGTATCAACTGTAGTACCCGCAGGAACAGCGAAAAGCTCTTCAACTGCATCAGGAGCTACGCCGATTACTACCTGAGCCTGATCGCGGGAGAATTCAGGAGAACCGACAAGAGCCAGATCCTGTTCTTTTGCGATATCTTCGAGAGACTTACCGGAAAGCATCAATTCCATCACAGCATCAAGAGTTGGAGTAACCTTGTCAGCTGCTTCGCTTTCAGCAAGCTTTTTCGTAACGTCTGCTTTTACTTCTGCAAAAGCAGGAACGCGTGCTTTCTCTACTTTATTGAGCTTGATAATGTGCAGACCAAAACGGGTACGCACAGGCTCAGAGATATCGCCCGCTTTCATGCTGAATACTGCGTCTTCAAACGGCTTAACCATCTGACCGCGACCAAAGGTGCCAAGCTCGCCACCGGTAGGGGCGGAAGGACCTTCAGAGTATTTCTTAGCAAGCTTGCCAAAGTCTTTACCACTGCGGGCAAGCTTGAGTACTTTTTCAATTTTAGCAGTTGCTGCAGCCACTTCTTTTTCAGATGCATTTTCATCAAGCTTGATGAGAATATGGCTGGCATCAGCCTGATCTTTCGTACGGAAAGATTCTTTATTCTCTTCGTAGTATGCTTCTGCAGCAGCTTCATCTACAGCAACAGTAGCAGCAAGACCAGCTGGAGTAATAGCAAGGTACTTAACTGTTACTTTTGCAGGTACAGCGTAACGGCCAAGGTTTTTGTCGTAGAATGCTTTGATTTCTTCGTCTGTTACAGTTGCCTTTTTAAGGAAATCAACTGCGGAGTACATAATGTAATCCATAGAACGTTTTTCACTGGCATACACAAACGCATCGCGAGCTTCTTCATCGGAAACGCTTGCAGACAGTGCTGCATTTTCACGAACCTTTTTTGTAAGCAGATCCTCTTTGAACTGACGTTCAAAGGTACCGGCAGACATTCCCTGTGCAGCAAGCATCTGCTTGTACACTTCAGGATCGAACTTGCCCTGAGCATTCTGGAACAGAGGAATAGATGCGATTTCTGTTTTCAACTCCACAGGAGTAACAGTCATACCAAGACGCTCAGCTTCCTGAAGCAGGAGAGTACGGGCAATAAGACCCTGCATAACCTGCTGACCGATTCTCAGCTGTTTGAACTGAGCTTCGTCAATACCAGGAAAACGTGCTTTAATGGCACTCATCTGAAGTTCATATGCTCGCTTGAACTCAGGCATCATAATAGCAGTATCGTTAACAGTAGCCATCACAGCTGAGTTTGAAGGGCCGTTCATGGAGCCTACACCCCAGAACACAAACACAACAACTATGAGAGCAAAGGCAAGTTTTACACCCCAGGATTGGGAATTTTGCCGAATAGAATCCAACATACGTTACATCCTTCTTTTCTATGAGGATATGGTGAAGCCCACGCCTAGGCTTCACGCCTTTTAGAGAAGCGAACGTAATTGAGCAGACCCCCTGCTCTAATTATGTCCAGTTCCTTTTGCGTCAAATCGTTTGTCACAGATACACGCGATCCTGTCTGCAAAACAAGCTCGACCGGCTCTCCGGGCTTAAGCGCAAGCGCCGGAATAGTAACGGATTGCTCCTGCGCAAACTCTGCATATGCTTCCTTATCTACCAGCATAAGCGGCAGAATTCCGAAGTTTACAAGGTTTGCGCGATGGATGCGTGCAAAAGACTTCGCAACAACAGCCCGCACACCTAAATGACGCGGAGCAAGCGCTGCATGTTCCCTTGAAGACCCCTGACCATAGTTTTCACCGGCAACGATAATGCCGTTAGTGATACTTTTTGCGCGTGTAGCAAACGATGCATCCATACGCTCAAATACATGTTCACTGATTGCCGGTACATTAGAACGTAACGCTGTGATAACAGCTCCGGCAGGCATGATATGGTCAGTAGTTATATTATCTTCGGCCACGATGAGTACATTGGCTTCAATGTCAGCGTCAACTGCTGCGAACTGTTCAAGCGGCACAATATTCGGCCCGCGCACAACTTCAACAGCCGAACCATCTTCCGGCGGGAAAATAAACTGATCCCGAATAGACGGGATTGTGTCCGGCAGTACCGGAACCTGCGGGGCTTTGCCCCATGTTGCAGGGTCTGTGAACTCTCCATGTAATGCAGCCATAGCCGCAGTCAATGGGCTCACAAGATACACCTGTGCATCCTTGGTACCGGAGCGTCCTTCAAAGTTTCTGTTGAACGTGCGCACTGACACACCTTCTGAAACAGGAGAACCGCCCATTCCGATACAAGGCCCGCAAGAACACTCTAAAAGGCGTGCTCCAGAATCGATAATATTCTCAAGCAAGCCCTCGCGGGTAAGCATTTTCAGCACCTGCTTGGAGCCGGGGCTGATAAGGGTATCGGTTTCAAACTTTACATGCTTGCCAGCAAACAAGTTCGCCACTGAGGCAAGGTCTGCATAGGAAGAGTTTGTACAGGAACCGATAGCAACCTGATTAACTTTTGTACCAGCAAGGCTGGCAACAGTAACAACCTGATCCGGCATATGCGGTTTTGCCGCAAGCGGTTCAAGGTCATTGAGTGTAATGCGAATTTCTTCGTCGTACGCTGCGCCTTCGTCCGCAACAAGTTCTGTCCAGTCCTGCGGACGATCCATGCGGGTAAGGAATTCGCGAGTGTTTTCATCACTCGGAAAGATAGAAGTAGTGGCGCCGAGCTCTGCTCCCATATTGGTAATTACAGCTCGTTCAGGTACGGAAAGGGAAGCAACACCGGGGCCTGCGTATTCAAAAACCTTACCTACGCCGCCTTTTACAGTGAGCTTGCCCAAAAGGTGCAGAATGACATCTTTTGCAGATGCCCAGCCGGTAAGTTCGCCTTCAAGGTAGACGCGAACAACTTTCGGCATAGTAATGGTGTATGGTTCCCCTGCCATTGCCAACGCAACGGACAGTCCACCTGCTCCCATTGCAAGCGAGCCTAGGCCGCCTGCGGTCGGAGTGTGGCTGTCAGAACCAACCAGAGTTGCACCCGGTTTACCAAAATTTTCTAAATGAAGCTGGTGACAGATGCCAGTTCCAGCAGGTGAAAACACCATGCCGTACTTTTCTGCAACCGTTTTGAGATAACGATGATCGTCAGGGTTTCTGAACCCCATCTGCAGAGTGTTGTGATCAACGTAGCTTACAGACAAGTCTGTTTTTACACGGTCTACACCAAGTGCTTCAAATTGCAGGCATGCCATGGTACCCGTGGCATCCTGTGTGAGAGTCTGGTCAATACGCAGCTCAATTTCGCTGCCTGCGCTCATATTCCCAGAGACCAGATGACTGGAAATAATTTTTTGCGTTACGTTCTGTGGCATCCCTTGTTCCCCTTTCGCTACGAATGGTTTCCCATTCAGTTTAACACGATCTTGTTAGTCACATAGATAGTCCATCCGTCAGCTTCCTGCCGGATTCCAACCTATCTGCGAAGAACAACGAATCCATCCCCTGTCAGTACGGTTGAGTGTGTGTCTGTGTCTAAGGAATTTCCATTCCCTGACTACGGTACTCATTCAGCTTATTACGCAAGGTTCGAACAGAAATCCCGAGCAGGTCTGCTGCCTGCGTACGGTTGCCCGATGTCTGCTCCAAGCCTTTCAAAATAAGTATGCGCTCCATCTCATGAATAGGAATAACACTGCCGCTGAAGTTACTGCAATCTCCACTGGCAGAACCTTCGTCCGTACCAGTTGCTGCGCACTCTTCAGTACCCTCGTCTTCGAAAAGCGGCCAGTTATCAGGATCAAGCAGGAAGTGACATGGTTCAATCACATTGCCGCCTGCAAGCAGTACTGCGCGTTCCATAAGGTTTTGCAGTTCTCGCACGTTACCCGGCCACTCATAGGTAGTAAGCCAGGAAACCGCTTCAGAAGAGACCTGCGCAGCCGGAAGTGCGTATTCCTTTGTATACATTTCGATGAAAAATTTCGCGAGCTCGATAACGTCGTCACCGCGCTCTGAAAGCGCAGGAAGCTTCAACGGAATAACATTCAGACGGAAGTACAAATCCTGACGGAACTGACCTTCCTTGACCCAGTCTTCAAGATGGCGGTTTGTGGTTGCCAAAACTCTGACATTCACTTTGATCGTCTCGGTTCCACCGACACGGTCAAGTTCACCTTCCTGAAGAACACGCAGCAGTTTCGCCTGCAGCGCCAGATCCATTTCTGAAATCTCGTCCAGAAGAATTGTGCCGTTGTTAGCCAACTCAAACTTTCCGAGCTTACGCGAAATAGCACCGGTGAATGAACCCTTTTCATGCCCGAAAAGTTCGCTTTCTAGCAAGTGTTCCGGCAAAGCTGCGCAGTTCACTGCAATAAAAGGATTATCTGCACGGTCAGAATGAGCATGAAGGTAGCGGGAGAACATTTCTTTACCGGTACCGGACTCTCCGGAGATCAAAACGGTTGCTTTTGAAGGCGCAACCTGCCGTGCAAGGGCAAGTACACGTTGCATGGCACGATTCGAGCCGATGATTTTCGGCCCCTTTTCCGCAACAGGAATAACTGGTTTATTCCCACCCAACGTGGAAGTTGGCGGTACAGCTTTCGGCTTTTGCCCCTGTTCAGGGACTACCGCACATATTTTTTCAACCAGAAGCGGTTCAAGCCAATAATCATGTGCACCCATTTGAAGATATTTTTCAGCTTCACTCGCATTTCCTTTATCAGAAAACACAACAATAGACGGGAAGTCTGCATCTGCTTCGGCAGCAGAAAGCAGTTCTTCCACGGAATATCCGGATAGGGAAGGACGAGAAAAAATTACATCAGGACGTGACTTTGCAATAAATGCAAGCGCGCCTTTATAATTTTCCGCAAGTCCTACTTCAAAACCTGCGTCTTTAAGCTGAGGAAAAATACGAGTAATCGAAGTAGCCGGTGCAAGAAAAAGTATACGTCTTGATGACATGCAATCCTCTATGGTGACATCAAAAAAACTGAAGTTAAACAGCGGCCAACTTTGCCATAAATTTATCAAATTAGCAAAGTGTTGTTCTGCCGGCAGACCCGCGTGCCTCTTTCAAAAAAAACACACTTAAAGTATACCCGCATCACTCGCTGCATCTGCAGCAGCAAGCTACTACCGCAACTACCGGAGCATATTCATAACAATGACAGATTCCGCAACACACAAACAGCAAGGTGCTCACGGGGGTGAGATTTTTCGTATCGCCCGCGAAGCAGGTGCAACACCTGATACTATTGCCGATTTTTCGAGCAATGCGAACTCATTGTGCCAAGACCTCACAGAAGAAATACTCTTTTCAGACCCCCAAGGTGCGTACAGTGACTATAACCATTATCCTGACACCTGGGCTGTCGAATTAACGACTGCCATAGCAGAACATGAAGCGGTATCGCATGACGAAATTATTGTCGGCCATGGATCTACTGAAATAATATTTCTTACATTTCAGCAGATTAAACCGAAGAAAGTGCTTCTTATCGGCCCAATGTTCTCGGAGTACGAAAAAGCATGTGCGGTCTTTGCGCAAGAACACGATGTGCTTACATGCACATCTGATACCAACTTTACCCCTGATCCTGCCGATCTTGCTAAATCCGGCGAATATGACCTTGTAGTGCTATGCTGCCCTAACAACCCTGCAACTGTCACCTATCCTGACATGCAGAAACTTTTACAAGCAATTCACAGCCCATATATACTGATTGACTCAACCTACCGTGAATTCCTGCATGGAACACCGGAGTATGCTGCAACCGAATCCAGCTTGTACAAAAGCTGGTGCAACAGCGGCACATCCCTGATTACCATCCACAGCTTCACAAAGTTTTTTTACTGCACAGGAGTGCGACTTGGCTATGCCGTGAGCGATGCTGACACCATCAGCCATCTTCAGCAGGGAAAAATGCCATGGACAGTTACTGCGTCTGCCCAGAAAGCCGGAATCAAATTTCTTGAAAATATTGCGAACTACAGAGAACGCCTACCTGCACTGTTTGCGTATCGAAAAGAGTTTACAGATGCGGTTCGCTCAACTGACGTCTTTGCGTCAGATGCAATCTTTAACGGAGTGAATTATCTCTTTTGCCGACTGAAGAATCCTGAACTCGGCGCACAGTTTTACGAGTACCTTTTGAACCGTAATATTCTGGTTCGACTTTGCGACAATATTCCGGGAACAGAAAAGGGATTTATCCGCATGCAGGTAAAAACGCCAACAGAGTGGGCACCGCTAATCGCCGCGCTACATGAGTGGGCTGCTACAGTCTAACACTGCCAACAGCATGTGAGGTTTTAGAACGACAAAAGCCCAGTGAGGGGAACACTGGGCTTTTGTCAAAAATGAAGCGACTGAATCATTTCCGTGAAGCGAGGGACCACACGGATTTGACACCGAAAAGAGCGGTATTACCGTTCTTTATTTTTCTATAAGCACATCTCGTGCCAAAAACAGTGTTCACTGCAACAAACCGAATACCAACACTTTTGCATTGACGTGCCCGATTTCTCACGCTACGAAATCTCGTTACTTACGATTTTTCGTAACGAAATAATGGAGCGAGAGAGACTAATGGCTAAAAATGATAACATTTCGCGCAACGAAAATTCTGCACCTGAGAAAAACACATCTGAAGGGCGAGTGTTCAGCACAACCTTTTCCGGCAGAGATGTAACACTCAGCGACTTTCCTGTAACGGATACTACCACAAAAGAATCTTTCCCGCTCCCGTCGGCACAGGATACCGAGTCAGAACAGCCCAAAACAACAGCTAAAAGTTACCGGAGACTTCAGACAAAACTGAATTCTCTCGACATCACGCCCTTTCTGGATCTCATGCTTTCGGTTGCGCATGAGCGTGATCCAGCAAAAATTATTGAGCGAGCCTCCACCGGCTACAAAGGAACCCATGTAACTATGGGGGTTTTCTGGCTGCGCCCTACCCCCAAAATGGCGGACATTGTCGCTCCGCATCCCGCTGCCGACACCATGCTCAAACTAGTAGCATTTTCAGGTATCAAAAAGAATACACCATCTGAATGGCTGCACGCATCAGGCACCTATGACCTTGTTCCTGTGTCAGAGCCGATTTTCGCATCATGTCAGAAAGGTATTCCTTCCTTAGGGTCTTCTCCTGAAGACTGGGATCGTCCTGACTGGGCTGTTAAAGAGGGGTATCACGCGTACTCATCATTCCCCGTTATGTACAATGATGAGTTTCTCGGCGTACTTTCAACCTTCTATGATCGCCCGATGGTCGGGCCATTTGCCCAACTCCATTCTATGCATCAAAAAATGCACAAAATTTTTGCGGACACTGTTGCCCGCGCCCTTGTAAACGCTGTTGCATTTGAAGAAATTCAAAAATTGCGAGGCGAACTGGAGCTCGAAAACGAACTCCTGCGCCGTGCGGTGCAAGAAAAACAACTTGATGACAACCTCATTGGCGACTCTGATTCCCTTGCGCACGTAATGGAGCAAATCGGGGTGGTATCCCCTACGGATGCCAGCGTACTGCTGCTCGGTGAATCAGGAACTGGTAAGGAACTTCTTGCTGGCGCAATCCACAGCCGGTCTACACGAAGTCAGAAAGCCTTTGTACGGGTAAACTGTTCTGCCATTCCCCACGAGCTGTTTGAAAGTGAATTTTTCGGACACGTGAAAGGGTCATTTACAGGTGCAATCCGCGACCGCGTCGGCCGCTTCCAGATGGCGGATGGCGGCACATTGTTCCTTGATGAAGTCGGAGAAATTCCACTTGAACTGCAAGGCAAGCTGCTTCGTGTTCTGCAGGAAGGTACCTTTGAGCCTGTTGGTGATGAACGTTCCAGAAAAGTGGACGTACGCATTGTTGCCGCAACAAACAAAGATCTTACAAAAGAAGTTGCAGCAGGCAAGTTCAGGCAGGATCTCTACTTCCGTTTATCAGTATTCCCCGTCCATGTTCCGCCGCTCCGTGAACGAAAAAATGATATTCCCCTACTGGCTCGTCATTTCATCAACCTTGCCGCAACTCGCATGAATATTACTCCGCCGCGCCTGAAACCACACCATGTGGATAAACTGCAGGAATATGACTGGCCGGGAAACGTGCGAGAGCTGCAAAACGTTGTTGAACGTGCGGTGATCATGTCCCACAGCGGCAGTATGGAGTTCTACATTCATGACAACAGTAATGCTACTCCACCAATTGAAATGAATGTCCATGCATACTCTGCAGCTAAACCAACAGCTACTCCGCCTGCAACGGCTCCTCGTCCGCAGGATATTATTACAGAAGTAGAATGGACTGCCATGCAACGGCTCAATATCCAGCAGGCACTAGAATCCACCAACTGGCGAGTTCAGGGAAATGGCGGTGCAGCCGAACTTCTAGGGATAAAGCCTACAACCCTTCGATCCCGCATGCAGAAACTTGGAATTGAAAAGTCGTAGACATACTGCCAACAAATTTTACGAAAAAAGCGACACACCGCCTATGCGGTATGTCGCTTTTATCGTGTAAATTTATCTTCTCAAACCGTTCCGGTCATCAGGAAGCAGCAAATCTGGCAAGAGCTTCATCTACAGTGCCGTCATATCCGATACCGGAAAAAATCCCGCCTTCACTCAGATAAAAACGTGTTTTTGCCCCCACATCTCCGCAAAGAACTGTGGTGACACCTTCCTGAATAAGCCATTGAGCCACCTTACGCCCTGCCGCTTCAGTATCATCCCTGTATGGATTTTCTATCACCACGCGGTCGTTGCCATTTTCCTCTACAAGAACAAACAGATCGGCACGACCAAAAACTGGTTCGACCATATACGTATTATTCTTTTTTCTCGCTGCAACAGCAATTTTCATACACCCTCTCATACCACGGCAGCTTAAAAAAACTGCCGCACTGTCTAAACAAAGGCTGCACTGCGTAATTCTTCTGCGGCATCTTTTGGTGACAATGCTCCGCAGATAGCAGATACCACTGCAACCCCGTCTGCTCCTGCTGCTATGACATCCGCAGCATTCGCGGTAGTAATTCCCTCAAACCCCACAATCGGCAGGTTTGTCATGCTTCTGGCTTTTTCAATACCGGGAATTTGCCATGGCTTCACATTTCTTGGAATAGAAGGTGTAGAAAATACAGGAGAAATACCAATATAGTCAATATCAAGAGCGTTGGCTTCTTCGATCTGGTCAGGAGTTTCCACAGTAATGCCGACAATTGCCTCACCACCGATAAGTGCACGGACATCCTGTACCCGCATATCCGTCTGTCCTACATGCACACCATCAGCACGCACAGCAAGGGCTATGTCCACACGGTCATTAATGATCAGCGGAATTTCAAGAGGAGAAAGTAACGCACGAAGCTGGCGGGCAACTTCAACAAATGTTCTTGTTTCCATTGTTTTTTCACGCAGCTGAACCATTGTCACCCCACCGCGCACAGCAGCAGCAACAGTTTCTTCCAGCGGCATCATGGTACACCTGCTACTGTCTGTTACCAGATAAAGTGAGAAATCTGCACTCTGTCTCATTACACAACCCTCACTTCGACAAGTCTGTTAATGTCGTTTTCGGTCATTTTATGAAGTGCATCAATAAACTGAACCGCAAATGTGCCCGGTCCGTTTGAAGCAACTTCTGCAAGGCCGCCTGCTGCTGCCATGCATCCCATACCGGAAACAGCCGCAGCAAAACTGTCTTCGCTGATAGCCATGTGCGCACCGCAAATAGCTGTAGCTATACACCCCATACCCGTCACCAGAGCCATATATTCACTACCGCCCCGCACCGTGTACACAGCTTCACCGTCTGTCACCACATCTGTGCAACCGGAAACAGCAACAACACACCGATACTTGCGAGCCAGTGCCAGCGCACTTTTTTCTGCTTCACTGGAGTCATGGCAGGAATCCACCCCGCGGGTAGATGTCCCTGTACCTGCAAGCGCCATAATCTCTGAGGCATTACCACGAACTACAGAAATTCCTCCTTCCTCAAGCAGGGAACGGGCAGTTTCGGTTCGCAACATAGAAGCACCGGCACCTACAGGGTCAAGAATAACAGGCTTATAGTTAGCAGCAGCAATAGAAGCACCCATACGCATACTTTCAATCCACTCAGGACTGAGCGTGCCAATATTCAAGACCAGCGCACCAGAAATTTTAATCAACTCTTCAAGCTCTTCTTTTGCATGCGCCATGATTGGCGATGCACCGGCACTTAGAAGAGCATTGGCAGTTGAATTCATAACAACATAGTTCGTGATACTATGTACCACAGGCGCACTGCCTCTTACTTTATCTATATTGTCCCACACGGTAGCAGCTGAAAACATAGGCACCTTCCTCAATAGCGTTATGTGTCTCTACTTCTAAGTTAGGGTATAGTTTACTCCTAAGCTACCATATTGCAAATAAAAAACGGAACAATCAGTACGCTACGTCAAAATGACGCAATATACTGCTCGTTCCGTCAACGTTCAGGCACAGTTGTCTCAAAGCTACGAAAGGCTGGCCTTAAACTCTTCATCAACGCCAATAATGGCTATGTTATGTTCATTGGCGAGTGCCAGCGCTTCTTCCCTATCAAAAAAGAGAGTCTTATTTGCATAATATACAAGGCAGCTATATTCGCCATCCACAAGGTTCTTAATGGTGTTCAAACCAAGTGCAGGCAAGTCGATACGCTCATCCTGATCAGGCTTAAACAGCTTGATCGCTACGCACCCTTTGCCGCCGAGATCAGCACCGCGTTTAAGCGTTGCATCCGTGCCTTCAAGGCACTCAACTGCAACAACCATATTTTCGCGAACAACAATGCATTGCCCTATGTCCATACGTCCAATCTGTTCACCAATTGGAATTCCGTATGCAAGAGTCTCGCGCAGTTTATCGGTAAGCTTCTTCTTAGTAAGAAGTCCGGCAGGGCCTCGAAGATCCGGCACCAGTTCAGCAGCCTGAACAATCTGAAGACCATCAACTTCCAACTCGTCCAGAACCGCACGAAGCAGAACATCATCACCCTTAGAACGAATTTTAAACAGTAACTTTGCTGCTCGCAGATCAGGACGTACATCCAGTGCTTTGGGCTTATTAATGGCACCTGCAAAACATACGCGGGTTACACCATTTTTTTTGAAAAATTGAATCAGCTTGGAGAGAGCACCAAGGTGGAGCATCTCAAAGATATCGGCTTTGCTCTCGATTGCAGGGTCTGTGTGGCCAACAAAACCGCACATGACAACAGTATAGCCATCCTTGCGGGCTCCATCTGCCACAAGTTCCGGAAATTGTCCGGCTCCTGCTATAATGCCGATTCGTTCCTGTAATGCTGCCATAAGAATATTTGCTCCATAAACTTAAAAAAGAAGGAAGGCACTGCTACCTTCCTTCTTTACATTTCGATCAGACAGTGCAGGTTAATCGCTATGCGCTGCCAAGATACCACGATCGCTTTTGCGAACAAAATCTACAAATTCAAGAACTTCTGTAAAGTTACCGAATTCATATTCCAGCTGTTCCAAAGCCTCTTTACGAGGTGTTGAAGAGTGCCAGATAAGTTTGTACGCATTTTTAAGCGCGCGGATAACTTCGCGTGACGCTTTAAGACGACGAAGTCCAACAAGGTTTGGACCATGAACACCGCCACGGTTACCTGTTGCAAGCATGTACGGTGGTAAATCCTGACCGATACCGGTCATTCCGCCCACAAAAGAATGGTTACCGATGCGAACAAACTGATGCACAGCAGAAAGACCTGCAATAATAGCATGGTCTGCAACATGAACATGCCCCGCAAGAGTTGCGTTGTTGGACATAATAATATTGCTGCCGACAATGCAGTCATGAGCAACATGTGTGTACGCCATCAAAAGGTTATTACTACCGACAACGGTTTCAGAACCGCCGTCTTCTGTACCGCGATGCAAGGTCGCAAATTCACGGATAGTGTTATTATCGCCGATTTTCAACCAGCTGACTTCACCGTGAAATTTAAGATCCTGCGGAACACCACCCACTGCCGCATAGGAGTGGACATGGTTATTCTTCCCCATTTGTGTGTATTGCTTAATGGAAGCAAAAGCGTCGATCTTTGTACCATCACCGATGACAACATCATCTTCGATAACAGCACAAGGGCCGACAATGACACCTTCGCCAAGTTTCGCTTTAGGCGAAACAAAGGCAGAAGGATGAACTTGAGTAGCCACGCTACATATCCTCCTTGTCCATAATAGCGGCTGTCATTTCTGCTTCTGCTGCGAGCACACCGTCAACGTATGCTTTACCTTCCATTTTCCACAATTTCAGCTTGTGACGGAGAAGACGACATTTCAGTTCAAGCTTATCACCAGGGTATACAGGTCTGCGGAAGCGAACCTTTTCCATACCAGTGAAGAGGAACAGTTTGCCTTCGAGCGGCATATCAGTGCTTTTCATAACAAGAAGACCACCAGCCTGAGCAAGTGCTTCCATAATGAGTACACCCGGCATTACCGGCATGTTTGGAAAGTGTCCCTGAAAGAAAGGTTCGTTCATGGTCACATTTTTGTATGCCTCAATAGTCTCGAACGGAGTGTAGTCCGTTACACGGTCAACAAGTAAGAAAGGGTATCTATGTGGAAGCAGATTCAGAATCTGACGGATATCCAGAGTATTCTGTTCGGTGACGGTCATGTTGTGTACCTCTATTTTTTCAACGCTTCGATTTCTTTTTCGAGCTGTTTTACTCGTTTAAACAGGTCAGGAATTTTAGGTGAAAGAGTTGTGTGGCGCATGAAAATCCCCTTTTCCATCGCCGGCATTCCAGCCATTGTTACACCAGCCGGAATGTCTTTCCCAACACCGGTTTTAGGACCAACAGTTGCGCCGTCGCCAATATTCAGGTGACCGGCAATGCCAGCCTGTCCTGCCATAACAACGCCGTTACCAACCTTAGTCGAACCGGAAATACCCACCTGAGAGACAATAAGGCAGTTGCTGCCCATCTCTACATTATGCCCGAGCATAACAAGATTATCAATTTTTGTTGCATCGCCTACTGTTGTTGAACCAAGCACAGCACGATCAATGGTGGTGTTTGCACCAATTTCAACATCGTTACCGATAGTTACGGTACCGATCTGCGGAATTTTCTGTACTCCATATTCTGTAGGAGCAAAGCCAAAACCGTCACCACCAAGCACTACACCTGCATGGATGATGCAGTCATCACCCACAACAGTTTCCGCCATTAGAACGGCGTTAGGGTAAAGAATGCAATCTGAACCTACAATGGAATCTTCCCCGATGTAACAACCCGGGAAAATAACAGTTCCGGAACCGATTGTAGCACGCGGGCCGATAAATGCATGTGGGTACACTGTGACATCATCAGCCAGATTCGCGGTCGGATCGATGTATGCAAGTTCAGAAACGCCTTTCATCTCCCCTTGCGGCTTAGCAAAAATAGCAACGCAACGGGCAAAATCAAAATACGGATTTTCACTGATAAGCGCTCGCTGAACATTCTCCACCTGATCGGCAGTACATACAACAGCACCGGCTTTAGTTTCTGCAAGCTTTGATGCGTACTTGGGATTGGCTAAAAAAGTCAGCTCTGTTTCCTGAGCATCATCAAGAGTGTTTACACCTGTGATTTCAAGATCTTCACCAGCAAACTCAAGGCCAAGATGTTGTGCGATTGTAGAAAGCAGCATGCTTAACCGTATCCCTTATTTTTTCGCTTTGTTAGCTTTTTTCTGTGCAGCTTTTGCTTTTTCAAGTTTTGCACGGTATAAACGGTTAACTACAACCATTACCTGCTTGGTAACATCAACAGGGTTCTTCATGTAAAGAACAGCACCCTGAGCTTTTGCAACGATCATATCGTAGCCATTCTTTTTACCAAACTCACGGGTAGCTTCAAGCATAAGAGCGCTCATGTCACGAAGTGCAGACTGCTCTGCTGCACGTGCACGCTGAACAAACTGCTGCTGACGCTGTGCAAGTCCCATTTCTTCTTTGCTAAGCTCTTCAACTTTTGCTTTTTTTGCATCTTCAGACAGAGCCTGGCTCTGTACACGGAATTCTTTTACTTTTGCATCAAAAGCAACTTTATCTTCTTTAAGCTTTTTATTTTCAGCACCGAAGGTCTGCTGCATAGCTTTAGAAATGGCCAGTGCCGGTTCGGAATCTTTAGCAATCACTCCAAAGTCAACTTCACCATATTTGGCAGCCATTGCTGAAGAAGCGAAAAGGAATGTACAAGCCACAACAGCTAAAAGAATATTACGCATCGAATGCTCCTAAAAATAAATGTCTTTACTTAACAATATGTTAATCAGTTAACCATAAATAGAAACTATCAAATCGATAGAGTGGATAGCTTCATAGCATTCCGCAGTCAAGAAATAGTGCGGTTCTACCGCCCAAACTACAGCTACGGAACTGACGAATAAGGCACAGCATTGGTAAACATAATCAAGCTGTTACCCTGTCATAAACAGCAGCAATGTATCAAAAGCCACTACTACACAAAAACTTCGTACGTTGTCAGTGAGAAATCTACTCACT
This sequence comes from Halodesulfovibrio spirochaetisodalis, assembly GCF_001672295.1. Taxonomy (GTDB): domain Bacteria; phylum Desulfobacterota; class Desulfovibrionia; order Desulfovibrionales; family Desulfovibrionaceae; genus Halodesulfovibrio; species Halodesulfovibrio spirochaetisodalis. Next base: position 114,153 of record NZ_JXMS01000009.1, on the reverse strand, counting down.
GTCGTTTTTCTTTTCACACAGCTACATAGCTGCATAGTTCTTTAAATTCCGCCTGTATGTACTCAATGCATTTGCAATTCCGTCTGCAAGCAAGTTCAGATAGGAACTGTTGCGAAGGCGTTTTGCTTCCGTTGCATTTGAACAATATCCTAGTTCAACGAGGATGGACGGCATTTTTGCACCCATAAGTACATAAAACGGCGCACTTCGCACCCCGTTACTCTTGGATTTCCACCCTCTAGCGCGAACAGTCTTCACCATGCTTTTCTGCACCAGCTCTGCAAGAGCTTTGGATTCCTGCATTTTTGAGTTCAACATGAGATCCGTTAAGATAAACTGCAAGTCACTGATACGCTTTTCAGTAATGGCGTTCTCTCGTGCTGCAACACGGCGGGCGCTTTTCGAACGTGCAAGGTTAAGGTAATAGGTTTCAATTCCATGTACATTCCTCTTCTTGTTCGCATTGATATGCAGAGAAACAAACAAATCCACCTTTTGCACGTTCGCTTTTGCAGTACGCTCTTCCAAAGGAATGAATACGTCTGTCGAACGTGTATACAATACGTTGAAACCTTTTGCCTTAAGTTTTTTACCGAGCATTTTCGCTACCTTAAGGACATAATCTTTTTCACGAATCCTGTTTCGTGAAGCACCCGGGTCTTTTCCGCCATGTCCGGCGTCAATCATAACGGTCTTAACCGTCAGCCCCAGCTGCTCAACAAGATCAGGAACCTTGCGAGAAGGTGGAATCGTTCTGGATGCTTTTTTCGGCTTATGCACAGCAACCTTTTTAGACAAATCCACAGGCGGGTGAGACTGCACTCCCCCTTTCGGAGCAGATACATCCACAACAACTCTGTACGGATTTTCCAAAGCGAAAACTGTGTATTTTTGAACGGCCTCAAAATCGAGAACTACGCGGCTGGTAGTCGGAACGGGTTTACCTACTCGAATCATTCTCAAGATACCGTCGTAGATTTTCATATCATCTTTAACGGATGATGCCGGCAGTGTTTTCTCAAGGTCAATATAGAGTCTGAAAGGCAGATTGCGGGACGGGTCAGCATTGAGAAATTTATAACGGTAGTTTGCATCACCGCTCAGGTCGATCACAACACGGGTGTAATCGTTGCTGCTCGTAAAACGAACGCCTTTAAGGGATACGTTTTTAGAAGCAGCGCTACTGCTGGAAGAAACACGGCGAGGTACCGCAGGAGTGGATTTTTTCGCAACGGGACGACTGGCCGAGGCATTATTCGCCTTATCACCGCTTCCCAGTATTTTCCGGTGCAGTGCAACCGCTTCCTGATATTTATCACCAGTTTTATATGTGGTGAGCAACTTATTTAACGTGCGCCTGGCGTTAGTAGCTTGATTCAAGTTGTAATACTGCACTCTGGCTAACCGATAGAGTGCATCATCACTCCATGAATGTCTGGTAAACCGCCTTGCGCACCGATTGTAATAATCGACAGCTGCCTGAAAATCAGAGCTCAAATAGGAACGCTTTGCAAGCTCCTCATTCACCCGCCCCATATAGTATAACACCTTGGGAGCATACGCCCCGTCAGGATTAGCCTGATAAATGGCAAGAAACTTGTCTTCCAGTCGTTTCCAGTTGGAACGATACCGTGCCTGAGTCGAATTTTTAACAAGCGATCTGAATTGATTCAACGCGGTGTTGTAGTCCCGACTAATACTAGCGTAGGAATTGGTAGCTGAGAATAAAAGAAGTAGTAGAAGCAAAGGCAAGCATAACATGCCTTTTTTCCTGATAATTAGCATAGTGTCCCTGGATACTCCGCGCCTAAAAGTTGGAAGTTTAAAAAAAGCAGCCAGTCGCAAATCATTAGTAGGATACGTAAACCTGTCAATGGGTGCAACCCCGACAAATACTTTAGCATAAAAAAAAACGCGGCCCGAAGGCCGCGTTCATACTTGACTGTTTCTAGAAGGACTGCCCCATTGCAAATTCAAAACGAGGCTTCTGTTGTTCGCCGTTTACGTCAGCAAGCGGAATACCGTATGCAAAACGCAGGTCACCCATAGGCGAACGCCAGCGTAATTCAAGACCAGTACTGTAGAGCCACTCTTTGTTGGAAGTGAGCCCAGTACCCTCGTCATCAAAGTTAATACCAATATCAAAGAACGGAACCAGAGTCATACCGAGGTCGTTCTCGAAGTACCATTGGTACTCCAGGTTACCGAATGCCATGCGGGTACCACCGATTTTATCTCCATCGGCCTGACGTACTGCAAAGTCATCATAGTTGTAACCACGGACGCTGTTAATGCCACCAAGCCAGAAGCGTTCTACAATCGGAATATCGTCATAGGAACCACCGTTTGGCAACAACATGCCGCCTTTAACGCGTCCCATCAGAACATGATCGTTATTCAATGCGTAGAACTGGCGTGCTTCACCGATCAACTTGATGAAGTCGTCAGTACCCTGAAGGATTCCACCACCGTAGTTCGCGGTAAAGCTAAATATATTACCGCCAGTAGGACGCTGGAAGTTATCCACCGTATTACGGGAAAGGGAAACGTGCGCTACGCTTGCGTAGCGGGTACCGTCATCAGCCTGCTCTTTAATAAGGCTGGTTGCATCATCGTCTACGCCGGTAATTTTGTATTCATCAAAACGATACCCAGCATACACACGTGACCAGTTACCAATCGGGTAACCAAAACTTACTTTACCACCAACTTTGTTGTAATCGTAGTCAGAGTATTCAGTTTTGGTAATGTATGAATGAGCGCTGAAAGACAAATCACTGTCATACACACTCGGGTTCAAGAAGCTGAGGTCGTAGGAAGTTTTCTTGGAAGAGAAACTTGCTGAGAATGCAGCCTTGTAGCCTTTACCCCACAAGTTATCTTCTCTGAGGGAACCGGAGAAACCGACACCATCATATGAAGACCAACCAACACCAGCCATAATAGAACCGGTATTTTTCTCTTTAACCTTAACTTTAAGATCAACTTCGTCAGGTGAGTTTGTCGGAACAATGCTCACGTTTGCTTCAGAGAAGTACCCGAGGTTATTCAAATTACGGTTACTTTCGCGCAGTTTATCACCATTAAAAAGCTCACCGTCTGTCAAATCCACAGCACGTCGCACAACATTGTCACGAGTACGGGTGTTACCTTCCATAACGACCCTGCGGACATATACTTTATTCTTTTTATCGATTTTGTAGGAAACGTTGGCGATATTGTCCGGCTGACGCTGAATACCAAAATCTACTTCTGCGTAGGCATATCCGTAATTAGCGTACCAGTCGCCAATTTTAGTACTATCTTCACGAAGAACTGTGTAGTTCAAGTACTCTTCTTCAGCTTTCCATTCATCAAGACCAATGATTTCAAGGTACGTTGCATCCGGTTCAATAAGATCACCGGAGAATGTAATAGTACCTAACTTGTATCGCGGCCCCTCAGATACAGGGAACGTAATCACGATTCCGTCCGCTTCGTAGTCAACACGAGGGTTACCTACACGGACATCAAGAAAACCACGGTTCAAGTAGTATGCTGCAATAGCTGCCACGTCACGCTCAAGGAAATCTTCACGCAGAACACCGGTTCCGGTAATCCATGAGAAGATGCCTCGTTCGGACAACGCAAGCGCACTCTTAACGTCATTGGCATCAAGTACTTCAGTGCCTTCAAGAGCAATGTCTTTAATATAAAGCTTCTCGCCCTCTTTAACATTAAACGTCAGAGTAGCGCCGGTGGCGCCACGTTCAATTTTGTAATCGACTTCAGCAAGGTAGTAGCCTTCTTTTCTATAGAGATCACGCACGCGCGCGATATCGTCAGAAAGAAGCTTCTCGTTAAGAACGGCACCTTTTTTTGAACTAATTGCTGCAAGGATATCGTCCTCGTCCACAGCATCAGAGCCTGAAATCACAATGTTATTAATCTTCGGTTTTTCAACAACAGTAATGACAAGTTCATTACCGTCACGTTTTTTATCTACAGAAACTTTCACATCGCTGAAGAAGCCAAGCGCATAAATACGTTTGATTTCTTCGTTGAGCTTTCTACCGTCAAGCGCATCACCCTTTTGGATACGCAGGCGCATAAGCACAACGTCCGGATCAAGAACCTTTGTTCCGCGGACAACAATGTTGGAAATAGACTGTTTGCGCAGCATTTCGTTTGACGCTTGCGCAACAAGTTCATCAACAGCAGGCAGAACATTAATCAGTCCTGTTCTGTTAATGTAAATAGGTTTTGCAGGCTGAAGTCCATAAGCTTCAACCAGACGCGCATCGATAGAAAGCTGTTCACCGACCTGTGTAAAGCTGCCGTACACCGCATAGTCAGCGTTGGACAGCAAAGAGAGGTCACGGACAACAGCAATATTCAATTCCGTAATGGAGTTTTCTGCTAAGAGTTGTTCCAGTTCGTTATCGGGAACGACTGAAAAGTTTTTTGCAGCTAAACGCTCCCTGATCAATTCAGGCAGTCCATCTTCGAGGTAACTCAAGTCTTCTCCTGAGTTAACTGAAAATGGAAGTACAAGCACCCGAATCCCATTCCCCGGCGCAGCATTAGCGCTTACAGCAAGCAGCAGCGTAAGCAACATGAAGACCATGGCAACACATGGTCTAACCTGTTTGGACATATAGTTCTCCAGCTCGCAGTTCAAGGCGGCGACGCATAAGCTCTGATAACTCAGGGTTATGCGTAACAACAACCAACGTCATACCAAGCTCATCATTTAGTCTAAGAAGTAATTCCCCGACTGATTCGCCAGTGCGTTCATCCAGATTTCCTGTGGGTTCGTCTGCAAGCAATACAGAAGGCTGCATGAGTACAGCACGGGCAATAGCAGCCCGCTGTCTCTCACCGCCAGATAATGTTGTCACCTTGTGTTCAAGTCGCCCTCCGAGACCTACTAGCCCTAACATCTCAGCAGCTCTCTCAAAGGCTTCTTTTTTGGCGACTCCCCCAATTATAGCCTGCATTGCCACGTTCTCAATGGTCGAAAATTCCGGTAGCAAGTGATGAAACTGAAATACAAAACCAATCTCATGGTTTCGCACTGCAGCTTTAGCGTCGTCAGTCAGTTCTGCAAGATTACGCCCATTGAAAAGTAATTCGCCCCTTGATGGGATATCAAGGGTTCCCAACAGATGCAAGAGGGTACTTTTTCCTGATCCGGAAGCACCGGTGATTGCCAAGGCCTCTCCGCGCTCTATCACAAGATCAAGATTATTTATAACGGTAAGGAGTTCGGCCGGACCTTCATAGTCCTTCCCCACTCCCCGCAACTCATATAATGGTGCAGAACTCATTATTCATACCTCAACGCATCTGCAGGTTCCAGCTTTGCAGCCTGTTTTGCCGGATACAGCGTGGCAAGAAAACACAGCACCATTGCGGATACGCCAATAATGACCAGATCTGTCCAGTCATGAATAATTGGAAGTTTATCCATTGAGTACACGCCTTTAGGCAATTCTACAAACTGATATTTTTTAAGCAGTTCGCCAACGCCAAGTCCCAGCGCAAACCCGAGTGCAGTACCCACTACACCAATAATGGTGCCCTGCAGCATAAAAATTCTGCGGATCTGCTTTTTGGTTGCCCCCATAGACATAAGTACGGCAATGTCACGGGTTTTTTCCATAACAAGCATCACCAGCGTGGTAATAATGGAGAAAGAACCAACAAGAACAATTAAGGTAAGAATAACGCCCATTGCGGTCTTTTCCAGCTTCAATGCTGCAAACAGGTTCGCATTCATATCCATCCAACTTCTGGAATAGAAAGGATAGCCACCTAATTTTTCAGTAATTTTTTTAGCAACTTTATCCGCGTTGTTCACATCGCTGACAGAGACTTCAATTCCTGTCACTTTGCTGTCATTCCACCCCAGTAATTCACGGGCAGAATTCAATGTTACAAAAGCAAGTGAGGAATCGTACTCCCACATACCTGTTTTATATATACCAACAACTCTAAAATTGCGAACACGCGGGACAAAACCCTGTGATGTTTTTTTACCGGAAGGTGAAAGAAGGTTTATACGCCTGCCGATCCCCACACCGAGACGTTTGGCAAGTTCATTACCGATAATGATACCCGGCAGCCCTTTTCTTTCCAACTCAGGAAAACCGCCATCGATCATATACTTACGAATGGTAAGTACCTTGTCTGCTGACTTGGGTTGAACACCGCGTAAAATTACGCCTTTAACACCTTGGGACGATGAGGCCATGAGTTCCGAGTAAATAAAAGGGGTGACTCCGGTTACACCGGAGACACCCTCAATTTCTTTCGTCAACTCAGCATAACCGGAGATATTTCCGGCTGCACTCATGGTAATTACGTGAGCATTCACGCCCAGAATTTTATCCCTCAAGTCCTCTGTGAAACCGTTCATCACAGCCAGAACTACGATAAGCGAAGCGACTCCGAGGGCAACTCCGAGAACAGAAATTATCGAAATAACCGATATAAAAGACTGTTGACGACGTGCAAACAGATATCGCAGCGCGATGAAGGACTCAAATTTCATAAGCTATGGCTAACTCTCCGGTTTAAGGAGTGGGAAGAGAATTACCTCACGGATTGACGGGGAGTCTGTAAGAAGCATTACAAGACGGTCGATACCGATGCCCTGACCAGCTGCCGGAGGCATACCGTACTCAAGAGCACGCAGGTAATCTTCATCCATGTAATGTGCTTCATCATCACCAGCTTCTTTTTCCGCAACCTGATCAAGGAAACGCAGACGCTGATCAACAGGATCGTTCAGCTCAGAGAATGCGTTACCAAGTTCACGACCAGTCATGAATAATTCATAACGATCAGTAAAACGAGGATCATCTTCGTTTTTACGGGAAAGCGGTGAGATTTCTGTCGGGTAGTTGTAAATAAAGGTCGGCTGTACAAGCTCCTGTTCAACATCAAGGTCAAACAGTTTAGCCTGAAGCTTAGCAAGCTTTTCGCCTTCCATTACTTTTTCCCCGCGACTCTTCAAATGCGCAGCAAGCTTGTCGTAATCTTCGTAAAGCTCTTCGGAATGTCCGCCAATCACTTTTAAAGATTCGAGGAAGCCGATACGACGCCAAGTACCCGGAGTCAGGTCAATTTCTTGTCCCTGATAGGTAATAACAGTAGTACCGCACACTTTCTGTGCAATATGTCCGAAAAGTTCTTCTGTAAGATCCATAAGATCTTCAAAGGTTGCATACGCCCAGTAAAATTCACACATGGTGAACTCAGGGTTATGCTGGGTAGAAACACCTTCGTTACGGAAGTTGCGGTTAATTTCGAAAACTTTTTCAAAACCGCCAACGAGCAGGCGCTTCAAGTACAGTTCCGGCGCAATACGCATGAACATGTCATGTTCCTGCGCATTATGGTAGGTGACAAAAGGACGAGCAGTCGCACCACCTGGAATCGGATGCATCATAGGAGTCTCTACTTCCATGAAGCCGTTATCTTCCATAAATCTGCGGAACTCACGTACAATCGCAGTACGCTTGCGGAAAATTTCGCGGGTCTTAGGCGTTACAATAAGGTCAACGTAGCGTTGACGGTATCGAATCTCAACGTCTTTAAGGCCGTGGTATTTTTCCGGGAGCGGACGAATGGATTTAGTAAGAAGCTGCACGCTCTTACATTCCAAAGTAAGCTCACCTGTTTTAGTGCGGAACAGTGTTCCCACAACACCGACAATATCACCGATGTCAAATTTCTTAAACTTCTGGTACAGTTCTGCACCCAAAGAATCGCGGGCAGCATAACACTGCATCTTGCCGCTATTATCAAGAACGTGGAAAAAGGTAACCTTACCAAAAGAGCGAAGACCGACAATACGGCCAGCACAGGCAAACTCTTTATCAAGAGTTTCCAGCTCTTCTGCATCAAGCCCCTCATATTCTGCACGAATTTGAGAAAAATCATCTTCCTTCTTAAACCCGTTAGGGTACAAGGAAATGCCTGCATCCATTAAGTCGCAGGACTTTGCCACTCTATTCTTCACCACTTCGTTTAACTCATCACGGTCAACAAAGCTCTCCAGCATAGGCATGAAATATTCTGCCTGTGCGGATTTTGTGGGAAGTTTTATTTTTTTACGTTTTGATTGTTCCTGTTCGCTCACGGGATCACTCCGTATAATGAATTCGATCACTGCTGAATTGGGAAGGGTTATGCCAATTACCAGCAATCGTCAAGGAACCCTCTCGTCTCTGAGCATAAAATTATATTTTCTGACTTTTTTTCATTAAAATTGAAAAAAATGTTGACGACACCAGATGTTTTCTCTAAACACTTTTTCGCGCTGAGGGAAACCGCAGCACAACATATTCCTCGATGGCTCAATAGGCAGAGCGGGTGACTGTTAATCACTAGGTTGTAGGTTCAAGTCCTACTCGAGGAGCCAGATTTCAAAAGCCTCTTTCGCAAGAAAGAGGCTTTTTTGTTTTCAAACACAAAAACAACCGGACTTGTGCCGGACAAAATCCTGCTAGCGGCGGAACACTCTCTACTATTTCACAACACACTTATATCATGAGAATTTCACAAAACCTAGCCATTTCTCGCTGCTACCCATCGCATGTTTTCCCAACATTCACAGGATGAACCGGGACATCACAGCTGGCTAAATTCACATGTTTTCCTTTTTTCCACTTGACGCTCATCCACAGACTCCGTATACAGAATTTCTCGCTGAGCAAATCAGCACATATTCCTCGATGGCTCAATAGGCAGAGCGGGTGACTGTTAATCACTAGGTTGTAGGTTCAAGTCCTACTCGAGGAGCCAGATTTCAAAAGCCTCTTTCGCAAGAAAGAGGCTTTTTTGTTTTCAAACACAAAAACAACCGGACTTGTGCCGGACAAAATCCTGCTAGCGGCGGAACACTCTCTACTATTTCACAACACACTTATATCATGAGAATTTCACAAAACCTAGCCATTTCTCGCTGCTACCCATCGCATGTTTTCCCAACATTCACAGGATGAACCGGGACATCACAGCTGGCTAAATTCACATGTTTTCCTTTTTTCCACTTGACGCTCATCCACAGACTCCGTATACAGAATTTCTCGCTGAGCAAATCAGCACATATTCCTCGATGGCTCAATAGGCAGAGCGGGTGACTGTTAATCACTAGGTTGTAGGTTCAAGTCCTACTCGAGGAGCCAGATTTCAAAAGCCTCTTTCATAAGAAAGAGGCTTTTTTTATGCGCAACTCCCCGCCGCAACATTTAATCTCCACCCTCAAGCCATTTGGCTGGCACCTAAAACACTCCATATAATGTTACAACGCTTCAGAGAAGCAGTTCCTGCATCATGATCAGTAAAAAATACTCTTTTTTACTTTTTCTGCTTGACGCTCTACCCACTTTTCCATAAAAGCTTTTCCGCACTGAGGGAAACACCTCAAGCAAACATATTCCTCGATGGCTCAATAGGCAGAGCGGGTGACTGTTAATCACTAGGTTGTAGGTTCAAGTCCTACTCGAGGAGCCAGATTTCAAAAGCCTCTTTCATAAGAAAGAGGCTTTTTTTATGCGCAACTCCCCGCCGCAACATTTAATCTCCACCCTCAAGCCATTTGGCTGGCACCTAAAACACTCCATATAATGTTACAACGCTTCAGAGAAGCAGTTCCTGCATCATGATCAGTAAAAAATACTCTTTTTTACTTTTTCTGCTTGACGCTCTACCCACTTTTCCATAAAAGCTTTTCCGCACTGAGGGAAACACCTCAAGCAAACATATTCCTCGATGGCTCAATAGGCAGAGCGGGTGACTGTTAATCACTAGGTTGTAGGTTCAAGTCCTACTCGAGGAGCCAGATTATAAAAGCCTCTTTCGTAAGAAAGAGGCTTTTTTTATTTATATCTTCCCACCACTTACTAATTCACAAGATCTTAACACCTCATTAACACTTTCCTCAGTACAAGACAGATATCAACGTACTCCTGTTCCAAAGCAATACGTCAAATTGCTCTGGACAACATCAACACATAACAATGAGGAAACACGTGGTATCAAACTCACCTTCACCTGCTGACAACGAACTCAATACTGACAATGCACAATTGCAAACAGCAGCCAGTGGCGACTGGTGCATCTGGATGTATATTTTTTACCCAGTGCTCGTTATGGGTGTTGCCTTCAGCAGTACCCTTCTGGACAATGTTCCTGACACCACGACGTTTATTTTTGGAATAGTTCTACTCAGCATAGATCGTAGAATGCTTTTGCACCGAGGTATCACCCCACCCCACTGGGGCTGGATCATTCTTGGACTGCCGTACTTATGGAAGCGTTGCAATATTCTGAAAAAAAGCAAAACACCTTTCTGGCTTGCCACCATTGTCCTCAGTGTACAAATAACACTTGCCTGTGTTCTTATTCCAATGATGATTGCTGAATACGATTCTGCAAATGAATACCTTCCTGCTATGGCTACGACGCTGTTAAAAGATCCATCTACTCCGGAGCCATATCAGGGAGCCAAATGCATCAGACTCACCGACCTTGATGACTTTTATGAGGGAAAGTTAATTTGTGAGCTTGATAACGGCAAAAAAATACAACTGTTCTTAACCACCCTCAACGACGGGGAATCACACATGACGTGGTCTCCCTACACCCCAAATGGTCTTAGTAAAAAATAATCTGTTATAGAATCAAATAGTTGCACCTGCACCAAAACGTCACAGCAACATACACGCTCTGTTCTGCACACGTCTATCAGCAGGCACATTTTCACTTTTTTCATTTTTATTATATTTTTTTATTGACGAGCACGGTGCAAATCCGTAAACACATTTTCGCGCTGAGGGAAACCGAAGCACACAATATTCCTCGATGGCTCAATAGGCAGAGCGGGTGACTGTTAATCACTAGGTTGTAGGTTCAAGTCCTACTCGAGGAGCCAGATTTCAAAGGCCTCTTTCATATGAAAGAGGCCTTTTCTGTTTTTATACCTGCAAGTCTCTGAACAAAAGCCAGCAGATAGCACACAAGGTGTATAGTTTTTTTACACAGTAGACGCAGCCCTGATTACTGAGTATTCTACCTCCGCTTAGGCTGCATGGCAGAAATCCTTCTGCCCGCTGCTGCATACTCAATCATAACACATGGGTACTGCATGCTGTCTGCAGTACGTCCTGTGCGTGCATAACCTGCGCTGTGTTGTAATAACAACCTGCTGCACAAGGAGAAACTATGAAAAAAATTCTGTTTGCCCTCGCTCTTGTTTGCATTTTTGCCACAGCAGCATCCGCTCAATCTAAATTTGAGAAAATGGATACAAACAATGACTCTGAAGTGAGCTGGGAAGAATTTTCCAAAACCTACCCTTCCATGAAAGAGCTTGCCTTCCAGACTATTGATAAAGACGATTCTAAAGGCATTTCTCAGGAAGAATGGAACGGCTTTATTTCCGGCCACAATACCGGCGGTAAAAAAGGCGGCGGTATGATGGGTGGAAAAATGGGCGGAATGGGTAGCAAGATGGGGGGCAAAAAGCCTTCCGGTGCACCAGAGCTCATCAACCCACCGAAAAAATAACCAGCACACATGCTTACAAAAAAGTCGACGTAACAGTCGACTTTTTTTATATCCCAACACCTGACGATAAATATGTAGCTCCTATAAAAGCTTTTTTACGATATGATGTGGAACTACTTCACTCAATTTTCATGATACGTATTCCCACAGGATGACCATCAGCAATGAGCCTTGCCCTTATTTTCTTTTTCCTCAAAGGTCTGTTAATCGGACTAACCATTGCAGCTCCGGTTGGCCCAGTCGGTATTTTGTGTGTCCACAGGACACTAAAATACGGAAAACTCGTCGGGTTTATTTCAGGGCTCGGTGCTGCTTCTGCTGATCTATTTTACGGAGCAGTCGCAGCCTTCGGGCTTGTTGCGATTACGAATCTAATTACAGAATCCAGCTCAGTAATCAGGCTTGCAGGCGGCTTGTTATTTCTCGCTATTGGCGTCCACATGCTACGCCAGCGCCCTGTGTTTGTGACAGATGCAGAAAATATTACTGAAGAATATGTCAAACCGAGCCTTCTCACTGCCTGCGCCAGTACCTTTATACTCACAGCCATGAATCCGGGAACCATCATCGCTTTTACAGTCATATTTGCCACATTTGGAATAGACGGTGACGCAGGTGCTCCCGGCGCAGTCGCACTTGTACTTGGTGTTTTTCTTGGTTCTGCCATCTGGTGGTGCGGTCTTTCTTTCTTTGCCAATGCCATGCGTAACTACGTAAAAGAACACAGCAGACTCATCAGTAAGGTGTCAGGCACTATCATCATTATTTTCGGCTGTGCCTCACTCGTCAGCCTTCTCATGGACATGTAACCTCTCTCTGCCAAATACCGTGCGGTTATTTAGACCTTACCGGTATTGTCTATTGCCAGACCACTATGCAATCCTTATATTCCGCCCATGACAAAAACATGGAATCATAACTCTGCCCGCCCTGTATTAGGACGCGCCCCGCTTGATCAGCCGGAATTTCTTCCCATGTCCAAAAAGGAAATGGAAAAACTCGGCTGGGACGAGCTTGATATTCTCTTCGTTACCGGTGACTCATATGTTGATCACCCAAGTTTTGCCGCTTCCCTTCTTGGACGCTGGCTTGTAGCGCACGGATACCGTGTAGGTATAGTTGCCCAGCCACGCTGGGACACGCCAGACGATCTGCTCGTTATGGGACGTCCAAGACTCTTTGCTTCTGTCAGTGCAGGTGCAATTGATTCCATGCTCGCGCACTACACAGCATTCCGCAAAAAACGCCATGATGATGCGTATACGCCGGGCGGTAAAGCCGGTTCCCGTCCGAACCGTGCCACCATTGTCTACTCAAACCTTGTACGCAGCGCCTTCCCGCAACTGCCGGTTGTTATTGGCGGCATTGAAGCATCATTGCGCCGCATTACCCATTATGACTTCTGGACAGACAAGCTGCGTCGCTCCATTCTACTGGACAGTAAAGCAGACTGTGTTGTCTACGGCATGGGCGAATATGCCATGCTGCACCTTGCCCATGTGCTCGACCAGTATGGTGAGACTTCCGGCACACCGTTTTCCTACATTGCGCAGGAAGTGCGGGGTATAGCCTACATGGGAAGCCGTGAGGACTTACCGCCGCAGGCAAAAATAGTTGAAATTCCGTCGCACGAAGCTATCGAAGCAGATGCAAAGCAGCTCATGACTGCAACGCTCACGCTTGAGCGCCATGTTCAGGAAGCTGACGGCTGGGCAATCCAGCCTGTGGGCAAACGTGCTGTACTGCTTGCTCCACCTGCGCTTCCACTTTCCGAAGAGGAAATGGATGAATTATACGGATTGCCGTACGCAAAAACACAGCATCCGGCTTATAAAGATACAATCCCCTGCGTCGCTATGATGACTACAAGCATCACGACCCACCGAGGTTGTGGGGGCGGTTGTTCATTCTGCTCACTGGCTTTGCATCAGGGCAGAAGAATTGCTTCCCGAAGCAAAGAATCCATCATGCGTGAAGTTGAATCCCTTACTCACAACCAACGCTTTAACGGCTCCATCAGTGATGTGGGCGGACCTTCCGCAAATATGTGGCAGGCACACTGCAAAGCAAATCCGGAAAAGTGTAAGCGAAAAAGCTGCATGCATCCTAAAGTCTGCTCCCAGTTTGCCGTGAATCAGGCTGAAGGAATCCACCTGCTGCGGGACATCCAGAAGATCAAAGGGATTAAAAATGTACGTGTCGCCAGTGGGGTGCGCTACGACCTTGCACAAAAAGAAGAAACCGCTCTGCGTGCATACACTATGGAATTTACAGGTGGACAGCTTAAAGTTGCACCTGAACATATCTGTGACAGCGTTCTTCACAGCATGCGCAAGCCAGGTCTCGCATCGTTCGAAAATTTCCTCGCGGCATTTAAAAAATACTCTGAACAGGCTGGGAAAGAACAGTATGTTATCCCATACCTTATGAGTGCATTCCCCGGTTGTACTGACAACCACATGCACGAGCTTGGTAACTGGCTCCGTTCCAGAGGCTGGCAGCCGCAGCAGGTGCAATGCTTTATCCCTACTCCGGGAACGGTGGCTACTGCTGCCTACTATGCCGGTATTGATGAAAAAGGAAACAAGATTGCTGTAGCCCGCACAGATGCAGAACGCCTGCGCCAACATCACATCCTCATGCCGAGTGTTGGACGTAAAGGAAGCAAAGCTTCTCGAGGCAATCGCGGGGCCTACGCTGCAAAAGGCTCAGAAAAACAATCTGGTAAAAAAGGCGGTTCCCAGAACCGCAACGGGCAAAGCAAAGGTAAACAGCAGACGAAACGTGGGGGCAGCCAAAAGCCTGCACAGCGTCGCAGCAACACATCAGGACAGGGAAAAACCTCACCGTTTTCCATCAATAACCGCTAGTCCGCAATCATTTCAGATAGCAATCTACCAACGCCACATTTCAGGCGTCGTGTTTAGCTTGATCATACGATAGTAAAAAAGTCAGGCAGATACAGTTTTCATTTTGTATCTGCCTGACTTTTTTATTGATATTTCATTCAGCAAAAAAGAACATTCTTCCAAACTATTCTTTCAAACTATCCTTTCTGCTGCTGCTCATCTTTTCGTTACAGCCGACCTCATTCAGCAGCCACTCAACAGTACCGGATGTTGCCCATTGCTCCTGCTCAGGCATTGCCAGTGTTTCTGTGTCTGCCCCTGTTTCCAGCTCTCGTACAAGCGAGTTTTCCAGAAGCGTTATGAATTCTGGCTCGATACGTTTGGCATACTCAAGCTGACAAACAATTGCTTGCTGCTCATCAGGTTCAAACGCTCCTAACAGCTCTGCAGCATATTCACGATCTGTTTTCAACAACAAGGCAACAACAGCCCGCTGAATAGCCACGGGCTCACTACGCAGCATAGCTGCTACGGTCTGTGCAGGCACTGAGCGAACAGGAGCAAACGGCATATGAATTCTGTCATTACGGCACAAGGCCACTACCTTTGCCATATCTTCTGCAGCAATGGCGCGTATCATCAAACGCCGGACAAGTGCGCTGTCCACTACCAGTGCTCCCACACTCACAATAGAACTATTACGCTGTTTCAAAAGGGCATTCACCTGCTCTGCATACAGAGAAGGTAGTTTCCCTGCTTCACGTAAAAATCCTGCTGCAGCCTCCGGTGAAAAGCTTCTGAGCACCTGCGCTGCATGACTCTCACTCAGAGCAAGAACTGATGCCACAAATTGCTGTGACTCAGACAGAACAACCTCTATACCAGCCCTGTGGCCTGCCCTGCGTTCTATGGCTTCCCTTTTTTCTCTGTCCATCTTTTCCAGAAGACCATTTCTTCTATCCTCTGAGAGCTGGGACAATATAACAGCTGAAGACAGCGGGTGCTGCTGCGCCAACTCGTCGCGTAATGCCGCATCATCCAGACGCGTAAAACACTCAATGGCAGACGCATCAAGCTCTGAAAATTCTGGAACAAGTATCTCCTGCTCCCCTGAAAGAATCGGCAGGATCAGCTTCAACATTTTTTCAGGAAACACCATCATCATGGTGCCACTGAGTTCTTTGTTCTCACCTGTATGAGACTCAGCGTCCATGCTGACTGAAAATTCGCACACAATACATGGTTCATCCAACCAGAAGTGCTTGCTGGACCATGCCTGTTCATCTGCTCTGCCATGCGTGGATTCTACTTCGTAGAACGGAGCCAGTGCCCACTCCATATCCAGCAGCAATAGATGCAGCACATGACGCATAATACTGTAGGCAACAGAACACCCACTGCCGCCTTTAGAAGATTTTTGTGCTGTCACCCTGCGCAGCATAGATTGGACAGATTCCTGCCCCCCTGCTGAATATGTCGAATGCATGAGCCCTACTGCAAGTTCGCGCTCTATCCCGATCATTCCCACGCCTTCAAGTGGATACATGGAAAATGTTGTTGCGATGGGGTGATCCATACGAAGCCAGACATCAAACGGCGCGCGGGCTGATCGAACCGGAACAACAGTACACGCCTGCCCTGTAATATTCCGCAGCCTTTTGGTGGCACCTGAAGCAAAGGTGCTCATAATTTTATCGAGCACGGGAAACTGCGCAGCAGAGCGGTATCTATACGCTAATAGATCTGTAAGCGTTCCGTTTTTTTGTGCCTGTGCAAGTTGCTGTGGAGGCAATCCAAACACGGTCTCTTCTTCTGTCCCTGTCTGTCCCAAAGAACCGGTCAGATCTTCACATTCATTTTCAGAGGCTTCTGAATCCGGCTCCACTGGGCGTTTCAACAGCCATTGCACCTCTTCCTTTGTTATCTCATTAGCCTTTGGTTCCGGTTTTGCCGTACCGAACAGATCACTTACAAGGTCACTTTCAACACCTGTTAACGACGCCTGCCATGCTTCATCAGACCACGGGTCTAAATCGAGCGTCACCTCAAGCTGTACCCTGTTTCCATTACTAGTTACTGAAGCAGATTTTGACACAGCGGGGTCTGCTTCTACTCCCCTGATGACCGAATTCTTCAGAGTTTTTGTCTGGTCGGGGGGAGCATTCTCAGCGCGGTGCAAATAAAGCGGGAGCACTTTTCCCATTCTTCGTTTCTTTGTCATGAACTTTTTCCTGAACATATAGTTCTGTGTGACAAGTTATCCCCGAAAATTTGAAGCGCAGCGATTATGCTTTGTATATCTATACGACAGAGTAAACTTTTTATGCTGCCATTATGATTATATATACTCTTTTATTGTGCACATTCACTTCAAAATGTGCACTAAGCCTTGCTCCTTTTCCAACATGCATATACCCTACCAACCAGTACACAAACGGAGTTCAGCACATATTTTTCTGTTTTATCATAAAGACTTGTGCTCACACCAACAGATAATAGTTGTACTTCTCTTCTATTCTTTGTTGTGCAAAATTTGGACATCCGTTGCAGATTTTTTGTTTCTTTTTGGAATGGTGTTGCACATAACACCATTGATTGTCGGGAGGAGGAAACGGTGACGATGCTAGATACAGCTCAATGGAGAATGAGCATTTATAATATTCTGGACGGGTTAAGTGATGGACTATCTCACTTCTCCGGTCCGAGTCGCGTGGCACTTATTATATGCCTCGAAAAAAACGGCCCATTCTACATCCTCGACCCGCAAAACCTGCTAGACGGCCACCAGCCACGCCTTAAAGATCTTTTCCAGACATTTCATGAAGCTGTTTCTGACATCTTGCTCCCTGAATTTGCTCCAGTGGAAGACCCACAGCTTGCCGGACTCATCAGTTACGGCGGTTCCTGTACAACTCTGCCTTTCCAGATGTGGTTCACAGAAGAATACCCCGACATATGCTCTAAAGGGCCTATACTTCGCTGGTTAGAATACGCAGCAACCCAGCTATGCGCTGAGTTCAGTCAGGACGCAGGATTGCGCAATGACACTTCCAGCTATGTACTGCAAGGGTATGCACAGCATGCTATCCGCGATTATATTATCGATAAACGCAGCGAAGCACTAGGGATGGACACCTATCTACGTATCTACCCTACATTAAATGCTATTCTTGGAATTTCGAACACACGGGAAGAAGGAGCATGGCCGCGGGGAAAAATCGCTTTTGTGGAACCCCGCCTGCTGCAACATGTCCATTTTCAGGCATCCTTTCCGCGTATGGAGCAACCTCTGCTTGTAAACCTGCGGCACTGTCGAAAGACCCTGCAGGCAGTTGAAAACAGTGAGCGGTTTCTTATTTCTGACGGCTGTACCCTTGCTGGTGTTGCTTCAGGAGAACTCCCTCCGGGCTCTATCATTGCCACGTTTGAAGGGAATCACGGAATGGTTTCGCTTGATGGAGAACTCATTTGCAGCTTTGCATCCGGTAATTTTCTGGCGACCAATCGTCGCCCGAATCTCGTGCAACTGGAAGAAGCCTTGCTGGAATCAAGCCTGACTCCGAAACAACAGCACAGCATCTTCCAGCATACAACGCAGGTTGTTATTCAGGCTCGCGAGCGCAAACACGGTTGTACACTCGTACTCGACCTGAACACCATTCCGCGCAATATTGCAGGACAAACCCTGCAAACTCCACTGGATTTGAGCATGCCGGAAAACATCGACATCGCATGTTCTCTGGCAAAAGTTGACGGGGCACTGCACATCAGCAAATCGTCCACCCTTCTTGGCTTTGCCTGCTTGCTGGACGGACGTACCGTACCTGGAGAAAACAGAGCTCGTGGCGCACGATTTAACTCAGCATTGCGTTTCACCGCCATGCACAAAAACATCATCGCGATTGTTGTGTCATCTGACAGGCCGGTATCTGTTATTCAACATGGAGTAGAACTCACCGCACAGTGCCGATGGAAGCCTATAAGCTATATTTCCACCCCGCCATTGCTGGAAAACTGGCTTGAGGAATAACAGCTATTCAATCGGCACAGCCTGAGTAAGAAACGCAAATCCGTATGATGAACCTGTACCGAGCATAATGCTTTCAACAATCGGTACATCAACGGCCTTATCTGCTTCCCATTTCACAATAAAATTTGCGCCGGAGCCGCCTTCATCGTCATTAAGACTTACGATATACCGTATAGACTGGAGTGGCGCCATCACTACTGGTTTATCCAGATAACTGCGCAGCAGCTTTCCTTCAGTATTGTAGTACTCCACACTGGTTATCCTGATGGTTTCCTTACGGCTTGTATTCCGTACACTCAATGTCGTTGTCAGATTTATCGTTGCCTCTCTGTTACCGTGATAAATGTATGAATATGCAGGTGCGTACAAGGTTTGTCCGTTCAGTCTGGTACGTGCAGAAGCGTCCGGTGGCAGAAGCATACAGGCAGCAAAAAACAATAAACAAATAAAAACAGTAGCGCGATTCATTCTCATACAACCCTCCAAGATATATTCTCAATAACACAGGTGGCTGCCAGAATATCAAAGTTACTCCTGTGGCGAAAGAATGTTTACATTAATATACTAATGTTTCGGCATGTTATCATCTGAGTTTTTTTCACTTACACGCCTTTCCATAGAATATACATAGGTTGCATCGGCACTCCCCTCCTGTATTTTTCACAAACTAATCCGTTACTGCTCCCTCCAAACTGTGCTACGCTCTGTCAAAGCCAATACACAGTCGGACACTCCTCTTTCTACTACCGCTTGTATTCGAACACACTCTGCGATAATCTTTTGATATAGAATTATCTTCAACATCAGGACTTTTGCCAGTCTCTATATAGAAACGGAGCGTACTATGGCTAACTACTGGCTCGTTAAATCTGAACCCGGATGCTATTCCATTGACACACTGGCGGGGGAGCCGAACCAGACCACATCATGGGATGGAGTACGAAATTATCAGGCACGCAATTTCATGCGTGATGCAATGAAGCTTGGCGACAAGGTGCTGTTCTACCACAGCGTCACCAATCCTTCAGTCGTCGGTGTATGTGAAGTTGTCCGTGAAAGTTACCCTGACCATACAGCATGGAATCCCGAAGACGATCATTTTGATCCTAAATCAACGGAAGAAAAACCGCGCTGGTTTATGGTGGATGTGAAGCTGGTGGAAAAATTCCCACGAGCCCTTACGCTGAAAGAATTACGACAGATTCCCGGACTCGAAGGCATGGAACTGTTACGAAAAGGCTCCCGCCTTTCTGTAATGCCCGTAGATAAGAAAGAATTTGATATCATCTGCAACCTTGCAAAGGAGCAGGCATGAAAGAAACCAAAGAACGTCTCGCACAGTTAGAAGAGCAGCTGTACTTTCAGGAAAAAACCATTTCCGAACTGAATGAAGCGCTGACAAACCAGCAGTTTCAGCTTGATGAAATGGAAAAGAAAATGGAAGCTGTTATCCTGCGCATCCGTCAACTCAGCCCTGTTCTTGATGATGGAGGCGTAGATGATGGCCCGCCACCGCACTACGGCGGCAATGTCTAGCGTTTGCAATACTGCGTAGAACATTCAGCTACCGCGCAAAGAATCTAAAAAAGGCTGTCCCTCATATGAGGGACAGCCTTTTTTCATCTCAGTAACAATGGTGGTACCTGTAACGACAAGTTACAACTACTATCAGGACTAATGTCCCTTACCACCAAGATATGCAGACTGAATATCCGGATTCGAAAGCAGCGTATCAGCATCATCAGCAAGAACGATGTTGCCTACTTCCATTACATACCCGCGGTCAGCCAATTTAAGCGCTGCACGGGCATTCTGCTCAACAAGAATCACGGTCAAGCCGCGCTTGTTAATTTTACGGATAGTATCGAAAATAGATTTAACCAGAATCGGTGCAAGTCCGAGAGAAGGCTCATCAAGCAACAGCAGACGCGGATTGGACATGAGCGCACGACCGATTGCAAGCATCTGCTGCTCACCACCGGAAAGTGTACCTGCAAGCTGTCCCCGACGCTCAAGAAGACGCGGGAACAAGTCATAAATCCATTCTTTGTTCCGTGCTATCTTTTCCTTGTCTGACAGCGTGAAGGCACCCAATTCCATATTCTCTTCCACAGTCAGTGTGGAGAATACGCGACGTCCTTCAGGAGACTGAGAGATACCGAGCTTAACGATATTATGCGCAGGAACGGTATGGATAGGTTTACCATCCAGCAGAATCTCCCCTTTGCTTGCTTTTACAAGCCCGCAAATGGAGTTCAACGTAGTTGATTTTCCCGCACCGTTAGCGCCGAGAATTGTTACAATCTCACCTTCATTTACTGTAAGATTGATGCCGTGCAGTGCTTCTACATTGCCGTAGTTTACGTGCAGATCACGAAGTTCAAGTAGCATATGGCAAGTCTCCCTTACAGCAGATCATCATCAGCACCGAGATATGCTTCAATAACCCGGGGATCGTTTTTAATAGTTTCCGGATCGCCTTCAGCAATCACTGCACCGTATTCAAGCACGATAAGGTGTTCACAGATCTTCATAACAAGACTCATATCGTGTTCGATCAGCAATACAGTAATACCGCGTTCACGAATGGCTTTGATAAGCTCAATGAGTTCCTGCGTTTCCTGATCGTTCATGCCGCCTGCAGGTTCATCAAGGATGATAAACTTAGGCTCAGTAGCAAGAGCACGGGCAATTTCCAGCAAACGCTGCTTACCGTAGGAGAGGCTGTCCGCCTGTGTATCCCACTGATCTTTCAGCCCGACGAACTCAAGCTCAGACATTGCTTTTTCCAGCACACGCTTTTCTTCTGCCCGCTGAGCAGGAGTACGGAACATGGAAGCAAAAACACCTGATTTCATACGGCAATGACAGCCGGAAAGCACGTTTTCCAATGCATTCAAACTCTTAAAAAGACGAATAGTCTGGAAGGTACGGGCAATACCGAGATTAACAATGCGGTGCGTCTGCATGCCCACCACATCTTTGCCGTCAAAAATGGCTTCGCCGGTATCAGGAATGTAGTTGCCTGTAATCAAGTTGAATACTGTAGTCTTACCAGCTCCGTTCGGACCGATAAGGCCGACAATGGAGCCTTCTTCAACACTGAAGGAAACGTCATTAACAGCAAGCAGCCCACCAAAAGTTTTGGTAAGGTTCTTAAGTTCTACAAGACTCATGACTGTTCTCCCTCAGCTTTACTGAAAAAGCGGGATACATCATATTTTCGCGGTAACGGAGGCAACAGCCCCTGTGTACGGAAAATCATCATAGCGATCATGGCAGCACCGAAGACAAGCATTCGTGCCGATGCAAAATCACGGAACAGTTCCGGCAAGCCGATAATAAGAAATGCCCCAAGAAGAACCCCGCGGATAGAGCCCATGCCGCCGAGAATAACAATGGTAAACAGAAGGACAGACTCCCAGAATGAAAATGATTCAGGAGAAATAATCTTCATTTTACCGGCAAAGATGGTTCCCACCATACCTGCCCAAAAAGCACCGATAACAAAAGCAATAAGCTTGTAACGGGAGATATCGATACCGGAGCCTTCAGCGGCTACGTCATCATCTTTAATATAGTTCAACGCCCTGCCGAATCGGGAGTTCTCCAGTCTGTGGAACAGGAAAATAGTCACAGCACAGAAGCCCCAGATCAGGTAAAAGAACTGATATGGACGTTTGATTTTAAGACCGAACAGCATCGGGCGATCAATACCGAAGATACCGTTGGCACCACCGGTCAATCCACCCACGTCGTTGATAAGGGCAATGCGGATAATCTCTACAATACCGATAGTAACGATAAGCAGGTAGTCACCACGCAGGTGAATGATAGGGCGCGCCACGATAAGACCGAACAGACCGGCCAGAATACCCGCAAGCGGCATAGTCCATAACAACGGAATATCAAACATGGTGTTCAAGATTGCAGAGGTGTAGGCACCCACGGCAAAGAACGCTGCATGCCCCATCTGAAACAGACCACACTGTCCGAGAATAATATTCAAGCTCAAGGCAAGAATTGCGTAAAGCCCGATATTGTTCAGCACATCTGTCCAGTAGGCATCAAGCACCAGCGGAGCACAGGCAAAGACTGCTGCACCCGCAAGGCACAATATGTCTTGTTTTTTAATCATACCTTGTCAGCCACCCTTTCGCCCAGCAGTCCGGTAGGACGGACGATCAAAATGAGAATGAGAACAAGGAAGGAGATCGCATCTTTCCATGCAATGGAAATGTATGCAGCTCCAAGAGACTCAACAACACCAAGCAGCAAGCCACCCAGCATCGCACCGGGGATGTTGCCGATACCGCCAAGAATTGCTGCTGTAAATGCTTTGAGGCCGTACAGCCAGCCCATGGTAAAGTTGATCTGCCCGTAATAAAGGCCAACCATAACACCTGCTGCGCCACCGAGAGCAGGCCCGATCATAAATACGAGACTGATCACACGGTTAACATCGATACCCATGAGCTTTGCAGCTCCCTGATCGATGGCTGCCGCGCGGATAGCGGTACCGATTCGGGTCTTATGCGTCAGGTAGTACAGACCGCACATGAGCAGAACAGAAATGACAAACATAAGGATTCGGATAAGAGGAAGCTCTGCACCGAAAACGTTCACAGTCACATTAGGTAACAGGCCGTGCGGGTATACAAGCGGACGAGCACCCCAGATAAGCATGATAGCGTTCTGGAAAAAGATGGATGCACCAAGTGCGCTTACCACTGCAGAAAGTCGCGGTGATGAACGAAGCGGTCGGTACGCAATGCGCTCGAGCAAAAAGCCCACCACACCCACAAGAATCACCACCATGACAGCCAGTACCAGCAAACCGGCAACCGGTCCGATAGAGTCTGTAAGACCCAGCGACGTGAGCAGCGTGAGTCCTAAAAAGGCACCGATTGTGAAAAGATCACCGTGTGCAAAGTTAATCAATTTCAACACACCATATACCATGGTGTATCCAAGCGCGATGAGGGCATAAATGCCGCCTACCGCCAAGCCATTTGTAAGCTGCTGAAAAAATTCTTCCATAAGGAATATCCCGTTGAGAAAAAAACGGTAAAATCCAGAGCACAGCACCCTTGCCGTGCCGTGCTCTGGAAAAGAGAAGCCGAAGTTACGGTAACATTACGAATTCGCCATCAGCATTAACTTCGCTGACGCGGTAGAACTTGCCTGCACGGTCGCCTTTGTTATCAAACGCGATAGAACCGGTAAGCCCCGGGTAGTTGTCCATTTTGTTACGTAAGTACTCGGAAAGAACTTCTGGATCAGTTGAATCTGTCTGACGGAGAGCTTCAACGATTGCGAGGAACGCATCGCCAGCAAACACAGACCAGATAGAAGCAGGGAGTGAGTTGTACTTTGCTTTATATGTATCCAGAACTTCTTTTGCAAAAGGAGAAGTAAGGTCGTTCACGCCCGGAGGGCTCACGAAGAAGAAACCTTTAGCTGCATCGTTACCGGCAATCTTGACCAGATCAAGGTTGTTAGTAGCGTCGCCGCCCATCATAGCAACATCCCACTTCATTTCTTTTTTCTGGCGAAGAAGCAGACCTGCTTCGTTAAAGTAGCCGGTAAAGAAGATTACGTCAGGATTGAAGCCTTTGATTTTAGTAAGAATGGTATTGTAATCCTGCTCACCCGGGTTGAGTGCATCAAAAAATACAACACTGTTATCATCAAGACGCTTGCGAGTCTCATCTGCAAGACCTTTTGCATAAGAAGAGTTATCATGCAGGATAGCAATACGCTTGTATCCACGGTCTTTCAGAACCTGAGCTGCAGCTGCGCCCTGGGAATCGTCACGAGGACATGTGCGGAAGAAGTTTTCAAGACCTTTTTCAGTCAAACGCACCATTGTGGACCCGGTGGCAATCTGAATAACGTCTTCTTCATCATAAATGTCCTGTGCTGCTTCAGTAATAGAAGAGCCATAGGTACCAATAACCGCTACTACACCAGAAGTAACGAGGCGCTGTGCGGCAAGAGCTGCCGTTTTAGGATCAAATGCATCATCTTCTGCGATAATCTCAATCTTCTTGCCTTTCACACCACCGTCAGCATTCACTTTGGCAGCGAGAATCTCAACAAGATTTTTCATATCGAGACCTTCAGATGCATATTTACCTGTGAGCGGTGCCTGCAAGCCAATCTTAATAGTATCTGCTGCAAGCGCAGCAGAAGAGAGCAACAAGGAAGCAACCAGCCCTAAGGCTAAAACGCGCATAAATCTTTTCATTCGAAATCCTCCTATGGATGACTTTCTATAAAAATCCTACAAATAATTCCCTCTCCTTTATCGAAAACCAACCCCAAACCCCAACGTCAAAGGGCTTTGGGTATACTTCTCTCACATAGCAACCCACAACAAATTTGTCAAAAAATATACATTTTAAGCTGATAGAATAATATTCCCGTATTATTGCATACTTTCAGACAACATTGACCACTTGCTGCATGTACGTTGCGTACGTTTGTGAAATATATAACTTTTCACATACCATACGGCACTGAATGAGTTATCAATCAATGCCGCAGTAATATACTCGCTCTCGATAAAAAAATAGAAAGGAAAGAGTGTGAACATGAAAAAATTTTAGCTGCATTGGACAAAAAAAGACTGCTATCTGATGCCGGTCAGATGACATAAAATACGTGTAAAAAAGTGGAGCTTCATGGCGCATACAAAAACTGCATTTGCGCAATAAAAAAGAAGTGTACACATGTAAAATATTACAGTCACACCTCCACCATAAAACAATTTCGTATCTGATTTTGGCAGCCAGCACACAGACCGCGGCGCTCTACTGCGCAACACGGAGTGCGTACTGCAAGGATAGCACCGCTTCGGTTCAATGCAGGAACCCTTTCTTATACACATTTCGAGAAAAATATAAAGGGGTAAATAGAAAATTCTATTCGGGGCATTTATATTGCATAACGCAACGAAATCACCTCCCAACACACTATACAGAAGCACCAGCAACGCATTGACCGTTCAAACAATAACACATTTAACTTAAAACATATTTCAACATAAACCTGCATAGATCAGCTAGAAAAAACGGTCAGCCCATTCTTTGCAAAAGAATAGACTGACCGATATTACATCTCGCTCCGTGCACAATACGACTGATGTATTTATATAAAAAATAACCCGAGAAAGTGTTGGGAAGCTGCTGAATGCTTTTTTATGCCCCTTCCGGTTCATCAGAGGGGCAGATATTCGACTCTGCATTAAGGTCCAATGTTCCGTAGATACTCTCCAACCGTTTTTTTAAGACTGGCGAAAGCTCTTCTAATTCCTTTCCTGATGCTTCGATTTCCTGCTGATCATACAATCCTACATGCTTTGCCAACATTTCCAGAGCCTTAAGTTTTGAATGCTGTTTCACACGCACTGTTCCGCCTCGCGTTGTCACAGTCTCAGTAATTTCTGCAATGGATGCTGCCTGCGCGGCACTAAGGTCACGCGAATTTCGCAAAGTAAGGCACCCGTCATCCCACACACAGACGTCTTTCAAATTGGCAAACCCTACCGCAGCCAATTCTTTTACTATTGCATCCTGCGTAACGCGGGTTCGCGCTGCCCTTTGTTGTTCGCGCTGTGCAATTTCTTTGCGCACTTCTGGCGTGCTAAGAAGTCTTTTTGCCGTAGTTCCAGCGCGGGCCTCAGCATATCCGGCACGGCAAACAGCAACTTTACTGTTATAATCAATCAGGTATTCATCCACAAAACGTCGTTGTCTCGATGTTAATTTTTGTTTTCGCTTTCGTCCCTCTACTTCATCTACCCCCTCTCTCTCTTCTTCAATCGAACCGGTTTGCAATGGTGCCATGTGCTCCTCACCTGCCATCGCTCTTCACTCCCCGTAACTCTGCTTTTATCTCAGAAAGCACTTCCTGCATGGCGGCAACCCGCTCATCAATTCGAGCGACTTTTATGACAACCTGCTGCTGTGCAATATTTTCTTTCGATAACAAACCGGTAACCTGCTCAACATGATCAAGGCGCGCAGTAAAACTGCTAAAAACACCTGCCACCGTCGCCACCGCAGTCATGACCGCAAAGGCAACGCTCAACGTTACCCGCCTGTCCATCTGCCACAGCATCTCGTTATTACGTCCCACTATTACCTCCGCTTCCAGCCTTATCCTTCCGATATGACCCCAGTGAAGAACCAAGGTAGTAGTTGACCACAGCACCAAACGCAGTTCCCAATGAGCCAAGCAGCAGCAACGCCGGCTCACTTACCTGCGGTGCCGAAACCACTTCGCGCAGCATCCAGAAAAAACCGCAAATGACGACAAGAGAGACTATTCCCGTTACCCACGCACCACCGTGTCCGGCTTTAGCCAACGCAACCTCTCGCGCCCGTGCATCCTGCACATTGCGTAATTCCACTTCAAGCTGAACCCGTTGCCAGGCCATTACCTGCTCCTGCTGTTCAACTTCGAGCTTTTTAAGGGACACAAGAACTTTCGGGTCGTTCAATGCAGCCGCAACAGCCTGCGGCTCCGGCTCTACACCGAGAAAACTGCTGATAAGTGTACCTGCAGCACCAGCAATTGCACCTACAGGCCCACCAAGAGCTGCTCCAAGCACTGGTGCAACCTTTGCCACGCTCATTCCCAGATCTTTCCAATCCATAGAGCCTCCGTATTCTTTTACAGCACTCTACACTGCCTTACGCAAGGAAGTGATGAAAGCCATATCATACGGCGGTTCCCGCCCTCTCCCGCTCCTACGCCAAGCCGGTTGACCGTGTTTACTCAGCCACCATTCAGGCACAAAAAAAGCGCCTCTACAATAGAGACGCTTGTGTGTACTAAAAAGGGCACCTGTTACTGAACGCAAACACCGCGGGTAACGGCATCATCATACGGTGCAGGAAAGCCTAAGTCTGCACCTTCTTCCAGTGCATCGCACCCTTCATCCACTTTAAGCTGTGCAATAAGCAACTCACCTAAGAAATTCCATGCGGTGCCGTTATCAGAATCCAGCTCAAGTGCCTTTTCATAATTCTTTTTGGCACCCAGATAATTTCCAAGTCCAAATTCTGCATACCCGCGGTACGCATAGGAAGCACTTTTCGGATAATAGCGTACAGCCTTATCCAGATCTTCAATGGCAGCCTGATACTCGGTAAACTGGATGAGCAAGCGGCCACGGCGCAACCATGCCTCACCGTACGTCGGTTCAAGCTTTACTGCTTCGCGCAAAAAACCTGCCGCTTTTGCCGGATTCTCACATACACCGTTTCTCCAGAGCACATGCGCTTTTGCATACGCAAGCTCTGCATCCTTATTTATTTTTCCAGAAACTCCGGATGGATTTAATTCGGGTTCAGGTTGTACTGCTTTGCCGGAGCAGCCGCTTATAAAAACAGCCATTCCAAGCAGTACCAGAAAAAAAAGCTTCATCATGTAATATGCCTTACGGTACGTACCGCAATCGTTAGGTAAAGTTAGGAAAAAGATTGACTCATTGTCGCGCACGTTTTATCGAATTTTCTATACCAATTATTTTATACAGGAGTCATCATGTTTTCGTCTGCAGCAACGCGCACTAAAATTCATTCTCTTATGCAGCACCTTCGTTCCTACCCCTTTTTACAACAAAAAGAAAATGCGGAACGGTGTGCCATGCTGCTTGAAACCATTGATGAGCAGCACGCCATATACTCCCAGCTTTGCTATTCTCAGAAGTATTTTTTGCAACATTTTCAAGACATTTTGTCTAAGCAAAATATAGACGAAGACGATATTTTTCCGCTGCTTGAAGACCTGCTCATTCTGGTACGGGAAAAGACCCTGCGCGCCGGATTTACACAGGCCAACGATGCTGAACGTGCTGCACTTACTCACGTTCTTGATGGTGAACACTGGGATAAAGAAGATGGAACACTTTTTTCTGAAACTTTTTTCTATAAAGTTCCTTTAAGCCTTATTCATGCAATTTCGAACGACTTACACTGCACAGAACAAAAAAGCATCTATCCTACTCAATAACCCAACGACTCTCTGCGATAACAGTAAAAAAGTTAACAACCTGTTTAAAAAAAACACGGCTATCACTTAACCTAAGATGCAAGCAGCCATTCAACGGGGCGCTTCACACCTCATGATGCCTTGAAAAACGAATTGGGTATCCACAAAAAAAGGCTGCTCCAGACTATCATAACAACAGTCAGGAGCAACCTCGCTTTTCGTTTCAAAAGGTAAGCAGGTGTATGCCCTCATCCCTGTGCACAGGATGATATTACAAGCAATGCTCTGCTATTCTAGTGCTAATAATCGATTGTAACATCATTGCGCTGCCACTGGATTTTACCGCGATTTTTCTTATATTTTCGAAGCATCACGTACAACGCACCGGCACCGCCGTCTTTATTCTGCGCAGTGCAAAATGCCAGCACAACACGCTTAAACGGGTCACGAGTCAACCATTCCTGAATGCGCTCGCGTAAGACAGCATACCCTTCAGGTGAGTTTTTTCCCCGTCCCGGAATCAGCAGGACTGTTCGTTTTCCTTTATTATAGGACGCACGTAGAAACTGCACCAGTGCCTCATGGGCTTCTTGGGCAACCATGCCGTGCATATCCAGATGTCCTTCAGGACTGTACTGACCTGCACGCAGTTTACCGAGCGTTATGGGGTCAACTCCCTCCACGTGTCCCTGAATATACTCGTCTGTATATTCAAGTTTGAACTCCACCTCACCATCCAGCAAGTCCTGCAGTGCCTTTACAGGATCATCGGCAGCAGTCCGTGGCTTAACCTGAACCTGAGCATCTGGAACAACTTCCCGTCCCTTGCTGCTCAACTCACTTACGCCCATCATCGCCGCTGCAAACGCATCTTCTTCAGACAATTCAACTTTCGGCTTAGCAGAGCTCACCGCTTTTTTAGAGCGCTCTTTAGCTGCCTGCTTTTTATCTTTCTTTTTGGCAACCTTATCAAAGCCCTTAACCTCATCCATACGCACAGCATTGTCGCTGGAATGAGTACGCTTTTTCACTTTGCCCTGTCCTCCCCCCAAGGAAGAAACATTAGACATAGCATGTGAAAATAAATCCTCGTCATCAGACGGGACAGAAAACAGATCTTCATCCTGAACAGTTCTTTTCTTACTTTCAGGCTTTTTTTTCTTTTGGGCACTTGAATCTGGGAAATTCTTTTTATTCAGCCCTTTAAAAGGATTATTATCCATAATGACCATCCTTTATGCGCGATATCATAAAAAAATAACTCTATGCAGAACACACTTTACAAGCGCGCATCTGTGCTCTTATAACCGTCGAGCAAAATAAGGAGTGATAATGTATTCTTTTGTTCCAACCGGTGTCTGTGCCAAGCAGATCCTGTTCGACGTAACTGATGGCGTCATCCACGATGTTCAATTTGTCAAAGGCTGTCCTGGCTCTCTTTCCGCTCTGAGCAAACTGCTCGAAGGAAAAGCAATCGACGATGTAATTTCTTTGCTCAAAGGCACCCTTTGCGGCAATAAAAACACTTCCTGCCCAGACAGACTTGCTGAAGCTCTTGAAGAAATTCAAAACGGCAACACAGCCCAATATGAAGTCAAACCGGCTTCTAGCGGCTTTAACCCGTTTGCATAAGGCGTTCTTCATTACAAGAAACTGCCAGCATCGGGTTCCATACCCTTGTGCAAAAAAATCCCCTGACACGCCAGTGTCAGGGGATTTTTACAGCTATGTCAAAAATTCCCAATCTTTTATCTTAAGATCAACACTTGCGCTGCCGTTGTATCGATCAATCCGCGGGGAATAGGCAAGCTTAAGCTTTCTGCCTTCCATGGACGGCGGGATTTCATCGACCATTCGCCATGCCTTTGCATGCAAAGTAATACCGGAATCCAAATCAAGCAACTCAAGCTTTAGGTGCTTACGGGCGAAAATCCGACGCGACTTCAAGAGCAGTATCGGGGATGTAAACACAGGCTCACTGTTCCCCATGCCAAACGGCTGCAATAATTCCAGCTCTTTCAGTAACGTAAAGTCAGCAGCCAGATTAAAGCCCATCGGAGCATCAAATTTCAAAGTGGCTGTCAGCGGCGTATCTCCTACTGCATCAATCACAATTTCATTAAAGCGAGTGCGCAGTTCATCCAGTTTATCAGCTGCAAGTGACATCCCTGCAGCAAGTTTATGACCGCCATACCCCAGCAACAAATCCTTACAGCGCCCCAGCCCTTCATGAAGATGGAACTCGCTGATGGAACGTCCTGACCCTTTTATTGTCTCGCCATCCTTACAAAGAATCAACGTCGGCTTGTAAAATTTTTCTACAACACGGGAAGCAACAATACCGATAACACCTGAATGCCAATCTTCTCCATAGAGAACCAGTCCCATTTTATCAGACTGTGATTCAGCCTGTTTCATGGCTGCTTCAAGGATACGCTCTTCTTCGTTTTTGCGCTCTTCGTTCATCACATCCAGTTCTCTGGCAAGCTGACGCGCGCGTTCGTAATCTTCAGTAAGCAGCATCTCAAGTGCGATATCTGCTTTACCCATTCGTCCCGCTGCATTGATCCGTGGAGCAAGGCCAAATGCAACCTGCCCAGCCTCCACAGTACCGCCGGAGGCATAACCGGAAACTTCTTTAAGCGCTGCAATTCCCGGACGACGAGCGTCTTTTATTTTCAGAAGACCGTTTTTTACCAGAACCCTGTTCTGACCGGAAAGGCTCACAACATCCGCGATAGTACCAAGAGCCACAAGGTCAAGCAGTTCACGCACATCTACTTTTGTACCTGTTGATTCTGCAAGCTGTGCATTCAGTGCGCACATAAGAAAGAATGCCACACCAACACCGGCAAGATGCGGACACGGACATTCACTTAAACGCGGATTACAGACAGCACGGGCATCAGGCAAGGTTTCAGCAGGCAAATGGTGATCAGAGATAACAACGG
The DNA here is from genome assembly GCF_001672295.1 of Halodesulfovibrio spirochaetisodalis. Classification (GTDB taxonomy): domain Bacteria; phylum Desulfobacterota; class Desulfovibrionia; order Desulfovibrionales; family Desulfovibrionaceae; genus Halodesulfovibrio; species Halodesulfovibrio spirochaetisodalis. The sequence continues at coordinate 82,762 of NZ_JXMS01000009.1, read as the reverse complement.
TCATTCCCAGTTCACGCGCTTTAGCAACAGGCGCAAAATCCGTAATGCCACAGTCAACAGTAAGGAGCAGCTCCACGCCTTCTTCAGAAAGGCGCTCTATCCACTCTTCGTTAAGGCCATACCCTTCTTCCATACGGTTCGGGATATGCTGAACAATATCAAATCCCTGCTCTTTCACCAGTTGGGTTACCACAGCTGAGGAAGTTACTCCGTCAACATCGTAGTCACCCCATACAGCCATCTTCTTACCGGCAAGCAATCCTTCAGCAAGCACAGCTGCGCTTTCTTCCAGCCCCGGCCATTCGCAAAACGGCTCAAGGTACTTAAGTCCAGGAGAAAGATACTGCTGCATTTCTTCGGGCGTGCGAAGGCCACGAAGCCAGAGAATATCGATCAGTGTCTGAGAAATTTCTAACTGTTCTGCCCAGTCTGTTAATTGCGAAGGCGCAAGTTCGCCTTCCCGCTGTACCCAATTTTTAGCCAAAACAACTCCAGTTCGGTAACTACAACTCTCTATAAAAACAGCAAAGCAGGGGACTACACCTGTAATCCCCTGCCATTCAATTCTGGTACCTAACGTATGATGATCGTGGGCTTACTCAAGCAGCAGGCCATCATCGTCATCATCAGCGCCGAACACATCATCAGCAGAAGGTGATGCAGACGGCTCTTCCAAAGAAGGTTCACCGCCAGCGGACGGGCTTCCTTCAAGGGTCAGTCCGTCACCCACTGCGTCAGTAACCTGCTGGGTTCTATTAGAAGCAATCTGTGCAGTGCGAACAACTGTACGCACCTCAGAAACACGCTCATTCGGCACAAGGTTCTTTTCAAGAAGCCAGTCAAAGAACTTAAGTACCACATCAAACTTAGGATTAGTATTGATGGACTTCATCAAGAAATCTACACAACGTGCGTAGTCTTTCTTTTCAAAGTATGCGCGGGCAATGTTGTAGTAGAGGTTCTCATCACCACCTGCTAACTCCAGAGCCCTGTCATAGTACTCAAGCGACTGCTTGGTCATCTTATTCTTACGAAGACTGATGCCAAACTCGTTGAACAGGTGCTTATGCTGCTGTTCAAACGCTGCGTCCAGCTTTACAAGACGCTCAAAAATATTGTTCGCTTTGCTGGTTTCGCCACGGTCAAGGTAGGTAAGGCCAAGACCAAAGTTTGCTCGGACGTTCTCTTCATCAACCTGAAGAGCATTGCCGTATTCAAACTCAGCAGTAAAATTCTCGCCGTTACTTCTGTGTGTGTCTGCACGATCAATAGTTTCGGCAAGTTCCTGCATTTTAGGGAACACTGTTGTTACATAAAACTCAGGTTCCGGCTGAAAACGGGCAATGAGATCTTCCAACGTGATAAAACGCTTCTTTCCAGCAGGAATGTAGTTTGCGTTAAGCGGCTGAACTTCAATTCTGTCACCCTGCTCATCTACAAACCAGAACGTTTTCTGAACAGACTTACGAACGCCTGTCCCTGTTTCGATCTCTTTTACTTCCTGTGTAGAAAAAATACCCTTAATCGGATCGCGTTCTTCCTGCGATACAGCTTCCTGTACACCCACTTCAACCTCCTCAATTCCAGCAGCAACTAGTGGTTATATCTTCATGGCCTCCAAAATCTCCTGCGCAGCATGCAATGGAGAATCAGCGCCAGTAACGGGACGTCCGACCACAAGATAATCTGATCCGGCTTTCACAGCCTGTGCCGGAGTCATAGTGCGTCTCTGATCATCACCAAGGGAAACCGGACGGATCCCCGGAGTCAGACAGATAAAATCGTTCCCGCAAGATTTTTTGATTGTCTCAACCTCAAAACCGGAACACACAACCCCGTGAATACCCCAGTCCTTACCGGAGCTTGCAAGCGATAACACGGTTTCTTCAAGTGTGGTTGTCATTCCTTCAGGTAAATCTTCCTGAGCCATCGATGTAAGTACGGTAACACCAAGCAAAACAGGTGATACGCCGGAATCTACGGAACCTTCTGCAAGTCCTTCGACAGCAGCACGAGCCATACGCTCTCCGCCCATCAGGTGGATATTAACCATATCCACGCCATGACGAACACTCGAGCGCACCGCACCCTGAACAGTATTGGGAATATCAAAGAACTTCATATCAAGAAAGACTTTGAACCCCATGTCTTTTAATTCACTAATAATCTCAGGGCCAGCAGCTGTAAAGAGTTCCAGACCTACTTTGAGCCAGACATCAGCGCCCTTCAGCATTTTCGCCATTGCGAGCGCTCCGGATTTATCCGGATAATCAAGTGCTACAACAAGGTTCGCCATATCTATCTCCAGTCTTCCATAATAGAGTCTACGAGATCAGGGGAGCTCTGCGGTGACAACGTTGCTGCAATGTAGGCACTGCGAAGCTGGTCATACGCTTTCTCCAGATCATCATTTACTATCCATGCGTTAAACCAGTGTGCCTGCTCAAGCTCTTTTTGTGCATTGGCGATACGGCGCATAATAGTCGCTTCATCATCAGTGCCGCGACCACGCAGGCGGTTTTCCAGTTCTTCACGGGAAGGTGGCAAAATAAATACGTAGCAACCTTGTTTCAAGTTACCGTAAAGCTGGCTTGCACCCTGCACATCAATATCAAAAATAATATCGTACCCCTGCTCCAGCATATTCAATGTCGCCTCTTTCGGCGTACCGTAGAATTTGCCGTGCACTTCAGCCCATTCTGCAAAGAAACCAGCATCACGTTTTTCACAAAACTCTTCTTCAGTTACAAAGAAGTAGTCTTTACCGTGAACTTCGCCTTCTCGCGGCTGTCGGGTTGTGTATGAAATTGAAAACGAAAATCGAGGAAACTCTTTCAGTAAGCGCTTTGTCAAAGTAGTTTTGCCAGTGCCGGAAGGAGCGCACAGTACGAGAACAATTCCTCGTCGGCCAGTAATGTCGGAATCTGTGTTGACGTTACTGGAAGTATCAAGAGTCATTAGTCGTTATCCTCCTGTAGGAAACGTTGACTAATAGTTTCAGCCTGAATGGCAGATAAAATCACATGGTTGGAATCTGTGATAATTATGGAGCGTGTCTTTCGTCCCTGTGTTGCATCCACAAGTCTCCCTTCGTTACGGGCATCTTCCCGTACACGACGCATGGGAGAAGACGTGGGCGTCACAATACTTACAACACGGTGATGCACAACATAATTACCAAAGCCGATGTTAAGCAGCTTGCTGCTTTTCATACGCTACTCCAGATTCTGTACCTGTTCCCGGCATTTCTCGAGTTCGTTTTTAAAATCAACGATAATTCGTGCAACTTGCTGATCCTGAATTTTATTGCCGCAGGTGTTCACTTCGCGGAAACACTCCTGCAATGTAAAATCAAGACGTTTACCAGCTTCACCGCCGCCTTTAACCAGCTCATCAAGTCGTTCAAGATGCGCATTAAGGCGGGTGATTTCTTCACTTACGTCAAGCTTATCGGACAGAACTGTAATTTCCTGTAAGAAACGTTGATCTTCCAGTTCAGCTTCTACGCGGGCAAGAACTTCGGTAAGGCGGTCACGCAAGGTTTCAAAGCGCTCTTCTTTAATCTGCGGTGCGCGTTCAGTAATAGTCGCAACCCAGTCACGCATACGTGCTGTGCGCTCAAGCATATCTGCTGAAAGTGCAGTTGCTTCTGTTGCGCGCGCTTTGTTCCAGTCTGCAAGTGCAACCTCAAGGCCTTCAACAAGCTTGTTAGCAAATTCTTTTTCCGGTTCTTTATTGCTGTCTTCCCAAAGGAAAGACATGCCGAGCATACGGGTGTAGTCCGGAACAAACGCGTCCCCGCGCTCCTGTGCAAATTTTCCGAGTTCATCAAGCATTGCAGAAGCCTGCGCAGTGTTAAGTGACACCGCCTGAAGCTCTGCACGCTGAATCTGCAGGTTCAATGTAAGTTCTACACGACCGCGCTGACCAAACTTGCGTACAGTCTTTTCAAAGCGGTTTTCCAATGAACGGGCCTGCATCGGGAGACGCCATTTTAAATCAAGATGGCGGCTGTTAACGCTGCGGATTTCCCATGTCATGGTGAAGCCGTCACCTTCATGGGTGCAACGGCCGTATCCTGTCATGCTTCTAAGCATACGTTCCTCTCTATATGTCAAAGCCCTGCTAAAGGTGCAGGGCAAACGTTTTTTGGTATGCGGGAGTCATCTCCTGCATAAGGGAATAGCCGCAACAAGTTGCTTGCTACGGCGCTCCACGCTTCGTACTCTACATCCATTCTTTATTCAAGACATGTTATAACATAGAGTTGTCACTTTTCGGAAAATAACCGCATGAGTATGCGAAAAATAATACTATAATAAAAAAACAGCCGGAAATAATCCGACTGTTTCTTACGTTTATTCCGCGACTACGCGTAATCCATCCTTGGCAAAATCGACTGCGGTACCTGTGCAAATATCACGCAATCCCGCGCCAAAGGGCAGGGTTTCAAAATAGCATTCTGTATAATACTGGGAAATACCCTTTTTCTCTTCTGCAGATTGCAGCACAACATACAGCGGCAACTTTGCATCAATAAGCTTTTGCAAAAATGCCTGCTTCTTTTCTGCAATCAGATCACGTACAGCTTTTGCGCGTGCTTTTTTCACCTGCTTAGGTAACTGGTCAGTCATAGTGGCTGCAGCCGTTCCCGGACGAATTGAATATGGGAAAACATGGGCATAGGTAAGTGGCATGGCCGTAATATATGCCAATGTTTCCTGAAACTCTTCTTCAGTCTCTCCCGGAAAGCCCATTAAAATATCTGCACCAAGCCCGTACACAGGCCAGACAGTATGCAGTTTTTCCAAGAACTCCAGCAAAGGAGCTGTCTTGTAGTGGCCGCGCCCCATGCGTTTCAGCACAGAGTCACTGCCGGACTGTAAGGAAATGTGCAGCTGAGGAGCAACCATTGTGCTGCGACCAAGCACCTCAAGCGCTTTATCGCCAAGCTGCCCCGGTTCGAGGGAAGAAATCCTGAACCGAGCCTTACCGCCCCACTTTTTGCCAAGTGCGCTTTCCAGCCCGTCAATCAAATCCCAGAAGTCAGGAGTGCCATCAAGGTCACGCCCGAACTGACGCAAATTAACACCGGAAAGAATAAGCTCTCTGAAACCGGATTCCAGTAACGTGCGTGCTTCTGTAATAATATCCGCAAGACTGCGGGAACGCGAACGCCCACGAGTAAGCGGTACAATACAATAAGTACACCGGTGCGAACACCCGTCCTGCACTTTTACAACAGCACGTGCACGATTATAGTTTGTAACGGCAAAATCAGGGAACGCATTCTCAGGTTCTTTCATGCCTTCTTTCAATTCCGGCCATGTCTTCAACGAAGTCTTAGCGTCCTGAGGAACAATACGGGTTACCCCCGGCAGCTCCTTAAGCTCGTCACCCATAACCTGCGCAGCACAGCCGGTAACAACAATCTGTGCTTCTTCATTAGCTCTGTGCAGCTGGCGCACTGTAGAACGTACGTCGCTCACAGCCTTAGCTGTAACCGCACAGGAGTTCACAAGCACAAAGTCAGCGCCCTCAGCAGATTTTGTTTCCACAAATCCGCGGGCAAGCCACACTTCACGTAATGCCTGTGTTTCGTACTGGTTAATCTTGCAGCCAAGCGTTGCTGCATAAAATGTATATGATTCGCTCATTCAAATTCTGCTCCGGCGTAATGTCGCCTTCTGCAGACTAGCCGGAAAATTTACTGTGTCAACCAAGAAGAGTCTTCTCTATGTCTCCGACGGGCGGGGCGTTGCCCCTGCACCCCACGAGAGGGACGCCCTCTCGACTGCGAACAGGTCTGCGTTACCCTTTTCTTGTCGTAGAAAACGATAAGATTCGTATAACTTTTATACGCGACGTATAAAAATCAAACATTTTCAGTGCAACTATCTTCACACTCATTGTCCATAAAACATGAACAACTGTACTGTGTAAAAAAATCCTTTCTTGCAACATACTGTTTCTGCAACACATCTCACACGCACAATCATTACCACGCGTATTTATATTCAAATGGTACTTCTTTTGCTGTTACCATAGCAGGCACTGTGCTGCTTTTGCAGCCATATCCTGATGGCATCAAACGCTTTCAGCCGTCAGGCGCAATGCCCTTTCCTTATTTATTAAATACTTCTTCACTCCGCGTTTCGGAGTATATGGAGGGCTTTTGCGTAATTATGCAGTTGCGCAGCGCAGCTGATCCCCCGATCACAACAGCAAAGGATGAAGAATGGCGTTATCCCGTTGGAGCATCTTACGAGAATTCATACGCGACCCGTTATCAACAGGCACAGTCTGTTCCAGCAGCCCAAGTCTCTGCAGAAAAATAGCCAGCAGCGAATGCTTAACCAACGCTGATGTGGTAGTAGAACTTGGCGCAGGTACCGGATGCATCTCGAGACATGTCTCCCGCTCTTTGAAAAATGGAGCGACATTTATCTCTATTGAAAAAAATCCACAGTTATACAAAACACTCGTGGAGCAGCAAAGTGACACATGCTTCGTGCTCGACGCTGCTGAAAATCTTCCCGCAATATTGCAGCAACATTCTGTCACAAAGGCAGATGTCATTATCTCCTCCCTGCCGTGGGCATCATTTTCAACCACCCTGCAACACCAGATTACACATGCAATCAGAGCCAGCCTTAAGCCCGATGGCATATTCATCACCTATGCATATGTCTGTGGCGCGCTGCTTCCCTCTTTTGCAGCCTTTCGAAAACAACTGACAGAATCCTTCTGTACTGTAGATACCTCCAGGATTGTCTGGAACAACTTCCCGCCCGCTTTTCTCTACCAGTGCCGGAAACCTGTTCCAGTCTTCGTCAAATCAGCAGGAATTCCTTCGTCGCACCGATCGAAATATAACTGTTGATACAAAAAGCCCCTGAGTCTGTGTTCACTCAGGGGCTTAAAATTGCTAACCAAACTCTACTGCCAGTTTGAATCAAATCCACACAGTGCAAGAAATGCAAAACGGTCTGGGGAAAAGACAGACATAATCTGACATTATTAAAAAGGCACCGCTACGTGCGAGGGGCAATTATTCCAAAGCCCATGTTCCGGGCTTTATCTGCAACTTCAAAACCTTACTGTAAAAATCGCCTTTCTCCACATCCCGCCGTTCTTCACCGGGACGCAAAGTCGTTATGCTTAACCGCCCGATAATGGCTCTGCCCACCGTATCACCATCTACGGTACGGACTCCCCATATATCGTGCAGCATCAGCGGCGTCTTTGTTTTCGGCTCATATCCCAAATAAATTCCGATATGCCCTTTCATTCCTATGAGTGAGAAAAACGGGATACCTTTGGTAATAATAATCTCCTGCTTTTCCTCCGCTGTAAGCCCTTCAAGAGGAACAGCCTCCTCACCCTTTGCAGCCTGCGCACCCGAATTTCTCGGTAACCAGACCCCGAAAGGCGTAAAAAGATCTCGTACAGATGAAGAGCAATCCCTGTTCAAAAAAAGCCCGCCCCAACCGTATCGCTGACCTACAATATCCTTTGCAAGATTTGCCAAGGCTCGCGGAGTGAAGGTTACAGGCATCTGCGCCACATCTGCGTATACCAGAGGCACCGAGAAAAACTCAGCAGCGCCTGTTATGGTTCGGGCAGGAACCCACAATTGCACGTTCGAAACGTCAAGCTGCCCCACGCATGGACTTACGCACTGTTGCATACATTCAGCACATGCTGGCTGTTGATTCTCAGCATGTTTTGAGTCGGATTTTTTCAATGCACCAGTCGGCACCGGAGTGGCAGACAGCGGAAACACTGCCCCCACAAAGCCTGTAGAGAGATACTCGCCAGACATTGTTTTCAATGCCAGATCATCATGCATCAACGCATACAATGTCCCGCTCATGAACAACGCTTTCTGTTCATCAGTAACATAGGCTACATCACTTGCCGGAATCCATCCGGTTGCATAAGCCGTTTCAACATGAAGCCATTTACCGGAAACAGATTTGTGCGAAACAAACAGCGGAGTACCTACGTGCACGCTGGAGTTCTGAAAATAGTCAAAGGGAAAACCTTCCCCGGGGAGTACGGGGCTCAAGAAGTATGGTTTAACGGTAGGAAGAACACGCAAGGAAGAGTTACGGACAGTAATGGCATGCCGTGCCATGCTCGGGTATGCGTCCATATTTTGTCGCGCAACAAGCTGAGCCATCGCTTCCTGCGACCACGGTAGCAAATTTTCTGCATAGCCTTTTGTATGCGGGAATGCTGTTGTGCCCCAGAAGGCATCTTCTTTAGAGTGGGAAGTCTCCGTCTGTTGCCACGGAGCAAAATGAAATTCTTTAAACGCTGCAAACTGTACAGCCTGTTCTGCGCAGGTCATCTGCGGTGAATCAGCCTGCAAAGGAAGATGGTTAGCCGGATTCTGTGAAATCAGTTTTAAATCCGCAACACGTTGATCCTCCAGATACGCAGCAACAGGGTCTTTTGCACGATATCCACACGCACAGACACTAAGACTCATCCCCAGAAGTAAAATACAAAGCACCAATCGTTTTATAAAAGGAAACCGCTGCGTCATCCCCACATATCCAGTCACTCAGCCAACCTCATTCACCCCTCTTAAAGATTAGTACCATTCATGCAGGTACAAACTGTCAGTATTAATTCGTCAAATTACAACGACTGATAATAAACTGAAGATCTTCATCCGTCAGACCAGTCTGGACATCGTATTCGATAGCGTTGGCCATTGCCATAAAACGCCGAATCAAGAGCAATTTACCAATAATAAGTTGTACGCCAAAAAAGAAAATCCAGAACCATTCATGCATCCAGATGGCTGAGAAAAATGCAACAACAGGGAAGAGAAACATCAGCAGCATGGTGTTGCGCTCTGCAACCGAACGCACAACGCTCCAGATTCTGAAGCCGTCCGTGGCTCGTGTCAGCCAATGATCGTACTGCATTGCTGGCGGTGAAAAGAACATAATGCCTGCCTCAACAAAAAACAGGAAGATGATCCACCACACCGCCTGAGACCAGAACGCAATAAAAATAAGTAGGGTAAGGATAATGCGAGGCCAAAAGGTCAGTGGATTACGCGTTTTTCGCCAAAATAAATCTGTCATGCTTTCTGCTTTCTGATAATTCATAACCCCTCCTTGTACTCCCTTCTAATCAATTTCTAACAAATATAGCGCAGCCGTTGTTCTCGCTGGCATTCGTGATTCAAGCTTGCTGAATTCGTGATACACCCCATGCCTGTGACTCTTGCCACACAGTACGGAGTAATACCGTATATTCTTTGTCAGTTACTATATGGTTACACTGAACAGGTTGATTTGAGAATATCACATGAAGAAAAAAAAGGAAGACGCCCTAATTATTTTATCACCCTGTTATGCTTATACTTATCTTTACTTTTTCTAGATACAGACAAAGTCGCACATAAAAAAAAGCGTCCTCACCTGTTTCGTGAGAACGCTTTGAAGCTCAAATATGGAGTGCATGAACAACACACTACGTTTTGCACATTATGTGCACAAACTATAAATCCTTGCCAGCCCAGATAACTCGACCAATGACTTCCCAGCTTCGGGACTCATCACGCGGGTCAATTTCAATATCCTGATACGCCAATTCGCGGTTATCACCTCGGAATAAATATTTCCCCGGAATACGGGAAAAACGCTTCACATAAATCTCATCATCAAGTCGCACTACGTACACCCTGTCTTCAACAAGGTTTTTATCCGACTGATTTACCAGACAAAGATCACCGTTGTGCAACGTGCTTTCCATGGAACGTCCCATAACTTCCATAATCTTCAGGCTGTTTGCATCCTGTGTTTTGTGCAGAATCCAATCCAGACGAAACGCATAGCGACCGTCAGACGAGTCACTGGTGGCTAACGAGCCGCCACCGGCACTTGGTCTTGCCTCTGCTTTATCCACAAAAATAAATTCATCCTGATGCCCTTCCGGCCCGCTGGGCGGCGCAAGAAAGGTTGAACCATTGCTGTCCAGCTGGACTTCCACGGTGTCATGCCTGCCTGACAATTCATGTGTACCGCGACGTTCAGCACCCGAATAGTGCGGAAAATACAGTTCCGTCGAAGACTCTGTCTGTTCAGCTACTGTATCTAAATAGCTCCGGAGCCTTCTCAGATTCTGCCTGTTCGGATGCCGCTCACCTTTTTTCCATGCGTACACAGTGCGCGCGCTTACCCCTGCAATTTCTGCAAGCTTTGCCACGCTGCCCACAAGTCCGATGGTCTCGGTAATGAATTCCTGAAGCTGCCATTCTTCTTCGCTGTAGTCGTTGTTCATAGGTATGAAATACCACATTGTTTGAAAAAATAAAACAGCTTTTTGCACAAAATGTACAAACAGGGTTGACGTTGGTGTGCATTTTGTGAACAATATGCTCACTTCGCCACTTCATGGTCACTTTTTCTAATCAGAAAGCCCTATTACCGCTTTCTGAGGTATCTTCGGAGGAACACGTTATATGTCCACTTATTCTTTTCACGCCCCGGAACGCACCCGCTGCACAGTGTGTGGTCGAAATTTTTCCCGACCTTGGAGAATGGCGTGCGTAGGAATCGCTATCTGCCCTGAGTGCAATCAGCCCCGAACAGGCAGCGGTTACCAGCCAATGGTGCAGATTGAAGTAGGAGAGCATCAGCGTTTACTGCAATTGTACTACGCTGAGTTCAATCATCACGCTTCACCGACAAATCATTCTGGCCACGCAGTGTTGCGGGCAATTGAACGATGCAACACGTTCTACAATGGAGGACGGTTATGCCAGTAGTACCTTGTAAGCAATGCGGAACCGACTTTTATGTCCGTCCGGCACGTCACAATGCCGGAAAAGGAAAATATTGTTCCCGTAAGTGTGCAGCTGAAGCAAAACGCATCAAGCAGACAGTAAGCTGCCCGTGGTGCGGAAGACATTTTGTGAAACGCGCAGGGCAGATCTATTGCTCCCGTTCATGTGCAGCTTCAGCAAACCATGCTGCTCATGAGAGACATGGCTCTGACGAACGTCACTGCATTGTCTGCGAAAAGAAATTCACAACCGGAGTCAGCAGTAAAATTTGTAGCAACGCATGTCTTGCGCGGCATAGAAACGGAAATAATGCCGGTGGGTATTCCCTGTTTGAAGATCCGTGGGCAACCGGTGAAATTCCGCCGGACAGATACGCCAGAGACCTGTTCCGTATGCCTGATATCGGGCTTGGATTCTAACTTTTCATCCTGAGACGTGATTACGAAGGAAATGCATGAATAGATACGGATACGATGAAGGCACAAGCTATCCCCCGGCTATCAATGACTACCCGCAAGGGTTTCATCCTGTTGCAGGATTCCATAATAACTCAGGATCTTCTTCTCCTAGCGGCCCGATAATTCTGGTCGGCCTCACAGCCATTTGCCGTGCGGTAGGTGCAGGACCGGGTACGATAAAGAAATGGATGAAGGAAGAAAACTTTCCGGTACGCAAATGCTCCGACGGAATATACAGAGCATCACCTGAGTCAGTTCGGGACTGGTTTGCAGCACCGCGTACGGACAGCAAATAGCATGTTGCGGACATGACATGATGCTTGCAAAACCTCCTGAGCTTTCTCCCTCCTACTCTCCAGACATAAAAAAACGGGGATGACTGATACCAGTCATCCCCGTTTTTACGAAAAATCAACCTATACGCGACAGCGTAATACTTTTACACCGTCTTCAAACAACACTTCCATTTTATTCGGCTTGGTAACGGTCTGTACTTCACCCATTCCGAAGGTCGGGTGCTGTACAACATCACCTTTAGTGAATGTTTCGTTCATGTTGTATGTGCGAGCTCCGTCAGAGCCTTTGGCTACCATGGCGGTTTTCCAAGCGATCATAACAGCTTCAGCTTCCTGTTTTGCACGCTGGGCAGCACGAGTCTGAGCAGCTTTTTTTGCAGCAGCTGAACGGGCAGCAGAAATTGCTTCCTTACGGGAATCGCCATTGCGGACTTTCTTAACTGTGGAAACCTGTGCCTTACTTTTCGGAGCACGTGTTTCGCGGTATTTGTGCACACTACCGCAAGCCTGACATTCCACTTTAATAATTTCGCTACCAACCATTGCCACAATCACATGCCCTGTAATATCGCTACAGCGCGTGCATTTAGTATCAATACGATCACCTGCAGTGAGGCTGCCTGTTTTGCTCATATCCAATCTCTATTTATTGCAACGTTATATCTAATCTTATAATTCAGGAAGAAAAAAGCCACAGGACTGTGCCTGCGGCGTGTTTTCTGCCCATAGGAAGGTGCGCACCATACAGCTTTGCCTATCTGATGGCAAGGACTGAGACCGAACTTAATGAAGTTTTACACCCCTGCTCCCTGCGCAGCCAGTAGTACCAAGTACTTCGCAAAAAAATATCACACACAGACAATTTTCTAATATATTAGCACAAACTGCACGCTCCAGTTAACGCAGTACCTGTTTTTACAAATAATCCACTTCTATTTCCCCTGCTCTATAATTCATACTTGCAGGGAAACGCTTGTCAGGGTAGGCATGTGCGCACAAACTATTTTGTTATAACGGAGCATCCATGAAAATTACTGTTGAGATTGGAAACAGCAACCAACGTAAAGATATTGTTGATGAACTTGGAATCATCGGCGAAGCGGCACAGCATGCCACTATGGCCTTTCGCATTCAGGAAATTATTGTTCCTGAAAATTTTGACGCAAAAGTGAACGAGCTTCAGGGTACAAACGACTTTAGATCTATCCCTGGCGCAGAGCCTGTTGCACGAAGCATCTTCCACGAGAAAGGCTACTACCTGCTCTTCCATCCCAACCTGTTCACAAAGCACTACGATAATCAGGTTCGTTTCTCCATCTACTGGCACGAATTCACCCTTATCGTAAACAAAGGGCGTTTCCCTGTTCTTACCCGCCATAAACTGGATCGCTATGCGAACTATTTCATGAACCTGTACCAGTTGTTTGACCAGTACGATGCAGCGCGCAAGTCTTTTGAATTCCGCGATGCTATTGTAAAAAACGCGCTTGAGACAGAGCTTTCTGAAACCGCACGAAACGACCTTGAGACCTCCCTTATGGGTAACCTGTCACTTATCAACAATAAGGCAGAATACCATGACTGGATTAAATTCCAGCAGCAGGAGTTCACAACGCATAAAAATATTTCCCAGTTCCTGTCCCAGATTCAGGGAAAAATCTCCCAGCTCTCGTTCTCCATTATCTTTGCGTACGCAACAATGGATCATTACGAGTACCTGCGTGAAAAAGAACAGCTTATCAGCGAAGCACCAATGCTGGACAATAACACAAGAGTACTGCTCGAATACTTCCGTCTCAAATATGACGAAGGCAGCCCTGACCTGTCAGACGGCGTCGACATCATGGAAGCATTCTGGGCAAACTTCGGCATCCGTTTTGTAGACGGTGCACAATCTCTGCAGTGTGAAATTGTCCCTCTCGACTAAGCTTTCTCCACTATACAGAAAAAGCCCTCTGTCTCGTCAGAAACAGAGGGCTTCTTTTTGCCTATTACAATCAGCCTCTGGCCAGAATCTGGTCGCTGATTTCTCTATAGATATCGTTGATCATTATCACACCGATAACCTGCCCGCCTTCCTTTACCACAGCGTAGCTTCGGCCTTTTTTTACAAAATCCTCAAGCACAAGCAGTAATGGCTCATCAGGTCGGACAATTGTCATATCTTTATCCATCACATCTTTTACACTGATGGAACCGGACACTTTACACGCATTCGTAAACATCTGTTCATAGCGATTTTCATCAAGACACTTCATGCCATCGCCATGCAACAGCGTGTCTTCCATAAAACGCATTGTATCCCAGATGGAAACAGCTCCCTTAACACGCCCGTTATGGTCTTCAACCAAGGCACACAAGCAACCTTCAAAAGCACATGCGTTCAGTTTCCGAATCGCCTCTGCAAGGGGGTCGTCCATTTTCACAACAGGATACTCGTCACGAACAATATCCCACGCACGTCTTCGTAATAACATAATCGAAACTCCTCATATTTCAGAGTACGGTTAGTCTCTCACGCAGCCGATAATTCCGGCCTGCTGCGATACATTGTTGCCGCTCTCACAGTATACATTTAATCAGCTGCAATTCATGCGGTTATGACTGCATTACGTTAGAGTAACGGTAAACATTTGCGGGCAAGACGTAAAGGTTAATTGCCAAGTTTTTGTGAAAAAATTAACAAACAGTAACTTTATGCTATATCGCAGGCAAATTACTGCTCATTATAAATACAAAAGAAGCCCGTACAACCGGGCTTCCTTGTCTTTTTATCTATATAATCTGCACCTGTTCCAACGGTGCTGAATATTCACCAATGATCACAATTTTTGGACGGTATCTATGCGGTCGATAATGAGGACGATGGTGGTGATGCCAACACCCTGCAGACGAAAAAACAACTCCAGCCAACAATAATCCTACGATGGCATATTTCATAGAACCGTCCCTACAAGTCAATAATCAGCACAGGTGACGGAAAATAAACTTGAACCTTAGGATGGTGCGGACGTTTATGTTTAACCTTCTTCACATTGTGGGAAAGGACATATCCATACTCATTTCTGCTTGGGATACGCACCTCATACGCCACAGCATCAACTCCGTGAAGTTTGATGGAGCGCAACTTCACGACGCGCGTTCCTTTTCCCAGCTTATAAATGTGGTTGCGATGCATAAAACGCTTAGCCTTATGCGGCTTATACGCTGCAACATAGGCATACCGCTCAAGGGTTCGTAAATCAGGATATACCTTACTTACCCTTTTGGTTTCGTAAACATTTTTGCGGTGAGATGCTTCGGCATTGCCCCCCAGTGCGACTGTCACAAGCGCACATACCATTACCAGTACTGTCAGTACCTTTTGCAGTGTGTTCATTTCTCATCCTTTTTGCTGTGCATGCTCATGCATGCCATACAGAATCCTTCCCTTTACACTTTTACAGCGTAAACTCCCCCCGAAGTCATTACTGCTGCAGCGAGCGCATCAGCTTTACCCGCTGAAAGCGCTTATGAATTCGTTCCACCACCCGCTCAAACCTGACTTTTTCATCAGGTGTCAGCAACGGTATAATTTGTTTTTTTGTATCATTAAAAATTGTCATTCGTTCCTGTAACGCTCTATCTCGAACAGCACGCAGCTTTTTTTGATGCTGATGCACGATGACTGTAATTTGCTCCATGGTTTGTGAATCCGGCTGCACCTGCCGCTCAATACGTTCAAGAAAACGTTTACCGCCAAAGGCTCCCCCTTTGAGACCTTTAAACGTTTTGAGCCGGTGCTTAACTGCATACCCGCTTCCGAAGACACCACAGGCTACCCCCAGCACAAACACAAGAATAAAAGCAGTCCAGACTTTCCAGCTTTTCATTATTTGCTCCTACAAAAAGAACTGTGCTGAATCCAAAGCAGCATCAACAAGTTGAGTATCTAAAAGCGTCAACGCATTCTGTGCTGTCTGAATGCACGGAATGGTAATTAAAACCAGAAGCACGCCTGCCACAGCAGCTACTTGCGGCGAAACACGTTCAAACAATGAAACTGTCCGCACGGGAGGCATTGCGTATATTTCCTGCATAACCCCGTTTTTCCATGCCGGGGGAAGCCATCTTTCTGATGGCATAGCGTATGTTTTTCTGAAGACTGTAAATATTCTGCTGAGCGTATTGTTATTCATGCTATGCCCTTTCTATACCGTGTTTTTTCAGGAGCGTTTTTAAACCATGCTTAGCTCTGAAAACACGAACCTTAACACTGGCAGAGCTGATACCGAGCAACTCTGCTGTTTCTTTGCCGGAATATCCTTCCAGCTGTGTCATTACCAGCGCCATTCTATCCAGAGGACGCAGCGATCCAAGAACCATCTCCAGCACTTCTTTTGCTTCCTGCGCTTTACTCAGCCGGTCGAATTCATTTTCAGAATCCGCCAGACAGACCGCATCAAGCCATTGTGCTGAATCATCCGTAAACTCACTGAGCGGAGTCTCTTTTTTACGATAATGAGCACGCCAAAAATCTGTACTGCTACGAATTGCTATTGCGGAAAGCCAACGCTTGAAGGGCTTTTCTGGAGTATACGAACCGAGTGACCGGTATGCCCGCACAAAAGTTTCGTGTGATACCTCAGCAACATGCTGGAAGGGAACATGCTTTCCCACCAAGGTGGAAACATGCTGTGTATGCCGGTCAATAATCTGGGCATACGCAGCTGTGTCCCCTTCCAGCACAGCACTGATAATTATCCAATCGTCAAGAACCGAGGTCATGAACGTTCCAGCTTAGTTGGTTTGTTCCATGGTTTTATCCAATTTTTCCCGCACCTCACTGACAATTTTATCGAACTCCTGCATCTGCGGCTCATCCAGAACAGATGCTATCTCGGCACGGACAGCCTCTTCCAGTTTTTGTATCTCGTTACGAACTTCCTGAATTTCTTCTTTAGTTTTGGAAGGCTCATGGAGCCGCGTCAGAAGTGCATCGCGGTCTTTGCGAGCTTTACGTAAAATTCGCGTAACTTCTGCATGTTGTGTATCTGTAAGTTTCAACCGTTCTGAGATCTCTTTTTGCACCGTTGCATACAGTCCGCATGGACAATATCCTTGTGCAAAGGACAGTGAAACAAAGCTCAGGAGAATGCCGGATACTATACAAAAAGTTTTAAAACGATTCATACTACCAACCTTGTTTGCATGATGCGCATACATCAATGGTTAAAGATATATCCTGTTTTGGATACAAAAAGGCTGCATCCTCCTATATATTACATCGTTTCACACCGGCCATCGGTTACAACTTTTTTTATTTTTATTTTTTAGAGACAAAAAAACTCCTCTTTTCAGACAAGAGGAGTTTTCCAATATTTTGATATCAATCAAAATCCGACATCAATGCACCCACGTGAATTCTTCCTATAGATTTCTTGCGGTACTTATCTCGCAACCGCCACATGGCCTGATTCAGTTCGTTGATGGATATACCGTTTTTAACAGCTGTATACGCTTCAATATATGCTGCAAGCTCGTCACACACCTTAAGCATCTCGCCATCTTTGGGGTTATACGAGTTATCATTATATAGTGATTGAAGCTGCTCAAACGTTACCCGCTCCACGACACCGTTACGTTCTATACAATCATGAAACTCAGAACCGGTTTCCGTTCCAAGAAAATACCCAAGACGATCAGCAATGTCGGTATATCCCTCATCACGTAGTGGTTGAAAAACTCGACGCTCCAGTTCTTCATCTTCATACGCCTTGATAAGTGCATCCAGTTCCTTAACAGACTTTTTCACCGGAGATATAATATCCCGTGTCAGCATTTCCGGCAGATCGTGGAACAATCCGCAAAAGAAGTTATTCTGGCGGCGGGCTGGGCAGGCTTCCTGAACCACAGAGAAAAAGTAGCTATAACAACCTACAAGGAACATATGCCCCATTACAGATGTTTCCGGAATTCTCGGCATCTGTGACCAGCGTTTCTGGAACCGAAGCTGTCCACATAAGTTCGCGAGTTTACCAAGGGCATGTGTTTTAGGACTCAGCAATTCTCTGAACCCTTTAAGTCCCTGAAACGATTCCTGCTGCTCTCTGAATGACTCTCTGATCTCATCCAATTCATCATCAAATGCGTTCAACCCTTCGATGAGCTTGAATTCCCAGCTGCTGGCATAAAAATGCGCTGCTGCGAGAATAGTGTCCGCAAGTTCTGGCTCTCTGTGCGGATCAAAATACGCAATAAACCGCTCCCAGAATTCTGTTCCGAGCGTACTTAATACAGGCTCCAATTCGCCCTGCACCCACTCCACCAGCTGACGGTGATGTTCAGGGTTTTCCTTTATGCGGTAATAGACAGGCGGTTTTATATCCGTAATGACAAGGCGAAATAAATAATCAAAGATCCCCCACTCCACAATTCTATCACCAAGCACACGTCGTGCATCGGCTTCCATTGCACGAGTATTCTCCTGCAGCAGCAACCATGCAATAATCATTTTGTGCGCCTGTTTATCGACCTCGTAGAGCTCTGCCGGTCGCAGCTTATCATTCCAGCGTTTCATATACGCACCTGAGAAAACCGTCTGTAACAATCCCTTACGAATACTTGACATAGCAAAAAATCCTCATATTTTCACAAAAATCACTTGGCAACGAATCGGTCATGGTATAAGAACGGTGTTTCCGCACGAAGCCGGAGGTCATTTTCCAGGATTTCTAACAGAATCCGGATCCCCCCGTTTACAACCGCCGGCTTTGGGCTGACCGATCTTATTGTTTTATTGACATGGAAACAAGAACTCCATAAGAGCCAACGTGTTTCGACACTAGGAGTAATATAGATGAAAACTTTCAGCCCTAAGCCTGAAGATATCACTCGCGAGTGGTTTGTAGTTGATGCAGAGGATCAGATCCTCGGTCGTCTCGCTACCCAGATCGCACACCGCCTTCGTGGCAAACATAAGCCAGAATTCGCACCTCACGTTGACAACGGTGATTTCATCGTAGTCGTGAATTGTGAAAAAATCAAAGTTACCGGTAAGAAGATGGAAGACAAAATGTACTACCGTCACACCGGTTTCCCAGGTGGCCTCAAAGAAGCCAACCTTGAGACAATGCTTGAGAAGAAGCCTGAAGACGTTATCCGTAAAGCTGTTCAGGGCATGCTTCCTAAGAACCGTCTTGGTCGCGCTATCATGAAGAAGCTCAAAATTTATGTTGGTACCGAGCACCCACACGCTGCTCAGAACCCTCAGCCACTTGAGCTCAAGTACTAGATTAGAGGTAGGAGATTACTATGTCCAACGAATTTGATTACGGCACAGGCAGAAGAAAGAACGCTACTGCTCGTACCCGCCTCTACGCTGGTAGCGGTCAGATCACTGTTAATGGTCGTCCTTACGATGAGTACTTCCCACGCAAGACTCTCCAGATGATCATTCGTCAGCCTCTCGAGCTCGTTAAAATGCTCGAAAAATTTGACGTTAAAGTAAACGTAGCTGGTGGCGGTATGTCCGGTCAGGCTCTTGCAGTACGTCACGGTATCTCCCGTGCTCTGCTCGAAGTTGACGCTGACATGCGCCCAACACTCAAAAAAGCAGGCTTCCTGACTCGTGACGCTCGTAAGAAAGAGCGTAAAAAATACGGTCAGCGTGGCGCTCGTGCTCGCTTCCAGTACTCAAAGCGTTAATCTTCGCTTCGAGTTTACTGCTCGATCTTCAAGGCAGGTTCTTACGAACCTGCCTTTTTTTATATCCAGTGCAAATGAGACTCCTTACGTGTCAGATCGAGACAAATCTGTGCAGCGCATGGAATGAAAAAACACCTGAGGCAACGCCCAGATATACAATGACTTTTCCGCACTACCGCCACAATGCGCTGTATTGCTATCAACCTGAAGCCTCCTCCCCTTGCAGCATTGACAGCATCAGCCTCTACAGGCAGAACAAAGGGCGATAACCAGATTAGCAAGGACATATTCATGGCAGATTACCCGAACGAAACTGATTGCATTACCCTTATCGGCATGGCCAGTGCCGGAAAATCCACGCTTGGCAAAATGTTAGCACACGAGCTTGGCTGGGTATTTATAGACACCGACCATCTCATCGAAGGCCAGTACGGCACCAACCTGCAAGCTGTAACAGACTCCATGACGAAAGAAGAATTTCTTGATGTGGAATGTGCTGTTGTCAGCGCTGTACGTGCCAAGCGATGCGTCATCGCCACTGGAGGCAGCGTTGTGTACAGAGAAGCAGCAATGGAACACTTGCGCACGCTTGGGCCAGTCTGCCACCTGAATGTCGAACTACCGACCATCGTTAAACGTATCAGCGCAAAACCTGACCGCGGCCTTGCCATTGCACCGGGAGAGACCATTGAAGACCTCTACAATGAGCGCGCAGCACTTTACAGAAAATTTGCAGACGTCAGTATAGAATGTGACAACAAAACTCCCGGAGAATGTGTCACAGCCCTATTGGCGGCTCTGGGAGCATAGTATGAAAAAGAAAGCTAAACGCACCGCAACGGTCGGCACTTTCGGAAAACTTGCAACGCTCTATAAAAACATGGCGGACGCCTATTCAAAAACAGCCGCACAGGCCGGACTGTCCTGTGCTGATTGTGCTGACAACTGTTGCTACAGCTACTTTCAGCATCACACCTACATAGAATGGGCATATATGTGGAAGGGGTTAAACGCTCTTCCGGCTGAAAAGCGTGAATACTTCATTCAGCGCGCAGAAGATGTGGTCAAACAATACAACGACGCTCTCGCTCAAAACGAACGCCCGCACGTTATGTGCCCTTTAAATGAAGAAGGACTGTGCGGACTGTATGAACATCGCCTGATGATCTGCCGTATGCACGGCACTAAGAATTTAATGATACTGCCAAACGGTGAGCAGCGATACTTTCAGGGCTGCTACAGGTTCCGTGAGCAAGTTGAGGATATGGAAGAATTCATGATCCCGATGCTTAACCGTACTCCTTTTTATCAGGAGCTGGCTCAACTGGAAATGAAGTACGCTGGCAGTGCACTTAAAACTGCTCCTCGCGTTAACCTGACACTTGCAGAAATGATTGTTCAGGGCCCGCCGGAACTCATATAACAAAGAACAAAAAAAACGCCTCTATGAGGCGTTTTTTTTCGTGTGTTACTAACTATCCCGTTATGTTCTTAGATACTTTGCGTAACCGAAGTATCTGCGTCTGCAAAACTATAGGAAAAGAACTAATCGTGTAGAAATACAGTACGGGTACGTCTACACAAAAACGAAGTCTTCTCTATCCTTCGTTCTTACGTCTTCTTTCCCACAATTTCATGTTATTCATCTTTTTACGACGCTCACGTTGTAATGCTTTACAAACCAGCGGCGTATTCTTTTTCAAGCCCCATTTCTCACGGTACGAAATCGCATCGAGATCATGTAATGCCAAGTGACGCTTTGTAAGAATCTTAAAAGTCTTACCGCATTCAAGACAAGTAACTGTCTTTTCTTTAATAGACTTTTTAGGATCTACTGCTGCTTCTTGTGTTTCTTCAGCAAGCGCGTCATCTTCACTGATAACTCTGATACCAGACGCAAGTGTTTTCACCATCGAGGTAATTTCTTCCTCTGTCATGGTCCGCACACTAGCTTGCGCCTTAACAATTTCCAACGCTTCTTTTAAGTAGTCTTCCATTTAATGCACCTCATGAAATACTATTGCTCAACGACCAGGCACAACTCTTTTGCGTTATGTAAATGCTATTCACGACCTGAATACAGGTTCTTTTAACCCTCGTCAAATAAAGCACTTTTTATTTTTAATACATATTTTACGACAACACATTCCCATACTGATACAGGAGAGAAAGATAATTCTTAATTGATTAATATTCGGTTTATAATAAAGAAATAATCACCATGTTTCTTTCATATATTTTTTTTATTTTTTTGCACTGCATGTTGTATTCACAATAGTACAATCATTTTTCATTTACTATCTATCATATTGCATTGCTTACAGCTCTTCTCGTCACTCTTTTCAATTTAACAAAA
>NZ_JXMS01000009.1:0-61114 GCF_001672295.1 Halodesulfovibrio spirochaetisodalis | reverse complement strand
ATGCACTTTTTTAAATATGTTACAATTTCTTCTGTAACAATTCGTTTACTAGAGCAGGATTAGCTTTTCCGCGTGTTTTACGCATCACCTGACCAACGAAGAAGCTTTGCAATTTGTGCTTTCCGCCGCGATATGCTTCCGCCTCTGAAGGATTTTCTGCAATAACTTCGTCCACAACTGATTCAAGTTCAGACGAATCAGAAATCTGAACCATGCCTTTCTCTTTTACAAAGGCTTCTGCGGAACCGCCTTTCTCCATAAGTTCAGGTAAAACATCATTCCCGATCTTAGTGGATATCATGCCTTCTTCTACTATCCGTACCAGTTCTGCAAAGTGTTCTGGTGCAAGTGCAACATCTGCGACTGCAATACTGCGCTCATTTAATTCACGCATGAACTGCCCCATCATAAAGTTGCTTAACTTTTTAGGGTTATTAAAGCACCCGACCGCTGCTTCAAAGTACTCAGCGATGGCTCTATCCTGTGTCAGAAGATTTGCATCATATTCAGGCAGACCAAACTCGGATTCAAAACGGGCACGTTTTTCAAGCGGCAATTCTGGCAACTCGCTCTTCCAGCCTGCAACTTGCTCTTCAGTAAGTTTAATCGGAATAAGATCCGGATCTGGGAAGTAACGGTAGTCATGCGCTTCTTCTTTGCCGCGCATAGACGCTGTAATATTCTTTTCTGCATTGTACAGGCGGGTTTCCTGAACCACTTCTTCGCCGTCGAGAATCAAATCTTCCTGACGTGCAATTTCGTATTCAATACCACGCTGCACGTTACGGAACGAGTTCATATTCTTCAGTTCAACACGGGTACCGAATTCTTCCTGCCCGCGAGGACGCAAGGAAACGTTAGCATCGCAGCGGAAGCTGCCTTCTTCCATGTTACCGTCGCAGATATCAAGGTACAGAAGAATAGAGTGCAGTGTTTTCAGGTAGGAAACAGCCTGCTCTGCACTGCGCATATCCGGATCGGATACAATCTCAATAAGCGGCACACCGGTACGGTTGAAATCTACATAGGAAAGATTTTCGGCCTGAGAGTGGATGGATTTACCGGCATCGTTTTCCAGCTGAATACGGGTAATGCCCACACGTTTTGTAGATTCGCCAACAGGAATTTCAATATAGCCATTCTGACAGATTGCATTGTCCAGCTGAGAAATCTGATAGCCGTTAGGAGAATCAGGGTAGAAGTAGTTTTTACGCTCAAAAATGGAACCAAGGCTTACATTACAATTCATTGCAAGACCCATTTTAGCGGCAAACTCCACTGCTTTTGCATTCAAAGTCGGCAGTGCCCCCGGCATACCGGAACAAACTTCACACACGTTTTCATTCGGCTCTGACCCGAAACGGGTCGAGCAGGAACAGAATAATTTTGATTCCGTCTTGAGCTGAGCATGAACCTCAAGCCCGATGACTACTTCAAAATCAGCCATAACACTCTCCTTACATCTATCTTCCGGAAAATACCGAAGAACGGCTACCCTGCATGCTCTATACAAGGTAGCCTGTTACTTTATTGTTAGCATTCTTACTACATAGAGGTAATACCGGCATCGTAATACTTGCCGACACCATATTCTGCTCTACGGAAAAATTTTTCAGAACTAGGCCCGATTATCTGCAGTTCAGGATTCTTCTTCTGCACATCCAGAGCAATGCGCATTTCTTTTGTACAACCGGTGGAAAACGTAGAGTCTTTACCGGACCAGATAGAAGGAACCTTGCGATCAAGCAGCGTAAAGCTAGTTTCTATATCTTCAACTGTCTGAAAACGCCAGACGTCAAGCAACCCGCTTCGCTGAACCTGCTCCCACATGAACATAAGATCATCGCCGTCCATGCCTTCTTCAAAGTGTTCAGCAGGATTGATAATAAACGTACTGTCGAGCCTGCTGCGCAGATGGGCAACAAAGGTATTAACGACTTTGATTGCAGTATCTGTTTCGCCCGGAATGGAACCGATAACAGCGCTATAAAACATCACGCTGCGTCCTTTTTCCTTTTCCTTGCGCATGGTTTCAATAATTCTGTTCGCCATAGCGTTGATGGCTTCTTCACTGAATTTTCGAACGTTACCAGCCCGCGGCTTTGCTTCCAGAACAAATGTTCCGTCTTTCTTCCTGTAATACCCGAGAACGTCACGGGTAAAGCTGTGTCCGCAGTTGATCAGATTGTCGTAGTTTTCTGCACCCTTGGCAAAAACAACATCACATTCCTTCCATGCTCTGGAAAATGTCACATTGGTTTTGTACAAGTTCAGCTTTTCACGCATCCCGTCTGAAATAATGAGAAAACGATGCGACCGCAGCAGCGCGAGTAACAAATTTTTTGTAATGGTATCGTTTGAAACCATCTTTGCGCCTTTGCACAGTTCAACCAGCACCGGATCCTGCATAGCATCCCAAAAAGTCGGTGAATCGAACAAAAAACCTTCTTTCAACGCCAGAATAACCTTATGTCCCTGCCTGAGTAACGCTCTGATAAAGAAGAGGTCAAATACTATCCCGCCACTGCTTTCCGGCAGAAACAGAATTGTCTTTCTCTCATCCTTCTCAGACCCGAGAAGCACTTCCATTGAGTGCGCTGTCGGGCACGGTGCGTTAATCGCTTTCTCCACGTCCAAATACGAAGGCGTACTGCTGCTCCACAGCGCCGGTAATGTAGACAGATACATAAGACGCAGGAGTTCTATGGAATCAAGCTCAGAACGTAAATTACGCACGTCAGGGTTATACATACATTCAGACGGGGTTGCATACAGCATCCTGTCTGTTGCCGGCTTGTTGATATATTCAAACGCACGGCGATTTTCTTCCATCTTATCTTCATCAGAAGGATCAACCAGTGAACACTGCGTCAGCACTATGCTGTTCATACGCTTCAGCAGACGGGATGGAATCATAATCCGCGATGAGAGATGCGTCTTAAACCGCAGCCGGCAAAAAGCACGTACCTTACGTTCATGGTACATGTTGAATGCATGCTTCCGGATAAGTCGCACGGTGTGCAGCCAGATTCGGCCATATTCTCGCATTAAATCGCCTGACGGCTTTTCTTCCATCAGGCACATAAGTATTTCATCGGAACATGGGATAAATACCTGCTGCTCATCAAGAGCAACCATGAACTTCAGTTGCTCATCGGACGCAACATGTTCCGGATTCATGAGGTGTTCAATGTTATTTTCTGTCTTGAAATGATGCAGCCAGGCATCCATGTCAGCATCCTGTCCCCAACGGACATCCCGTGCTGACGCAATCACAGGCAGTTCTCTTCCCATTGTCATCCTCCCTCATGCACCGTTCCGGTCTAGCAATTCTCGCGAATAAACCCTCGTGTAAGCAGTTTATTATAGTACGAGTTATCATCAAATTCAGCGTACAGTAAGCCACCCTGCGCCTTGGAGATAGAAACAACATCATCAGTCTGTAACAGGACACCTTCCTGTCCATCCTGCGTGAGGAACAAGTCAGCATCTGCAGAGCGTACCGCAGCAGAGAAAATATGTTCACCGGGAAGCACCATCGGGTACAGACTGCGTAAAAATGCACAGACAGGAGTCACTGAATACGCATCCATGTCAGGATGTACCAGCGGACCACCTGCAGAAATGGCGTATCCTGTAGAACCGGAAGGAGTCGCGACAATAATCCCGTCTGCCCGCACCTCACCCATTGGACTGCCATTCACAGAAAGATCCAGCCTCACAACACGGGCAAGTGCCCCTCTGTTAAGGACAAAATCATTCGCAGCAACACCGCTGCACACTATCTCGTCACCACGGGTTACCGTACAGGCAAGCGCCAACCGTC
This sequence comes from Halodesulfovibrio spirochaetisodalis, assembly GCF_001672295.1. Lineage (GTDB taxonomy): Bacteria > Desulfobacterota > Desulfovibrionia > Desulfovibrionales > Desulfovibrionaceae > Halodesulfovibrio > Halodesulfovibrio spirochaetisodalis. The sequence goes on along the minus strand of NZ_JXMS01000009.1, from coordinate 57,288 downwards.
TGCGGAATTGTATATTCCCGTCAAGAACAGCTTGCAAACGCTCTTCCCAGGCATCACTCGGTATTTCTGCAAGAAACCCGACTTTGCCCATATTAATTCCCACCAGCGGAACCTCTCGTCCCACAAGGTGACGCGCAACACTCAATAACGTTCCGTCACCACCAAGTACCAATACGAGGTCACACTGTATGGATTTGCGAGTATCAGCCCACTGTTCGGTACCGTTTTCGCAAATAATCCCCTGTACATTGCGCGCAGCAAACCAGCCGAGCAATTTCTTCCCCAGAGCAGCTGCTTCTTCGTGTGAAGCTTTGGTTACAATACAAATAGTAGAAATTTTATGGTGCATCGCAGTTCTCTAGTAAAAACCGGCTATGACTTCAAGAAATGTATGATAAAATGCATCGCATAATTCCAATTGTACCACCAGCTTTTTTCCGTACAACAGTAAATCTCGGCAGTTACCTGTATTTTCTTAACAGGCAGTAAAAACATATGAACATGAAACATTCAGCATACTCAAATAATAGAACTTTTTCAGCTTGCTTTCACACATTGTCACACCCGCCTATATAGTGTACTTCCTTTTCGTCAGGTGATACTGACCTGTATACAATATCGTACGCATGTAAATGCGTTTGGAGAATTGATGACCCAACAAGCAATAGACACTATCTTAGAACATGCACGCGAAGGCGCCCGCCTGCGCGAAGAATATTTTTCTCAACATGCCGAAGAAGTAGACGCAGTTGCGCGCAAGTTCGCTGTTTGTCTTGCAAAAGGCGGTAAAATTTTATTTTGCGGAAACGGCGGCAGTGCAGCTGATGCACAGCACCTTGCTGCAGAGTTCGTGAACCGCTTTCTTATCGAACGCCCTCCGCTTCCGTCCATTGCCCTGACAACCGACACTTCCATTCTCACAGCCATCGGTAACGACTACGGCTATGACTTTGTATTTTCCAAACAGGTTCAGGCTCTGGGGAATAAAAACGATATTCTTGTAGGCATTTCCACATCCGGTAACTCTGCCAACATTATCAATGCATTCAATGCAGCCCACGAACGCGGACTCCTGACTGTCGGCTTCACCGGAAACGGTGGCGGCAAAATGAAAGACCTATGCGATATCCTTCTTGATGTTCCACATGCGCATACACCGCTTATTCAGGAAGTACAGCTCACCATCGGGCACCTTCTCTGCCAGCTTACCGACTACTATCTGTTTGAAGACGCAGCAGCATTACAGGCAGATCTGGAAGCCGCTGAATAAAAATTTCACCCGAATATATTGACCTTTTTCAATTTCGCACTATCTATTCGCCTGAACAGATAGATAAGGAGCAACGGCTATGCCTTTGTATGAATACGTATGCGAAGATTGCGGCAACGAGTTTGAAGAACTTGTTTTTGGTGACGAAACTCCAGAGTGCCCTGCCTGCAACTCTTCCAACACACAAAAATTACTTTCTGCTACCAAATTTAAGATGTCCGGAGGCAGCATCTCCGCCCCGACCGGCTCTTCCGGCGGCTCAAGCTGTTCCGGCTGCTCTGGCGGCAATTGTTCTACCTGCGGCTAATCCGTAGACTTACCTCGAACTACCAAGCACTTTCGGACACGACATGAAGAAAATCGTTATTGCTACCCGCGGTTCCAAGCTCGCCTTATGGCAGGCTAACCATATTAAGGACTGTATTGAAAAAGAACATGAAGGCACGACTGTAGAGCTTTTGATTCTGAAAACAAAAGGCGACATCATCCTTGATGTTCCGCTTGCCAAGGTTGGCGGCAAAGGTCTTTTTGTTAAGGAAATTGAAGAGGCTCTGCTCGACGGACGCGCCGACATCGCAGTTCACTCCATGAAAGATGTTCCTATGGAACTTCCTGAAGGTCTGATCCTTGGCTGCATCCCTGAGCGTGAAAATCCATCGGACACATTCCTTTCCGTACAGTACGATTCTCTTGATGATCTTCCAGAAGGTGCCACTGTGGGCACAAGTTCACTGCGTCGTCAGTCCCAGCTTCTGGCTCTTCGTCCTGACCTTAATGTCGTATCATTACGCGGCAACGTAGACACCCGTCTTCGCAAGCTCATGGACGGCGAATTCGACGCTATCATCATGGCAACTTCCGGTCTTAAACGACTTGGTCTTTCCGCACCGAAAAATGAAATCCTTGGTGCACCTCGCTTCCTGCCAGCTGTAGGTCAGGGTGCGCTCGGCATTGAATTCCATCAGGATCGCGAAGACCTGCATGAAATGCTTGCATTCCTCGAACATCGCCCTACCCGTATCTGCGTTGAAGCAGAACGCGGCTTCCTTTTCGGATTGCAGGGTGGCTGTCAGGTACCAATCGCAGGCTTTGCAACCATGACTGATGATGACAACTTTGAGATGGTAGGCTTTGTTGCTGATCTTGAAGGTGTCCGCAAAATCCGCGAAACAGCAACAGGTACAGAAGAGAATGCCCGTCAGGTAGGTCTTGATCTTGCTGATGTTGTCAAAGGCAAAGGCGCGGATGCCATCCTTGAAGAAGTCTACGCTTCTGAGAACGCAGTAAAGAATTAATCAGCCGACCGTCTTACAAATATAAATACAAATAGCGGATGAACCATAAGGCTCGTCCGCTATTTTTGTGCTGTCTCGTAGCGGGCATTTGGGACTTGACGCACGCTCTGCTATACTGCACTGAGAACAGCAGCAATTTTACACATCGGTTTCTTTTTTGTGACCGAAGGAGACGACACACTTGCAATTGGACGACATGCAAAAAGACAATATTCTTACTACACTCGGCTGGTCTGAACATTTCAGCCAGCAGCTTGCCGAGGACGAGAATACCGAAATCGTTGCCCGCGTATGCAGCATCCATGCTGTACTTATGAATGTGTGGGGCACATTCGGTAAAGTTCAAATGTCTCTGCCGGGCAACTGGCTTGGTGGCAAAGCTGAAGCAAAACCCACTGTGGGTGACTGGCTTGTACTTGATAAAAACAAGCAATACCCCGTGCGCATGTTGGAACGCAAAACAGTGTTTGTTCGTCGCTCTCCACAAAACGAAAAGACTGTACAACTTGTTGCAGCCAACCTTGATACTGTCTTTATTGTTTCCTCTCTAAACCACGATTTTAATCTTTCCCGCCTGGAGCGCTATCTGGCTCTTGCTGTGCAATGCGGGGCTTCACCTGTCATTATTCTTACCAAGGCAGACGAGGCTGATCCGTCATTTGTCGAGCAATGTGTTGCTGAAACCAAAGAGCTGTATCAGGACATTCCGGTTCTGGCTGTGGACGGCAGACAGGACAGAACAGCAGAGATGCTCAGCGACTGGTGCGGACATGGTCACTCCATTGCACTTGTAGGATCATCCGGTGTCGGAAAATCGACCCTCATTAACACAATGGTGGGGGAAGAGGTAACTCCTACCGGAGCCATCCGCGATATCGACAGCAAAGGAAGACACACTACATCCAGCCGAACTCTGTACGTCATGCCGTACGGGGGGACAATTATGGACGTTCCCGGTTTCCGAGAGCTGCAATTGCCCGCCTGCGAAGAAGCCGTAAAAGAAATTTTTCATGACATTCAGGAGCTCATCGACAACTGTGCATTTGTCGACTGCCAGCACGATCAGGAACCTGACTGCGCAGTGCAGCAAGCCATTGCTGCTGGAACGTTGACTCAGCGCAGGCTGGACAACTATCACAAGCTCCTTGAAGAACAGGCTCGTACCGGCACAGAACGCACCTATACCAAACGGCAGGAACGCCAAATGGCGCCACGCCCCAAAACGGGCGGAAAACCCAGACGCCGGACAGGCGGCGGGAAAAAAGGCGGAAAAAAGAAGAAGAAAAAATAGCTTCATCTCTTCCTTCTTCGATTAACCACTGTGCCCAAGACTATGCAATTTAACGGAAAAAAGAAGCAGGCTTTTCGTTGCGCAGACAAACAGTTTCTGACACAGTTTGTACGTAGTAACCTTTACCTGTGCCCGATAGGGTGAACTGTGACGGAGCCGATATGCTTCCAGATAATTTCGGTGAATTTCTTATCGCTATCACCATTCTCTCAATGATCCCCGGTGCGGATACCATGATGGTTATCCGAAACAGCATACGTGGCGGGATTGTCGACGGTGCAATTACCAGCGCCGGTATCTGTACCGGCCTCTTTTTCCATGCAGCTATATCAGGGTGCGGCCTGGCTTTGATTCTTTATAATTCAGCCCAGTTATATCATTTTATCAAAATTATCGGTGCCTTTTATATTGTATGGCTCGGTGCACAGAATCTCTGGGATGCAAAAAAGCGGTATACGACAGCATTGCAGGACGAAAATATTGTAGCCCAATCAGAGCCTGTAATTATCAGCAGATCATTTAGGGAAGGTATTCTTTCCAATGTGCTGAATCCTAAGACCGCAATTTTCTATATTACGTTCATGCCACAGTTTATGCGTGCAGGCGCTGACCCGCTTACACAGATTTTTTTCCTGACCAGCATTCACTTTGCCATTTCATTCATCTGGCAATGTTTACTTGCGAGCATTATTGAAAAAGCAAAACAAGTTATGACTGCTCCCAAAAGCCGTTCTTTCATTGAAGCTACTGCCGGTTCCATACTTATCGGCCTCGGCATCAGACTGGCTGCTTCAGAATAGCGCAGCACCTCCGTCACTAGTGGCATTCTGCCATCTTAGAGTGCAACAGATGAAAAAGATAAAAGCCAAGCTCAAAAATATGAGCTTGGCTTTTTTTGAATTATTGGGTTGCACCATCAAAACGAGAACGCCGCACAATTCGCGATGTTACTCCCTGTCCAACGTACGGCAATTAATTGCTTCTGCAATATGGGCAACGCCAATATCCGGCACACCTGCCAAATCTGCAATCGTTCGAGCAATACGCAAAACACGAGTGTATGCACGGGCTGACAATCCGAGCGTTTCCACAGCACTGCGCAAAAACGTATGTTCAGCATCAGAAATTGTTGCAAACGTCTCAAGCCAGCGCCCTGAAAGATCGGCATTAGTTTTCAAAGGGGTACCCTCATACCGGGCTTCCTGAATTGCCCTCGCTGCTTCGATGCGACTGCGCATCGCTTGAGAACTGATTCCGTCAGTTGCCTGCAAGTCATCATATTTCACGGCCGGTACTTCCACATGTAAATCTATTCTATCCAGCAACGGGCCGGATAGTTTTGACCGATAATTAACCACCTGTCTGTTATTGCAGGTACATGGATGTTTATCATCTGTCAGAAATCCGCAGGGGCATGGATTCATGGCTGCTACCAGCATAAAGTCTGACGGAAATGACAACGAAATGCTGGAGCGGGTGATTGTAACAGCTCCGTCTTCTAGCGGCTGACGCATAACTTCCAGAACTGTTTTTTTGAACTCCGGCAATTCATCCAAAAAAAGCACGCCCCGATGTGCAAGGGAAACCTCGCCCGGCTTCGGATAGGTACCGCCTCCTACCAAGCCTACATCTGAAATTGTATGATGGGGCGACCTATATGGTCGTTCTGTTATGAGTGAGCGTTTCTTATTCAACAAACCGGAAACAGAATAAATTTTTGTCACTTCGAGTGTTTCATCAAATGTCAGACGGGGGAGAACAGTAGGGATTCGTTTTGCAAGCATTGTTTTACCGCTTCCAGGAGGGCCAACAAACAACAAGTTGTGGTTTCCAGCGGCGGCAATCTCAATAGCACGCTTTGCATGCTCCTGCCCTTTTACTTCTGAAAAATCATACATCCACTCTGAAGACGTATCAGCAGAGAATTCTTCAGCAACAACTGGCTCATACTCTGTTGTTCCGGTTAAAAACTCAATGACCTCACCCAAGGTGTTCATTGAATAAACCGAGAGTCCGCTAACCACAGCTGCCTCATTAGCATTTTCCGGTGCAACAATAAGCCCTTTTGCTCCGGCTTCCCGTGCATGAATTGCTATAGGGAGTACGCCTGGCACAGGCTTCAGTTCGCCCGTAAGAGAAAGTTCACCTATGAAAAACCAGCCCTGCAGAGCTTCCGGCGGCAATGTTCCTGCTGCCCCCAGCAGCCCTAGCGCTAAAGCAAGGTCATAGCCGCTTCCTGCCTTACGTTTATCCGCAGGGGCAAGGTTTACTGTAATGCGTGCCGGAGGCAGCTTATGCCCCGTATTTTTAAGGGCAGCCATTACGCGCTCTTTTGCTTCGCGCACAGCACCTTCAGCAAGACCGACCATAGTAAATGCCGGTAAGCCGGCACGCGTCATGTCTACTTCCATTTCCACAGTAAAGGCATCTATCCCCGCAAGGGCAGCACACGAAACAACAGTAATCACAATCGACCTCGCAGTTCCTAAAATATTCTGTATTGTCCTGTACGTAGTAAAATAAAATCGTATATATTTTTAAAGAGCAAAGCAATCATGCCGATTTATTCATAGAAGTTCACGTACCGTATGCGAATATAGCATCTTACTATTATTCATTATGACATTATACCGTTTCAGGGGGAGAGAGAGCATAACCAATCCGCCACACAATTTTATGTAAAAAAAGCATAGTATTATCTGCTTTACTCTAAACATAAAAAATTACATGGTGAATTTTATTCTACTCTCGAAAAGGAAGCTCATATGACCTTGCAAAATAGAATCACTGTATCCGTAGTATTTCTTTTCAGTACTACATTATTACTTTTTCTTATTAACAATGCATTTACAGTATTTCAACAATCTTATTGGTATATACCAATACAGGGTGGGTTAATTGTATCCGCACTAGTTGCGATGATTATTACCATCCGCAATGTACATATGTATCTTATTACGCCTCTTAGAAGCATTCATGAATATGCTGCTAAGATTCACAACGGTGATTTTAATGCTAAATTAAACGGTACTTTTAATTATGAATTAAAAGAACTGCACGACTCAATCACTGGAGTTGTAGATAAATTTTCGTTTCTTATCTCTGAAACACAGAAAAAAAATGATCTTATCAACATAACAGAAGAGCAGTCTAAACGTGCTGTAAGCACAGCACAGGCTCAAGAAGAAAAAGTACAGGAAATGCTAAGCTCAATGCAGGATGTAGCAAACAGAGCACACAGCCTTTCAAATAAAGCTTTTAACGCAGTACATGAACTTTCTGCTCAAATTGAACAGGTTAATGCCGGTGTCGATGTGCAACATGAACGCATGACGGAAACAGCCACAGCCATGGAAGAAATGAACTGCACTGTTATTGAAGTTGCACAGAACGCTTCCAACGCTGCAAATTCCGCTTCTGAATCAAAAAACAATGCAGAAACAGGCGCTGACGGCGTTCGCAGAGCAGTCGAATCCATCCAGCAAATGGAACAACGAATTTTCGGACTCAAAGAAACTATGGGGCAACTAGGTGCACAAGCTAACGCCATTAGCCAGATCATGGTCACAATCTCCGATATTGCAGATCAAACCAACCTGCTGGCATTAAATGCTGCCATTGAAGCGGCAAGAGCTGGTGAAGCAGGAAGAGGTTTTGCTGTTGTTGCAGATGAAGTACGTAAGCTTGCTGAAAAAACCATGCAAGCCACTCAGGAAGTAGGTAGCGCTGTAAGTCTTATTCAAACCCACGCTCAGCAAAACGTTGAAGCAGTTGATCTTGCAGCACATGACATTTCCCTTTCAACTGAGGCTGCAACAGAATCCGGTCAGTTCATGGAACATATCGTAACCATTGTGGATGAAACAGCCATTCAGGTTGCATCCATTGCAACAGCGTCTGAAGAACAGTCTGCAGCATCTGAAGAAATTAACCGTGCTGTCTCCGACGTGACACGCGTAGCATCTGAAACAGCCACCGGCATGAGCAGCGCTGCCAACGCAATTGTTGAATTATCCGGCCTTGTGGAAGAACTGGACTCCATGATCTCCAGCCTTGCTCAAGGCAATATTGAGAATGCCGCTGCTAGCGACGGGCCTTTGTTTATCTGGAGTGACGACCTTTCTGTCGGCCTCGACTCCATTGATGAACAGCACAAGGTACTCATCTCGCTTATCAACGAATTACACGCTGCGATGAAAGCAAGACGCAGTAACGAAGATTTATTGAACGTTATCGATAATCTTAAAAATTACACAGTGACACACTTCGGCTACGAAGAAGACCTCTTTGCCGAACATGGATATCCCGACACTCCTGCACATATCGAACAGCATCGCAAGTTCGTGTCAGAAGTTGTGGAGTTTGAAGCTGGTGTGCGGTCAGGCAAATTGACCGTAACAATGGATGTTATGAAGTTCCTCAAAGACTGGCTTACCCACCACATTAAAGGAACAGACAAACAATATAGCGGGTTCCTTTCCCAAAAAGGTGTCAACTAACTGGTAACACATATTAAACAAACCGCCTTACCACTAGTACACCGACTATAAACACCGTTTACTAGCGGTAAGGCTTTTTTTTGCGCTCCCTTCAGCGGTTGTCCCCCTCAACCGTAAATCCCAACCCCAGCTTGATGACTATCAAGCACACAGGAGTACAGACATATGTCATTAACCATTAAACAAAAATTGTACCTTCTTATTGTCGCAGGCATAATAGCAATTACTGTCATTGGTGGAATTGGCGCAAAAACTGCGTTCCAGATATTCTCCTCCTTAGAATCAGTAAATGCTTACCAAGATGTAACTAAAGGTCTTGCAGACTACAAATCCATTGCCAATGAATCCGTACTTCTTGCAATGGATTGCATTGTTGATCAAAAGGAAGGGGACATTTCAAAAGAACGTCTCGCGCTCATTGACCAGCTCGAAGCTTCCAACGAAGCCACCTACCAGTTTCTGCTTCCTTACGTGGGTGATGCAGAGTGGCTGCCTAACGCCAAGCAGTCAGTAGCCAACCTGCTCATAGCCACAAAGACAGACTTGCGCCAACTCATCATCAAGCTCACAACAACTCAAAATTCACTTAATTACGAACTTTCCGGAATTCAGGACAGAATCAACAAACGCGGATTGTTCCTCGGCAGGCTCACTGACTCTGTTGCACAAACATTTACTGCTCGTAATGCACTGCCTAGCGTGCAAAAGAAAATTTCCAGCATCAAATACGCCGCCAACAAATTCTCTCTCGTTGCAATGGAGATGATCCTTAAAAAAGACAAGGGCGTATCCACAGACGACCTTGCTATCCTGAAAGCACAGATCCAAACCATCAGAAGTAATATTGACGCCATTAAAGAACTTAGTGTCCGTTCAAGTGAACGAAAAATTTGCGCCGCCATGCATAACACCGTCATGGAACTTGAAACAGACGGCATCAAGCAGTTGCCATCTGTTGTTAACGAGTGGACAACCACACTCAAAGAGCTTGAAAATGACTTCTCTGCCATTGATGACACGCTTGATGAAAACGGCGAAGCTGTCATGAACGTCATTCAGCAACAGATTGACGATGCAACAGCTCATGCAACCAAGCTCACCAATGAATCAAACGATGCCTTCAATAGTGGCCTTTGGGCTTCCGGCATCACCTTTGGTATTACCGCCATTTTACTTCTCGGATTAGGTACAGCTGTTATTAAAGGAATCACCTCTCCACTTGCACGTACTATTCGGTACGCTGATGCAATTGCTGACGGTAATCTTGATGCAGTCATCACGTACGGTCAGCAGGATGAAGTAGGCAAGCTGGTCTCTTCCATCCAGAATATGGTGGCCATGCTGAAAAAACTTATTGCTGAAGCAGATGCCATGAAGCAGCAGGCTGATGAAAAAACTGAACTTGCAGAGCAGGCACTTGAGCAGGCAAAACAGGCAAACGAGCAGGCTGAAAAAGCTAAGCGCGAAGGTATTGCCGAAGCAGCTTCTCGTCTTGCAGCGGTTGTTACGCACGTTACAAGTTCTGCAAACGAACTGCAGAAAATCGTTGAGGATACTTCTAGTCAACTTGGTATACAGAACTCGCGCCTTACTGAAACAGCAGTATCCATGGAACAGATGCACGCAACCGTTTTTGATGTTTCGCAAAACGCTGCCAGCACATCACAGAACACACAAAGTGCGAAAGACATGGCAACTCATGGCGCTGGCACAGTACACAAAGTTACTGACGGCGTTACCACGGTTCAGAGTAACTTCAATATGATGCAGCAAGGCCTTAATGAGCTTAACACGCATGCAGACGGCATCGGCGAAATTATGGGTGTGATTACAGATATCGCAGACCAGACAAACCTGCTGGCGCTTAACGCAGCAATCGAAGCAGCACGCGCCGGTGAAGCAGGTCGAGGATTCGCCGTTGTTGCGGATGAAGTACGCAAACTTGCAGAAAAAACCATGCAGGCTACAGACGAAGTGGGCAACGCAGTTAATGCTATCCAGTCCGGTACTCATAACACAGTACAGGGAATGAATAACACCACAACCGCTGTCGAAGAAGTAACCGTACTTGCAGATGAAGCAGGTAAAAACCTGAATGAAATTGTGTCAGTCGTGCAAACTTCCAGTGAACAGGTTGCATCCATTGCTGCCGCTGCTGAAGAACAGTCTGCAGCCAGTGAAGAAATCAACCGCGCTGTGTCTGATGTATCAAGAGTTTCTCAGGAGATTGTTGAAGCAATGCAATTTGCAGGTAACACGCTCAATACTCTGGCACAGCAGGCTAATGAGTTGCAGAACATTATTAGTGATCTGCAGAACAGCTAACAGCAAAAGTATCGCATCAACAGGTACGACCTGATTTACCCTTAACGAACTAATCGCATTGGAGCTATATCCGCCAACACTACTCCAGCCGGACATAGCGTTCCTCCTCCAGAAAAAGGAGCAGCGAGACAATAAAAAAGCCCCTGACAGAATTATTCTGTCAGGGGCTTTTGCGTTGATATATCGTTTACTGTTGAACCAGCATACCGATTCTATCCCAGCGGATAGAACGCATACCGTTCATGGACCAGTAAATAATCAATGCGTTACCGACAATCGCATCGCGGTCTACAAATCCCCAGAAACGGGAATCGTAAGATTCGTCACGGTTATCGCCAAGCATCAGATACTTGCCTTTCGGTACAATCACAGGACCGTAATTGTCGCCGGGGCCGGGCATCATTTTGGTATGCTGTACATACGGTTCATCAATCTTTCTGCCGTTACGGTAGAGAACCTTATTGCGAATCTCAATGGTATCGCCCGGGATACCGATGACTCGCTTAATGTAATGCACAGAAGGATCTTTAGGGTACTCAAAAACCACTATATCCTCTCTCTGCGGATCTCCCACAGAGATGATCTCACCACCCTGCACTACAGAGTACCGTGCCCACATGGATGGCGCATCAGGATTGGTTTCTTCTAATGTAAATGGAAACCGGACACCATACGCAAACTTGTTAACCAGCAAATAATCGCCAATCTGCAATGTTTGCAGCATGGAACCGGACGGAATAGTAAAAGCCTGAACAACAAAGGAGCGGATAATCAGAGCCAGAATAAGAGCAACCCCGAGGGCTTCCAGATATTCACGCAATCCACTTTTACTTGATGTATTACCCATTTTTCTTCATTACCTGCTTAGTTAGCCCGCATACGGGCAGTCAGATCTAATCGTCACCAATTTTCAAAGCAGCAAGGAACGCTTCCTGAGGTAACTCAATGTTACCCATGCGTTTCATACGTTTTTTACCCTCTTTCTGCTTTTCGAGCAGCTTACGCTTACGTGAAATATCACCACCGTAACACTTGGCAGTAACGTTTTTACGCAGCGGCGCATTTCGTTCACGCGCAATAATCTTCTGCCCGATAGCAGCCTGAACAACTACTTCGTACAACTGACGCGGGATACTGCGCTTCAATTTAAGTGCAACAGCGCGACCGTGGTAGTATGCCTTGTCCTTATGAACAATGGTTGCAAGAGCATCTACAGGGTCACCATTAATCAGCATATCAAGCTTAACAAGGTTTGCTTCACGGTAGTCTACAATCTCGTAGTCCATGGAAGCATATCCTTTTGTGTATGACTTCAGCTTATCAAAGAAATCGTACACAATTTCTGCAAACGGCAATTCGTAGGTAATAATAACACGGTTTGTGGTCAGATACTTCATATCTTTCTGAATGCCGCGTTTTTCTTCGCAAAGTTTTAATACGTTACCTACATATTCATCCGGCACGTGGATTTCACAGCGGACAAACGGTTCGTACAGCGCTTCGGTCTTACTCGGGTCAGGCAGCTTTGCAGGGTTATCCACTTCGTGGGTAACACCGTCTGCTGTCATAACCTTGTAAATTACGGAAGGCGCAGTAGCGATAAGATCAATATTAAATTCACGCTCAATACGTTCCTGAATAATTTCCATGTGCAGCAACCCAAGGAAGCCACAGCGGAAACCAAAGCCAAGAGCCTGAGAGGTTTCTGCTTCATACTGGAACGCAGCATCGTTCAGCTGCAATTTTTCAAGCGCATATTTGAGGTTTTCATAATCCTGAGAATCAGAAGGATACAGGCCACAGAAAACCATAGGCTGTACTTCTTTGAATCCAGGAATAGCTTCTGATGAAGGATTGCTGGCGAGTGTAATGGTATCACCAACTTTTGCGTCACCCAGTTCTTTAATGGTTGCACAGAGGAAGCCTACTTCACCGGCAGCCAGCTCTTTCATTTCCACCATTTCAGGACTGAATACGCCAAGACGGGTAATGTCATATTCCTTTCCAGTAGCCATCAGACGAATTTTATCGCCTTTTTTGACGGTACCATCAATTATTCGGAACATAACAATAACACCCTGATATGAATCATACCATGAGTCAAAGATCAGGGCTTTGAGAGGTGCATCTTTATCACCTTGCGGAGCAGGAAGGCGCTCTACAATAGCTTCCAGAACCTGATCTACGTTAAGACCGGTTTTAGCGCTCACGCCTACAGCTTCCTCTGCATCAAGGCCGATACTCTCTTCAATTTCTGAAGAAACACGGTCAACGTCGGCACTCGGCAGATCAATCTTGTTCAGCACTGGAACAATTTCATGATCATGATCAAGTGCAAGATACACGTTAGCAAGCGTCTGTGCTTCAACACCCTGTGTGGAGTCCACAACAAGCAATGCGCCTTCACAGGCAGCAAGGGAGCGGGAAACTTCGTACCCGAAGTCAACGTGGCCCGGAGTGTCAATCAGGTTCAAGACGTATTCCTCACCGTCTTTTGCCTTGTACGGAATACGTACCGCCTGTGCCTTAATGGTAATGCCGCGTTCGCGCTCCAGCTCCATGCGGTCAAGGTACTGCTCACGCTGGTCTCGTTCCCCTACCAGACCGGTAATTTCAAGAATACGGTCAGCGAGGGTAGATTTGCCGTGGTCAATGTGCGCAATAATGCTGAAATTTCGAATATGATCCAGTTTCGCCATATAGTCTCGGACGGCCGTTTCCGGCGCTCCTCCTGTAAAAAATATAATACATGTAAGAAGCCGCACTTACAGCGATGCACGCAGCTTCATTATTCTCGTAACTTGTTGAACGTGCTTACATACGCCATTCTGTCTGTAAAGTCTAACTCTGACAAGCATGAAAAACCGGCATGGACACCTGCATTCGTTACTCTGCTGAGCCACAGTATTTAATAAAGCAACAGTAGATGAGTGAGCCGATAATACTGTTAATACAAGCCGCACATGCGCTTTACTCTCTCTAGGGCCTACGATTTGAAACACACACAACCATGAGGAGTTTCTACCATGAGAATGGTAAAGATTTGCATGCTTATACTCTGCGCAGTCGTGCTTTTTGCACCACATGCAGCCAAGTCTGAAGAAATGTCAATGCAGCAAGGCGCTGTAATCAAACATCAAGATATGAACCAGCAGCCGATGATGCAGCAACATCAGATGCAGCAACAGCCGCAACACGGTATGATGAATCACGAAGTTCGTCACTACCCTCAGATGAGCTCAGACCCGAAACACTACACCTCACCAAACGGCATTACAAAACACAGAACACATCCAAATGTCATGCAAAGACAGCAGATGCAGCAAATGCCACGCAGCTCAGTTAATCAGCACATGATGATGCAACAGCAAAGCATGTATATGAACCACGGCAACTGCCCGATGTGCGCTAAAATCCGCGCGGCTAACTTAACACCAGAACAACGCGCTGACCTTTCACGTACACTCACTGAATTTTCCGCCGAAAACGAACCACTTTACAATGAATTGCTCGCTCTTAAACAGGAAAAACTGATGATGGAACGCTCTGCTCTTAAATCTCCTGCAGAAAAAGCCAACGTTGAAGTCCAGCGTGAACAGCTGCGCAAACAGCTTATGAGCAACCATAAGAGACAAACGAAAGTTCTTAAGAACCAGTATGGTATTAACGTGACCGGACGTGACATGCTCCTGCACAGAGTGCATGAAATGAACATGCAGAATGCAGGATACGCTCAGATGTCACAGACACAAATGACACCGGTGACTCACACACATGGCGGGGATCGTTCTCCTCAGAGCATGAACCCGAACTACAATCAGCAATACCTTATGAATGCCCCTATGCGTGAAGCATACAACGGTCATAACTATCAATAATCGTGAAGCTCTATAAAAATCCTCTGCAATCGGATCAAAACCGGTAGCAGGGGATTTTTTTATGCACGGACTTCATGCCTGCACATTACGACTCTGCTTTGATTACAACAATCGTAACATCATCAAGTTGCGGCTTCCCACCCCGAAAATCTTTTACAGCATGCGCTACCGCATGCAGAATTTCTGCTGCCGGCTTGTAGTGATTCTCACGCATTACTTCCCGTATTCTGTCTTTTCCGAACATATTATCTTCCCGATCAGTAGCTTCCCAGATACCATCTGTGCCTATAAGCAACACATCGCCGGGCTTGAGCGCATCGCAACAAATCTCTTCATAATCTGAATCAGGCATGACTCCTAACGGCAAACCACGGGCTTTCAACTCCCTGAATTCAGAGGTTCCCGCATCAAAAACAATCGCCGGATCATGTCCTGCACTTGCCCATTTTAAATATCGCTTATCCCCTGAAATCTGCAGACAGAACAATGTCACAAACCGCCCAGAGCCATAGCAGTCGTGAACAAGCAATTTGTTGGTGTTAGTGAGAAGCAGTGCCGGAGAATGCTGGTACTCTGCCTGCATCCGCAAGTATGCTCTGGTGGAAGCCATCAGTAATGCCGCACCGATTCCGTGCCCTGTGACATCACCAAGAATTATAATTAATTCATCTTTGCCTTCACCAAGCTCTTCCAGAAAATCAAAAAAATCGCCTCCGGTCTCATCACTAAAAATTGATGTGGCAGCAATGTCCAGCCCTTCAAAGGTTGCATGCGTTTTGGGAAATAACGCCTGCTGCATCTCTCCAGCGACTTTAAGCCCTTCCATCATGCGTATACGATCCCGCAATCCCGAGATCATCGTATTCGTATGCCCTGCAATCACACCAAACTCATCAGAGGTCATGACTGGAACGAACTCATCCATATCTCCTCTGCTCACCCGCTCCAGAATACCAGTCTGACTCTGGAACAACATGCGTAAATTGAGTGAATAGGAATAGAGCAGGTTAATTGTGAAGCCGAGCATCATAATCAAAATAAAAACAATATCTATCATAATGGACTTTCGCGTAAGCGCGATGTCCACATCACGTATTTTTCCGGCAAGAGAACTGAGTATGTAGAGATCACGTGTAATGACCGCAAAAACAAGGAAGGCGAACAAGAATATGGTAATGGTACCGAAAAAGAAGAATTTGGTGGTAATCGGATAGTACACCTGCGGCAACGAGTACGTCCATTTCATACTACGTGCCACCTGCATCACCTTTCGGTTATGTTCCAGCGCAAGATCTATTGCGACAAAAAAACCAATAGTGAATGTGCCTACAAACACTTTTAATCCGCTTTCTATCCACGGAAAATCAAAAACGATGCGGTTAAATGCCACCATCGCTGCACCCGCCACAACAAACAGGGAAAAATCCACCCAGCCAATCACTCGTGCCTGCACATCTAATGTCTGTTTTAACACCAGCGGTGCATACAGCAGGGTTCGCAGCAGGTAGGCAAACGCAATGGGCACAAATGCTATAAATCCACTTTGCCATGCCGGAAGAAGGGAGACATACGGGCAAATTCTGGCATTATAGGTATAGAGAATCAGAAAAGCGATAAAATATAATAAAAAAGCACGCATATCGTCTCCATTCCTGCAACATCTTACTGTTACAACGCTTCTAGACCCTTTCAAATCTGCCTGTTGAGTCCCATGCAAACGCAGAAAATCCAACGAGGCCAGTATCTAAGTATATGCAACGAAATAAGTGATCTTGTTTTCTCATGGCACAGCAACGCGCGGTGCACGCGTCAGCCTTTCATTATTTTCACACAATACATCTGATAACGCACTATGATACATCAGGAATATCGAACGTTCCACCTGTTGATACTACTAGCTATCCGGCTTAACGCACCATTATTACCACACAATGCACAGCTGCTGCATAAAAAGAATATGTTCGACATGATAACTACCGGTAATTCCATTATATGCAGCAAAGCAGCACCGCCTTCACAAATATGCTTGACCACGATCAAAAAGTAGTACAAGCATATGAATAGCCCCTCAAAAACTCATACTGCAAAAATATGTGCGAACGAGTTTTATGAACGGCATTTTTTAGATTTCACGGTACCCGCACTGCGGGAAGATGACGTACCGGCACACTGTGGCTAGATACTAGCCACTCTCTGTACGCATCGTTGTGCAACTATAACTAAGGAATACTGCATGGACCCCCAATCGGAGATATCCGGTAGTCCCACCGCATGGAACGGCATTACGCTGACCATGCCTGACAGCTGGATCCCTGCTGCTATTGAGCAGCGTTATCTTCTTTTTTCCCGCAATTCACATCCTGCACTGGAAATCAAATGGCACAGAGTTTCCGACTCTGATTCCCTGCCCAAAAAAGAACAGTCTATCATTCGCCAGTTAAAACGGATGAAAGGATTCAGCACAGACGAAAGTGCTGTTACCGACCAGTGGTGTTCAATTACAAACACACTGCAACCCTTGCTGGAAGTTCAACCGTTCTCTCATGCGGATGGCAGCGGCGCTATTTGTATCCATTCTCCTTCTAAAACGATTCTGGTTCTTCAGGTTCACGCACCTATCGATCAGTATGACGATGTTATCCGGCAAATCCTTGCCTCACTAAGCATCACCAAGACTGACGAGCCTGTAACATTCAGTATGTTCGGGTTGCGTTGCGCGCTTCCTGCCGGCTCCACTCTCGTCCGTCATTCTTTCAAACCCGGCGAGTTCGTTCTCGAGCTGCAGTCCGGTGCATCAAACATCTGTATTACACGTCTGGGCCCCGCCAACGTTGTACTGGAAGGCAAACCGTTCCGCAGATGGCTACATGCAAAGTACCACTTACCATTAGAAAACTTCCGCAAAGACAAATCCATACTCCCCACGGGAGCAAAAAAACGTTATCATTGGGAGCAGGTAGAGGCACCTTCCTTCATGAAGCGCCTGTTCCGTTCTGCACTGGGTAAGCCACAGCAGATAAAAGGAGCAGCGTGGATTGTTGAGGAGCAGAACAAGCTCGTCACCGTAGAAATACGGTCGAATGCCCCAATATCCAGTTCGTTTTTGGAATCTATTTGCAATCATGTGGAAGTCGACTAGCACAAAAAATCAACAGGTCACACAGTCATTGTCCATGCAACAGGCAATGGCTTGTGTGCCTGTCCGAAATTTGCTTGTCGAAGAAATAAACCGCACTTCAAACAGTGTTACGCTGTCCTTTCCGCTCCGAATGCGCCCGTGGTTCAGTAAATTCACCTCGGCCTTCGGTCATGAACCGCCTGTACAAAAAAAACGCCTCGAGCTTGATGAGCTCGGGACGTTCTGCTGGACACGCATTAACAGCCAACGGACAGTACAGGACATTGCAACAGAGCTTTCCAAAGCCTATCAACTGCATCCGGAAGAAGCCCGCGTTGCGGTCAGCCAATTCATCCGTCAACTGGGTAAACGTGGGGTAATAGGTTTGAAAGAAGGAGAAATCTGATGCAGGCTCCCCGCATTACCGATGTCGATTCCCCGCCCAATCCCAACTCCGGCCATCTCCAATGTACACCGGAACAGGCTACCACACTCAATCAGGTACTCACGGACAAAGATATTGTCATCGGGGCATACTTCACTCAAAAAGTGCATCCTCAGCACGGAGTCTCTGTTCAGCCAGCGTCCTTTGACTACATTGCTGACTGGTTCCACAGCGCAATCCGTCTTCAGCTTAACATGATTATCCTGCATGACGGCCTACCGGAAAAATTCATGGATAAGTGCCGTCAAACATTCTCCCTTATCACCACAGCAAACCATAAAGGCAGCCTGCATTTTGTCCCGTACTCTCCGGGCAACTTCACCATCGCTGATGAACGTTTTTTTGCTGCACGTGATCTGCTTGCGTCCCTGCCGGACTGCCGCACCGCTTTCATTGTTGATATTTCAGACGCGTGGTTCAACAGAAATCCCGCGAAACTGGTGCTCCGCCGCAACGTATGGGACTACTTTGACGTTTCACGTCTGCTCACAGCTTCACGCAATGCAACCGCATGGCGCACGGCTCTCACTGCGCAGCGCAACACATGGAAAGACAGGGAGTCATACTCCATATTCATCGGCGGGGAAGTAAATACCATTGGCGAAAACCCGTGGATGGTCGATCAGTTAAAGACTATCTATGGAAACGACTTTCCGGAGTTTGCTGCAAAACCAATCCGAAACTGCGGCATCATCGGTGGCAGACAATACGATGTCCTTACCCTTCTCCAAGCAGCCTGTGCTGAAATGGAACGCTTGAACATTACAGACAAACTGAATGACATGGCGGTATTTAACTACATTCTGCACAGAAACGATGCCTACACAGTCTACTCAAACGGGACCTTGAACAGCCCGTGGAAAACATGGCGCAAGCACGGCACTCATTCAATTTTTCATAAATAATATAGCGGCAGGCATCCCACTGCCTGCCGAATCCACTCCCAGCATTCCAGCCTAATCGTTACAACTTCATCATATATGCAAGAGCATAATACGGTGGACGGTTCTCGTGCGCCTGCGCGCCACCCGTCACACCAGTGCTGCGATCTGCCGTTGTAGTGCGGCTGGATGTCATCAAATCATTAAATGTATACGATCCATCCCTATTATATGCCCGAAGCGTATGGGAGTGGGCAGGCATCTGCTCCAACGTTAATGCTACAGTATCCGATCCTCCGGTATCCCCCTGCGCATAGTTGTTTCCAGCACCCGCAATAAATCTGTCACGTAAATCAGGTGTTGTTACCTTACTGCCGTCAGGAGCTGAGTATGTTCGCCCGTCACACAAGCCATACTTGCCATCGGGATTTCCAGTCAGCCTGTTTACCGGATGCCCGTTACTATGCACACTGCCCTTGAACGGCACCACCATACCACTCAACAATTCATCCACAGCTTCCTGACCGGAACCGCTGGACGCTTGATCTATCAACGCCTGTGCATTCCTGATAAGCTGTCTTGCTTCTGCCACTGCTATTCCGGCATCGCGCACAGTAGTTTTTGCCTTGTCCACCTCAGCAGAGCCATCTTGCTTTATCTGCAGTGTTTCCTGCTTAATGGTCAGCAGCTCACCTTTGGCGTTTCTGGCAACTTCAGCGGATTCTTTGAGCTCCTGCATCACCTGCTGCGGAGTTGAAGACGATGTGGGAGCCACCTGAACACATCGCGCAATGGCTCCATGCTGCTGTTGCAACGCCAAAGTCACCTTATCCACCATACGCTCAATCGCTTCAGCACTTAACTTTCCCGCATTACGTAAGTCCGTCTCCTGCGTCAAAGGCACATCCAGATACAGCGTGAGTTGTTCACCCTGTTCAACTGTCGCAGTGCAACGTCCAGAACCACCTTCCAAGACCTCCACAGTATATTCAGAGCCATACTCAAGCGGCGTATCGCCTCCCACAGCCCTCGTTTTTATTGCTTTCACATGCTCCGGTTTCAAAAATCTGAACAATACCGGCCACACATTCTGTATCCCGTCTCCCTCGTATCTGTGCACTGTCAGCTGACTTGATATGGTCATCAATCCTCCATGTAATCTCATATCGTTATCTCACCAGCCACCATACACTACAAAAGGCTCGATCAGGGGGGTGCAACGCGCGATATGTACATGTTTGCGACGCACAGTAAGAGTCGTCTCCGACGGGCAAGGGCTCTGCCCCCTGCACCCCCGCAAGGGGACACTGTCCCCTTGACCCCATGTATGCGCGAAGCTGTCCGTTATCTACAATGTTGGAAGCCGCGTAGGAGACTACCTTTCTGTAACAAAAAAAGGCTGCCCTTCATCTGAAGGACAGCCTAACGCTGCTATAATATTAGTACAACCTCTATCAAATAAAGGTGTTACCACCAGCTTTTTTCTTTCGCTATAGAAAGGTAACGTGTTCGCGGCTTCCAGCTCCATAAATAACAAACGGGGACGCGTATAATCGGGTCAAGGGGCAAGCCCCTTGCGGGTGCAGGGCAGAGCCCTTGCCCGTCGGAGACCCGCCGGAGGCATCTCCACGAATAAGCACATCAGAGAAAAATTATTTTCAAACTGAACCGCTGCCAGCTCCTTATAATCCAAGCACTGAATAGACTTGTTGCATATCCAGCGCATCGCGTACTGTGTCTGCAAGTCTGTCCAGAGCAGGATCTATGGAGAACGATGCTTGAACACCATCTAACGGCATAAGTCCCTTGCGGGAGCGCAAATCATTGATGAATGCCCTACGGAACACATCATCATCAAACACTCCATGCAGGTATGTTCCCCACACAGTCTGGAAAGAATGATCACAGGCAGTGCCGTATCCGATAACGCTTCCGTCTTCTCTGGTAACTGCCTGCTGTAACGCATTAGCGGAACCAGCTATCTCGGTCACGCCATGATGAATCTCATAGCCGGTTACAGTGGCTCCGGAAGGTACATGCATTCCTGTTACTCGGGTCAGCACCTTGTCTTCGCCCATTACTGTGCGTAGCGGAAGCAAGCCCAGTCCCTGCTGGGTTGCATGCAACTGTGCATGCGAATCAGAAGAAGCCTGCGCTACATATTCAATGGAAGAAGGGTCAGAAACTGTTTTTCCGAGCATCTGAAAACCGCCGCAGATACCAACGACTACGCCGCCAGCTTCCACAAACTGTGTGATGGCAGCACTCAATCCACTTTCGTGCAGCCAGTGCAAGTCACCGGGAGTATTCTTTGAGCCGGGGATAATAATGCAATCCGGTCTGCCTAAATTTTCTACAGAATTCACCACACGCAGCACTGCATCCGGTTCAATGCCAAAGGCATCCACATCCGTAAAATTTGCAATATGCGGCAGATCGACAAGCACTATATCCAGCGCATCATCTCGAACCGGCATTTGTCGTCCGATGGATTCCTTGAATGTCACGGAATCTTCTTCAGGCAATCCAAGCTGCATGACATACGGCACAACACCAAGAAACGGCTTTCCTGTGCGGCCTGTTGTATACTCCAATGCAGGGTCGAGGAGACTTTCATCACCTCGGAAACGATTCAGGATAAACCCTGCCACCAAATCTTTTTCCCATGAATCGAGTAGTTCCATTGTCCCGACAAGGGAGGCGAACACGCCACCGCGGTCAATATCCCCGACAAGGAGTACTTTTGACTGTGCATACCGCGCCATCTGCATGTTCACGATATCGTGTGCTTTCAGATTGATTTCAGCGGGGCTTCCCGCACCCTCCAGCACCAGCACATCATGTTCTGCTGCTAAAGAGTCATAGGCTGTCTGCACATGTGCAAACGCGGTAGGTTTGTATTGTACGTATTCCTTCACCCGCATATTCGCCACAGGCTTGCCCAGCACAATCACCTGCGAGCCGGTATCAGAAGACGGTTTCAACAGCACCGGATTCATACGCACGTCAGGCTCCAGACGGCATGCCGCAGCCTGCACTGCCTGAGCACGTCCTATTTCTTTGCCATCTGGGGTAACAAACGAATTGAGTGCCATATTCTGGGCTTTAAAAGGAGCAACGGACAGACCATCCTGCAACAGAATACGGCAAAGCGCCGCGGTAAGAACACTTTTGCCTGCGTTGGAGCAGGTTCCCTGAAGCATAATGGATGGAGTAGCGGATTCGGTGACTGTGTAATTCATGGAGAAGTTTGTACCTATTTTTTGCTGCGGCTTCCACCTTGAAAAAAGCACTTAATACTCAAGTGGTTGCACAAATTTGACAGGCACCTAGAATACATATCATATACTAGCATCATTACGCCTATATGAATATCATTGTAATATATTTGAAATATTAACAAATACTACCCTTTGCTATCTTCTCCTACAACAAGAGAGTCAACTATGAATTCGATAGCTAAAATTGTTCTGGCGGTCGCAGGAGCACTCGTAGCCTTACTGGTTATCGCAGCTGTTTCCCTTACCACACTCGTCGACCCTAACGACTATAAGCAAGAAATCACATCCGCAGTATATGAAGCCACCGGAAGAGATATTTCCTTCAAGGGAGACATTTCTCTCACCTTCTTCCCGTGGTTCGGCATCAGTCTTGGCGAAGTCAGCATGACAAACCCGGAAGGGTTTCCGACAGAACCCTTTGCGTCTGTGGCACAAGCAAAAGCAAGCGTGAAGGTACTGCCTCTGTTTTATCGCAAGCTTGAATTTTCCGACGTTATCCTAAAAGGAGTAACCCTCAACCTTATTGAAAACAAAGCAGGAAAGAACAACTGGACATTCAAGCCACCAAAAGAGGCTGAGCATAAGCCAAAACGTCGCGGCTCCATTATCGAATCTCCAGAGCCTAAAGCCACACAGACTGAATCTATTGCATTGGCAGCCTTGCTTGTTGAATCACTTTCCATCAGTGACACAAACATTACGTATGAAAACCTGCGCGAAGGGAAAAAATATTCCGTAGCAGACCTTACACTTAATACCTCTGCATTCCGCGCAGGAAAGCCATTTTCATTAAATGTAAGCGGACTGGCTACATCGCAAAAGCCTGCAGTGGAATCCCCGTTCCAGATTACCATCGAAGCCACACCGTCCGAAGACCTGCAAGTTATCGATGTTACCAATCTCCATGTAGTTCTGGAGCCGAAGGGTGAAGAAATCCCCGGGAAACAGGCCAGCATTCACCTGCGCTCTGCTCTGACAGCGCACCTCAATGACCGCTTCGTTGTTGTGCATGGCAGCGAGCTTGCAACATACAACACAACGCTGAATCTCACAGGTGAAGTTGCCTACGCATCCGAGCTGGATGTAAAAGGGAACATGAAGCTACGCACCGACTACCGCGAAGTCGCCAAAGCGCTGGGCTTTTCCGCACCACAGCCTGAGAATGACAACTCTGAGTTACAGCTTTCCATGCAACTCAAGCTCGTTCCTGACACAATTGCCCTTAGTGATATCCAAGGCAGCCTCAGTGGACACCCTCTTGATGGTGACTTCCTCTACAACTTTGGGAACACACCGCAACTGCGCCTGCGCCTTGCAGCCGAACACATAAACCTTGATCCATACCTTGCCCTTGCAGAACTGGTGACCAAGAACGACAAGCAAACAGGCAAGAAAAAGCCATCCAAAAAGAAAAAACAAAAGCAGCCTGCATCTTCCCCTATTAAGGGGCGAACCACAAATGTTGAACGTAATGCAGAGCAGAACCTTGCTAAAGCGTTTGCGCCGGAGACACTGTCCAAGCTGAACGCAACGGTTGATATTGCCATCAAAAAAATGATCGTGAAAAATATTCCGATTACAGACATTAAAATGGTCGGCGAAGGAAAAAGTGGCGTTGTGACTGTTTCTCCTCTGCGCTTCCGTGTCTTTGAAGGTGATGTAAACAGCACCCTTAAAACAGACTTGCGTGGTACACTTCCGATTTCATCTTTGAAGCTCACCACCGATAAGATGAATCTGGCAAACATCACCACCACACTTACCGGAACCGAATATGCAACAGGCACACTGTTTATTGACGGCTCCTTTTCTGCCTATGGTATGTCCAAAGAGACGGTAAGCAGAACCCTTAATGGTAAAGCCACATTCAATGCGACCAAAGGAACCTTACAGGGACTTAACCTCCTGCCAAAAGGTTCACTTGAGCTCTTTACAGGTGGTGCACGCAAAACAATTGAAAGCTCCCTTACAGCACAGCCGTATGATGTTATCCGTGGAACCCTGCTCGCGAAAAACGGCAGAATCTCCAACAACGATTTCATCATGCAGGCAGCAGAAATGAATGCCAAAGGCAGCGGCTTTGCCAACCTTGCGTCAGACTCTGTTCACTACAAAGCTGAATTCAAGTTCGACAATGTTCCGCCAATCCCTGTTGTTGTCAGCGGCAAGCTTTCCAAGCCAAAGTACGCTGTGGATATGAAGCGCTTTCTTGGCTCCTCTATAGAAGACGTCACGAAATCACTGCTTGGTAAAGACAGTGAAGAAAAGAACCCGCTCAAACGGCTTGAAAAAGGAATCCGTGACCTCTTCAAGTAAATAAGCCTGCTGGAAAAAATTCTATCCGCAATTTCCATTCAGTACACAAAAGTCAGGGTATCCCGTATTGCGGGGTACCCTTTTTTATTTTTACACACATCCAGAGTATCACTGCCTAGTATGTTGCCTCTTACAACCTGAAAATATTAGTCATTATTCAAAACTAAAGAACCACTACTTTTTCAGCATGTTACCACAACGGCACCCTTACAATTCTCCCCCTGCATCTTGACAGGTGGGTACCGCGTTGTTACCCGTCTGTACACGATGTGTCAGGAGTTGTAACAACATGCAGGTTGTACAATTTTCAATGGAAACACATACAGTCGTACAGAACCCTGAATAACGGATATTCAGAAAAAATATATTTGCACTAAACATTCGCTGCTGCTTTTACTTAATAGGATAAAGCAGCATAAGGATATAAGGAGCTAGCAGAATGGGTGAAGACACAGTAAAGCCAGAAGAAACTGCAGAAGCTGCAGAACAGGAACAGACCACTGAGATTGTACTTTCTGATGAAGAAGTACAGAAACTCGCAAAAGAACGTGTTTGTCCTGACTGCAACACCATGCAGGATGCAGAAGAAGTTCGCATCCGCTGTCTTGCGGAGATGGAAAACTTCAAAAAACGCCTGCAGCGTGAACGCGAAGAGCAGTTCAAATACGCAACAGAATCTGTTCTGGGTGATCTGCTCCCTACTCTCGACAACCTCCAGCTCGCAATCGATTACGGCCGCAACCTCGAAGGTTGTGAGAACATGCTCATCGGTGTCGAAATGACACAGAAGCTCCTTATCGAAGCTATCGAGCGCCACGGCCTTTGCCAGCTTGGTGAAAAGCATGACGAGTTCAACCCTGAAGTACACGAAGCTGTAGGTCAGGAAAACTGTGACGAAGTGCCTGAAGGGCATGTTAAGCACGTAATGCAGCGCGGCTACAAGCTTAAGGACCGCCTGATTCGACCTGCCAAAGTTATTGTTTCCGGCGGCAAGTAATTGAACCGCACATCATCCATTTGCACGGGTGATGATATCGTAATGATAACATTCTGCAGGCTGCAATTGTCTGCAACGCTCAAGAGTGCGGGAGTACCCATTCCCAGCGCACAAGAATGCATTAAAAAAAGTCAGATGCACGGCATAGATATAGCTATGCAGGCATCTGGCTTTTTTATGTGACAGCACAGCAAACAACATCGTGTTTTGTAACGTTGATTGCTCATTTGCTTTGAGAGCCATTTTTTATAAGGGCAAAACATGCTATAACCAGACTGTTCAGCCCCGACACCGCAATGGTTAGGGAACTTTTTCAGTTTTTTTTACCAAAAGTGCACATACGCAGAACGTACTGATTACAAAGAGTTTTTTATCGTATTACGCCACTAAAAATGAGCACTTACACCACAATGAAACAAAAAAAATAACAAGTGCCCCTTGCCCGTAAAAAAAACGTGCTTAAATTTTGGAACATCAAAGACTAAAAGCCAGACCATTCTGGTTCTTTATAATTTAAGATAATATCGTGAGAGTTTTCTCATGAGGAGGTTTAAACATGGGTAAAATTATTGGTATCGACCTTGGCACAACTAACTCTTGTGTCTACATCATGGAAGGTAAAGACCCTAAGTGCGTAACCAACCCTGAAGGTGGCCGCACAACTCCTTCTATCGTAGGTTTCACCGATAAAGAACGTCTCGTTGGCGACATTGCTAAACGTCAGGCTGTAACCAACCCGGAACGCACTATCTTCGCAGTTAAACGCCTTGTTGGGCGTCAGTTTAACTCCCCTGAAGTACAGCGTTGGGCTGACCACTCTCCTTACAAAATCGTAGAGGGTAAAAACGGCGAAGCTTACGTTGAAGTAGAAGGCCGCAGCTACTCCCCTGCTGAAGTATCCGCTATGGTACTTGGCAAACTTAAATCTGATGCTGAAGCATACCTCGGCGAAGAAGTAACAGAAGCAGTTATTACTGTTCCTGCATACTTCAACGACTCCCAGCGTCAGGCTACTAAAGACGCAGGTAAAATTGCCGGTCTTGAAGTAAAACGTATCATCAACGAGCCAACTGCAGCTTCCCTTGCATACGGTCTCGATAAAAAAGCAAACGAAAAAATCGCTGTATTCGACCTCGGTGGCGGTACTTTCGATATCTCTATCCTCGAAGTTGGCGACAACGTAGTTGAAGTTCTTGCAACCAACGGTGACACATTCCTCGGTGGTGAAGACTTTGACCTCGCTATCATCAACTACCTTGTTGAAGAATTTAAAAGCGAAAACGGCGGCATTGACCTTTCCGGTGACCGCATGGCTCTCCAGCGTCTCAAAGAAGCTGCAGAGAAAGCAAAGAAAGACCTTTCCACATCCATGGAATCTGAAATCAACCTGCCGTTCATCACAGCAGACCAGACTGGTCCTAAGCACCTTATGCTTAAGCTTTCCCGTGCTAAACTTGAAAGCCTCGTTGGCGATCTCGTAAAACGCACTGAAGGCCCTTGCCAGAAAGCTCTTTCTGACGCAGGTCTCAAGCCGGGCGACATTGACGAAGTTATCCTCGTTGGTGGTATGACCCGTATGCCTCTCGTACAGAAAGTTGTATCTGACTTCTTCGGTAAAGAGCCTAACCGCTCCGTGAACCCGGACGAAGTTGTATCCATGGGTGCAGCAATTCAGGGTGGTATCCTTGCAGGTGACGTTAAGGACGTTCTTCTCCTCGACGTTTCCCCGCTTTCCCTTGGTATTGAAACCCTTGGCGGCGTGGCAACTAAGCTCATCGAGCGTAACACCACTATCCCGACCAAGAAGTCTCAGACATTTACCACCGCTGCTGACAACCAGCCTTCAGTATCTATCCACGTACTGCAGGGTGAGCGTCCAATGGCAAGCGATAACATGACTCTCGGCCGTTTCGAACTGACAGGTATTCCTGCAGCTCCACGCGGTGTTCCACAGATCGAAGTTACCTTCGACATCGATGCTAACGGTATCGTAAGCGTATCCGCTAAAGACCTTGGCACCGGTAAAGAACAGTCTATCCGCATCACCGCTTCTTCCGGTCTCTCTGACGATGAAATCGACAAGCTCGTTAAAGAAGCTGAAGCACATGCTGATGAAGATAAGAAAAAGCAGGAAGCTATCGAAGTTCGTAACCAGGCAGATACACTTATCTACACCACTGAGAAATCAATCGGTGAGCTTGGTGATAAACTTGATGCTGGCCTGAAAACTGAACTTGAAACTAAAACCGAAGCACTTAAAAAACTTCTCGAAGCTGAAGAAATCGACGTTGAAGCTGTAAAAGCAGCTAGCGAAGAGCTTTCTCAGGCTTCCCACAAGCTCGCTGAACAGCTTTACGCTCAGCAGGCACAGGGTGCAGAGGGTGGCTGTGCAGGCGGCGACTGCGGCGCTGGTGCAAGCGCTGGAGCAGGCGCACAGCAGCAGAAAGACGACGAAGACGTTGTTGACGCTGACTACACAGAAGTAAAATAAACATAGATTTTCCGGCATTGGGTAATAACACCGCTTACCCGCATCATGCTCTTGCAATTGCCGGTTGATATGATTACCTTGGCCTGATTCGCGCTTATGCGGATCAGGCCATTTTTTATACGGTATTATGCTATGAAATATACATCTTATTTATCAATTCGCGGTGTAACTTTTACACTCCTGGTTATGGCACTTACTGTGGCTTCTCTTACTGGTTGTGGGAAAAAAGTCATCGTAACTCCGCAAGCATCTTCTTCCAGAGGCGCCGAGCAGACTCTTAGTTACAAAGCCCGTGCTGCCTACGACAGCGGTGATTACACAGCAGCCAGCACTCTTTACGACAGAATTCTGCAACAGCCGAACCTGTCTAAAGCTGAAAAACGCAGCGCATGGCGCTATTTTGCGCTTAGCACAATTAAAAGTGGACGAGCCTTCCTTGGTTTGCAGGCTCTGGATAAATGGGAGTCCACCCAGCCGGGTGCCATCAGTACTCCCGAATGGCAGGACGCATGGGTTCTTGCCATTAAACAGCTGCCTCCATCAAAAGCTCTTTCCATTTTGGAGGCAACATACTCCAAAAAAACAAACCCGTGGGGATTACGTGCAAATGCTGCCCTTCTCCTTGCAGGTGTAGAATGGAAAAAAGGCAACACAGGTGCTGCCCTTACTTCATTGGAAGATCTGTATTCAAGAGCCCCGAACACCAAGTACAAAGCTGCCTTGGAACGTCGTCTGTTTACAGAACTCAATAGCATTGATGAACAGCTGCTCGCTACAATTTCCGGATACCTGACACCGGAGAACGAAGTCACTTATCCTTACTCAATTGTCCTGCTCGAAAAGGCACGTCGTGCCGCAGGAGACGAACAAAACTGGCCATCCGCATGGGCAGCAATTGAGCGCCTTCGTTCCCTTGGCAAACTGGCAGACCCGACTCTTATCGATGCCGTGCTGGCACCGCTGCAAAAAGAATTCGGCGAACCTACTCAAGGTATTGCTCTGGCATTACCGCTCACAGGCCCGTACGGTTCCATCGGTTGGAAGATTGTGCGCGGGGCAGGTATTGCCCACTGGCAGCTGACAAACAACGGCTACAATTTCGCTCTTAAAGTAATCAATACAGAATCTGCAACATGGCAGGAAGAACTCGCAGCACTGCCTGCAGGGTTCACCATTGTCGGTGGCCCGTTACGTAAGGACGTTTTCCGTAAAATTTACGACCGCGACCTTACAGAAAAACATGCATTCTTCACCTTCCTTTCTTCACTTCCGGTTGGAACAGAAGGTAAAGACGCATGGAGATTCTTCTCCAGTCCTAAAGACCAGATTCAAACCTTGCTGAACTTTGCCCAGTTCGATCTGGGTATTAACAACTTTGCAGCCCTGTACCCGAATGAAAATTACGGGCAGCACATGGCGCAGTTGTTCGTGGAAAAAGCTGAAAGCCAGTCAGACTACCCTGTGCTGACTGCAAGCTACACACCGAACAACCCGCAAGGTTGGTCAAAAGATGTCAAAAATCTCCTCGCGCAAAGCGATCAGGAGAATAAAGAAATCCAAGCTATGAACGGAGAAATAGAAAACGCCTCCGCTCAAGCCCGACTCAATGAGCAGTATGAAGACATGCCTTACAATCCGGCATTTCAGGCTGTATTCCTTCCTGACAGCTGGAAGAACATGGAATCCATCATTCCGCATTTCTTCTTCCATCAGGAAGACCGTGCAGTATTCCTCGGCCCTACATTATGGGAACAGGGACTCTCTGCTGGCAAAAAGCTGGAATCACGCTACTACAAGTTAGCTGTATTCCCGGGTATCTGGAATCCGTTCACACCGACCAATGCTTCCAAGCAACTGGTACAGGCTATGGACGATGCAGGGCTCGGCAAGCCGGATGCATGGGTTGGACTTGGATACGACTTTATCCGCCTCGCAGCCGGTATGGGATCCATACCGTCAGATTGGGATGACGACACAGTCAACGCAGAACTTGCCTCCGCACAGCACATGGATTGGAGTATTGCTCCTATCGCATGGGATGCAGACGGTAATGCTTCTGAAAACCTGTTCCTGTTCCGTCCTTCCAGAAACGGCTTTGTACCGGTAAATCCTGAAACATTTGGAAAACGTCTTGCTACCGTGCGCGCACGCCATGACGAACGTATCCAGATGATGAAGGACGAGGTAGACACCAAAAAAGCAGAAGAACTCGGTCTTACCATTGAAGAGTACCGCATGCAGCGTAACGAAGCTGCAAACGGTACTCAGAACGTAGAAACCGCAGATGCTGACAATTCCGGCCTGTTCTCTTTTGAAACTACGCCAGGCACTTCTCAATAACCGGAGACAACCTCGATGAGCATTACTCCTGAACGGGTAGCACAAATTGCCAAGCTGGCCCGACTCGAACTTGACGATGAAAAACAGCGCCTCTTTGCAGGCCAGTTTGAAGATATTCTCAAATACATGGATACACTGAACGGACTCGACACCGCAGGTACAGAACCTCTGTACAGCCCTGTTGAACAGCCGACTCCTTTGCGTGAAGACAAAGCGGAAAAACGCTTCGAGCGTGACGACATTGTTTCCAACGCACCGGAAACTGACGGCCAGTTCTTCATTGTTCCTAAGATTGTTTAACGGCGGAGTTTATTCCACATGTCATTTCTGTACGATAAATCCCTGAGTGAAATCCGCTCACTGCTGCTAGCTAAAGAGCTCACCGTTACCGAAGTAGTTGAAGCATGTCTTAAACGCATTGAAGAAACAGAACCTTCCGTACAGGCACTCATCTCTGTTCAGGCTGAAGAAGCTCTTGAACAGGCTCGTGCAATGGACGAAGCAGGTCCAAACGAAAGCAAACCTCTCTGGGGTATCCCGCTTACCGTTAAAGACCTTCTTTGTACCAAAGGCACTAAAACAACCTGCGGTTCCAAGATTCTTGAAAACTTCGAGCCGTTCTATGATGCTTTTGCAGTTGCAAAACTTAAAGAAGCCGGTGCAGTCATCATTGGTAAAGCAAACATGGACGAATTCGCCATGGGCTCTTCCACTGAAAACTCTGCATACAAAGCAACCAAAAACCCTTGGGATCTTAACAAAGTTCCGGGCGGTTCTTCCGGTGGCTCCGCAGCTTGCGTAACTGCATCTCAGGCATTCGGTTCCCTTGGTACCGATACCGGTGGTTCCATCCGCCAGCCAGCGAGCCTCTGCGGCTGCGTAGGCCTCAAGCCTACATATGGCCTTGTTTCCCGTCGCGGCATGGTTGCGTACGGTTCTTCTCTGGATCAGATCGGGCCTATGACCCGCTCCGTAGAAGACAACGCACGCCTGCTTCAGGTTATCGCAGGGCACGATGAAAAAGATTCTACCAGCGTAGACGCTCCTGCAGCAGACTACCTTGCAGCACTGAACCGTACAGACCTTAAAGGTCTCAACGTCGGTTTGCCTAAGGAATTCTGGGCAGAAGGCCTCGACGGAGAAGTGGAATCAGCATGTCGCGCAGCAGTTGCAAAACTTGAAGAACTCGGTGCAGAACTTGTTGAAGTCGAGCTCCCGCATTCTTCATACGCAATCGCGACCTACTACATCATCGCCATGGCTGAAGCCAGTTCCAACCTCGCCCGATTTGACGGCGTGCGTTACGGCTACCGCAGCGATGAAGCAGAAAACCTGCTCGATATCTACGTAAAATCTCGTTCCAAAGGGTTCGGAGACGAAGTACAGCGCCGTATTATGCTTGGCACATACGTACTCTCCTCAGGCTACTACGATGCATACTACAAAAAAGCAGCACAGGTTCGACGCCTTATCCGCGAAGACTACCTGAAAGCGCTTGAACAGTGTGACGTACTCGTAGGCCCTGCATCTCCTGTAACCGCATGGAATGTTGGCGAGCTTACCAGCGATCCGCTGAAAATGTACCTTATGGATATCTACACAATCTCCCTCAACCTTGCAGGACTTCCGGGCTTGTCCCTGCCTGTAGGATTAGGAGCAGACAGCAACATGCCAGTAGGTCTTCAGCTTCTCGGTAAAGAGTTTGACGAAGCAACCCTCTACAGCGTTGCCTCTCTGCTCGAAGAAAAAACTGAACAGCTTGGTACTCCGGCAGGGCTGTAAGCAACCGCCTGAACCAGACCTGTAAGTATGATACAACTGAAGGGAAGTCTGCATGCAGACTTCCCTTTGTTTATGTAATAAGCTGAAATAGCTGATGCCTCCGGCGGGCAGGCTCCGCCTTGCATCCGCAAGGGGACACTGTCCCCTTGACCCCGATTAGGGGGGAAGGGTATTTTTTACTTATACGGTATTCACACTCTAGAAGTACTGTCGAAAGAATTAAACAAAACACCACCTCAGTTACAGAAAGGTAGCTCCTACGCGGCTTCCAGCGTTGTAGATAACGGACAGATTCGCGTATACTTAGGGTTAAGTGGACAATGTCCCCTTGCGGGGGTGCAGGGGGCAGAGCCCGCCTGCCCGTCGGAGACATAAATGCAGGAGCAAGCCACCTGCTCGTCAGAAACACATCAAAGGCAATCTAAAAAATAACGCTCAGGACTAACTATGACTATTGCTGTTGCAGTAAGCGGCGGAACAGATTCACTCTATGCGTTGCTCACCTTGAAGGAGCAAGGCCACAATATTTTTGCACTCCACGCACATTTTCTCGCCCCGAGTAAAGAACGGGAGGAGGCTATTGGTGCCATGTGCGCGGCACTGGATATTCCGTTCCATGCTGTGGATTTGCACGATGAATTTGAAGAATGCGTTGTTTCGCCGTTCATGAGCGAATACGTGCATGGGCGTACACCGAATCCGTGCGCATTATGTAATGCCACAATGAAATTCGGAGCCCTGCTTCGCGAGGCGGAAAAACTTGGGGCGGACACCATTGCAACCGGACACTATGCTGTTTTGGAAGACCACCCTGTTTACGGACGCACATTGTCTCGCGGGCATGATCCTAAAAAAGACCAGAGCTACTTCCTTTCACTTGTTCCCAAGAAGCAACTGGAGAAAGCTATTTTTCCTCTGGGGAAAATGAAGAAGGAAGATATTAAGGCAGAACTGGCTGAACGCGGTATCGCCCCTGCGTACCCGAGCGAAAGTCAGGAAATCTGTTTTGTTCCTGATGATGACTACCGTGCGTTTTTACTCAGTCGAGGGACAGAACTTGGTTCCGGTGGCAACATGGAACTTGCGGACGGCACAGTAGTGGGACAACACAACGGGTTGTGGCAATACACAGAGGGGCAACGCAAAGGACTTGGTATCGCGTGGAAAGAGCCTTTATATGTTATCCGCAAAGATATGGAAAAAAATGTCCTTGTTGTCGGACCTAAAGCTGAACTGCTTTCCACCGGCTGTGTTGTCAGCAACATGAATTATCTTGTTGCCAAAGACCATTGGGCACAAAAACTTCTGGTACGCACCCGTTATAGACAGCAGCCTATCCCTGTAACCATTACCGAACAGGACGACATACTGCTTGTAACCTATGACGACCCGCAATCACCGCCTGCAAGCGGACAGGTTTGCTGTGTCTACGACGAGTCGCTCACAGTTCTCGGCGGCGGAATCATCGAAAAATCAATCTAGTCGCGCAGCGCCTGACTCGGCAGAAACGAACCTAGTGTTTACTCTGCACAGTTGCTCCGCCCGACCAGTCATTTAATAGCTCCAGCGTCTTGCATGCAAACCGCATGTAAGACGCTGTTTTTTTTGTATGGAACGAGATGGTAAAAGAAATTACTGGCTCCAGAGTTATTCGCCAGCTTCGCACCATCTATGCCAAATAAAAAGAGACCTGTAAAAACAGGTCTCTTAAAAATCGACAGAGACTGTAAGTCTCAACGTACTAATGAGTAACTACTTGCTACGCAATTTCAGCAAGACTTGCAGTGTCACTTGGCTCTGTCATAAGTTTTGGATCTACAATTGCAAATCCCATTTCTTGAGCAATGTACTCTAATGGTTCAATGTTTCCAGTTTTCTTCATAATGTCCATCAATGTTTCAACACCCAACTTAGCTCCTGCATCATACGGGTTCACTTCGCGGAGCAAGGTAGAATACGGTTTACCGATTTCTTTCGCGAGTGCTTTAGCTGGAATTGGACTGTTTAACACCAGTTCATGAACAATTTTAGTCAACTCAGAACGCATCATTACTCTCCCTACACATTGCTACGAGGAGACACACCGGACTCTATCACACCCCAATACGCCATTATGGGACTTTATTGTGTAGATCACTAGTATGCTTCATATATCTCCACACTACGCCTAATGTAGAAGATATCCCCCTCATGTTTTTCGTTAAAGCAACACCCTATACAAACTCCCAAATATATATCTATATTTCCCAGATACACCAATAAAATACTTACGTCTACGACCTTGATGTAATTTTCTGAAAAAGTAGTGTTTTTTTTCACATTGTAAGTACACGCTAACATAACGCCATTTCGCGACGTACTCAACCACTTTTCTAACTATCCTTCGTTATTCTGCTTTCAATCAATATTTATTAGTCTATTAACTGCTGCAAACTTAACGATTCTAGTTGTAGTCACTTTTTGTATATTTATGCAACAAATTTAAATATTTTTATGGTATAGCTACACCAAAGCAGTGATAAGCAAGAGTGGCACATACTATTGTGTGAGTACAACCTCACAACCTCATTCTGTTACCCACGAAAAACTGACAACCCCTTATAAATGGCTTCTGCCTTTTTTTTACCTACTCCGTCTATCTGCATTAAATCCTTAACAGATGCCTCGGCCATCTCTTTAACAGATGAATATTGTGCCCACAGCTTTTTCGCCATGGTTGGACCAATTCCTGAAATACGCTGAAGCTCACCAGATAATGCCCTGCCCGCACGAGCTTTACGGTGCCTTCCAATGGAATAGTCATGGCAAAGATCACGCATATGCTGCAACAACAGCAACTCCGGTGCTCCGGCTTTTAACTGGAGCGGATTTGAACGCCCCGGAAGGAAAATCCGGTCTTCAATATTCCCTTTGCGCCTGTCTGCCCTACCGGTCTCATCTTTTCTTGCTTTGGCAATGGATATTACGGTGAACAACCCACTCTTCCCGTGTGCTTCCAAAACGCTTGTCACAGCATTCAATTGCCCGCGGCCACCATCAATCAGTAATAAATCTGGCCACGGCGGACCGGAATTCAACCGGCGCTCCATCCATAATGCGAGGACACCGTAATCATCCCCGCCGCCTTCTTCGTCTGTAAAGGCGTAGGTTCTGTACTGATCTTTTGCAGGCTGCTCCCCTTCAAACACGACCATACCAACTCTCGTATCCTTACCAGACGTGTGTGAAACATCCACAATCTCAGTGCGATATGCCTCTACTGACATACCAAGACGTTTTTGGAGAATGGCAAGCGGGCTGACAATCCGTTTATTTTTAGAATCATCAATCGCGTTGGCTGTCGCCATGGTGACCAGTTTGCTTTCAGTATCATTTCGAGGCGGAGCAACACGCACCTGCATGCCTCTGAGCTCTGTTAATGCTTCTGCATGAGCCGCAAGCGGCTCAGCTTCAGTTTCATCACCCAGCACATCGTTGCCCCACGGAACAACCACACGCGAAGGAACAAAGCTGTTCGCATTGTAGTACTGAGAAAGGAAGGTCAGCAGCAATTCAGGGGCTTCTTCGAGATCAAGCCCTGCCCAGAAGTAGTACTTCTTGTCGATAAGAATGCCACCGCGGATAAACAGAATGCCGAGCGCCAGCCCTGCGTCAGTTTCGCCCAGTCCGATCACATCCATATCATGTGCTGTTGGAATAACGGCAGCTTGCGCTTCTACTGTCACTTCTACGGCTTTAATCTGATCCCGCAATTGCGCTGCTGTTTCAAACTCCATAGCTTCTGAAGCCGCGTACATTTTCGCAGTCAGCACTTCCACTAGTTCATTGGATTTACCCGAAAGAAGCAATTCCACGCGCTGTACCTGTTCTGAGTATTCTTCATGAGAAATCTCAAGACAACATGGTGCCATGCACTGGCCCATATGATGATACAAACAAGGTCGAACCCTGTTGGAAAAAGCCCTGTCTGAACACCTGCGAAGCTTGAATACCTTGTGGACTGCCTTGAGCGTCTGCCAAGCAGAATGGGAAGAGGTAAAGGGTCCAAAATACTTTGAACCATCCTTAAGAACTTTTCGGGTAAGCGTAAGGCGAGGCCAGCGATGCTTTTTATTCAATTTGAAAAGAACATACTGCTTATCATCCCGCAGCAGAATATTATACCGCGGTTTGTGCTTCTTGATGAGACTTGCTTCAAGAAGCAACGCTTCCTTTTCAGTTGTAGTGATCAGCGTTGTAATGGACTGAGCCTGCCGGAGCATTGCCCGTGTCTTAGGTGTCTGTGTCTCCGGCGGACGAAAATACGACGCCACACGTTTGCGGAGATGTTTGGCTTTCCCCACATAGACCACACGCCCGTGTACATCTTTATATAGATAGACTCCCGGAGAAACGGGAATCGTTTTCAAATCAATCGGTTCCATACGTATCCATATACCATTTTTCTACAATCTCTCATACCGCTGCAATCTGGTCGAAAAAATACACAGTCTAAAATATCATCCCCATCTATACCCACACTTCATAGCGTAAAAATACACTTTACTATCAGAGGTTTAAATAGAGAATGAGAGAGACGTACTATGCACTGACAATGGCTTTTATTCTTGCTTTTCTTAGTTTCTCTATTCCATGTGCAGCCTTCGAAGTTCGCCCTTCCGGCACATTGCAAGTCTTTACTCAATGGTCAACCGGCTCTACTCTGGGGTTTGAATCACCCTACTCTGAACAAGAGGTTAATAATAACTTCCGCGGAGCTCAGTACTTCCAGCTCCAGTTTGATGTAAACCCTGATGATGCAGTTTCTGCCACAGGACTCTTTGAAGTGGATACCTATTGGGGAGTCGATGATGGTGACGAGTACGGCTATGGTGAGTTTACCGGTGGGCAGATCGGCTCGCAGGGCGTTAACGTACAGACCTCACAACTCTTCGTACATGTCCAACCGGAAGACAGCGAATTTCGGGGAAGAGCCGGACTCATTTCTGTCCATATGCCCAACCAGATTGGCGGCTCGATCATTTTAGACGATACTGTCGCAGCTATTGCCTTGGCATATAAATTTACAGATGTTTTCAGCGGAAGCATCGTATGGGGCAGACCGTACGACAGGCCAAATGAAACTGTATCGAACCGTACAATGGATATATACTCTCTGGCTGTCAAATGCGCAGCTGGCTCCCAAATTTCAACCCCATATGTCTTATATTCTAATTTTGGAAAAAATGTTTCAGGTGACCCGCTTGGTTCTGCCTGGATTGATGGTAGTAACATAGGCATCTGGAACGGCTTTTCAGATTTTTCCGGTGACCCGTGGGCATTCTGGACAGGATTCTCCGGCAAATACCATCTCCCCTGCGACTTTGTATTCAAGAGTGATCTCATGTGGGGAACACTCTATGGTGGTAACGATCCTGCCAGCAGAGAAGGCGCTGTATTACTCGGCGAACTCGACTGGCGATTCCGCCATTACACGTTAGGTATTCTTGGTTGGTGGGGTAGCGGAGATAATGCAAACTCCTATGAAAATGGAGCAGGCAGAATGCCGTTTGTCTCCAACCAATGGGGACTTACCGATTTCGGTTACTATCGCACAGCAATTACTACAGAAAGCACCCTTATCCTGCAGGACGCCACAGGGCGCTGGACTCTGGGCTTGCTTGTAGATGATTTAAGCCTCATCAACTTTTTCACTTCATCCATAAAACTACTCTACATGCGCGGCACAAACAGCCCTTCCATAGTTAAAAACAATCGGTTTTCCACGGAACTGCTTCAAGGCGGGTACCGAAATAACTGGGGCACCTACCTCACCACAAAAGACTGGCTTATTGAACTCGATACAGAATCTACCCTGAAACTGGATGAACGCCTCAACCTGATTATCAGGCTGGGCTACATTCACATAGAAGTTGATCCGGAAGTATGGGGAACATCTGACACACGCGACGCGTATCGTGCTATATTTCTTTTAGATTATGAATTTTGACGAACATGTTAATTGTATCCAGTGTCTCAACATGATCGACTCGACTTTTCCGACGCCCTCTTATAAGGATGGTGCGTCGGATTTAGTTTTATGAACCTTATTTGATTAGGAGCCAGTATGCCCTGTCGTATGATCAGCTACCAGTCCAACGATGACTGGAAGGGAATCAGGGAACTTCTCGCTGGACGGGATAACCCTGACAATTCTGTTGAACCTGTGGTGCGTGAAATCCTGCATCATGTGCATACAGAAGGGGATAAGGCTCTTGTTCATTACACGCAAAAGTTTGACTGCCCTTCGTTTACTGAGGATATGGTGCGCGTTTCTGAAGCAACTCTGGCTAAAGCTGCTCAGGACATTCCTGCAGAAGACTTTGATATCATCAAAGAAGCTGCACACAATATCCGTACGTTCCACGAAAACCAGAAAGAGAAATCCTGGTTCACCACAAGCGAAGACGGAACCATTTTGGGACAGGTGGTGCGCCCTGTTGACCGTGCCGGGCTCTATGTACCGGGCGGACAAGGCGGTGACACCCCGCTTATCTCCAGTATGCTTATGAACGTTATCCCAGCACAGGTTGCCGGCGTAGAAAACATCTGCGTTGTCTCACCGCCACGTGCTGACGGCGTTCCCAATCAGTATATTCTCGCAGCCGCGCATCATCTTGGCATCACCGATGTGTTTGCCTGTGGCAGTGCATGGGCTATTGCCGCCCTTGCCTACGGCACAGAAACCATTCCTGCTGTAGATGTTATTGCCGGTCCGGGAAATATCTTTGTGACTACCGCTAAACGTATGTTTATCGGTACGGTCGGCATCGACATGGTCGCCGGTCCAAGCGAGATTCTTATCCTTGCAGACAAAACCGGAAACCCTGTGCAAATTGCCGCAGACATGCTCTCACAAGCAGAGCACGATCCGCTTGCGTCAGCCATTCTTGTGACAGACGACGAGCAGCTCGCAAGCGCTGTTCGCGAAGAGCTTGGCACGCAGACCGCACTGCTCCCGCGCAATGAAATTGCCGCAACCGCCCTGAAAGACTGGAGTGCTATTGTTGTTACTCCAGACATGGCAACTGCTGTGGAGCTTTCCAACAATGTTGCACCTGAGCATCTGGAAGTTATTGTTGAAGATCCTTGGGCGTTGTTACCGACAATCCGCAACGCTGGTGCCATTTTTATGGGCGCCAACTCTCCGGAACCTGTCGGTGATTACTTTGCAGGCCCTAACCACGTGCTGCCGACAAACGGAACTGCACGTTTTTCATCGGCTCTGTCCGTTGAAACCTTCACAAAAAAATCCA
Source organism: Halodesulfovibrio spirochaetisodalis (assembly GCF_001672295.1). Lineage (GTDB taxonomy): Bacteria > Desulfobacterota > Desulfovibrionia > Desulfovibrionales > Desulfovibrionaceae > Halodesulfovibrio > Halodesulfovibrio spirochaetisodalis. Next base: position 17,784 of record NZ_JXMS01000009.1, on the reverse strand, counting down.
GCATTATTGCTGCGTCGGCTTCCTTTACGCAAAAGAATGCGCCAAAAATTGCGCGTCTTGCACGTCTTGAAGGACTAGAAGCACACGCCCGTTCCGCAGAAACCCGCTTAAAAAATTAACCCCTTGCAGGAGTTCTCACATGAAAGTCGTTACGCAGACAACAATTACTGATTACCCGCTTCTTTCCCGCGGTAAAGTTCGCGATATCTACGAAATTGACGATTCCAGTCTACTTATTGTTACAACCGACCGCATGTCAGCATTCGATGTAATTATGGCAGAACCGATTCCATACAAAGGTGTTATCCTTAACCAGATCACCTTGTTCTGGATGAAAAAGTTTGAGCACATCATTGCCAACCACCTCATCGCATCTGACGTAAAAGATTTTCCAGAGCCGCTGCACAAGTATGCAGATGAATTAGAAGGTCGCTCTGTGCTTGTTAAAAAAGCAAAGCCGCTTCCTATCGAATGCATTGTGCGTGGTCACATTTCAGGTTCCGGCTGGAAAGATTACCAGAAAACCGGTTCCGTATGCGGTTACGAACTGCCGGAAGGTATGGTTGAGTCTGAAAAATTCCCGACTCCGCTCTTTACTCCTTCCACTAAAGCAGAACTCGGTGACCATGACGAAAACATTTCTGTTGAACGTGCTACAGAAATGATTGGCAAAGAACTTGCCGAAAAAGTAGCAGATGTAAGTTTGCGCATTTTCTCTGAAGGTCGTGATTTCGCAGAAGATAAAGGTATCATCATCGCTGATACCAAGTTTGAATTCGGTATGGTTGACGGTGAACTGACTCTTATTGATGAAGTTCTCACACCGGACTCTTCCCGCTTCTGGCCTAAGTCCAGCTACACACCGGGTAAAGGACAGCCTAGCTTTGACAAGCAATACCTGCGTGACTGGCTCAGCACACAGGACTGGGATAAAACTCCTCCTGCACCTGCATTACCTGAAGAAGTTGTTGCCGAAACTGGCAAAAAGTACGCTGAGGCCTACACTATACTTACAGGGCAAACACTGCTATTCTAATGAGTGCAACCACAATAATACCGTAGAAGTCTGCTTACATGCAGACAAACTGAAATGGAGTTCCTATGCTTCTTGAAGGGAAACGAGCCCTGATTCTGGGTGTTGCCAACAATAAAAGTATTGCATACGGCATTGCCAAAGAATTCAAAGAACAAGGCGCACAACTTGCGTTCAACTTCCTCGGCGATGCGTTAAAAAAACGCGTTGAGCCTATCTGTGAAGAACTCGAGGGTGATTTTATCTTCCAGTGTGATGTCAGCAGTGATGAAGAAATTGCTGCCGCTGCAAAACTGGTTGAAGAAAAATGGGGTGGCGTGGATATTATTGTTCACTCCATCGGATTTGCTGACCGTAAAGACCTTCAGGGTCGTTTCATTGAAACTTCCCGTGACGGTTTCAAACTTGCCATGGACATTTCTGCTTACTCGCTGACAGCTGTCTGTGGTGCTTTTGAGCATCTGCTCACTGATAACGCATCAGTTATCACCCTCTCCTATTACGGCGCTGAAAAGGTTATTACTAACTACAACGTAATGGGTGTTGCCAAAGCAGCTCTTGAAGCCAGCGTACGTTACCTTGCCGTTGATCTCGGCGAGAAAAATGTCCGCATTAATGCCATCAGCGCAGGCCCGATTAAAACTCTTGCTGCATCCGGCATTTCCGGTTTCCGTAAAATTCTTAACTACATTGAAGAAAATGCTCCGCAACAGCGCAACGTTACCACACAGGATGTGGGACGTTCTGCACTGTACCTTGCCTCTGACCTTTCATCCGGCGTTACCGGTGAAGTCCTGCACGTTGACTGCGGATACCATGTGGTAGGCATTGGCGTTAAGTAGCGGAGAATCCGAAAGGAGGCTTGTATGCTTGAGTACCTCATACCCATTATAGGGTTAGTGATCATAGCACTCGTCTGCATCAAAGTTGTTCCTAAAGGCCATAAACCTTCGGGTTGAGGCATCAGCTTTGACGGACGGGGAGGCTCCTCGTCAGGATGCTCATGCGGTTCTGCTAAAAAGAAAAAGTACAACTGCAAATAGCTTGTAAAAGGGCGGCAATTAAGCCGCCCTTTTCATTTGCCATATGAAACTGCCTGTTATATTTTTGATCCTCAGGGAAAATATACACAGATTTTTCCGCACAACTGAACTCGCTATTGTAAAATTGACTGCACAATAATTCTTACGCATGGTTATTATCATCTATGCAGGTCTGGAGCTTTTTTAATGAAAGACTTTTCATCGTATCTCGCAGCAATTGTTGCTGTGTTTTTTATCGTGCGATTTATTCGAAACTGGGGAAACTGATTCCCGGATTCTGACCAGGGAGTTTCTCTGGACGATACTAAAAAAACAGATAAAGAATAAACCATGAGAGGGCTGCATATTCGCCGCCCTTTTTTTATTTTTTTTGCTTTTTCACTTGCCAAGTACTATCCTGTTTGCTAGTTATCCACCTCGACGCGGAGAGGTGTCCGAGCCCGGCCGAAGGAGCACGATTGGAAATCGTGTGTACTAGCAAAACTGGTACCGAGAGTTCGAATCTCTCCCTCTCCGCCAGTCAACAAATTTACCCTAATTGAGTAGGGAGTCGGATGGCATTTACGCTGTCAACCCGGTCAGGTTCGAGAGAAAGCAGCCGTAGCAGTTGTAGGTGGGTGTCCGACTCCCAGAAGGCGCAAGCAGTAATGTTTGTGCCTTCTTTTTCCATCGCGGAGAGGTGTCCGAGCCCGGCCGAAGGAGCACGATTGGAAATCGTGTGTACTAGCAAAACTGGTACCGAGAGTTCGAATCTCTCCCTCTCCGCCAGTCAACAAATTTACCCTAATTGAGTAGGGAGTCGGATGGCATTTACGCTGTCAACCCGGTCAGGTTCGAGAGAAAGCAGCCGTAGCAGTTGTAGGTGGGTGTCCGACTCCCAGAAGGCGCAAGCAGTAATGTTTGTGCCTTCTTTTTCCATCGCGGAGAGGTGTCCGAGCCCGGCCGAAGGAGCACGATTGGAAATCGTGTGTACTAGCAAAACTGGTACCGAGAGTTCGAATCTCTCCCTCTCCGCCAGTCAACAAATTTACCCTAATTGAGTAGGGAGTCGGATGGCATTTACGCTGTCAACCCGGTCAGGTTCGAGAGAAAGCAGCCGTAGCAGTTGTAGGTGGGTGTCCGACTCCCAGAAGGCGCAAGCAGTAATGTTTGTGCCTTCTTTTTCCATCGCGGAGAGGTGTCCGAGCCCGGCCGAAGGAGCACGATTGGAAATCGTGTGTACTAGCAAAACTGGTACCGAGAGTTCGAATCTCTCCCTCTCCGCCACATGTACGCAAAAGCCCTTTGATTCAATGAATCAAAGGGCTTTTTTTATTACCTCTCAACCATCTCTCCATTCCCAAAAGAACCTCTAAGAATATTGGATTTTTTTCTCCACCGCGCTATACTTCCATACCCCTTCCGCAATAACACATGATTGCCCAAAGGCATACGGAGGTTACCCAACCATGCGCTATAAGTTCATTCGCAAAGGCGAAGCTGAGACATACAGCCCTGCAGGCGGGGAACAACTTGCTTTTCTTGCAACAGGAGAAGACACAGAAGGAAAAGTTTCAATCTTTGACAGCATTCTTTCTGCAGGCAACGGCGCTCCGTATCACTATCATGAAATTGATGACGAAATATTCTATGTCATCTCCGGCAAGGTAGAGTTTGTTGTAAATGGAGAAAAACTCGTAGCCCATGCTAGAGACATGGTCATTGCAGGCACGCTTGTACCCCGAAGTTTCAAGGCACTAGTCCAAAGCCATATACTCGTTATCAATGCTCCGGGCGGTCCTTCTGAAAACTTCCTGCGCGACGTGCTCACATTGAAAACAATTTCAGAAGCAGACAAAAAACGCTTTGCTGAAAAATATAAAATCCACATCCTGTAATAAAATTACGATGAACATCCTATGCTGCCGTTAAAACATGCAGCACACACTATCTGTGTACGACTTTTTATATTTTTTTCTTGCATGACGCCCTCTCCTTTGATAGCTACTCAATTCGCAACGCGGAGAGGTGTCCGAGCCCGGCCGAAGGAGCACGATTGGAAATCGTGTGTACTAGCAAAACTGGTACCGAGAGTTCGAATCTCTCCCTCTCCGCCACATGCAAACATACTCCGAAGCATTTTTATGCTTCGGAGTTTTTTTATGCCCTTTTGAACCCCACCAAAACACACCATCCTTCCGATACTCCCGTATATAAGGACTCCTCAGCTGCCCACAAATTTGCTACAACAGATTAATCAGAGTTAACCTTTTGCTTGTTTTCCAATCCCTCTTGAGCCAACGCAATTGTCGGGATATGAGAGTAGCATTAAGGAGCACTACATGAACAACTCGTTACGCACAAAACCGCAACAGGAACGTGCGATAGCAACCATAAACAAGATTCTCACGGCCTCTAAACGCGTACTTCTTACAGAAGGGTATGAGAAATTCACTACCAACAAAGTTGCCGCTGAATCAGGGTTAAATATCGGAACCATCTATCGCTACTTCCCTGACAAAGAAAATATTATTATTCGCCTTTATGCAGACAGACTGGATGAATCCCACACTTTTCTTATAGACCAGATTTCATACGAAGCTGCCTGGGGTAATATTGTCGAGTTTATAGGCTGCCTGCTTAAAAACTTTATTACGGACCATTCTCCCGAAGACCATGTTCTTGCGGTTGAACTGACTAAAGCAGGTGTCATGAATCAGCACATTAAGGAATTAAGCGAAACACATGACTCGCGAATCCGCTCAGTGCTGTACGAAACAATAGAAGAACGGTTTGGCCTTGCAGTAGACCGCAGACAAATTCGATTCTGGCTTGCACTGGGCATGCATCTGGCTCTTATGGTGAGCATGGAACCGGAAGAGAATAAAGAGTACCTCACACAACAAGCAGTCGCCACTATCACTGCAACAGTCAGTGAGTACATGCGCCAACATCCTGCCGGCTAGGCACAAAAAAACCCGCTATATGCATAACGGGTTTTTTCATGGGCAAAAAACTTTTCAATTACAGAAAATCTCGCCAGTCTTCTTCATGACGTTTAGCCATGGTCGCAAGTAACTGTTTGATCGGGGAATACAGCATAGTGCAACCAAGACCTGTGGCAAGCCCGCTGAAGGTAATTGACGGATCAGGCTCAATCCCAAGCAGGTTAAAGGCAGTTCCACCAAGACAGGCGATACCGATAACCAACGCTACGTACCATGCAGCCTGCAAGCCGTGTTCAGCACCGTTTGCAAGATTGAGCAAAAACAAGCCGTAAAGTCCCACAGCAAGCAGGTAGGCTGCAATGTGTACGAGGTACGCATATGGCCCTGCATACAAAAATACACATAACATAGCTGTGAGCACGGACCCGAGCCATAAGCCGGACTGAATATTCATTCCTGTCTCGTTGTCCAGCCGCTTCAGCAAAAAGCAAAGCAGGAGACCGGAACTGATCAGGCAGCCGGCTACCACAGTCCATTTTACCGGTACAAAAAATCCCGCACTGGCCATAACTGCCGCCAGAATAGCGATCGCCGCGCTTACCGCGTCAAACTCCCCATTCCTGACAAATGCACCCATCTCCCCCAGCAGCATCGCACAAACGCATCCCAGAATCCCTCCAAATGCGATTGCAGCAAACACACTGCCTGCAGCATAAAATGCACTCACGAGCAGTAACAGACAGACACTCCACATAACCCAGAACGACCGGCATTGTGCAGTAAAAACACTGCACAGGTCGCTCCACCTCTTTCGCATCGACTGTTTCATTCGTAATCCTCTTATTTCCCTTATTCCGAGAGGAACTACCACAGAAGACTACTACCTGCCACCTTCTCTTTTATGCCACGCAAGTGACATGCGCAAAATATCTGCAAGAAACACGTGTCGATAGTCTCAAGCTTTACAAGAGTGTAAAAAATGCAATATAGAATAATAATAATCAAAGAAAATTGAAAGTAACTGCAACTCACATTGCTCTCTTCTAAAAAACTTTCATTTTTGTTCTCGCAAAAAACGTTGCTATTCAAGAGTTTGAGCAAATAACCAACTTTCAAAATATTTTTTACAATTTTGTAAATATTTACTTTTTGTTTGCATTTGAAAGGTTTTTTCTGATAGCAGCGAAGACGGGATGTGAATATTTATTGTGCTATTAAGTGGAGTACTCAGTGATTCGTTTTGAACAAGTGAATAAGTGGTACGGCAGTGACCACCATGTGCTTAAAGATATTAATCTTGAAATAAAACAGGGCGAAGTTGTTGTAATCTGTGGACCTTCCGGTTCCGGCAAGTCAACACTCATTCGCTGCATAAACAGACTTGAACCCATTCAGCAGGGTAAAATAATTGTTGATGAGATGGATCTGCACAATCCTCGCCTTGATCTTACAACGCTCCGTGCAGAGATCGGTTTTGTCTTCCAGCAGTTCAATCTGTATCCGCATATGACAGTTTTGGAAAACATCACTCTTGCACCAACAATGGTGCGTAATATGCCACGCGCAGAAGCTGACAAGCTTGGGATGGAACTTCTTGAAAAAGTTAACATTCCAGACAAGGCAGGAGCATATCCGACACAACTTTCCGGTGGTCAGCAGCAGCGTGTTGCCATTGCACGCGGGCTTGCAATGAAGCCGAAGATCATGCTTTTTGATGAACCTACCTCTGCGCTTGATCCTGAAATGATCAATGAGGTTCTGGATGTAATGAAAGCACTTGCCCGTGAAGGTATGACCATGGCGTGTGTAACACACGAAATGGGCTTTGCCCGTGAAGTTGCGGACAGAGTTATCTTTATGGATCATGGTGTATTAGTTGAGGAAAACACACCGCATGAATTCTTCAACAACCCGCAGCATGAACGAAGTAAAGAATTTTTAAGCAAAATTCTGTCTCACTAAATGAGGTGCTGCTCGTAATTTTGCTTTTTTGTTATTCTTGAGGTGTACCGCTTTTGCGGTAAGATGTAACTTAATGAAACTGGGAGTTTAAACATGCGTCTTAGTAGAGTTCTTGCCTTAACTTTGGCTCTCGTGATGATGGCGTCCGTTGCTTTTGCGGGTCCTTCTTACGACCGTATCATGAAAGATAAGAAAATCCGTATCGGTATCATGACTGACTCCATTCCTGGTGCGTTCTTTAACAGCAAGGGCGAGTGGGTAGGTTTTGACTACGATGTCGCCACAGAGCTTGCAAAACGTCTCGGTGTTGATATCGAACGAGTTAAGGTTAACAACAAAACCCGTATTGCTTTCATTCAGCAGGGTCGTATTGATGCGTCTGTAGCTAACATGACTCACACCCGCGAGCGTGAAAAGTCCATCGATTTCTCCATCACATATTTCTTTGATGGTCAGAAAATTCTCGCAAAAACCGGCAAGTACAAATCTCTTGCTGACATGAAAGACAAAAAAATTGCTACAATGCAGGGTACTACTTCCGAAATCAACGTAAAGCGTGCTCTTAAAGCTCTCGGCGTTGCAAACCCTGACGCACACGTTATTTCCTTCCAGAAAGAATCTGAGTGCTTCCAGGCTCTCCAGATGGGTCGTGTAGCAGGCTGGTCTACTGATGCTACAATTCTCCTCGGCTATGCATCCAAAACTCCGGGTAAATTTGAACTTGTTGGCGAGTTCCTCTCTGACGAGCCATACGGTATCGGCCTTCCTCAGAACGACTCCGCACTTCGCAACGGTGTAAACGCAGCACTTCAGGATATGTGGCGCGACGGTACCTACATGAACATCTACAACAAATGGTACGGTCCTGACACTCCTTTTGCTATGCCAATGACCGGCTCCATCGAGCTTTGGCCGTAACCGTCTGATCTATTGATCACTTTTCGTACGTCCGGTGTATGCCGGACGTACGTTTTATTACTGCCATCCGGCAGCAGTGCCACAACACACTGCACTTATTTGCTAAAGGGTTTGTTATTTCATGTTACGCTACTGGTTGGAAAAAGTTTGGGTTCAGAACACTGTTCTTGCTGTACTCGGTCTTCTCAGTCTTTATTACTGGGGCTGGGTCTTTGATTTCGGGTACGACTTTCAGTGGCCGATTCTCTTCACTGTTAACGATACCTATCAGCTGAACTTCGGGGTAGAAATCCTGAAGGGACTCTGGCTGACTGTTAAAATCACAATCATCAGTTCCCTCATCGGTATCTCGCTGGGTACTGCACTCGGCCTTGCGCGCCTGTCCGACTTCAAACCTCTGAACTGGACAGCCACATGTATTGTAGAGTTTTTCCGAAATACTCCGCTGCTTGTTATCCTGTTCTTTTTCTATTTTGCTTTCCCGCAGGCATTGCCGGAAGCTGGAAGAGAATTTTTATTTGAAACCCAGTTTGAGTTCTGGACCGCAACAGTTGCCGTAGGTATCTATACAAGCGCCTTTATGGCAGAAGTAATCCGCGCAGGACTCCAGTCCATTCCTAAAGGTCTGCTCGAAGCTGCGTATTCATCCGGCCTGACCTATGTACAGGTTCTGCGTAAAATCATTCTTCCGCTGGCATTCAGAGAAATTATTCCGCCCCTTGGCAGTGAATTTCTCAACAACATGAAAAACACATCCCTTGCCATGATTGTCGGTGTTGCCGACCTTACATGGCAGGCGCAACAGGTTGAAGCTCTAACGTTTAAAGGGTTTGAAGCAACCACGGCTGCATCTGTACTGTACCTTTCCTTCTCTCTTGTTATCGCCTTTATCATTAACGGGGTAGACGGACGCATCCGTTCCTCCAGTAAAGGAAACAACAGTCTGCCGGTTATGTTCATCAACCTGTTGTTAATCCCGATCTCCGTATTTAATAAAGTGCTGGTTAACCCTGCTGCCCGCTATCTGCGCCATCGCCGCAGAGCCAACATGCACTCAGGTGTACAGGTAAGCACCAGCCAGCTTATTTTGAAAAAACTGTATGTAACTCTTGTACTCATCAGTAAAGGTGCTTTCCTTGCCATCCTTGCAGGACTCCTTTTTTCACTCGTACGAGGCCTCTACAACTTTGATTGGTCTGTCATCATTACTGAATTTCCGACAATGCTGGTCTGGCAGTTCCCGAATGCAACCGGAGATGACTTATTCTGGGGACTGGGAGGCTTTTCTCTCTCATTTATCATCGCCATTGTCGCCATTGTTGCAAGTTTCTTTATCGGTCTCGTAGTCGGACTCGGGAGAAGTTCCGATAACCGTATTTTCCGTATCCCGAGCTTGCTTTACATCGAACTCATCCGAGGAAACCCGCTGATCATCGTCATCTATTGGGTATACTTCCTTATTCCGGTATTGTTCGACAGCTTTATCAACACCGTATGGTCTGCATCCATTGCGCTGACACTCTTTACAGCTGCCTATCTTGCAGAGATTGTACGCGGTGGTATTCAGAACATTCCTCCGGGACAGGTGGAAGCAGCGTACTCTTCCGGTCTTTCATACTGGCAGACTATGCGCAAAATTATTCTTCCGCAGGCACTCAAACAGATGATTCCGCCAATCGTGGGACTCTTTATTGCAATCTTTAAAGATACCTCACTGGTAACCGTCCTTGGCGTTATGGAGCTTACCTCCGTAACCAAAGCGCTGGATAACCGTCTCATGATTGCTTCAATGGAACTATGGACAACAGCTGCTGTCTTGTACTTCCTGCCATGTCTGCTCATGTCCAAGTATGCCAAGCGACTTGAACGGAAGCTTTCTCCAGAGCAAATCAACTTAAAGATGTAATCACATCAACTCCGCTGAATATACTACGCCCCGCAATATCTATTGCGGGGCGTTTTCTATGCTGTTTCATCTCGCTAAAACCACCCTTCCATATTTAGTTGCGTACTTCAGATGATTAGTTTGCGTAGTATGCTCTTTTTCCTCTTCTTTCATTTGCCCTACGCTGTACACATGGCACAATACGCATTCAGAACGCAGTCTCTTACAGGCAGGTAACTCATGAAATTTCTTTCTTTTTTCGGAATCACCAGCAAGGACAGCAACTATACCGCGACAACGCTGGATAAAACTATGGAAGTCGACACATCAGACAGTGTTCTTTCTCCCTGCCCTGTTTCCCCCAATTGCGTATGCAGCAAATTGCCGCAAGAAGACAGTCATTATGTTGAGCCATTAGTACCCAAAGCAAGCACGCTTGCTGTGTTCCCCAAGCTTGTAGAATACGTCCAACAACTGCCCAAGGCCGAACTGGAAGAAAAAGCCAGTCATTATGTCAGAGTGAGCATCCGCTCCATGTTTCTTGGATTTACTGATGATCTGGAACTGTTTTTTGCCGGAGATAAAATTCACGTACGCTCAGCATCACGAACCGGTTGGTATGACTTTGGCGTCAACAGGCGACGTGTAGAATCAATACGACGCTACATGGAAAACGAACTAGACAGATAGCACTTCCACTCCTTTTACCCACAGGACACTCTATGGACACACGTGCCTATGACATTCTTGCAGAGTATCTTCCTGATTTTCCACGCAGACATGCGGGGCGCATTGTAACTGACACAACCGATTTCATGTCCATTGATTACGGCGACGTTATCTTTCTGGACGGCATACACTATCTGGTTACCAAGAACCTGTCAGAACGCAGATTCGGACTGGAGGATCCCAAATACTGGGTAAAACGATGCAAGGAGCTTGAAACCGGCATCCAGCGAATCATCAAACTTGAGTTTTACGAAAGCTTTGAAGTAAGCATCGGGAAACTTAACTCCACCTGCTACAGGAGTCCTCGCAAAGAATCCAGAATTCTTGCAATGACTGAAGGCGACAAGCGATTCATGCAGGGACGGACAGTTATGGATGAAATGGGAAACTGTGTGAGGATACTCGATATCATATATGGAACTGAACTCGACATCGTCCTCGATCGATTAACCATGTCGCATGAGGAGTATTTCAACACCGTTTTTCCAGATTACTTTGCTCAATTTATCGGTGCAGTACGCGCAATTGAGCACCTGCATCATAACCACGAACAGCATGGTGACATACGGCGCGATCACCTGCTTATTGAATCCAGCACACGGGACTGGCGCTGGATTGATTTCGACTACACGTTCGGACTACGGGAAAACCCGTTTGCACTGGATTTATTCGGGCTTGGCAGCATTCTGCTTCTGCTTGTGGGACAACGCGAAATAACAGCACAGCAGCTTGCAGTCGTAAAAAACAGCCCAGTCGGTTCACCTGCAATTACCAAAGAGGATATGGCGCTGGCTATGCCCTATCGGCTTGCCAACATACAAAAAAAATATCCGTACATACCGGACGCTCTAAACAACATCTGCATGCATTTTTCAGCAAAAAATAGTGTATTTTATTCATCTGTTGCGGAGTTTGTAAGCGCATTGGTTACATGTTTTAACGAACTCCCCGTATTTAAGGCAGCCCGCGGGAGGTATCCTGAAGTATGAACATCTACAATATTCTTGTGGCTTTTGATTCTTCCAAGCCTTCTTTTGAGGCCGTGGAATATACAGCCAGAATGATCCGTTCCATTCCGGATGTACTTGTTACCCTGCTGTTTATTGAACGTCTTCCGGATAAAGACCTTTTCGAAACTGAGGCACTGTGGCGCACAGAATGTCTGGACTTGACCACAGAGTACAAACGTACTTTGAACAAAGCACACGAACTGTTTGCCCGTAACGAAATTCATGAAAATTCGGTCAATCAGGAATACATAGTCAGTTGCAGCTCACCGTTCGAAGGAGCAAAAGTTTGCGCCACCGGTGAATCCATTGCAAAAGATATTATCACCATACAAAAAGAAGGAAACCACGGCACAATTGTTATCGGCCGCCGCGGCATAAGCAAAGAGGAGGAATTCCTCTTCGGAAGTGTTTCTGTTGACCTGTTGCGTCAGTGTACTGGCTGCGCTCTATGGATAGTTAATTCAGCAGAACAGTAACCGAATAATACAAGCCCCTGACACAGTGCTCATCACATGTATCAGGGGCTGTTATTTCTTAATATGCGAATCTGGAAGCTTTCAAGCTGCAGGCTCTACTTCGCTAATGCACTCTCGCAATTATGGAATTAAAACGTCACAGTCACAGCGGAAGAAGCACGCTTAGCTTTTTCCTTAGCCTTCTCAATATCTTCATCAAGAGCCAATGCCACACCTAAACGACGACGTCCCTGCACTTCTGCCTTACCAAAAAGGAGAAGCTGTGTTTCCGGCTCGCTCAAAGCTGTATCCAATCCTGAGAAGGTTGCCCCTACTCCGTTTCCTTCCACCAGCACAACACTGGAAGCAGCGGCACCACGCTGAGCAATCTCTGGAATCGGAAGCCCCAAAATAGCACGTGCATGTAACGCAAACTCGCTGAGGTTCTGGGAGATAACTGTCACCAAACCAGTATCGTGAGGACGTGGAGATACTTCGCTGAAGATGACCTCATCACCTTTAATAAACAGCTCCACTCCAAAAATACCAAATCCGCCTAATGCATCTGTCACAGTGCGGGCAATATCCCGTGCACGTTCCAGCGCAATGGCGGACATAGGTTGCGGCTGCCAGGACATCCGGTAGTCACCGTCTTCCTGATAGTGTCCTATCGGATCACAGAAGCTTGTTCCTGCTGCATGGCGGACTGTAAGAAGCGTGATTTCATAATCAAATTCCACAAAGCCTTCAACGATAATACGTCCTCCGCCTGTGCGTCCGCCTTCCTGAGAATATTTCCATGCACCTGCGATGTCGGCTTCTGTTTTTACCGTGCTCTGTCCTTTACCGGAAGAGCTCATTACCGGCTTCACTACACACGGCATTCCCACGGCTTCCACAGCAGCCCGATACTCTTCTTCCGTGTCTGCAAAACGGTAAGGGGAAGTTGGTACCCCAAGCTCTTCTGCAGCCAATCTGCGAATGCCTTCGCGGTTCATGGTCAACCATGTTGCCTTAGCTGTCGGCACTACGGTACAACCTTCTTTTTCAAGCTCAAGCAACGTATCTGTTGCAATGGCTTCAATTTCCGGAACAATCAAATCCGGCTGCTCTTTCGCAACAATTTCCCGCAAGGCACTGCCATCAAGCATATTAATAGCATATGAACGATGAGCAATTTGCATGGCGGGAGCGTTCTCGTAACGATCAACTGCAACAACTTCCGCACCGAGTCGCATTGCCTCAATGGCTACCTCTTTACCAAGCTCGCCCGAGCCGAGTAACAAAATCTTAGTTGCAGAATGAGTTAAGGGGGTTCCAATAGATGCCATGATGTTGCTCCTGTTACTATTTAGGATACCTGTGACTATAAATCAGACACACAACGCGTCTTTTTTGCGGGGATTTGTCATACTTTTTCCCTTGCTGCAAGCGGGTGTCTGAACTTGTCTCACATACTCTCCTACGCACACTGCGGCATCAACTTGAACAAAAAAAAGGAGTAATGATGGTCTGAGCCACTCATTACCCCTTACCCAGTCATGATCTTTTTTTACACAGCAACGGGTTCCTTTTCATGGGAAAACACAGCTATTCTATTCTTCCCGCCATGCTTGGCGTTATACATGGCAACATCAGCACGCTTCATCAAGTCATCTGCACTGACGACATCCTGACTCCATGCTGCAATACCAATACTCGCCTTCACATACACCCTGTTGCCATACTCAAGCGCAACAGGTTCTTCAAAAGCCACTAGTAACTGCGCTGCTATTTCCTCAGCTTTACTAGTATCAGCCAAGTTTTCGAGTAAAATAACATACTCGTCCCCACCGATACGTGCCACGGTATCAGTCATGCGGACATGTTTACGCAACACAGTGGCAACATGACGCAACACAATATTACCGGCTTCATGCCCGAACCTGTCATTCACAAATTTAAAATCATCAAGGTCAATATACATCAGAGAAAACGGCACGGCACTTTGTGCAGCACGCATACATGCCGCTTCCAGCTTACTGAAAACATGGGGTAAGTTTGAAAGTCCGGTCAGCCAGTCATTATGTGCGAGAACCTCAAGCTCTTCTCTATGCTCCTGACTTTGCTGGGCTGAAAGAAAGGTAAACCACAAGGCAACAGCAGTGACAATACACAAAATCCCCCATGCCCATGCACATATTCTGTAAATTTCATTTTCCATTGCTACCAGTTGTTGCTCGCTCACATGCTGGACAACAACCCAATGGTACGGATTAACAGAAACCGCAGGATATGCCCGCTGTCCCTGAACATTTTTCAAGATAATTGAAAAAATGGGGTTTACCGTTGTCCACGTAAACAATCCTTTTTCATTTCTGGTTTGCCCGGAAGGATTCTCCTGCGTAAGTTTCCATACTTCAGGATAATGGAAGGCGAATGACGTCTTGTACAGACTCTGCTCTTCCTGCAGGAACATAAAGCTCCAGCAGAGCTTCTGATCATCGGACACAAGCCAGTAGCCCTGATCATTCAGCAACATAACGTTGCTCAGGCTTTCAGAAACAACACTTTGAAAATTATCCAGCATGTTGGCAGCATAAAAATTGAGCGCAACAAGCCCGATGCGAGTATTACCTACTCCATAGACAGGACTGGTAAAACGAATAACTGGCTCATAGGGAACTTCTACCTGTTTGTTTTCAATATTCAAATCCAATGGGGAAACATACACCTCACCCCGTTCAAGCTTTGATGATGATTGTATATATCCCCTGTGCGCTTTCTCCTGTAATTTATCTTGAGCAACCTGATACATCGTACCCTGACCACGATTGATGCGGATAATCTCCTTACCATGGATATCCAGAAAACGGACTTGCCCATAATCCCTTTTATTATCCGCAAAGGAGTATAACAAACTCCTTGCTTCATCTTCATCAAAAGCAGTTTGTTGCGATCTGTTAGTTAAAATTTCTGCCAACAAGCGTACATCAGCAAACGGTATATCAAAGTCCCCCATCAGGCTGTTTTTTCTGATACTTACAGCCCGTTTTTGATCTACCATCAGCAGTTCTTCTTTACTGGCTACTTTATCCTGATAAACAAGTGTAATTGCTAAAAAGATAACATAACAACACGTACAAACAACTACCAAATACGGTTTAAGGAAACGAGCACTTAACATTCAGCAGACTTCCCCCTCTGATTACCAATCAGTCATAACTACTATTCAACTTGTAATAAGAAAATGTGACTCGTCGTTAATCAATTCAAAGCTGTTCGTCACTTATTATCGTCACAAACTTTACTAATTTTTGCGTACCATTAGATTCCCTTACAGGTAATCATAAATTAATATCAAAGTAAAATTGTAACTAAAAAAGACAAAAAGGCTGAGTTGCAATGCAACCCAGCCTTTTATGAGTGATAGATATTTTTTCTTATAAAAACCAAAGTAGGAAATCATTTTTTGAGAAATCGGCAACAAGGAAGAACAGTGCAAAGAACAGTTGCATTGCAATTACGAGACAATACAGAATAAGCTCTTCTGAACGTTTAATAGTTTCGACAAAATGGGATTCCCCGTCTGCGATATCTCGAATTGCCCAGAATAAAAACATAACCCCGACGCCCCACTGCCAGTTGAAAATAATACAGAGCAATGCAAATACTAACGCGCTTATTGTCCGCCATCTGTTTGCAAACATATTCCGCTCCCTTCTTTCTGCTGATTCATACAGGATAGTAGCTTGATTACAGGATAATGCTACAATACTACCCCTCAGGCTATCTTTCGGGCAACAAAAATAAGTTGTTCGTCCTTGCAATAAAGATAGTTATACACAGTATACAAGGTCATTTTGTCAAAGCGAACTCTGTACTGCAGAATTTTATTTTGAAAAGTGTTGACAGGAGTCGAGCCTATCGATAATAGGAATCTATCTTGATAAGAAAAACCAACAGGAGTTCCCAATGGAAGCTAAAGTTCTTGAAGCAATGAAAAACGCAGGTAAGCCTGTTCGTCCCGGTGAAATCGCAGAAGTCCTTGGTGTAGACAGCAAAGAAGTCTCCAAGGCAATCAAAAAGCTTAAAGAAGCAGGTGAGATTCATTCTCCTAAGCGTTGCTACTACGCTCCTGCAGAATAATATATCTGCCAAGCTACGTGTATAGCCAACCTCCTTCGTCTCCTTCCTGCGCGTAGCACAGCAAAAAAACAGCCTGTATCACTTCTGTGATACAGGCTGTTTTTTTATATTAGAACCAAATGTTAATCTTCATCGAGTCGACAATGGGATGGTAAGTCCACATCGTATTCACGGATAAGCTTGGAATGCTCGCGAAGAATTGCATACGTGGATGACTTCCTGAAAGAACTGTTACGGTTGGTTCTGAACAGCAAATTCAAATCCCAGATGGTATCAACATCATTCCAGTCTGGAAGACGAATAAGTTCAAGGTCAGCCGCGTGAATCTTTTTTAAAGTTGCCTGATATACATCGCGGGTTGACCATGGAATGTTATCAAACACTTCAGGAATGAACGTATCCTTTCTGAAACCGATTAAGTAGTAGCCACCATCATAAGACGGGCCAACAGCAGCTTCCTGCATATCAAGATCAAGAAATGCTTTTGTTAACAGCTCAGGCGGGAAGTCAGGCACATCGCTTCCGATAATGATCACACGCTGGAAACCTTCATCAAACGCAGCCTGCATGGCATGTTTCATACGTTCGCCAAGATCATCTCCTACCTGCTCACGATATGTATACTGTGGTCCGAGCCAGTCACGAAAATCCTTTTCAGGATTCTCAGTACCGCACGGTGCGTAACAGATACGCAACTGCGATTCGACTTTTTCAAACCCCTTGAGCATATCCTGTACAAAATGTCGGTACAGTGAGGTAGCAACTTCTTCGCCAATAACTTTACCAAGCCGTGTTTTCACATTGCCCGGAGTCGGATACTTAATGAAAAAAAGAATACATGTGTCGGTCATTAGAGCTACCCCTTCATGGCGCGATACCAGTGCGAAAGTGTTTGGGCAGGAACTCCTGCTCCGTATAATAAACGCAACAGCACGTTGCGTAACGTACATCGATACATGCCTTCCACCTCCCACCTTCTGGCAGAAGTGGAAACCGGAGAATCTATCATAACGATGGATTCATTCCGTTGCCGGATCCGTCGCATAATTTCTACGTCTTCCATTAACGGAATAGGCGCATACCCTGAAAGCTCTTCAAAGTATGAACGAATAAAAAATTGAGCCTGATCTCCGTAGGGTGTACGGGTCAGCCTGTTGCGCCAGTTTGCCAGCACGCTTACAAGGTATAGAAAGCGGTTGTTACTGGCAATGGACAAGGTAAATGCCCCTGCCTTGGCACCATCACGACCAGCCTCTTGCTGCAATGCATGGTGCAGTAAATCAAATGCACCGACAGGAAGGTACGTGTCTGCATGCAAAAAAAGCAAAACATCGCCTGTTGCCTGTGCAGCTCCGGCATTCATCTGTGCAGCACGACCTTGAGGACAAGCAAGCTGAACAACATCTGTGCGACTTATGGCAGAAAGAGTGCTTGCATCGGGCTCACCGTCTGCCACGATAATCTCAACAGCCGGTGAACAGACAGCTTCTGCAGCGCGCTGAAAAACATGCTCGATTCGTTCATTAATCCCTTCGGCTTCATACCATACCGGAATTATCACGCTCACAGAAAATGATTCCATAGTCCCTCAAAAAAACTAGGCGTATCAACATACTACATAGACTGCATCATGCCCGCAAGCCGTGCCCTGTAATACTACTATACCAGCCGTTATTTTTTATTCTGCTTGTAGG
>NZ_JXMS01000008.1 GCF_001672295.1 Halodesulfovibrio spirochaetisodalis | reverse complement strand
GTCTTATATTGTGAGGTCGAAATCGGTTTCAACAAGTAAAAATTAAACAAAAGGATGAAACATGAAAAAGCTCTTTAAGAAAAATCAGAAGGTGAATAGTACTGTTTCTGCATACGGCTCTTGCTACTGCTCTTCTTGCTACTGCTTTGTAGCCTACTCCCGTTACAGAACTACTTACTCAGTGCGTAGCTCTGCTACCTACCATTAATTAGTTCAAAGGGTAGCTAAAACGCTGTTCGTCTTAGCTACCCTTTCTTTTGTTTTAAAGCTGATTCTAACTCTTACAGAAGAGCACTCTCTATGCAGAATATTTTGAAAGCAATGGTGCATCCTTTCCGCACACCTCAACAGTGTTATTTGTTTGATGGTAATAGAAATAGCATCGTGAAGGTTTCCAATAGTATTTACTACTTTTTCAAAGATAAAAATGAAGCAGTATTGACTGAAGCTGATAAACAAAGATTGGTGAAGTTGCATTCGGATGGATATCTATGCCAATCCCCAGTCC
The DNA here is from genome assembly GCF_001672295.1 of Halodesulfovibrio spirochaetisodalis. Classification (GTDB taxonomy): domain Bacteria; phylum Desulfobacterota; class Desulfovibrionia; order Desulfovibrionales; family Desulfovibrionaceae; genus Halodesulfovibrio; species Halodesulfovibrio spirochaetisodalis. The sequence continues at coordinate 118,605 of NZ_JXMS01000008.1, read as the reverse complement.
AACGCATAGAACATCACTATACTACAATACTGAGTGAAATTCTTGAGCGTAGAGTGGAGGGGATTACCCTTCAAGTTACACAGCAATGTAATCTTCGTTGTAAGTATTGCGTATATTCAGGTAACTATCAGAGTAGAGAGCATAGCGGAAAACAGATGTCTTTTGAAATGGCAAAGAAAGGCATAGATTTTGTGCTGGAGCGCTCCGCTGATCTTTCGAGGATTCCAATTGGCTTTTATGGGGGAGAACCTTTGTTAGCCTTTGGTTTGATGAAAAAAATCGTCAGATACGCTAAAGAGAGGGCTGCAGGAAAAGCGTTGTCTTTTAATGTTACAACAAACGGCACTCTTTTTACTGATGAAAATATAGAATTTTTATTAGAAAACGATTTTTCTGTCATGATTAGCCTTGATGGTTCAAAAGATATTCATGACCGAAATAGAGTATTCGCAGCAACAGGCAAGGGTACTTTTGATGCAATCATGGAAGGATTGCAAAAAATAAAAAGAGAGTCCCCCGAATTGTATAGCCGCATTATTTTCAATGCAGTAATTGATCCTACTCAAGGCAACTCTTGTTCGAATAATTTTTTTGTAACAAGTGCAGAGTTAGAAGGTGCTCAAGTTACAGCAAGTCTCCTATCCGTTCAGTACAAAAAAGATGAAATAATAGTTCCAGAAAGCTTCTTTATTGATGAAGAAACCTCAAAATTTTTGCTGTTGCTCTATAAGTTAGGAAAAAATGACGGGGAAAAGATTTCGACAATTTTATTGGAGAAATTTGAACAAATACAGACTCGTATGTATTCCTTGCGCCAGCATTATCAATCACTTCCTTCCATTTCCCACCCCGGAGGGCCATGTGTGCCCGGAGCCACAAAACTTTTTCTTAATGTAGATGGTGAGCTTTATCCGTGTGAAAGGGTAAGTGAAACCTCAAAAAATACCTGTATTGGGCATATTGATAGCGGGTTTGATATTCAGCAAGTTTCAAAACTTTTGAATATCGGTCTGTTAACGCAGAGTGCCTGTAGGCAGTGCTGGGCGTTTGTGCATTGTCACCAGTGTGTTGCTATCGCAGATGATATAGATTCTCTTTCTTCCAAAAAGCGGCTTGAGGAATGTCGCAATGTGAAACACCTGACAGATGAGATGTTACGCGACTACTGCACGTTGCTGGAATATGGATATGTTTTTGAAAATGAAACACCGTCATTGCAGGCTTGGGGGTAGGTAATGAGACAGAAAACACTTGTATATCCTTATGATCGCCAATTTCTTCCAGTACTTCAGTTTGCTGACAAAGTAGAGAAGTACGAATTTTGCTCTCTTGTGTCACCGTCTGGATGGGGATTGAGTGGAAAGGATGCCGGTGCAGCCGGTTTGGCCACTCCTGTGGGAATCATAGTGACGGATGACTTTGAAGCAGCTCTTTCAGAGTGTGAAACCGTATTGGTAGCACAGTCAGATTTGCCGCTATCTAAAGAAGAACATCTGCTTCCTTGTATGAGGCTGGCCATAGAACAAGGAAAACATATTGTCTGCACAGTAGAGTTGACAGACGAAGAGATCCAGATGCTTTCAGAGTTAGCCGATATCAATTCGGTACGCTTTGAGATTGCAAATAAACGGGCTGACCATGTCAGACTGGCAAAGCACGCGGTCGAAAATACTATTGCCCTGCACGATATTCATGCCCCTGTGGTCATGATCTTTGGGTTGATTGAGTTGGTGAGTAAATTTGCAACTCAGCTTGCGTTTGAAGATTATTTAGTCTCACAGGGCTACTCGGTATCGCTCATTACATCCCGTGAGTACGGCGAACTTCTTGGTGCTCATTCTGCACCGGGTTTTATGTTCAGCAAGGAGTTTACTGAAGAGGAAAAGATTATTCTTTTCAATAATTATGTAAAGCAGATAGAGCTTCGAGAGTCTCCTGATGTTATTCTTATAGGTGTTCCCGGGGGGATGTTGCCCACAACAAACCGAATCACAAATCGATTTGGAATAACTGCGTTTGAAATTACTCAAGGGATTACACCGGATGCAAGTATCGTCTGCACCCTTTGTGCTGAATACTCTGCAGAGTACTTTGATAACCTGACCCCGCTGTTGAATGCAAAGTTCAGCATTGAGACTACAGGTTACGTAGTTGACAATATAGCGACAACCTTCTCGGGGCAGGAACAGGATGAGGATCTTCCTATGTTACTCCTTGATGAAGCAGCACTTGCTTCAAGAACGTTCCCTCATGTTGCTACTCCTGTTGTAAGTCGTCTAGAGCGGGAAAAACTATTTACTGACGTTATCGACCAACTGGCCTCATATGCAGATACAATGACATTGTAGCAAACAGGAGATGGTACGCTATGGAAAGTAGATTCCAGAATATTCGAAACGTGATCAATGCATTGTTTGAAGATAAATTTGGTATTGATTTAATTAAAAACGGTTTTGAGAAGGATAATTTTTTTGGAAAGAGCGTGCAGCTATGTGCCAGTGATGTAGTGTACATCTTTTTTGAACTGGAAAAAAAATATTCCATCTCCCTTACTCCAGATATTCAAAGCAAAAAATTTTATACACTCGATGGGCTTTCAGAAATAATCAGAAATAAGCTGCCATAGCAGTGTATTTACATGTGCTTTTAATGATGAATGCAGTGCTGATAGGCATCAGCGGTGTATATGGCACTGCATTCTGGTACTGTTTGGAGATTATTGTATATGTTTATAAAAAATCAAAACAAAATATTTATACAATTACTGAAGTTATTTGTTCCATATAAAAAAAAGATAGCCTGCATTTTATTTTGTCTTTTAATTTTTACTGCTGCGTCAATAAGTTATCCTTTGCTAAATAAGATACTCATTGATGAAGGGGTGATGAAACATAATTTCAATACTGTCGTAATGATTGTTGCGGCTATGTTTGGCGTATTTTTGGTGAGCTCTATAGCGGAGGTATTGAAGGAGTTTTTGCGTGCTGACATTGCATCGGGGGTGCATCAGAGCTTAGTTGAAAATGTTTTTAACAGTTATCTTCTTGTTGATATTGCATACTTTAAAGATAGAAATAGCGCAGAACTGCTGAATGATTTGAATGTTGATATCGGGAATATCAACAAAGTATGTGATAACACTGTGTTCTTTGTAATAACTCAACTGGTCTCGTGCTTAGGAGGAATCGCAGGCTTGTTCATTATTGACTATCGCCTTTCACTGCTTGTTTTTTTGTTTTTTCCTCTCAAGTACTTCACGGTACGTTTTTTTTCTGATCAGCGTGAAAAGAAGATGGGGCAGTTGTTGGAAAAAAACACAGTGTTTGGTCATTGGTTTGGTGATGCCCTTAACGCGATACGAGATGTCAGGTTATTCGGTCTTCAAAAAAAAATGCAACAAGAGGTTGCTGGGCATGTCTTTGGCGTTGCAGACTCTCAACGTCAATTGAATATCTTGCAAAGCATGAATCTGTGTTCAGAAGTTTTTTTGATGCACAGTATGGAAGTCTTGTTACTGCTGGTAGGGGCGTACTTCATTCTTGATAAAACGCTGACTCTTGGCAGCCTGTTTGCTTTTATTAGTTACAGCATGCAAGTGTTGGAACCTATTTCCGCTACGTTGAATCTTAAGTTCATGTTTTCCGGTATCATTCCGTCAGCAACTCGTTATTTTCAATTGTTAGATCACACCAGACAGGCTCAAGAGTTTTCAGGCAGTGCACCGGTAGAACAAATTAACAGTGTTGAATTCAAGAATGTTTCCTTTTCATATGGAGAGAACAGGGTCTTGAATAAGGCTAATTTTGTTGTTCAAAAGGGAGATAAGGTAGCTGTCATAGGAGCAAACGGTTCTGGTAAATCTACACTATTTACGTTGATAGAGCGTTTGGCAGTCCCTGATGAAGGGCAAGTTTTAATTAACGGCATTACTGCTGCATCCTTTGATTTGCAAAAGTATAGAGCTGCCTTTGCTGCTGTAGGGCAAGATAGCTTTTTATTAAACCGTACTGTTGAAGAAAATGTATGCATGGGCAGTTTGTGCGAGGCAAAGAATATAAATGATGCTCTGGCGCGTGCTGGGCTCAGAGACTTAGCTTTTGATGATATTGTTGGAGAGAATGGAAAACAGATATCTAGCGGGCAACGTCAAAAGATTCTTTTTGCTCGGGCGCTACTTCGCAATACTGAATGGTTTTTATTTGATGAGATAACTTCAAATATGGATTCAGAAGCTGCTCGTAATCTGTTTGGGGTACTACATGATGAATTGAAAGATAAAACGGTCATAATGATAGTGCATGATATGAAGTTGCTTACCCATTTTGATTACATACTGGAAGTAGGACGTGATTGTAAGGTTCGGATGCATCAGTCATACGAAGCCACTACTGTGGCCGAAACCGGATCTTTTGTCGCTGCAGGCTAGCGGGCATTGGGATGAAAATAGTGACTGATAGAATTTTTGCATGGCGACCTTGGAAAAGAGCAGTGTTTTCACGCATCGTATTACTTTTAGTATTCATTGTGGGTATTGTGTGCAGTACCTATGGATATTCACAGGAAAGCTACCGCAGTGCCGGTATTCAGTATATCACCGAACCAGCAGTGAGAGGAAGCATAGAGCAGCAAATAGTTTGCACTGGAGAAGTGACTGCGGCTGAGCTGGTAACTGTCGGTGCTCAAGTTTCGGGGCAGATAAAAAAAATCTATGTTGTGTTAGGACAGGCCGTAAGGCGTGGTGACATGCTGGCTGAAATAGATTCGACACCTCAGCGAAACGCACTGGAGATACAAAAGGCAATGCTGGACAAGTATACGGCACAGCTTACAGCCAGTGAGGTGTCCTTAATAGAGGCGAAGCAGAATTATACTCGACAGATTCAACTGCTGAATCAAGATGCGACATCAACCGAGCAATATCAAAAAGCACAGAATGCTGTGGCGCGCGCGCATGCTAAAATAGCTGAGTTGCGTGCTGTAATACGACAAACCCAAATTTCAGTGAAAAAGGCTGAAGATGATGTGGCGTATACAAGGATAACTGCTCCTATTTCCGGAACTGTTGTCTCCATGCCCGTAAAGGCAGGACAAACTGTGAATGCAGCTCAGCAGACTCCGACAATTGTCCAGCTTGCTGATTTAGCGCAGATGGAAATTAAACTAAAAATATCTGAAGCAGACATTGCACGAGTTCGACCGGGAGCGCCTGTGACTGTTTCAACAATATCAGATGCAGAGCCGTTCACCATTGCATATGTGCGTTCAATTGATCCTGCTCCAACAGATGTGAGTGAAACGCAACCGCAAAAAAAAGCTTCGAATGGTAATGCGGTTTATTATTATGCACGGCTGTTTGTTGAAAATATAGATGGAAAGTTGAAGCTTGGTATGACGACAAAACATAGTATCTGTATTGCAACAGTTAATGGTGTCATTAAAGTTCCGCTGGATGCTGTGGCGTACGAAAGAGGTAAAAGCTTTTTGAGAATTCTTGAGAACGGAATTCCTGTAAAAAAGGAAATACAGACTGGGGTAGCAAATGAAATGGTTGTGGAAGTGCTCTCGAATGTTTCTGAAGGGGATGCAATTGTGGTCTCGCAGAGTATTCCTGACGAATCGTTACCCACCCCCTTTTCTTTTTAGTTGCACGTGAGAATCTTATGCCGATCATTTCGTTACGCAACGTGACAAAAGTAGTTGAATCTGGCGGAGAAAAGATTCCTATCTTACAGAATATATCTCTGGATATTGAAGATGGAGAGTTTATTGCTATTATTGGGCAGTCTGGTTCAGGAAAATCATCCTTATTGAATTTATTGGGGTGCCTGGATGTGCCGGATTCTGGTTCGTATCTACTGGGTGACAGGGACATCTTTTCTCTTACTTCAGCTGAGCAAGCTGCAGTGCGGAGCACAAGTTTCGGGTTTATTTTCCAGCAGTACTTATTACTGGATGCATTGTCGGTACAAGACAATGTTTCGTTGCCCGGCGTATACAGCGGAATGCCACGCGCTAAACGGAGAGCACTCAGTAGCGAGCTACTTTCACAGTTAGGGGTGTTAGAAAAAAGCCAGAGTAGTCCTCATGAGCTTTCGGGCGGACAACAACAGCGGGTGTGTATAGCCAGAGCCTTATTCAATGGTGCAAAGATTATTTTGGCTGATGAGCCTACAGGCGCGCTTGATTCAAAAAATGGCGCTCGTGTAATTGAGACACTTCGCTCCTTGAATAAGCAAGGGCGTACAGTGGTTCTGGTTACTCATGATACTGTGCTCGCTCAAAGCGCGGACAGGGTAATACAGATATCAGATGGTAAGATAGTTGAAGAACAAACGCATGCAGAAGCAAGAGAGCGTTCTGCAGCCGGTAGATCTGTTTTTTCTTCAATGGTTCATTGGCGACATTTCGTTTTTGAGGTCTACATGATGGCGCTGCGGGCAATTAAGGCTCATCGGATACGCTCCATATTAACCTGCCTCAGTATTTTGATTGGAATTGCTTCTTTTGTTTTTGTGATGGCTTTAGGAGAGGCGTCAGAGAAGCAAATTGTAGAGGATTTACAAAATCTAGGTAGTAATGTTCTGACAATTTTTCCCGGTGAAGGATTCGGAAGCCTGAAGCATTGGCAGAAGAATTGTTTGACACTTCGGGATTCGCAAAGATTATCTCGACAAAACTATGTCTTGGGCGTCTCACCGGTTATGAAGCAGACTGGCAGGTTGGTCAGTCGTGGGTATGAAGCTGGCGGAGAAATAATCGGTGTTAATACATCCTACTTTGAGGCGCAGAAAATTAATTTAGAAACAGGAAGACTATTTACAGGCAAAGAGGTTGCAGGTTCAGCATCGGTTGTGATTATTGGAGCCGAAGCAAGAAAAGTGCTATTTCCTTTTAATGAAAAAATCGTTGGGCATGTTCTCTTTTTTGCCGGAGTGCCGTTACGCATTATTGGCGTTGCTCAAGAACAGAGAACTCCTTTTCTTGCTTCGGATTCTCTTATGGTTTGGGTTCCGCATTCAACCATGCAGCATAAAATTACAGGAACAGCTCCAATATCATTCATGACCGTGCAGTTGAAACCGGATGTTGCTGCCCAGTCTGCAGAAAAGCAGATAACTTCATTGCTTGTGCGTGCGCATGGTATGAAAAAAGACTTTTTTATTTTTAATTCTGATCAGCTTCAGAAAACAGTGAGGCGCTCAGCCAATACGTTATCTTTATTAATGCAATGCATTTCGTTTGTATCCTTGCTGGTGGGTGGAGTGGGCGTAATGAATATAATGTTTGTATCCGTGGCAGAGCGAACTAGAGAGATCGGGGTTTGTATGGCTCTTGGAGCTCGACGGCAGCAAATATGTATGCAGTTTCTTACCGAGGCGATTATGCTGTGCTTTATCGGTGGTGCTCTGGGAGTTATTTCTGCTTTTGGAGCAAATACGTTGTATGCAACAGTGATGTTGCGCTCACCTTTGACGTATTCTGTGTGGATTATTGCCTGTGCTTTTGCTTGCGCTACGGTCATAGGTTTTATTTCAGGAATAATACCGGCTATCCGAGCGTCCAAATTACAACCGGTTACTGCTTTGCGATATGAATAGCGAATAGCTTTATGTAGATACATACCGATGGGTTCATTATGAGAGTATGACGCCTTGCCATAGTGCAGGGCGTCTTTTTTTATCCTGAATTCTCCTGATTAATATTTTTTTAAGAATGCATCTGTTATCAAGCTTCCTGTTTTCTACTTAATAACCAACAACGCTATGTTAATGCAGGTGCTTATATGCGGTATATACAACAAGTCATTCAATGGATGGCCATACTAACTCTTACTTTTACTCTTTCAGGTTGCAATCAAGCCTCGTCGACAGAAATCGAAAATGTGGAGGCTCCTAAGCCGATTGTTAAAACAAGTACTGTTGCAATGAGCAATTTTGAAGAAACCATTGAGTTGCCGGGACGCGTTTCGGCTCGTCGGGTTGCTCAGGTGCGTGCTCGTGTGTCCGGATTGGTTTTATCGAGAGACTTTCAGGAAGGGCAGGAGGTGACGGCTGGGCAGGCCTTGTTTCATATTGAAGCTGCTGAGTTTAAGGCAGCACTTGTGCAAGCCGAAGCAGAATTGAGTAAGGCCAAAGCAAATTTATTTGATGTAAAGCAGCAAGCAGAGCGGTACCGGTCTCTGTTGAAGACAAAGTCGGTCAGTCGCCAAAAATATGATACTGCGTTTGCCAATTTCAAAACAGCACAAGCAACGTTGCAAGCAGCACAAGCTGCGGTGGATGCTGCCAAGTTGAAATTAAGCTACACCACTGTGACTGCCCCTATCGCTGGCAGGATTGGTCGTGCGTTAGTTACAGAGGGAGCACTCGTTGGGCAGGGTGAAGCAACTCATTTAACAACCATTCAGCAGCTGGACACCATTTACGTCGATATGAGTCAGCCTGTTACAGAGTATCTTGCTCTGAAAGCTATGGTTCAGCAGGCTGAAGATTCAAATTCAAGCTCAGAGCTTACTGTAAGTTTGAAAGAAATTAATTACACAGCACACGGCACGTTACTTTTTTCCGATGTGACAGTGGATAAAGGCACAGGTCAGGTTTCTCTGCGCGGGCTTTTTCAGAATCCAGATCGCATGCTTTTACCGGGAATGTATGTTCGCGTGAAAATTGCAGTAGGTACTGCACTTCAGACCACTTTTTTACCTCAAAGTGCTATTCAACTGGATGCCAGTGGAGCACCATACGTGTTTGTGTTGACCAAAAATCAAACAGTTCAGAAGCGTAGTATAAAAACAGGGCAAATGCGTAGTAACAAATGGCAGGTTCTGGAAGGACTGCAGGAAGGAGAAACGGTTGTTGTCGAAGGCGGAAGCAATCTCCAGTCCGGTATGCAGGTGGTTGTAAAAGAACATGCACAAAACTCTGCCACTCCCTCTTCAAGCGTTAATGCATCTTTGTAAGTTTATTATTTCAGGATAACATATATGTCTCGTTTTTTTATTAATCGCCCGAACTTTGCTTGGGTTATTGCAATTTTTATTGCCATGCTTGGAGTGCTGACCATTCCTAATATGGCGGTAGAAAAGTTTCCTCAGGTGGCACCTCCTCAGTTACAGTTGATGATTACATACCCTGGTGCATCAGCAAAAACGATTAATGACACCGTTGTCAGCCTTATTGAAGAAGAACTTAATGGAGCAAGCAATCTGCTTTATTATGAATCTTCCAGTAACGCGACAGGTGCAGCACAGATAACAGTAACATTTAAGCCGGGAACAGATCCTGAGATGGCTCAGGTTGATGTGCAGAACCGCTTAAAAAAAGCTGAAGCACGTTTGCCGCAAGCTGTGAAAGACCAAGGTGTAACAGTAGAACAGGCCAGCTCTGGTTTTTTAATGATCTACGGTGTTCGGTATAAGAAAGGGGCTGAGAACAGCGACCCTCAAAAACTTGCTGATTTTTTGGCTACTACCGTAAATGATGAAATTCGTCGTGTAGACGGGGTAGGGAAGCTGCAGTTCTTTGCAGCAAAAAGTGCCATGCGCGTGTGGGTGAATCCCCAACAGTTATTGAGCTACGGTCTCTCTATTGTTGACGTAACAACTGCAATTAAGAGTCAAAACGTACAGGTCGCCGCAGGAAGTTTTGGTAGCCGTCCTGCGGTTGATCAGGAGTTTACCGCACCGTTTATTGTTCAGGGAATGCTCAATTCACCAGAAGAATTTGGTAAAATTTTACTGAAAGCAAATCAGGATGGTTCTTCCGTACATCTTGCTGATGTAGCTCGTATTGAAATCGGGCCTGAATCGTACAGCTTTGTATCAAGCATGGACGGTCTGCCAGTTGCGGCAACTGCAGTCCAGTTAGCGTCAGGTGCTAATGCGCTGGGTACGGTACAGGGTGTTAAAAGTAAGCTTCAGGAACTTAGCAGTGTTCTTCCGGCGAACATGGAAATGGTAATTCCGCTGGATACCTCTAAGTTTGTTACTGTTGCCATTGAAAAAGTTATCCACACGTTGTTCGAAGCAATTATCCTTGTTTTTATTGTTATCTTCCTTTTTTTGCAGAACATTCGTTATACGATTATCCCGACGCTTGTCGTTCCTGTATGTATTCTGGGAACCTTTGGGGTAATGTCGTTTCTGGGATTTTCTGTAAACATGATGACCATGTTCGGAATGGTGCTGGCAATCGGCATTCTAGTTGATGATGCTATTGTCGTCGTTGAAAACGTAGAACGAATAATGGAAGAGACCGGGCTTCCTCCGCGAGAAGCGACAATCAAGGCAATGCAGCAAATATCCGGTGCAATTGTTGGTATTACAGCAGTATTATCTGCTGTATTTTTGCCACTTGCGTTTATGGGTGGTTCTGTAGGGATTATTTATCGGCAATTTGCTGTTTCCATCGCCGTATCAATTCTTTTTTCAGGATTTCTTGCGCTGACAATGACGCCTGCTTTATGTGCAACAATCTTGAAGCCGGTGGAAAAAGGTTCACGTGAGCAGAAAAAAGGATTTTTTAACTGGTTTAATAATCGGTTCAGTAAGCTTGAAAATAACTATCAAAATGTAACGACATCAGTCACAAAGCGTACTTGGCGCTACATGGCTATTTATGCGGGGCTGATAGCAATCCTTGGGTATTCGTACATGCAGCTTCCGGCATCTTTTGTGCCAGAAGAAGATCAGGGAAACTTTGTTGTAAGCGTTCAGCTTCCAGCCGGGGCAACCTATTTACGAACAGATTCATTGATACAAAAGATACACAATTACTTTGGAACAGTACCTGCGGTGAAGGGCGCAATGTCTGTTATCGGATTTAGTTTTTCCGGTGAAGGTGAAAACGCAGCAATGCTTATGCCTGCTATGAAAGACTGGTCTGTACGTGGTGAAGGGGAATCTGTTCAGGATGTGGTGGGCAAGTTTAATGCAGCATTCTCGGACACAACTGATGGGAGCGTATTTGCTGTAGCGCCTGCGCCAATCGATGGGCTCGGAGAAACAGGCGGCTTTGCGTTCCGCTTGCAGAATAAAGGAAAGTTGAGTCGAGATAAGTTCAATGAACTTGCAGCGCTCTTCATTAGCAAGGTAAACAGTTCCCCTGCCATTGCGTATGCGATGATTGATGGTATGCCGGATGGCCCTCAGCTTGTGATTGATATTGACCGTGAAAAAGCTGAAGCCCTCGGGGTTAGCTTTGACTCTGTCAACAGCGTTATCTCAGCATACTATGGATCAAGTATGGTGACGGATTATGTGAGTGCCGGACGCTTACAACGAGTTATTGTGCAAGCAGATGGAAAAAGCCGTAAAAGTCCTGATGAATTAGTTCGCGTATATGTTCCTAATGCCAAAGGTGATCAGGTTCCGCTTACATCGATTGTGAACTTGAAATGGAAGGTAGGGCCTGCCCAGCTTGTCCGGTATAATGGGTATAATGCGCTTAAAATAACCGGAGGAGCTGCGCCGGGGCATAGTTCCGGTGAAGTCATGGCAGAACTCGAACGAATTGTTGATACTCTCCCGGGATCTGTCGGGTATGAATGGACAGGACTTTCATATCAGGAAAAAGCAGCAGGAGCTCAGGCTCCTTTGTTATTTAGCTTGGCGCTTGCAGTGGTGTTTCTACTTCTTGTTGCGCTCTATGAAAGTTGGTCTATTCCACTTTCAGTAATGCTGATTGTGCCGTTGGGTGCGTTAGGCGCTGTTGTTGCCTCCTTAGGTTTGAATATGTCTAACGATGTGTTTTTTAAAGTTGGACTGATTACAATCATCGGGCTTGCTGCAAAAAACGCAGTGCTAATTGTTGAGGTGGCAAAGAGCTATTACGAGGAGGGTGATTCTCCGCGAGAAGCTGCAATTAAAAGTGCACGACTGCGTTTTCGTCCTATTGTAATGACTTCTCTGGCGTTTATTCTTGGCGTTATTCCGCTGGCAGTTGCTCATGGTGCAGGGGCAGCCAGCCAGCGGGCATTAGGTGTGGGAGTTATTGGAGGAATGTTGAGTGCTACAACGCTTGGTATACTCCTTACGCCTGTATTTTTTGTGTGGGTCTTATCGTTAAAGCGCAAGAAAAAAGACTCTGACCTTAAATGATAGTTCTGGTGAAGGCAGGGGGATCCCTGCCTTCATCAATCTTTAATACGAGAATATGATGGGTATAAGTATACTGTTAATTGAGGACGACTTAGATCTGGCTCAGTCATTGATTGACCATCTTCAGCTAGACGGCATTGTATGTGATTACGCATCGAATGGTGAACAAGGCCTCATGCTTGCCAGAGAGAATGAGTACGATGTGCTGGTGCTGGATGTAATGTTGCCGGAGCTTGATGGCTATGGTGTCTGCTCTGCTCTTCGACAGGACGGAGTTGATACTCCGGTGCTTATGCTCACCGCGCTGGACGGAATAGAAGATAAGGTCTCGGGATTTAATGCCGGTACAGACGATTATCTTGCGAAACCATTTTTTATGGAAGAGTTGATGCTGCGCATAAAGGCATTGGCAAAACGACGAAGTGGACAGGTACAAAAAATGACTGTCGGGGAGCTCTCCATTGATACAAGTGTGAGAAAAGCTTGGCGTGATGGTCAGGAGTTGGAGCTTACCCCTAAAGAATGGGCACTGTTGCTTTGTCTTGTAGAAGAAAGTCCGAAGCCTGTTTCAAGAGAAAAACTTATTCGTGTTGTGTGGGGAGAAGATATTCCAGACAGTAATAGCCTGAATGTCTATATGCATAAGTTGCGGCAAAAACTTGATAAAGGGTATGCTCACAAACTTATCCACACAATTACAGGTGTTGGCTTTGCATTAAGAGAGCCTGGCGATGGCTAAAAAAAGTCTTAGAAAAACGATCATCATTTTTTTTGCTGTAATTACTTTTCTACTAGTGTGTTGTTATACCGTTTTGCTTCAGCACTTTTTTATCCGCGGGCTCGACCTCAATACAGAAGTTCAGCTTGCTGTAGAAGCATACAGGTACAACGAGAAATATAAAAAACAATCAGATATTCCGCTTCCAAGTAATTCAAACTTATCTGCATATACCGAGTATGAGCAGCTTCCAGAAAAAATTAAGAAAAAGATTGCAGGGAAAGCTGTAGTAGAGGGCCGATATATAACGATAAATGATGAAGAGTATGAATATCACAAATTGTACCCGTTTCTGCGTGCAGATGGAAAAATTGTATATTTTTTATTTTCGGAGCGATTTGACGATGTAAAGTCGCTACCAACTATGAAGCAGTTCGATATGTACTTTTTATACACCCCGCTTCTTTTGGGTGGGGCGTGCATATTGCTGATTCTTTCCTCTGCTTGGTTTATGTTGCGGCGGGTTGCTCGACCTGTTGAAAAATTATCAAACTGGGCGGTTCAGATAAAACCTGATTCTTTAGAAAAGAAACCGGAAAGTTTTATTTATGAGGAACTTGATACGCTGGCAGGGCTTTTCCATGAAGGTATGCAACGGTTGAATGATTCCGCAAAACGAGAACAGCAGTTCCAAAAGTTTGCAAGTCATGAATTACGTACCCCAGTTGCTGTTATGTTGAATAACGTTGAGTTGCTTCAACGGCTTGGAATCGAACAGAATGCGTTGCTTAATCCTCCGTTTTTGCGAATGAAAAAAGCAACCTACAAAATGCATCATATGAGTAATTTATTACTATGGCTTTGCAGGGACGATGCTGCGCCATTACCTGTGAGTGCAGTCCATCTGCATGTACTGCTTCATGATGCCATTAACGAGAATTTATATTTAACCAATGGGAAAGAGATTTCAATTCATACAAAAATCAATGAGGTGACAGTGCAAGCACCTCAGATTGCATTGCAGATATTGATAAGCAACCTGATTAGAAATGCATTTCAGCATACGCATCAGGGAGGGGTATGTATTGAGACTGTTGATAATGGAGTAATGATCACAAATGACCAAAAGCAGGGAGATAATTCTATAAAAAAAGATAGCTTTGGCTTTGGGCTGGAGCTGTCCAAACAACTTGCCCGCAAGATAGGATGTGAGCTGACGTTGTTACCTAAGCCCACAACATATACGGTACTTGTTTATTTCAAGGACAGTTAATACCGCTACACACATAAAAGACCATTCATGATAATTTGCTGTATGAGTTGTTTTTATACCAGTCAGGAAACATAGTTGTATTAAGTATCAATGACCAATGTCGTTTGGCTGACCACCGATGACCAACCGGACTTATGCAAGAAAAATATTGCCGCGAGCAATAACAGCATATGAGATAATACCCGACGAGTGGGGCATACAGTATAAGGCGTAGTTATGCGTCTTGGTATAAAAACAGGCACTGAAGAGTATGCTTTTCAGTGCCTGTTTTTATAACCGAAGTGAAAATGTCAAAAAGAGCATGCCCGAAAGGTAGAGATAGTAAAACTGTTTGAACTGGAACAGCTACCTTAATTTATTGAGGGTGTTTTTTAGGGTGACAGTAAAATACTATGCATACGAGGCCGCTAAGAGCTTGTATCCTGTCAGGCTGTTAAGTTTTTTGCAGAGCAAGGGGGCCGAAGCAGGTGGGAGATGATTTTCTGCCAAACCTGCTTTTGCACAATTCTATGCTTGCGTTAAGTTGAGAACTGATTACATACTGCTACTGGCTACACTTAATGATAACTAGTTACTAATAGTGCAAAGCACGTATGAGATAGCAAATGACCAAAGATAACGTGATTCATATTGAAGGTGCCCGTCAGCATAACCTTAAAGACCTGACTCTTGATATTCCAAGAGACGAGCTTGTTGTTGTGTGCGGTCCTTCCGGTTCCGGTAAATCTACTCTTGCGTTTGACCTTGTCTACGCGGAAGGGCAGCGCAGGTACGTAGAATCCTTATCTGCTTATGCGCGTCAGTTTCTGCCGCAGATGGATAAGCCGGATGTTGATAAAATCGAGGGGCTTTCACCTGCGATTTCTCTGGAGCAGACTGCATCCACACGCAACCCGCGTTCGACAGTAGGTACTGTTACAGAAATTTATGACTTTTTGCGTGTATTCTATGCTCGTCTTGGCACTATGTACTGTCCTAAGTGTAATAAGCCGATTGCTGCACGTGCTGCAGATGAGATTATTAATGAGATACTGGAGCTTGAAGCAGGAACAAAATTCATGGTGCTTGCTCCGCTTGTAGAGCATCAGAAAGGGACGCATGCTGACAGATTTAAAAAACTGAAAGCGCAAGGTTTTGTCCGTGTTCGAATTAACGGAGAAATGCACACCATCGATGATGCTCCGGCATTGGAAAAAAACAAGAAGCACACCATTGACCTTGTTATTGACCGTCTTGTTATTAAAGAAGGTCTGCGCGGGCGCTTGGCAGACTCTGTTGAGCTTGCGCTGAAATATGGGGAAGGGCGTCTTGTCGTCTCTGTCGTAGGCGGGGAAGATACGATTCTTTCAACCGAGTCTGTTTGTCCTACCTGTAAAATAAGCCTGCCGCGTCTCTCGCCACAGCTTTTTTCATTTAACAGTCCACAGGGAGCATGCTCCCGCTGTTCCGGTATCGGCTCTGTAGATTATTTTGAGCCTAATTTGCTTGCCCCGAACAAAGGGCTGTCGCTTAAATCCGGCGGGTTACTCCCATGGAAAAATCCTAAGGTTATGGAGCGATATGCTGATGAGTTAAAGGCGCTGGGCAAAAAGAACGGTTTTACATTGGATACTCCTTTTTCTGAGTTTTCTGCGAAAGCATGGAAAGCTCTGTTTCAAGGACAGGGAGATTGGCCGGGGGTTGTATCATTGCTTGAACGCGGCATGCAGTTTGGTCATGCATGGCGCGATGAACTTTCACGGTACAGACAAAGTCATCCGTGTCCTGTCTGTGACGGCGCACGACTGAAAAAAGAGTCGCTTTCAGTCCGTGTGGGTGAACATTCTATTTATGGTTTCTGTTCTCTTTCTATTTGGCGCGCTCTTGAGTGGTTGCAACAGCAGAGTTTCTCAGAATCACAGATGGTTGTGGCAGAACCCCTATTGAAAGAGCTCACCCATCGCCTTGGATTTATGGTGAACGTAGGGCTGGATTACATTTCCCTTAGCCGTAACATGTCTACCCTTTCCGGTGGTGAAGCGCAGCGTATCCGCTTGGCTTCGCAGCTTGGTTCCGGCCTTGTCGGAGTAACATACGTACTTGATGAGCCGTCCATTGGATTGCATCCAAAGGACAATGTACGTCTCATTAATACACTGCGCAGTCTTCAGAAACGCGGCAATACAGTTCTGGTTGTTGAACATGATGAAGCAACCATGCGTGAAGCAGATACGCTGATCGAGCTCGGGCCTGGTTCCGGCATGCTTGGCGGTGAAATAATGTTCAACGGTTCTGTAGATAAAATGCTTGGAGAGGCAGATACGCTGACTGCTAAGTACCTGCGTGGTGAGATGGTCATCGATATACCTGAAGAGCGAAGAGTTGCTGAACGTGACCTTGTCTTGCAGGGCGTGTCTACTAACAACCTGCAAAATCTTGATGTAACGTTTCCGCTTGGAACGTTGACCTGTGTAACCGGACCTTCCGGTTCCGGTAAAAGTTCCCTTGTTGTTGATTCGTTGTATAAACACATTGCGCTTTCTAAATCTATAAAGGTCGATAACCCGGGACAGATTAAAGGGATTAAAGGAATGGATGCGATTGAGCGAATCGTTTCTATTGATCAGACCCCTATTGGGCGTACCCCGCGTTCCAACCCTGCTACCTATACGAAAATTTTTGATGAAATTCGTAATATTTTTGCCATGACACCGGATGCCAAAAAACGCGGATACAAACCGGGGCGTTTCAGTTTTAACGTTCGTGGCGGACGATGCGAGGCATGTAGCGGTGACGGGCAGATTCGTGTTGAAATGCATTTCCTTCCAGACGTGTATGTTACTTGCGATGTTTGTGGTGGTAAGCGTTACAGCCATGAGACATTGGAAGTAAAATATAAAGATAAGAATATTGCAGACGTATTGAGCATGACTGTACGTCAGGCAAAAGCATTCTTTGAAAATCACCCGACATTGAAACGTCGTCTATCCGTGCTTGAGGACGTAGGGCTTGAATACATTCGACTTGGGCAGCCTGCGACAACCCTTTCTGGCGGTGAAGCACAGCGTATTAAAATTTCACGTGAGCTTGGTAAGCGAAATCTTCCGGGAACCCTCTATATCCTTGATGAACCGACAACCGGTTTGCATATGCATGAAGTTGGAAAACTTATCAGAGTGTTGCAGAAGTTGGTTGATAAAGGGGCAACTGTTATTGTTATTGAACATAATACCGATGTTATTATGGCTGCCGACCATGTTATCGATCTTGGTCCCGGTGGTGGTGAAAATGGCGGTTGTGTTGTTTCTGCGGGGACTCCTGAGGAAATTATCAACGACAGTAACTCTGTCACCGGTGCATATTTAGTTGCAGAGCAGGCAGTTAGGAAGAGTTCATAGTTGCTATTTCTATGCTCGGCAGGTATCACTATAAGTACTAGAGTTATGCTTTTATAATCTGATTTGTTATTTCTATCCGTAATGAGGAAAATATGGATCGAAGAGGTTTTCGAAATCAGTATGGATTTGAGGAGGTGTATAGCGCTTTATTCGTCGATTTCGACAATATATACACGCGCTTGGAAGAGATAGAACCTTCAGCGGCTCATGTGTTTGCAACTAACCCCCAGCGCTGGCTTAAGTGGTTGGAAACTCATGCAGTACGGATGTTGTACGGTGATGGAGTTCGCCGTCGTATTTTAATGCGTTGTTGTTATCTCAATCCGCACTGTTACCATCAATACAGGCCCTTTTTTATCCGCGCAGCATTTAACGTGATTGACTGTCCGCCGCTTACTAATCAAGGTAAGACCAGTGCGGATATCCATCTTGTTATGGATGCAATGGATACATTGAGCCATAAAACACATTTTGATGAATTTATCATACTTTCCGGTGATGCGGACTTTACTCCGCTCCTGATCAGGCTGCAGGAGCATGCGCGAAGAACACTGGTACTTTCTGTAGGATATGCCTCTCCGGCGTATACTGCAGCTAGTTCTTGGCGTATCCGCGAAGACTGGTTTGTACAGCAGGCTCTTGAAGAAAAAGGACTTGAAGACTATCCGGCTCAGACCCAGACTTCTGAAGAGGATAGTACCGGCACTGACGCTGACATGCTCGATCGTGGAGCAGATGTCGTTAAAAGTATGGTGCAGGAGTCTTCGTCCCCGGTGCCGTTGGCACAGTTGTCCCATAATCTTCAGAAAGAGCTGGACGCAGGGCATGATTGGTTCGGCTACGGAAGATTCCGTGAATTTTTAGAGGCGCTTGAACTTGGCGAATTGGAAATTTCTAATGTTGTGCCGGGATATGTATATGATCCGGGACGGCATGATGAGCCGGAAGAAACAAGTGTCAGGGCAGAATTTAAAACACAATATCCGGAACTCTTTGACTTTGCTCTCAGGGTGCATCGTCTTACAGATGTTCCATTGTTGATGCCTGTTCACTACAATCAGTTGTTAGAATTTATTGTAGATGAAGTGAACGAGAACGGCTTTTTCCTCACAAATACATCGCGCAATGTCCGCGATAAGTGTGTAGAAGCAGGCGTGCCGGTTGGCAGAGCGCACGTAAACTTCGTTCTTGTAGGCATCTCTCGTGGTGGTTACCCGCTTTCTGAACAGGATGTGGTGGATCTGGACGAGGTTAAAAAAGCATTTATGCGTAATGTTAAGGACTTATGCAGTCGGACACAGTTCGATTTGCGTGGTGAAGAAATCAGTCTCTTGTATGAATGGATGTCATTCAGACAAGAAAAAGAATAGCTCTTAGGAAAGCCGGAGATACTATCTCCGGCTTTTTTTTGATTCGTATTTTATCGTTTGGTATCAAAAAAAAGCCGCTCTGGATGAAGAGCGGCTTAAATGATGCTTAATTAATGTTTGTACTCGTCGCCCCACACATTTTTCAGCCGGGCATCTCTACCACACCGGTATCGATAGAATTTATAGCGAACCGGATTTTTCATGTAGTAATCCTGATGATAGTCTTCTGCCGGCCAAAAAGCTCCAGCTTTGAGAACCTTGGTTGCAACAGAACGCTTGAATCGTTTTTCAACATCGTTTTTTGTGGAATCAGCCAGCATTTCTTGCGCAGAATTTTCATAAAAAATTGCACTTCGGTATGTTGAGCCTATATCGCAAAACTGCCCGTTGGTATCAAACGGATCAATGTTGTGCCAGTACACATCCAAAAGTTTTTCGTACGAAACTTTTTTAGGGTCGTAGATGACTTTGATTGCTTCAAAGTGTCCTGTTGTTCCGGTGCTTACCTGCTCATATGTTGGATTTTGTGTTGTTCCGCCTGTGTAGCCGACAATGGTTTTGGTTACACCCGGAACTTTGTCAAAGGCAGGTTGCATACACCAGAAGCAGCCACCTGCAAAAATTGCAGTAGCTTGGGGAGCAGCGCTGGCTTGTGTAGAGAAATTTAACAGGACTCCGGCCAGTAACAATGTCAAAATTGATGGCTTATATCGAAACATAGTTGCTCTCCTTGTGGGTGTACTCTCGTACTCTAGCATATGGCTTGGAGAAATAGGGATGATTCAAGGGATAAAAAGAGTAAATGCCCCTTCTTGGTACTGCCCTTTATTGTAGAGGCTATGAGGTCTTAATTACATATGGCTTTGTATCGAATGTGAATAGTGTCGTTCCCAGAACCCCTCAATTTCTTTTTGGCTGGTGGCAAGAAGCAGCATGTATTCTAATTCTTGTTCCTGCATCTCCGTGTCTTTTTTTCGTAGCCATTCTGAAAGCCAGGCGAAACGCAGTGCAACTATACTCGGAATGAGTTGATGAATATGAACGTCAATAATGCTACTGCCAGCTCTGATAGTTGTAACAAGTTCTGGAATTAGACCGTTAATGAGCCAGTTTGGGTGTTCCATTCCAACGCAACCTATGCAGTTTGCAGCATCATACAGAGCAATTTTTTTACCTGTGAATTCCCAGTCTATGACACCGGCGATCTCATTTTCATTCCAGATGATATTTAACGGATGACAGTCGCCGTGTGCGAGAGCAGCAGGGATTGATCTTTCTTCTGTAAAGAACGTTTCAAGATGTTGTAAAACGCGCTCGATTCTCGGCATCATCTCTGGTCTGTGCTGCTTAATTGTCCCCACAATATCTTCAATATACTCAGGAAGTGGCGGAGTAGAGTTCTCCGGGATGGGTATGTTTTCTCCTGCAGCCTGCAGGCTTAGGATAAAGTTACCAATTGCTCGACCACGCTCTGTGTCTGCACAATACTCAGGACGGGGAAGATCTGTCCCGATTATAAAAGGGGTTATTTGATACGGGAGTCCTTCATGAAGGATTACGGTCTCATTATTTTTTGTTGTGGCAGGAGCATGTACGTGAAGAGTGTTTTCTTGATGCAGGCGTACCAGTAGCTCCCCAACTATTGAGCGCCAGTCTTTTTGCGTGGATTTAAGCTGTTCCACAAGCCATACAGTTCCCGTGGTATCTTCAGCAACAAAGCGGGAGATGCACCGTTCTGGGCTGCCGGGAATACTGATGTCAGGACGATGTCGCATAAATGTGCGCGAGTATTTTTCGAAAAGTGTTTTCATATTTTTTTTAGTGGTAATAGTAATTAATATCTTTTTATAGACTATCTATTGAAGCATTGTGTGTCCAGAGAAAACGGATGACATGAAAGCGTTTTCGTAACTAAATTACCTGCATGAGCTGCGTAAACCATTGCGCTTAACACTAGCGCAGGGTACTATAACGAGGTTGTACAGATTTTTGCCATTATCGTTTTTTCAAGGATTGAACTGTGAGTTTTGCTCATTTTTCCATGCATCCCATGTTGTTTGACGCACTTTCTGCTCAAGGGTTTACAGATCCCACTCCCATACAGGATGAAGCGGTGCCTCCTGCGTTAGCAGGGCATGATCTTCTGGGGCTTGCCCGCACCGGAACTGGTAAGACGCTGGCATTTGTCCTTCCCATGTTGCATAGACTGCTCACCAGCCCCGCGGATGGAGTACGTGCTTTAGTGGTAGCTCCCACCAGAGAGCTTGCAGTACAAATTTCATCCGACATTCAGCAGATGATCCGCAAAACAGACCTCAGCTGTGTTACCGTTTTTGGCGGAGTTGGTCTGCATGCTCAGTGTCAACAACTGAAGGGTGATGTGGATATTATAGTAGCATGCCCGGGCAGGCTGCTTGATCTGGTACGGCGCGGAGCTGTTACGTTGTCTGCAGTAAGAATGCTGGTGCTTGATGAAGCAGACATGATGCTGGACATGGGCTTTATTGATGACATTAAGCAGATACTTGAGTTGACTGGAAGGCGTGAGCAGACCTTACTTTTTTCTGCGACCATGCCACATGAGCTTGAGATTATGGCTACTGATGCAATGCGTAATCCATTGCATATTCAAGTTGATTCCATTGCGCCTGTTGAAACCGTAACTCATGCTATCTATCCGGTTGCGCAACATTTGAAGACACCATTGTTGAAGAGCATTTTACGTTCTCTGAACTTTCAGTCGCTTATTGTCTTTGTGAGAACCAGACATGGTGCAAAGCGGTTATGGCGGCAGCTCAGTAATTCCGGCTTTGATGTTACCTGTTTGCAAGGCAAATTGACGCAGCGAAGAAGGCAGGAAGCCATTAACGGATTCCGGCGGGGTAAGTATTCAATTTTAGTGGCTACAGATATTGCAGCGCGAGGGCTGGATATTTCTTGCGTTTCTCATGTTATCAATTACGATTTTCCGCCGACGGTGGATACCTATATACATCGAATAGGTAGAACGGGACGAGCGAGTGCCACAGGTAGTGCCTTTACGTTTGCAACAGCAGAAGACTCGCCTATGATGAAAACCTTGGAGCGTGCGCTTGGGGATGATCTAAGGCAGTGTTATGTGGATGACTTTGATTACAATGCTCAACAGCGCAGCATTGCAGCAAAGCCTGCAAAACTGAAAAAGCAACCGCGCCCGCAGCGTTTTCGCCAAAAGGGAACAGTTCTCGGGGCGGAGCAGGCTCCACCGCGAAACCGCCCAGCACGGCAAGCTGTGCCGGGCAGTCCGCAAGCCAAAGCAAAAATTATTTCAAAACCTGTCGAGAAAAAAGGGGCTGCGTTGGAAGTTCTCGATCTGCGCCCTGCATCTCGTACAGCTTTGAAGCAGCCGCACACGCCGCGTAAGCTTCAAAAATTGAAAATAGACCAAAAGAAATTTCAAGAAGCTGATGATAATCAGCCATAGCAGGAGACATAACCATGCCATCTTTTGACGTAGTAAATAAAGTTGATTTGCAGGAACTTGATAACGCTGTGAACAACGTGAAAAAAGAAGTTGAGACCCGTTATGATTTTCGTGGGACAACTACTGAGATCAGTCTTGATAAGGGCAATAAACGCTTAAGCATTCTTGCAGCAGACGAGCTTAAAATGAAAGCTGTGGCAGAAATGCTCAAAACACATTGTCTGCGTCGTAAAGTTGACCCGCAGGTACTTGAATTTAAAGACTCGGAGCCAACATCTAAAGGTGCACTTAAGCGCGAAGTTGTTCTCAAAGAGGGAATTGAAAAAGATCTTGCTAAAAAAATGGTTAAAGAGATCAAGGCGTCTAAACTTAAAGTACAAGCTCAGATTCAGGATGACCAGTTGCGTGTGACTGGTAAGAAGTTGGATGACCTTCAGGCTGTGATAGCTATGCTGAAAGAAGCTGACTACGGCATTCCACTTCAGTTCGTGAATATGAAAAGCTAGGTTGCGCAGCCTCTCTATTATAGTAGTAAAAAAAGGCTGTCCTTCATTTTGGAGGACAGCCTTACTTTTTAAGTGATCCTATCAGGGAATCTACAGGTGCGTCGTAAAGAGTGGCAAAGTTGGCGTGTCATTATTGTTGCATTTGCCTGAGCTGCTCAATAAATATTTCAAGATCATTAGGCTGTCCTTGTTGATGATCTTGCGGGTAAAGCAGGGCAGACATGTAAAAAGGTGACCCGATACGGAGTGACGTTGCAGCGCTTTGGGAAAATTTATTGAGCATGTGCTGGAGAGGAGCTGCGTCTTCTTCCGGCATTTTTTTTGTGATAGGACGAGCGCGTTGAGCGAGTCCGGCAAGAACACGAGCTTTTTCTTCAAGGACAGCACGGTATCGTTGTAGATTGGTAGAGTCTTGTACCAGCTCTTCGGCAAGCGATTCTAATTTGCCAACTTTTTCAGCTTCTTCAGATAGTACGGAGATAAGCTCTCCCATTGGTTTTACTCGCATCATATCGCTCCCTTCATTTATGAGCATGGTATCACTGGCGGCTTATTATTCCAAGGAGCAAGGTACTGCGGAAGTCGTTGACAAGAGCTGTATCAGTAACCATTGCTTTCTTGCGAATTATTGCTCGCCCATATACAACACAGACCTGAAATTTATGCATGTTCGGTTTGGAGATATATTATGGCACTTTTAAGTATTCAAAATGTTTCACTTACATTAAGCGGGCCTCAACTGTTGTCCGGTGTAAGCTTGCAGATAGAAGAAGGACAGCGGGTCTGTCTGCTTGGACGTAACGGCGCTGGCAAGTCAACTTTCATGAAACTGATGTTCGGTGATATCAAGCCGGACAGCGGAGTTGTAGCGCGTCAGCAGGGCTTGAAGGTTGCTATGCTCTCGCAGGAAGTGCCAGAAGATATCACGGGCAACGTATATAGTGTTGTCGCATCAGGGCTCGGAGAATTAGGTCAAGCTTTGGCCGGTTACCATGATGCGTCTGTGCAGCTGGATACTGGCAGTGATGCTGATGCAGCGCTGGTAGCTATGTCCAAGGCACAGCAAGTGCTGGATGAAAAGGGTGGCTGGGAACTGCATCAGAAGATACAGTCCGTAATAAACCATCTGAAACTTGATGCGGATGTTGAATTCTCCTCTCTTTCAGGCGGAGTAAAACGTCGCACTATGCTTGCTCGTGCCCTTGCGTCAGAGCCGGACTTATTACTTCTTGATGAGCCGACTAACCATCTGGATGTTGAATCCATTACGTGGCTTGAAGAATTTCTGCTTCGCTATGTGAAATCTCTTGTATTAATTACGCACGATAGAATGTTCCTGCGAAAGGTTGCTAACCGGATTGTTGAACTGGATCGGGGGCATCTTGCCGACTGGTCTTGTGATTATGATACGTTTCTGGAGCGCAAAGAAGAAGTACTCCATGCCGAAGAAGAAGAGTGGCGCCGTATGGATCAGAAACTCAAAGAAGAAGAGATTTGGATCCGTAAAGGCATAAAAGCGCGTCGAACTCGTAACATGGGACGTGTACGAGCGTTACAGGATTTACGTAAGGAGCGTGCCAAACGTAGAGAGCGTTCTGGCAATGTGGGTATGGCAGTGCAGGTTGCTGATCGTTCCGGCAAGGTTGTAGTAAAAGCTGAGCATGTAACGTATACCTACCCCGATGCCACCAATGCTGTAATAAAAGATTTTTCTACAATCATATCCCGTGGGGATAAAGTAGCGTTAATTGGTCCTAACGGTGTGGGGAAAACTACTTTGTTACGGCTGTTGCTTGGTGAACTTTCTCCGCAGGTGGGAAGCATCAAGGATGGAACCAAGATTGAAGTGGCGTATTTCGATCAGCTTCGCAATGTGCTGGATGAAGAAAAATCCGTGCGCGATAACGTGGCTGATGGAAATGACACGGTAGAGATTGGCGGTGTGCGAAAGCACGTTGTCGGGTATCTCAAGGATTTCTTGTTCGATCCGGAACGGATGAATATGACCGTGAACACGCTTTCGGGTGGTGAGCGTAACCGTTTGTTGTTGGCAAAGCTCTTTACTCAGCCGTGTAATGTTCTTGTGCTGGACGAACCGACAAACGATCTGGACGTGGAAACATTGGAGCTGCTTGAAGCGCAGCTAGTGGAATTTTCAGGAACTGTGTTAATCGTCAGCCACGACCGTGCGTTTGTAAACAACGTAGTCACATCGACACTGGCATTTGAAGGCAATGGTGTCATTAATGAATATGTCGGTGGCTATGATGACTGGCTGCGCCAGCGACCGGATGCTGATGCTGAAAAAGTGGAAGCAAAAAAAACGGCTCAACAAAGAGGCGAATCTAAAAAGTCAGCTGATAAGCCCAAAAAACTATCATATAATGAACAGCGCGAATTGGACATGCTGCGCAAGGAGTTGGAAGAAATTCCTGTAAAACTTGAGAGCATGGAAGAGGAGCAGGCTACTATGGAAGAAAAGCTTGCAGACCCACAGCTGTATGCAACAAGCCCTGAAGAGTTTGAAAAAACAACAGCCCGCCTCGAGGCACTGGCTGTTGAGCAAGAGGAGCTTATGTTGCGGTGGGAAGAAGTTGAAGCACGGGCTGAAGAGCTATCTCGTTTCGAAAAATAATTACTGTGGCTATGTCAGTAGCCGTTGACACAAGCTGGCTTTGTACGATTAATGCTTGAGAGTTTGTTGTCCTTACGCTATAGCCGTGCTCCTGTTTGCCGTATTTGTCGGTTTGGAGTGTCATACAACTCTGATGCTTGTCGGTGGGGATATGTTTTTTGCAATACAGCAAGATTGTTGTAGAGTGAAAAAATAAAGTGCGTAACAAATTGTTTTTCCACTAAAAAATAGTTTGTAGTAAAAAAAAATTACGTCAGCCCCTTTTCAATTATGAAAACCGATTTATACTCCCTGACAGTTTTGAATAAGTATGTACCCCGATGGAAAATTTCGTCGGGTCTGATTTAAATAGTAATTGGTTGCTTTGGCTTTTTTAGATACTAGGCTTGTTTTTGGGCGTAGTAACAAGGCAGAGCACAAGGCTGGCACACGTGACTGTGACGGTCGAAAATTTATTTATAGTAACATTATGTTGGAGGTTTATACTTATGAATCTGAAGCCACTGAGCGATCGAGTTCTGGTAAAACGCCTTGAAGCTGAAGAGAAGACTGCTGGCGGTCTCTACATTCCTGACACTGCTAAAGAAAAGCCTTCTCGCGGCGAAATCGTTGCTGCTGGCCCGGGCCGTGTTGAAAATGGTAACACCATCTCTATGACTGTTAAAGTTGGTGATGTTGTTCTCTTCAACAAATACGCAGGTAACGAAATCAATATCGATGGCGAAGAATTCCTCGTAATGCGTGAAGAAGACGTTCTCGCAATTATCGCTTAATTTTTTCCTCTCTTTAGATTCTTAGGAGATATACCAAAATGGCTAAAGAAATTCTTTTTGACGTAAAAGCTCGCGAATGCCTTTCCCGCGGTGTTGATAAACTTGCTAACGCTGTTAAAGTGACCCTCGGCCCTAAAGGCCGTAACGTTGTTATCGAAAAATCTTTCGGTGCTCCTGTTATCACTAAAGACGGTGTTTCTGTAGCTAAAGAAATCGAACTTGAAGACAAGTTCGAGAACATGGGCGCACAGATGGTTAAAGAAGTTGCTTCTAAAACTTCTGACATCGCTGGTGACGGTACAACTACTGCTACCATCCTCGCTCAGGCTATCTACCGTGAAGGTGTAAAACTCGTTGCTGCTGGCCGTAACCCAATGGCTATTAAGCGCGGTGTAGATAAAGCAGTTGAAGCTCTCGTAGGCGAGCTTAACGCTCTTGCAAAACCAACCCGCGACCAGAAAGAAATCGCACAGGTTGGTACCATTTCTGCTAACTCCGATGCTACTATCGGTAACATCATTGCTGAAGCAATGAGCAAAGTTGGTAAAGAAGGCGTTATCACTGTTGAAGAAGCAAAAGGCCTCGAAACTACTCTTGACGTAGTAGAAGGTATGCAGTTCGACCGTGGTTACCTTTCCCCTTACTTTGTAACTAACGCAGACAAAATGGTTGCAGAAATGGACGAGCCACTCATCCTTATCTGCGAGAAGAAAATTTCCAACATGAAAGACATGCTTCCTGTTCTTGAGCAGGTTGCTAAAATGTCTAAGCCTCTCGTTATCATCGCTGAAGATGTAGACGGCGAAGCTCTTGCAGCTCTCGTTGTTAACAAACTCCGCGGTACTCTTAACGTTGCTGCTGTTAAAGCTCCTGGTTTCGGCGAACGTCGTAAAGCAATGCTCGAAGACATCGCTATCCTTACCGGTGGTCAGGTTGTTTCTGAAGAAATGGGCATCAAACTCGAAGCTATCACCGTTGCAGAACTCGGTTCCGCTAAGCGTGTTGTAGTTGATAAAGAAAACACCACCATCGTTCACGGTGCTGGTAAAGCAGAAGACATCAAAGCACGCGGTAAAATGATCCGTGCTCAGATCGAAGAGTCTTCTTCTGACTACGATCGTGAAAAACTTCAGGAACGTCTTGCTAAAATCGTTGGCGGCGTAGCTGTTATCAACGTTGGCGCAGCAACTGAAACCGAAATGAAAGAGAAAAAAGACCGTGTAGAAGATGCTCTCAACGCAACTCGTGCTGCTGTTGAAGAAGGTATCGTTCCTGGCGGTGGTACTGCTCTTGTTCGTGTTTCTTCCGTTCTCGATGACGTAAAACCTGCTGACGATGATGAAGCTGCTGGCGTACGCATCATCCGTCGCGCTATCGAAGAGCCTCTTCGTCAGATCTCTGCTAACGCAGGCTTCGAAGGTTCCGTAATCGTAGAAAAAGTTAAAGACGGTAAAGACGGTATGGGCTTCAACGCTGCAATCGGCGAATACGAAGACCTCATCAAATCCGGCGTTATCGATCCTAAGAAAGTTACCCGTATCGCTCTGCAGAATGCAGCTTCTGTTGCTTCTCTCCTGCTCACCACTGAGTGCGCAATCGCAGATAAGCCAGAGCCTGCAGGCGCAGCTGCTGCACCTGCAATGCCAGGTGGCATGGGCGGCATGGGTGGCATGGGCGGCATGTACTAATCGTACTGCACGTCAGCTATCTAGCTATTCAAGGCCGGAGCATTCGCTCCGGCCTTTTTTTATGGTCTATAACTTTTTTAAAGATACTGCGTGGTCTTCCGAAAAGTAGGTAGAAAACGTCTTCGGGGACGCTTTGTACAAATTAACGTGAAGAGGCGCACATGCATAATAGTAAAAGAATATGGGCAACTGTAGTTTTGGTTGCTTTGGCAGTAACAGCCGCTGGTTGTATGAAGACAGGACGGGAAGCTACATTTGCGCGTACATCGTCGCCCGTAGTTAATAAGCAGTTTGTTGCAGTGGATGACTGGAGCGTATGGGCTGCTGAAATTGCAGATAGAGTTGAGGACGCGATTGATGATCGTCCTGACCTTGAAGAAAAACCAATTTATATGCGTCCGCTTAATGACAGAGCATTTGCAACTGGATTTTACAGCCTGTTGAATACAGAGCTTATCAGTCGCGGATTGCAGGTTGCAGTAAAGCCGGAAAAAGATGTTATCAACTTAACGTATGTAACCCTTCCTGTTTCTACAGAGAGTGACAAAGGCTACATAGGAACTACCGCAGAGCTTATCGGTTCCGCAGGTTCAGATACTCTTAGCGCTGGGAAGAGTATTAAATCCACTGGCAGAAGAGCCAGCTTATGGAGCCGTGATGAATATAAAGCGATAATTTTATCCGTAGGGCTTAGCTATAATAATAGATATGTTATGCATGCATCTTCTATTTTGAGTGTGGCAGAAAGTCAGCGCGGAAACTTTATTCCACCATATGAACGCGGTTACCGGATTAATGAGTTTCCTGCCCGCAAAGTTAAGGTTTCAGGAGAATAGTAATGCAAAAGATTCTTTCCCTTTTTATTGCGGTTGCTTGTTTGTTGCCAGCGGCAGCTTTTGCACAGGAAGGTGGCGTTCTTCCACCTGCTCCAGAGCAGATTGTTAGCCTGCCTGAGTTGCGTTTTGAGCCATCATCCCTTTCTGCTGAAAACTTCTTAGCAGCTGATGTTATCGCTGAGCAGATCAGTGGTAAGGTAAGTCGAAATAGTCCCGTGCTGATCGCAAGTATGGTTCAGCTTAATGACCTTCGCCATTCCTCAGTTCTTGGTAGACTGGTGATGCAGCAAATTTCTTCCCGCATCAGTCAGTTCGGGTACAGAGTCTTGGAATCACGTTTGAAAAAAGAATACACCGTTGTTCCTAAAGAAGGTGAGTTTATTTTGAGTCGTGATGTGTCCGAGTTGATGCAAAAAGAATATAATGCACAGGTGGTATTAGTAGGCAGCTATGTTCCGACACCGTATAGAGTGTATGTTTCTATCAGAATGTTACGTATCTCTGACGGGGTTGTACTTGCTGCACATGAATACACACTGAAAAACCGTCGTGAATTTGCAGTTCTTCTGCGTGAAGACAGAGGTGAACAGAGAGATCTTTGGGCTATGTACAATAAGCGTCCTAATGCCTTTTCTGTGCGCGAAAGAAGAGCAAAAGCGAAGAAGACAGCTGCTCTTTCAGGGCCTGCAGCAATCAATCCGCAGGTTGATGGACAGGTTGATATGACCAACTTTCCTGTTCTGAGTGCTCCTGCCAGCTCGGCTGATTTAAAAAGGTAGTGGAAATTCGCTATAAATGAGGGTTTATGCTTGATGGTACAAGCAAAACCCTCTATGTATACACAGCTGTTCGGTACTATATTTTGTTATAATTAGTCAGCTGCCAGATAATGGGGGCTGACGTTTTGTATGTTTATGATAAACTTGACGTGAACGCGTTAACTCTGTAGAAGAGGCCGTTCATTTTTTTAAAGGAGTCATCTCATGAAGAGAACTTACCAGCCAAGCAAAATTAAGCGCAAAAGAACCCACGGTTTTCGTGCTCGCCTCAAAACCGCTAGTGGTCGTGCGATTCTTCGTCGCAGACGCGCTAAAGGTCGTGCGAAATTATCTGCCTAACGTTCCCAAGAACACATCGGCTGACACGGCGGCCTGAATTCGTTAAATGCTACGATGACGGTCGCCGATATTTTTCTAAGAATTTTGTTCTGTTTGTCTTAGAAAAAGAAGACCTGACTGCCCCATGGCGTGTGGGGTTAGCCGTGACTAAAAAAACAGGATCGGCAGTACAACGTAACCGCGTGAAGCGTGTTTTACGCGAGTTTTTTCGACTGAATCAGCGGGAAATACCGAACGGCATAGATGTAGTTGTAGTGCCTAAACGCCGGATGGATCCTGAGCGTGTTGACCTTACGTTTGTCACACAGGAAATTTTACCGATCATTCACAAGTTACGTGAAAGGTCCGCTCGGGATGGGGAAGACGAAGCGTAATGAAGAAAATCTTCCGCACGCTGCTGGTAGCGCCTATACGATTTTACCAGCTTTGTATTTCGCCTCTTTTTCCGCCTGCCTGCCGCTTTGAACCCACTTGTTCAGAGTATGCGGCGCAGGCCGTGATGCGCCACGGCTTATTGAAGGGATCAGCTCTAGCCGGATGGCGCATTTTGCGTTGTAACCCCTGGTCAGCAGGGGGGCACGATCCCGTCCCGCCTTCCAAAGATAATAATCCCTATGCATAGGAGCTATTGAGGGCCCATGGATAAAAACCGAGTAATAATTACCGTTGTACTCTGTCTGGTTGTCACCGTAGGGTGGAACTACATCGCTGAGTACATGGGGTGGCTTCCGCAGCCTGTACAACAGACCGCGGTAGAGGGAACTGCAGCAGCAGATTCAAATGCCCCTGCACAGGTTCAGCAAGCACAAAACACACCAGCACCAACGCTTCCAGTTTTCAAAGCAGAAAACGGTCGCACTGTTACTGTTGATACTCCTCTCTACACTGCAGTATTCCACTCTAACGGTGGTGTATTGCAGAGCTTTGTTCTTAAAAACTACAAAGCGGAAAATACCCCTGATTCTCCTATGGTTGACCTTATTGGTAAACCAGCATCTGCGTTCGCTCCTCTCGGCCTGCTTATCGACGGTGAGCGCACCTGGGAACAAGCTGCATGGAGCCTCAAAGGCTCTGACCTTACTCTTGAAAACGGTAAGAACGGCATGCTAGTGTTTGTTGGTGAAGTAGCAGGACTGCGTGTTGAGCGAGAATTCTCATTTACAGCAGATAATTACACTATTACTGAAAAAACAAATATCATTAACGCTGGCGAAAACCCGCGTAATGTTCGATTGGACTACACTCTTGATACCGACAGTATGACCGACGCCGGTAACCCGTACAACAAAACACGTGTTGCATGGTTTACTGATACAGAAGGTCTTGATACTGAAGACGATGCCGAAACTCTCGGCAACGGTATCAGCAACACTTTGCCTATGATGTGGGCGGGTGTGGAAAGCAACTACTTTATTGCAGCCATTGCACCAAAGAGTGCTGATCTTGCTCTGAAAGCTAAATACCAGAGCGGCGTGTACAGAATTGCGCTTGAAAAAGATAATATTGGTATTGCACCTGGTAACATGTCCTCTGCGACAGCAACCTACTACTTCGGCCCTAAGATTTCCAAGTACCTTGCCGCAGCTCCTAATACTTTGAGTGCAGCAGAAGACTATGGTTTCTTTACTGTTCTCGCAGTGCCGATGCTCAAAATGATCAACTTCTTTGAGCAGTACGTTGGTAACTACGGTGTAGCAATCATCCTGCTTACCATTCTTATCAAGATTGCTTTCTGGCCATTGTCTCGTAAGAGCTATAAATCTATGGAAGCTATGAAAAAGCTTCAGCCTATGATGCAGAAAATTCGCGAAAAGTATGCAGACGATCGCGAAAAGCAGAACCAGGAAGTTATGGCATTGTACAAAACTTACAAGGTAAACCCTGTAGGTGGCTGTCTGCCGATGGTTATCCAGATTCCTGTTTTCTTTGGCTTGTATCAGGCTTTGCTTAACGCAATTCAGTTGCGTCATGCTTCATTCATCGATTACTTGCCGTTTACGAACATGCCGTGGCTTTCTGACTTATCTGCACCAGACCCATATTACATCACTCCAATTGTGATGGGTGCAACCATGCTGCTTCAGCAGCTCCTCAGCCCGAGCACCGGTGACCCGACTCAGCGCAAGATGATGCTCATCATGCCAGTGGTCTTTACGTTTATGTTCTTGAACTTCCCTGCCGGTCTTGTGGTGTATTGGCTTGTAAACAACGTGCTCTCCATCTTCCAGCAGTGGCTCATGCTACGTAAGGCGTAACGCCTCTGTTTTTGAAACGCGATTACCTTTTGAGGTGTATGCATGGATGGATACAAAGAGTTCAGGGGAAAAACCCTTGACAATGCTATTGAAGAAGCATGTAGCTACTTCAATAGTCCTCGGGAAAAACTGGAAATTGAACTTATCAATGATGCCAAGACCGGTATTTTTGGTCTGGTAGGGGCGAAGAAAGCTAAGATCAGAGCCCGCAGAATGCAGGTTCAGTTTGATTCACAGGCACTGTCTGCCCCGTTAGAATCTTCCCGACGCTCTAAGAAAAATGCTGCTCCGGTTACGGCGGAACAAGAAACCGGGCGCAAGACTGAGAAGCCGAAACAACGGCAGGAACGTACTCAGAAATCTTCTGAAAAACCTCAGTCCGGAAAACAACAAAAAGCAAAAGAAAAGTCTGTTGCTTCTTCCGAAGATGCACAGACTGCTAAACCAAAGCAGGAACGTGGACGTTCCCAGCGCTCTAAGCCGGAAGGCGTTCGCGGTCAGAAAAAACAGACAGCGAAACCTTCTGAAAAGCCTCAAGGTGCAAAACCTGCTCGTAAGAAACACGAGGCTGGCGAAGAGAAGCAGGAAGGGCAAAAGCGCGGTCGTAACAACCAGCGCCGCCGTCCGCAAAAGGCACTGTCCCCTAAACAGGAAAGTGCTCCGGCTCCAAGACCGCAGCGCTCAGCTTCTAAGCCTGAGTCTGCTATTGAACCGGTAAAAGCGGATCCGATCCCTGAAGCAAACCTTGATGAACTCGATCAGACAGAGTTATTGAGGGTTGTAACTGAAGTAGTAAACCGCCTTATTACTCCAGTTATCGGTGAGACTCCTGTAGAAGCCCGTATTGAAGACGGTCGCGTAAAAGCGTCTATTTCAAGTGGTGATAATTCAGGCTTGCTGATTGGCCGCGAAGGTCAGACACTTGCTTCATTCCAGTACCTTGCAAACCGTATTGTCGCTAAGGTGTTCGGTGTTGCAGTACGGGTACAGCTGGATACTGGCGACTACCGTGAGCGACAGGATGATAAATTGCGTGATATTGCTCTGCATTTGGCTGAAAAAGCTAAAACGATCGGCAAGCCGCAATCTACGCGTCCTTTAAGCTCCTATCATCGCCGTGTGGTTCATCTTGCATTGCAGGATGATGATGAAATCCAGACCCGTAGTAAAGGTGATGGCCCGCTTAAGCGTGTCATTATCGGTCGCAAGCGCAAGTAGCGCTTTTGACGATACAGTAGTAAAAAAAGGGGAGCCCTCGGCTCCTCTTTTTTGTGTTACTCTCTAGAAAATATTTCAGGACACAGTCATATGACCCAGAATGATACAATTGCAGCAATAGCTACCGCAATGGGGCAGGGCGGAATTGGCATCATCCGCATCAGCGGAAGCGATTCCGGTGCTATCCTTAGTAAGCTGTTCCGTTCTTCCAGCAGCAAATTTACAGGGTTTCGCCCGTGGGTACTTCATCATGGACATATCCTTGATGCTAAAGGCGAGGATCTTGATGATGTGCTGGTAGTACATATGCCGGGCACTAAAACCTTTACTGGTGAAGAGTGTGCAGAGATTCATTGTCATGGCGGTCCGGCAATTTTAAGTAGTGTGCTCGAGGCCGTTTTTGCACACGGAGCCAGACCTGCTGACTGTGGCGAATTTTCCAAACGGGCTTTTTTGAATGGGCGTATGGACTTGACGCAAGTCGAAGCTATCGCGGAGATGATTGCAGCTCCAGCGCGGGAAGGAGTACGTCTGGCGCAAGCTAAACTTGACGGTCTTCTCGGGCAGCGTATTGTGGAGTTGCGCACTCAGCTTGAATTGATTCGCATGAAGCTGTGTGTTGCTGTAGATTTCCCTGAAGAGGATCTAGAGTGCCTTGATCCTCAAGAATTTTCGGATGATATTACAAAAGTAATGCAGGCCATTCGCACCTTGTTAGGGAACTTTGATCGGGCCAGATGTTGGCGTGATGGTGCCCTTGTGGTTCTGGCAGGGCAAGTGAATGCTGGCAAATCCAGTTTGATGAACGGACTGCTTGGTCGTAAGCGCGCAATTGTTACTGATATTCCAGGAACAACCAGAGATTTCTTGGAAGAGCACCTTACCTTTGACGGGCTTCCTATCCGCCTCGTTGATACTGCCGGTTTGCGTGAAACAGGTGATATCGTTGAACAGGAAGGGGTACGTCTCAGCCGTGATCTTGCATCACAGGCAGATCTTGTATTGCTGGTAGTAGACGGCACCCGAGGACTTGGTCAGCACGAGAAAGAATTGATTGCTTCTGTTGGTGCAGAAAATGTACTTCTTGTATGGAATAAAGTTGATATTGCTGGTGGTGCACAAGATGTAAATTCAGTTGGCTGTGCTTTTGTGCAGATTTCTGCAAAGCATGGAGAGGGACTGGATCTGCTTTCTGATGCTATTCGCACTACGATTTTGAGTCGTCATGGTGATGCAAAAGAGCCTGAAGCTGGGGATCTTGTGCCGAACTTGCGTCAGAGCCATGCTCTTGAACAAGCCGTTGCTGAGCTTGAGGGGCTGCTTGATGATCTTGCTATGCAGGTTCCGTACGACCTTTTGGGAGTCAGATTGGAGACTGCTTGTTCTATTCTCTCTGAAATCACAGGTGAAACTACGCCGAATGAAATTTTGAATAAGATATTTGAAAGTTTCTGCATTGGTAAGTAGTTTTAAAAAACTTGAGTAGTGTTTATTATCAGGATATATTCTTAATAGGCACTTGGAATAGCAATAACGACACAGGTGTGTGATGTATATCACAGTAATCCTGTGTCGTTTTTTTATTATTATAGCACTGTTTCAGCGTGATGCACTGTGGGCGTTGCTGTCATATGGTATGGTGCGCAACGTTTATACATGGTTTAGTCGTGCTGCTGTTGATTGTGTGCATTACGTTGGAGCAGATATTTGTAGGAGTTTTTATGTCCAAACCAGCTGTTGAATCAGTTGAGATAAAAGCGTGTCGCGGAATTTCTGGCGGTAATTGTCGTTTTGCAATGCCATCAGATGATACTTTACCGGAAGCCATCAAGAAGGTCGTAGAGCAAACCGGATGGGATGGATTTATTCGGACACAGATTACGGGGCCACTTCTGCACCACCATACGTTTAAAGTTGCTGTGGCAGCCTGTCCGAACGGTTGCTCACGCCCTCATATCGCCGATATCGGCATCATTCGTGCTAAACAGCCTGTTCTCATTGCCTCCGCCTGTTCTCACTGTGGACTTTGCGGGCGCATATGTCCTGACAAAGCAATTTCTTATAATCAGGGTGAACCTGTATTTGATTTGGAACAATGTATGAAATGCGGCTTGTGCATGGAAAAATGCCCCGAGCGCGCAATTAGTGCATCTGAGGATGGATACAGAGTGGTTCTTGGCGGTAAGCTGGGTAGGCATCCTCGTCTTGCCACTGAACTTGGAGGTATTTTTTGCAAGGAGCAGGTACTTGCGATTATTGCAGAGTGTCTCTTCTACTACATGGAACAATACCGTCCAAAACTACGCTTCGGTACACTTGTTGACGACAATTACAAATCTTTGATGCAACGGTTAGAAATGGCCAAAGCTGTCCAGTGTAAAGGATAACAGATGAATATGGTGCAAAAAAAGTGTAATTCAACCTCCGGTATCTGTGATAAGACCTCCGGTGTTTCTCCACTTAAAGCAGGTTGGCTTGTTATTCCTGTTCTGGGAGTGCTGCTGCTTGCTGCACATTTTTTGCGCTTCGGTGATACAGGACTTGCAATAGCTTTAGCCGGTGTCTCTGGCCTGTGCTTTACACGACTTGCATGGGGGCGAATCGTGTGTGCAACAGTTCTGTTTTTGGGCTCATTTTTATGGATTCAGACTGGAATTGATTTTGTTCAGATTCGAATGGCTGTCGGGCAACCATGGATTCGCCTAGCTGTAATCATGAGTGCTGTCTGCGGATTTAGTCTTGCTGGCGCATGGCTTCTCAGTACAGATAAGGCGGCTGCACGGTTCTCAACGGGGCGTACCTTTGCGTGGAGTCAGGCTGTGACGTTCGCGTTAACAAGTGGTGGGCTGTGGTTGTGCCATGCCATGCCGAAAAAAATGACACTTCTCCTTGCTGATCGCTTTTTCCCTGGAAGCGGAGCTGTGGAGATATTCATAATAGCTTGCTATGCTGCCTGGCTATGCGGGCTTCTTATTGATAAACGTACCCAGCGAAAAGCCCGCTCGTATGCATGGGCATTCTTTTCTTTTGTCTTTTTTGCACAGCTCGCGCTGGGCTTGGCTGGGGTCAGTACGTTTTTGATGACAGGTGCGTTGCATTTACCGGTTCCTGCATTAATTGTTGCTGGCCCTCTGTTCAGGGGAAGCGGCTTTTTTATGCTAATCCTCTTTTCTATTTCAGTGCTGCTTGTCGGACCAGCTTGGTGCAGTCATCTGTGCTACATAGGAGCTTGGGACGATCGCATGGGCAGGGTTCGGAATGGAAAAACAGGACGTTTACCTGCTTGGGCGCCTAAAGTGCGTATTGGACTTGCTTTGGTAGTCTTTGGATTAGCGTTTTCAATGGGACTCACTGGAGTTCCAGTAGCTGTCGCGGGCGGGTTGGCAGCCTTGTTTGGACTTGTTGGTGTGGGAATAATGCTTTTTATCAGTAGAAAGCAAAAGATGATGGTTCACTGTAGTGCGTATTGTCCTCTGGGGGTGGTTTCAAATTTGCTTGGGAAACTCAGTCCTTGGCGCTTGCGCTTTTCTGATACATGTACCAAATGTGGCGCTTGCGCAGCTGTATGCCGATATAATGCAATCAGTTTTGAACGTCTGACAGCTGGGTCGCCATCTTTTTCCTGTTCACTTTGCCGTGATTGTACTGCGGTATGCCGGCATGGAGCTGCTGAGGTGCGCTTCTTTGGTATAGGGGCACCTTGGGTGACGCATCTGTTTGTAGTACTTGCAACATCGTTGCATGCAATATTTCTTGGAGTTGCACGAATGTAGTTGTCGGGTCGCATTGAACCAAAGGACTTTACGAGACTACGGTGGTTATGTATTCTTACAGTCCATTGAATATGACTATGATGTACGATCCAGAACAATATAAACGCAAAATTACCAAGGAAGAGATTAACTCATTACCATTACGACGATATGACGGAGATATTTGTCTTATTCGTACAGAAGGTGAGCTGCAGTATGCTGTAAACCGCATGCGACAAGAGGATCTGCTCGGGTTTGATACCGAAACCAGACCGACGTTCCGTAAGGGTAAAATAAATCTTCCTTCTTTGGTTCAATTAGCGTGCTCGGATGTAGTCTTCCTCATCCAGCTGAACTGGGTACCGTTTAGTGAACCTCTTATTTCGTTGCTTGCCGACGACTCTATTCTTAAAACCGGAGTAGCCGTCAGAGACGACATTAAAGATTTACAGAAGCTGTCCCCGTTCAAAGATAAGGGTGTGGTGGACTTGGGAGAAGTCGCCCGTCATATTGGACTTGAAACTCACGGGTTACGCAACTTGGCTGCTAACCTCCTTGAGTTCAGGATTTCCAAAGGAGCACAATGCTCAAACTGGGCGAACAAGGAGCTGACACATCAGCAGATAGTCTATGCTGCTACAGATGCATGGGTCAGCCGCCTCATTCACATTAGAATGGAAGAAACCGGTCTTATGGCTGGACTTCCCCTTGATTGATGCACTGCGGTTACGCAATGCAAAAAAGGTCGGAATCTTTTGATTCCGACCTTTTTTGTTTTTTGAAACCAAAAAGGATATGATTCTGAACCATTGCTTAAGATTTATTCGTTTTGTCATATTCATGTAACCATGTCTCCATTAGGTTGTAATGAATTACTGATGTAACCGTCATGCGAGTTGGAGGAAACTGATGGCCAATACAATTTTGCTAGTCGAAGATGATGAAGACATTAGACAACTGCTTACCTTTACATTTGAAGCAGCCGGATTTGATGTCATTACCCGTGCAGATGGTCAGGAAGGATTGGATGCTGCACTGGCAGAGGCCCCTGACGTTATCATTCTTGATATTATGCTCCCGTCCATGAGTGGGCTGGACATCTGCAAGGTTCTCAAGCGCAGTGCGGAAACAGAGTCGATTCCTGTGATTATGCTTACTGCACGTGGCGAAGAAGTGGACCGAGTAGTAGGGCTCGAGCTTGGAGCAGACGACTATGTGGTTAAACCGTTCAGCCCGAGGGAACTTGTTTTACGAGTTCGTGCTGTGCTTAAACGTAATGCGCCCGCAGAGCCTGCAACAAAAACATCAAGCCTGAAAATGGATGGGCTTGTTGTGGATATGGATGCATACAAGGTTATTATCGACGGTGAAGAAGTGTTGCTTACGGCAACAGAATTTAAACTACTCGCAGAACTGCTTAAGAATAAGGGACGCGTTCGTACACGTGACCAGTTGTTGAATACTGTTTGGGGATATGAATTTGAGGGCTATGCACGGACTGTAGACACACATGTGCGAAGATTACGCCAGAAGATCGGAGACTACGCAAAGTATATAGAAACAATGCGTGGTGTCGGATACAGATTTAAAGAATAGCATCTGAACATCGTCTTCGGATGTCTGAGCAATGGTGGAGTTTATCAATATGAAAATGTATGCCAAGGGGCTGGATTTCTACTACGGTGATTTTCAGGCATTGGAAAATATAAACCTTGAATTTGCACAAAATCAGGTTACATCGCTTATAGGCCCTTCTGGCTGTGGAAAATCTACATTCCTGCGCTGTTTGAACCGCATGAATGATCTGATTCCTGTTGCACGAGTGGAGGGAGAGATTGTTCTTGATGGTACAAATATTAACGATCCAAAGCTGGATGTTGTAGAGCTTCGCCGACGTGTAGGAATGGTTTTTCAAAAACCGAATCCGTTTCCAAAAACAATCTTTGAAAACGTTGCTTACGGGTTGCGCGTGAATGGTGTCAAAGATGCTTCGTATCTTGCCGCGAAGGTGGAAGAAAGCCTGAAAAGTGCTGCGTTATGGGATGAAGTGAAAGATCGTCTTGAAACTTCGGCACTAGGGCTTTCCGGCGGACAACAACAGCGTTTGTGTATTGCACGGGCATTAGCCGTAGAGCCAGAAGTATTGTTAATGGATGAACCTGCTTCAGCACTTGATCCTATTGCAACGCAAAAAATTGAAGAGCTTATTTTTGAGCTTAAGAAGCAATACACAATCATTATTGTAACGCACAGCATGCAACAGGCTGCACGTGTCTCAGACAACACAGCATTTTTCTACATGGGTAAACTTGTTGAACATGGTGAGACTGAGGTGTTGTTCACCAGACCGCAGCAGAAACAGACAGAAGATTATATTACCGGTCGATTTGGCTAGCACTGTGCTTGATTGATGATGGGTGCGGGGTATTTTTCACAACGTTTGGGAGAAGAGAATGGAGACTCAGTTTCATGTAAAGCTTGACGCCTTACGCGCCAAGTTGTTGGAAATGGCAGCAAGAGCACAGAATGCTGTTGAAAGTGCCACAACAGCGCTATTACACCGCGATGTAGAATTGGCTGAGCGCGTAATTGCTGAAGATAGAATTATCGACGAGATTGAATGTGAAGTGGATGAAATTTCTTTGCGTTTGCTTGCGTTAGATGCACCTGTAGCCGTTGACCTTCGTTCTATTGTTGGAATGATGCGTGTTGCAGTGAACTTGGAGCGCATCGGTGACGAAGCAGTAAATATTGCCCGGCAGGCAAAATATCTTTCTTCCCGACCAGCGTTGCCGTTTGAAGAGAATTTGCAGGAGCTTTGTGCTGTTGCCTTGGATATGCTGAAAACTTCCATTATTTCCATGCGTGAAGGAGATTCTTTGCTTGCCCGTGAAGTCTGTCGAATGGATGCAGAGTGTGATGAGCTTGATGTGGAAGTGATTAAAGAACTGGTCAACTACATGGGCTATGAGTCACCAGCCGTTAAACGAGCTGTTGCAGCCATTTTGGCTTCACGCAGCCTTGAGCGCGTGGGAGATTTGTCTACAAATGTAGGTGAAGCTGTTGTATTCATTATTGAAGGTGAAAGCATTAAGCATAAAATATGCAGCCAGAAAGAGATTATTTAATGGCCATGCTACGCTACAGGCTCCCTTTGTCTGGTTAGAAAAAATAGTTTTTATATGGAAGAGTCTGAAGAACACCCTTTGATGTTGTAATTTTTACATAAATGATAAAATAATCATGTTTTTTGCTAAGGCCTCTGTACACAGAAATTGTACAGAGGTTTTTTGTGTAATGGGTGGATAGTAAAGAGTATTTGCAAGGTGTTTGTGCAGAAAATATATTACAGAAATGTGAAAAAATAAAAAGTACTAAGATAATCAAGATAAAAATAGCGCAATCGTAATGTTTGATATCGGTTGAACAGGCGGCTAGGTGACGTGTTTGACGAAAAAGCAAAGGTGCGCTATTCACCGTCATCA
Source organism: Halodesulfovibrio spirochaetisodalis (assembly GCF_001672295.1). Taxonomy (GTDB): domain Bacteria; phylum Desulfobacterota; class Desulfovibrionia; order Desulfovibrionales; family Desulfovibrionaceae; genus Halodesulfovibrio; species Halodesulfovibrio spirochaetisodalis. The sequence goes on along the minus strand of NZ_JXMS01000008.1, from coordinate 78,041 downwards.
TTTAGTGTCAGCACTGTAAAAAAATGTCTATTTCAAGGTAGTAACGGCAGTCTAGGGTCTGCCTTTTTTCTTGTTCTGTGGACTATTATCAGGATGTTTTACCATTTCATCACTGCTGGGTAAAACTCCATGAGTTTGTGTGTGACATATTGTTTTGGATTAAAACCGGTTTTCGACGAACTTTGTGTTTACGAGAGAGGCGTAGGCCAGAGTGTTGCCAGTAGTCGTTGTAAATCCGGTTCTGCTGTTTTTGTATCATTATATTTGTGATGCTGCTCTGCATCAGCAAGCAAAGGAGAACTCTCTAATGAAGCTGTGGACTAAAATCCTCATCGGTATGGTTGTGGGTGTGGTTCTTGGTGCGTTTGCACCGGCATTTGTTCCGTACGTTGCGCCAGTCGGAACATTGTTTATTAATGCAATTAAAATGCTTATCGTACCGTTGGTGTTTGCATCTCTTGTTACTGGCATGACCAGCATGGATGATGTGAAAAAACTTGGCCGTATCAGTGCAAAAACCATCGGTATCTATCTCACCACAACACTGATTGCGATTTCCATCGGCCTCATTGTGGGCGAGCTGCTTCAGCCTGGCGCAGGTATGAATCTTGTTGCTGCCGGTGAACAGGTTGCCAAGGAAGCACCTTCCCTTTCTAAGACATTGACTGGTCTTATTCCTAAGAACCCGATCGATGCTATGGTGAAAGGAAACATTCTCCAGATTATTATTTTCGCTATTTTTCTTGGTCTTTCTATCAACTTTGCCGGCGAAAAGGCTGCTCCTGTTAAAACGTTTTTCTCTTCGTTTGCAGAAGTAATGTACAGCATGACAGCAATCGTTATGGCGTGTGCTCCATACGGTGTTGCAGCTCTTATCGCAAAAGTGGTTGCTCAGTATGGTCTGGATGCGTTGCTGCCGCTCGCCAAAATTATCGGTGCAGTTTACGTTGGCGCGATTCTTCATGTGTTCGTGACATACAGCAGCTATGTGGCTGTTGTTGCTCGATTGAATCCAGTAAAGTTCTTCCGCGGGATTCTTGATGCGATCATGGTGGCGTTTTCAACTACGTCCAGTGCTGGTACACTTCCTGCCACTATTCGCTGTGCTGAGAAAAACCTTGGTGTCTCATCTTCAGTTTCCAGCTTTGTATTACCACTTGGTGCTACTATCAACATGGACGGTACTGCAATTTATCAGGGTGTTTGTGCGCTCTTTATTGCACAGGCCTACAATATCGACCTTACAATGGGTAATATTGTAACTATCATGCTCACAGGCACACTTGCATCCATTGGTACTGCTGGGGTTCCAGGTGCAGGACTTATCATGCTTTCCCTTATTCTTTCTTCTGTCGGCCTGCCTATGGAAGGTATTGCGCTTATCGCAGGTATTGACCGCATCCTTGATATGGCTCGTACTACTGTGAATATTTCAGGCGATGCCATGACCGCAGTTCTTGTATCCCGCACAGAAAACGAACTTGATGAGGAAGTGTACAACGCAATGTAGTTGCCTCACTTCAACAGGCAAGCTTAGGCTTGTCTTGCTGAGCATCGTTACCTTGTCAGCTCTTATAGCCCGCAGTCACACTGCGGGCTTTTTTTATGAAAAAAGAATGATAACGCAAATGTAATAATTGCGCGCAAATATGGATAGAGAGAGGCTGTATTGTCGAACATAATAATCACGATTACTCGCGCATACTTATCTGAGTACGGAGAATATATGAAAAAACTAATCGGCGTATTATGTGTTTGTTTGCTGATGCCGGTCTGGGCTGCTGCAGAGCAGCCAGCAATACCTCTTGAGAAAATTACTGATCCGGACATGGCACACGCATTGTTCGTCAAAGCGTTAACCGAGAAAAATATCGATCAGCTTTGCGCACTTTATTCAGATGATGCTGTGATGGTTTTACGGGATGGGAAGCTTGAAGTAAGCGGAAAAAGCAGTATCCGTAGGGTGTTTACCATCATGGTTGATATGGTGGATACGTTTTCTCTCGAAACCGTGTATCAAGTGGAGTCAGAAAATACAGTACTTTTCAGGTCCAAATACCGTTCTGTGTATAAAACTCCTGATGGAAATCAGGAGGAAGTTATCAGTAGTGGTATAGAGGTGTTGGAAAAACAGCCCGACGGCACGTGGTTGTTTACCATAGACCACCATAGCGGCGGCTCTAATGTATTATAAGCATTAGTAGTTCAGGCACACCGGTATGCGAAAAGCGGGTTTGCAGTATGGCTACGCCCGCTCTTTCGCGAAATCCTATTACGCAAAACAAAAAAGCCCATGCACTGGTTGTGCATGGGCTTTGCTTTTTAAAGCTATTGATTAGCCTTTTACAAGCTCTTTAAGTTTATCGAATGCAGCGTTGATGCCATCAGCGTTGTTACCGCCTGCCTGAGCCATGTCAGGGCGGCCGCCGCCTTTGCCTCCAACTTCACCGGCAATCTGACCGATGAGCTGGCCTGCTTTGAAGTTGTCATTCAAATCTTTGGTAACTGCTACGAGTAACGTTACTTTGCCTTCGCTATCTGCACTTGCAAGACATGCGATGCCGGAGCCAAGTTTAGAGCGAATGTCGTCCATAATGTCGCGCAGTGCTTTTACATTCGGTACGTCTACACGTGCTGCAAGTACTTTAGTACCGTTCACATCTGTAACGTTGGACATGAGGTCACCACCTTGACTGGATGCTGCCTTGGCTGCAAGCTTTTCCATGTCTTTGCGAAGGGTGCGGTTTTCCTGCTGCAACCCTTTAACACGGTTCGCAACATCACCCGGCTTTCCTTTGACCAGTCCGGCAATTTCCTGCAGCTCTTCACGGTTAGCAAAAGAAAGGTTGAGCGCATTAAAGCCGGTAGTAGCCTCAATGCGGCGAATACCTGCGGCAACACCGCCATCAGAAAGAATAAAGAAGGAGCCTGCCTGACCTGTTGCGGAAAGGTGGGTACCACCGCAAAGCTCAACAGAGTTATCGCCGATGGCAACAACACGGACTTTATCTTCGTATTTTTCACCGAAGAGAGCCATGGCACCTTTTTCAACTGCTTTATCGTATTCCATTTCTGCTACATCAAGTGGAATGTTTGCCATAATAGCTGTGTTAACATCCAACTCGATTGCTTTAATCTCTTCAGGAGTAAGCGCAGAAATATGAGTGAAGTCAAAGCGCAGGCGGTCTGGTGTTACCAGAGAACCAGACTGCTTTACATGGTCACCAAGCACTCTGCGCAGAGCAGCGTGGAGCAGGTGGGTGCATGTATGGTTACGTGCGGAAGCAAGGCGAAGCTCTTCACTTACCTGCAAGGTCACAGCCTGCTCATTTCGGATGGTGCCTTCGGATACTTCAATATGATGTACTGTAAGCTCTGCATTCGGCTTAAGAGTATCAATTACAGCAGCCTGACCAGAATCAGCGGAAATCACACCGTGGTCACCTGTCTGACCGCCTGATTCGCCGTAGAAAGGAGTTTTGCTGGAAACAAGGTATCCCTTCTGGCCTGCAGTCAGGGAGTCAACGTTTTCAGCTTCTTCATTCATAAGAACTGCAACGCGGCTTTCAACACCAAGATTGCTGTATCCTACAAACTCACTGCGCACCCCTTCTTCAAGAAGAGATTGGAAGCGTGCGGCAAGTGTATCGCCTGCAGCACCTTTCCACGCAGCTTTAGCGCGCTGTTTCTGCTGTGTCATGAACGCGTTAAAGCCGTCTTCATCAACAGCAATACCGCGCTTTTCAGCAATGTCATTAATGATATCGATAGGGAAACCATATGTGTCGTACAGTTTGAACACAGTTTCGCCTTTAAGCGTTTTCGCAGAGGTGTTTTCAACTGCAAGAATCTCATCTTCCAGAAGAGCAAGGCCCTTATCCAGTGTTTTGTTGAAGCCTTCTTCTTCCATGATCACAACGCGATCCATGAATTCTGCGTTTTCACACAGTTCTGGATACTGCTTGCCCATTACCTCCACAACCTTTGCAACGGATTTGTGGATGTAACAGCCGGAAAGTCCCATGAGTCGACCGAAGCGGTAAGCGCGGCGGATAAGGCGGCGCAGTACATACCCTCGACCTTCGTTAGATGGAAGGATACCGTCGCTGATCATAAATGCAATGGCGCGACTGTGGTCGGCGATAACGCGCAGAGCAGTATCCACGTCTTCGCCGTCTTTTTTATAGGTTACGCCAGCAAGGGCTGCGGTAAAGTTGATGAACTCGAGGAACAGGTCGGTGTCATAGTTTGAATATACGCCCTGACAAACGGCAGCAATACGCTCAAGACCCATTCCGGTATCGATATTAGGATTAGGAAGAGGAGTGCGGATACCCTGCTCATCCTGATTGAACTGCATGAACACTAGGTTCCAGATCTCAAGGAAGCGGTCACAGTCACATTTACCGATTCCGCAATCTGGGCCGCAAGTCATGTGCTCACCCTGATCAACGTGGATTTCAGTACATGGTCCACAAGGGCCGGTGTCACCCATTGACCAGAAGTTGTCTTTTTCACCGAGACGGAAAATTTTGTCTTCCGGCACGCCAGCTTCGGACATCCATAATTCTTTTGCTTCATCATCATCGCTGTAGATGGTGATGTAGAGCTTTTCTTTAGGAAGTTTGAGCTCTTCTGTTATGAATTCCCAAGCATAGCGGATGGCGTCTTTTTTAAAGTAGTCGCCAAAGCTGAAGTTGCCGAGCATTTCAAAGAATGTGTGGTGGCGGGCTGTACGGCCGACGTTTTCAAGGTCGTTGTGCTTGCCGCCTACGCGCAGACACTTCTGGGAAGTGGTGGCTCGAACATACGCTCGTTTTTCCTGACCGAGGAAGGTTTTTTTGAACTGAACCATGCCTGCGTTAGTAAAGAGCAGAGTGGGGTCGTCAGCAGGAATGAGGGATGAAGAGGAAACGATTTCGTGTCCCTTATCCTCGAAGAATTTGAGAAACTTCTCCCGAATTTCGTTTGCGGTAATCACAGCGTTGTCTCCCTTGGAAAAACATTAACGGCTTATTGTTAAAAGAAACGCCGCCCTGATCTCAGGGCGGCGTACTTTATTCTCATATTATGAGAAGTGGTGCTATTTCTTGGAAGATTTTTTAGCAGGAGCAGCAGGTTCTTCCGGCTGTTTTTCCCCAGTCTCTTCCTCTATTACGCCCAGATGTGTGAGTAATTTCTTTTCAATCTGATCTCTGATCGCGTCATTCTCGTTCAAGAACGCTCGAACGTTTTCTTTACCCTGACCTAATCGTTCAGAGCCAAACGCGTACCAGGCACCACTTTTATCTACTATGCCGTGTTCTACACCAAGATCGAGCAATTCGCCAGTACGGGATATGCCTGTTCCGTATAAAATATCGAATAAAGCTTCACGGAACGGTGGTGCAACCTTGTTCTTTACGATTTTCGCACGGGTGCGGTTACCGAATACTTCGTCTTTATCTTTAAGAGACTGGATACGGCGAACATCAATACGGATAGAAGAGTAGAATTTCAGCGCATTACCACCGGTAGTGGTTTCAGGGTTACCATAGCCCATTGTGCCGATCTTCATACGGATCTGGTTGATGAAGATAACGCTCACGTTGGATTTATGGATGGTGCCTGTAAGTTTACGCAATGCGTGTGACATAAGGCGAGCCTGACTGCCTACCTGAGTCTCACCCATATTACCTTCCAGCTCGGATTGCGGAATAAGCGCAGCTACGGAGTCGATAACAATAATATCTACCGCACCGGAGCGGACAAGCATGTCGGCAATGTCGAGAGCCTGTTCACCATAGTCCGGCTGTGAAATGAGTAACGCTTCTGTGTCAACCCCAAGGCGGCGGGCATATGTCGGGTCAAGAGCATGTTCGGCGTCAATGAATGCTGCGGTTCCACCCTGTTTTTGGCACTGTGCAATGGCATGTAGTGCAAGGGTTGTTTTACCGGAGGATTCAGGACCGTAAATCTCAGTCACACGGCCTTTAGGGATACCGCCAATGCCCAGCGCCATATCGAGAGAAATAGAGCCTGTAGGAATAACAGGAATTGCGACATGCGCATCATCGTTCAGCTTCATTACTGAGCCCTGTCCGTATTTACGCTGGATAGTGCTCATTGCTGTGCTAAGAGCCTCACGACGCATATCTTCAGGGCTCATTGCGGATTTAGTAGCCATCTTTAATCTCCGTGCGGAAAGTGTTGTTTTTTAGGGAGCGTTCATCGTGAATAGCAAATCGCTCTGTGGTGGGCAATATTCAAAAAAGTACAACGTAGGGTTAGGTACATTTTACAGTTATAGAATATCAAAAAAATATATGCAGGAAAATCTTTATTCATTAAATCAGATGAATAGGGTGCTCAGGGGAAAAGTGCTCTTGCTTTTATGTTCAATGAGCCTTATGTGGCGTGCATGGAAAAGGTAACGAAGCAATATGACGCTGTGGCATTACTGTCCGGCGGACTGGATTCTCTGCTTGCTGTAAAGGTTATACAGGATCAGGGGCTTAGGGTTAAAGGGTTGCATTTTGTAACCCCGTTTTTTGGTAAACCGCATTTGGTGCGCCACTGGGAAAAGTTGTACGGCATGGAAATTGATGCAATTGATGTGTCAGAAGAGTACGTACGCATGATGGTGGAGCGACCTGTGCACGGGTTTGGTAAAACTCTGAACCCCTGTGTGGACTGTAAGATCTTGATGCTCAGAAAAGCTCATGAGTTGATGGAATCATACGGCGCTAAATTTATTATCTCCGGTGAGGTCATCGGACAGCGCCCAATGTCGCAGCGCAGAGATACTCTGAATGTTATTAAGCGTGATGCAGACGTGCAGGCTGTACTGCTTCGCCCTTTATGCGCTCTTTGTCAGGATCCTACTCCTATGGAAGAATCCGGTCTTGTTCAGCGTGACAAGTTACTTGGTCTTTTTGGGCGCGGACGTAAAGAGCAGCTTAGGCTTGCTGACCACTATGGTTTTACAGAAATTCCATCACCGGGTGGCGGGTGTAAGTTGACAGAGCGTGAAAACGGTCGTCGTTACTGGCCTGTACTTAAATACTCCCCAAATCCTTCTGTTGCAGATTTTAAGCTTGCGAATATAGGGCGTCAGTATTGGTCCGGTACTCATTGGATGTCTGTAGGCAGAAACCAGATGGACAACGATTCCCTTCTTAAGGTAAAATTGGATACTGACCTGGTATTTAAGGTAGTTGACTATCCTGGGCCAATTTCCATTGGGCGTCAGTTTGAGAGTGCACCATGGTCTGAAGAGGTCATTGCTGATGCAGCAGCATGGGCAGCATCGTATTCTCCAAAAGCAAAAAAAGCTGGTGTTCCTGTAAAAGTGAGTGTAGTAACTGGAAGTAAGGAGAACGTAGAAGAACGTATCATTACTGTTACTCCACTACGGGAAACTCCTATGGGCTGGGCCGAATGGTGCTGGCCTGATGCAAAAGAAGAAATTCGCGAAGAGGCACGTGCCCGCGCGAAATAATAGAATTTCCTGGGTGATTCGTCAGCCTTTGAAACGTAGGCAGAATCAATACTATCACATGCAGGCACCTTGCCGTTGTCACCAAAGGGGATTGAGTTGCTCCTGACGGCGGCTGCCATATCCTTTAATAAAAGGATTTTGCAAGGTCTCATTGGTAACGGTCAATCCGGGGTAATGTTAGAGAGCTTTTTCAGGCAACTGAAAGAGCTCTCTTTTTTTGTTTATGAGTAATTCTCTGATGACATGGTGGTGTCGTTGCCTTTTATTATTCAGCAATAAAAAATAAAGGGCAAAAAATGTATTTTTAGCCACTATTCAATGAATACTACAATTGTGATGCATAGCAATACGGTAATGCAGCAGTCATGCTTACTGTTAGTGGTGTTGGGAGTGTATTTCTCCAATTACTGACTGAAGTGGTCGGGTATGAAAAATTAGCATGATGAATGTGAACAAAAAGACTTGAATGCAATGCTGATGCGCACTACAAGGGGGACGACAAATAACAAAACTGTAAAACTCGTTGAGGTGGAAAATGACGTCTCCTGCGAAAAATCGTGATGGGTTCGCCACTGCTCTTGGTGTCCTCACAGCGACTTTAGGCTCAGCAGTCGGCCTTGGTAATATCTGGAAATTTCCTTACATGACAGGTGAAGGCGGCGGTGCTGCTTTCCTTATCGTATATTTGCTCGCTACTCTCGTGGTTGGTCTCCCTGTAATGATCGGTGAGATTATGCTTGGCCGCAAGGCTCGCCAGAATGCCATTGGTACATGGTCAAAACTTGCTCCCGGTTCCCCTTGGTTTCTTGTAGGGTGTGCCGGCGTTCTTGCTGCATTCTCAATTATGGCTTTTTACACAGACGTTGCGGGCTGGGTATTTGCCTTTGTTGTCAAGGCAGCTTCCGGCCAGTTGAACGGGCTGGATAAGTCTGTTGGTGAAGCAGCGTTTGGCTCAATGGTATCTGATCCGTTCGGTTCCTTAGCATGGCAGTGGTTTGTTCTTGCGCTTGTAGCACTTATTCTTATTGCGGGTGTTGCAAAAGGCATTGAAAAGACAACAAAAATTCTCATGCCTGTTCTTTTTCTCATGTTGTGTGCAATTTGTGTACGCTCTCTCATGCTTCCTAAAGCTGGGGAGGGTCTTGCATTTCTCTTTGCACCGGACTTTTCCAAAGTGACTGTCGCAGTTGTACTGAATGCGATGGGACTTGCTTTCTTTAAGCTGTCCCTTGGCATGGGGACAATGATGACATACGGCAGCTACTTCCTTGATGAAGCTGATATTCCCAAAACTACTCTGCGTGTAATGCTGGCTGACCTGACAGTATCCATGCTTGCTGGTATTGCGATTTTCCCTGCAGTATTCAACTACGGTCTTGAGCCGACTGCAGGCCCTGGCTTGCTCTTTATGACAATGCCAGCTGTATTCAGCGCGCTCCCTGCAGGACAGCTTTTCATGACGCTCTTCTTCGTACTGACTTCCGTAGCTACCATCGGTGCTATGTGTTCTTTGTTCGAAGTGCCGGTAGCGTTTCTTATCGAAACAATTCCGTCCTGTTCCCGTAAAGTGGCAACTGTTATTGTTGCCATTGGAATAGGCCTTTGCGGTGTTCCGGCAACTCTGTCCTTCAGCGTGCTTTCCGATGTGACAATCTTCGGTAAAAACTTCTTTGATATGTACGACTTCCTCAGTTCTAACATTCTTCTTCCTGCTGGCGGCGCTTTTATCTGCTTGTTCGTTGGTTGGGTATGGGGCTGGGAACGTTCAAAAGAATGTTTGACCAACAATGGCACACTTTCAAATGAAGGCCTTCTTAAGGCCTGGTTCTTCCTTGTAAAATGGGTGACACCAGTTCTCGTATTTATAGTATTGCTCAAGGGACTCGGTGCATTCTAATATCCACGATTTCTGTGTCGTCGATATGCGCTGGTTAGGTGTAACACCTCCGGCTGACTGAAAACTAAAAAGGCTGTTCTTCATAACGAAGAGCAGCCTTTTCTATTGTGCGGCTGATGTTGGTGTGTTGAAAAGAGCCTCTTGCGCAATATAACCGCGTTTCATCCCCTGCGACTCCTTGGTATGGTGAATTGGATTTCTTACTACCTAACTGCAGGATGTTGTATGCCGAAAAACAAAATTTCCGACACCGATAATACTACTTGGTACAAAGACGCGATTATCTATGAATTACATATAAAATCGTTTTACGACTCCAACGGGAGTGGGAAAGGAGATCTTCAGGGGGTAATTGAAAAGCTGGATTACCTGCAAGATCTTGGAGTGACTGCTGTTTGGTTGCTTCCTTTTTTTCCGTCTCCTTTACGAGACGACGGGTATGACATTCAAGATTATATGAATGTAAATCCTGATTACGGGACGATTCAGGATTTTAAACGTCTGATACGGGAGGCACACAAGCGAGGGCTTCGTATTATTATAGAGCTTGTGCTGAACCATACTTCAGATCAGCATGAATGGTTTAGGCGTGCACGTATTGCTCCTGCAGGTTCTTCTCATCGGAATTTTTATGTTTGGAGTGATACACCGGATAAGTATACTGATGCTCGTATTATTTTTAAAGACTTTGAACCGTCAAATTGGAGTTGGGATCCTGTAGCAAAGGCCTATTTTTGGCATCGTTTTTATCATCATCAGCCAGATTTAAATTATGAAAACCCTCAGGTACATAAGGCTGTATTTAAGGTGTTTGATTTTTGGTTCAAGATGGGGGTGGATGGTGTCAGGTTGGATGCTGTACCGTATTTGTATGAGGAGGAAGGTACAAACTGCGAGAATTTGCCAAAGACTTTTGCTTTTCTCAAAAAGTTGCGAGCGCGATTGGATGAGCGATACTCCGGACGTATGTTGCTTGCCGAAGCAAACCAGTGGCCGGAAGACGCTGCCCGATACTTTGGAGACGGTGATGCATGCCATATGTCATTTCACTTTCCTTTGATGCCGCGAATGTTCATGTCTATTGAGATGGAAGACAGGTACCCGATAATAGATATTTTAGAACAGACCCCGGAAATTCCAGATAATGCTCAATGGGCAATATTTTTACGTAACCATGATGAATTAACATTAGAAATGGTGACGGATGAAGAGCGGGACTACATGTACAGAATGTATGCCCGAGATCCGAAGAGCAGAATTAATTTAGGAATCCGGCGCAGACTTGCTCCGCTTTTAGGGAACGACAGACGCAAAATTGAATTGATGAATGTGATGCTGTTCGCCATGCCGGGAACCCCTGTGCTGTATTATGGTGATGAAATCTGTATGGGTGATAACTACTATCTTGGTGACAGAGATGGTGTGCGTACCCCGATGCAGTGGAGTGCAGACAGAAATGCGGGTTTTTCCAGAGCAAATCCTCAGAGCCTCTATTTACCAGTCATTATTGACCCTGAGTACCATTACGAAGCCATCAATGTTGAGACAGCACAGTGCAGTAAGTCATCCTTGTTCTGGTGGCTTAAAGGTATGATTGCAATGCGCAAAAAGTACCTTGCGTTTGCGCGAGGTGCTGTGTCTTTCCTCATGCCGGATAATCACAGAGTGCTAGCATTTATCCGAACCTATCAAGAAGAAAATATTTTGATTGTCTGCAACCTTTCTCGTTTCCCGCAGGCGGCATCTCTTGATCTTGCAGGGTATGAAGGTTGTGAGCCTATCGAGTTGATGTCACATACTAAATTCCCCATGATTCGTACTGCAATGTATGATCTTACGCTGAATCCGCATGGGTACTTTATGTTTACGTTACATCGAAATGTTGCTGAAGAGGTTGCTCGTTCAGAAGTTGTTCCAGCGATTGCTTCTTCAACTAAAGTCAATATGTTTGATGAGGAATTTAGAAATGGTTTGCAAGATGTACTTCCGGCATATTTTATACGTCGTAATAAGATTGTAGGAACCAATGCCATATTGCGTGAGATATCAATCCGTGAAGCATTGCCGTTCGGAAGCGAAGCAGAGCAATGTTGGCTTCTTGTAGTAGAAGTGCGGTTTATGCAGCAACCGTCAGAATTGTATACGTTGTTTGTAAGCAGGGTAGAAGGAACGGCAGCGGCTGATATAATTACTGCCCGTACCTCTGAATTGATTTGCACAATCACTGGTGATGGAGATGATGCAGCGCTAGTAGAGGGCTTTATAGAGGGATGGAGTTGCAATTCATTCATCTCATTGTATAAGCAGGTTAAATCCGTTTCCGGTAGAAATGGAACCTTCTCTGTTTTACAGGATCGACGTAGGTTGCCCGTATTTAAAGATTGCTATGGATGGTGGAAGGATTACCCTGAATCCAGTGCTGTTATATGTGGAGATGACTTGTTCTTCAGGATGTATCGCAGACTGAGTGACGGCATCAATCCAGATGCGGAAATGCTGGAGCATTTGTCGGTGACCTGTGGTTTCCCTAATGTGCCAAGATATTTTGGTGCGGTGAAGTACATATGTGAACGGGGAGATGAACATTACATCGCAGCATATAGCCAATACACGCATAGTGAATCTGATGTGATGCAGATGGTGGTGGACAGTATTACACGCTTTTATGAAGGGCGACTGACGATCGATAGTGCCATTGATAAAGCTCCTGAAGAGCTGGATGCTGATGTCTTTGATATTGCCTTTGAACGGTTTGATTTGGACAATGCAGAAGTGTTAACGGACGCGGACGTGGCGGTATTTACTTTGCTTGGGAAGCGACTTGGCGAAATGCATTTAGCCCTCACACGACGAAATGCAGGGAAGCATTTTTCGCCGGAAACATATTCAAAGTTATATGCGCGTTCTGTCTACCAAAGCGTACAAAGCGTTCTAAAGCAAACTATGGACAGGTTGCAGCGCAGGCGTGGAAAGTTGAGTAGTCAGGTGATCCCGCTTGTAGATATGGTTCTGGAACGAAAACAGAAGTTGCTTGAAGACGCAAAACAGTTCCTCGCCTATAGGTACAATTGTCAGAAAATACGTTTGCATGGAAATTTATATTTACGCAGAGTGTTTTATACGGGGAAAGATTTTCTTTTTGTGAATTTTGAAGGGCATAAGCACCGCTCTTTTACTGCGCGAAGATTGAAAGATAGCGGGTTGCGGGATGTGGTGGATGTGCTCGATTCCTTGCAGGAGACCGTCTTGCGCGTGTTGTACGATGCTTCGTTTATCCGTCCGGAAGATAAGCCTAAGCTTGAGCTTTGGGCAGAAGTGTGGCGCAGGCACGCAGGTGGTGTTTTCTTACGCAGTTATGCAGAAACAGTATCCGGTAGCAAGCTGCTTCCAGATAGTCCTAAAGCTTTCCGGTGTATGCTGGATGTGTTTAGTGTACAAAAGAAATTCAGTGACTTGCGGCAATTTGATTCGATGAGCACCGCAGAGTTAGAAATAGTTTTAAGAGGATTACTCAATGTTCATTGTCCGCAGGCTGCACCGGTCTGTAAGCGAAAATAGTGAAGAACATAAAAGAGCCTGCACATAGTGCAGGCTCTTTTTTATTGGAATAAATATTGCAAAAATTAACAAAAAAGAAGGTAGTCAGGCAAAAAGTGTCATGTTGTTGAGCAACGCACGATTTGCGCTAGAGAAAAATGAGAAAATGCCGATTAATTATTAGGCAAAAATTTCTTCTTTAGTGACTGCTTCTGATTTGATTCTGTCAAGAAGTTCAGCAAGGGTTGCTTTTACATTCTCACGAATGTCACCAGCAACAATAAGGTACATTACATCATCGCCGGGCTTGAAGTCTCCTTCGTATGCTTCTGTGATAATGCGGTAGATGCCTTCGTTTTGCTCCAGCTCCTTACGGATGCTTTCAATTTTATCGTAATCATGACGGACGCGGATTGCTGTTACAGCTTGTCTGTCCTTGCGGGACCAACCGCGCACCGTACCGTTATGAATAAGTGTCATGCCGACGTTTTCGGCAAAACCCGGGTCTTTTTTTAGTTCAGCCAGAGTTCTGGTAATGTCCATAAGTCCTCCCAAAAGTAATGGTGAAAGGTAGATATGCCTCATTTATCAAACTTGCTCAAGAAACTTCCAATGTTCCAGGAGTCCCGTATGGTAGCCACCGGCTACGGAATGTGGATAAACTGGAATGGCGAACTTAACCCGGCAGTCGTGCAGACATTGCAGGACTACGGTGGGTTGCAGGTTGAAGTCGACAGAGATCAGGCTCTGTGGTTCTTCTTCAGCTCTGATGTATTTTTAGCAGCAGCACGATTAAGTGTGTGGGCTAAGTTTAATGCGCTGCAATTGTATGCGCAGATTATTCCTTCAAAGCTTTTATTCAGTCCGAAGCGTGAAATCTCTTTTTCGCTTGATACTGCACTCACTGCTCAATCGATAATTGTCCCTGATTCTTGCCAGATTTGGATACATCCGAAGTGTCGCGCGGATGGCAAGGGGCTTCCCGGGCTGACTTTTAAGCCGGAAGGTTCCCGTTCAGGTTTAGCACCGGTGGAGTGGTCTTCTCTTATTGTAGATCCAAGGCTTCCGTATCAGTCAACGCTTGGCTGGTATGGTGTTGTTAAGCCGCTCGGCAACACAATGGAAAAGAATTTTCTTGAAGGATGGCGGAGCTATTCTTCAGAAATTAAAGACTTGCTTGAGCGCTTGAATATCAAATTTATTGTTCAGGATTCATATCTTGTTTTCCATTTGGAAAACTTACAGATGTTGCGGCAGTGGACTCGTGAACATTTGATGCTTGTTGATGAATTGAAAGCAAGCAATCGTGATCTATACTGGCCTGCTGTTGTTGCTGTAACCAATAAACGCGGTTTAAACTTTACACCTGATTTACCAAAAAAAATGGGGTTGGACTGGAACCAGCTTGTTCCTGATTTTCCGCATATGAGTTATCGCTCCGGCTATTTACTCGGACGTTCTTTTGAAGTGCACGATGTGAATTTTTCACTGGATTCAAATAGCGTAGATGACTGGTGCAAGGTGACCATGGCAGTGGACCATTCTGTAGAAAACGGGATGCTTCCAATCAGGACTTCCAAGCATTTGATTGCCGGAACGCATGATCATTGCTTCTACTGCGGTATGCGCTCTCATACATCAGCAGAATGCCCGACCCGCTCCCTTACCAAGTTGACTCCCAAAGTGTGGCAGCAGCTCTCTACATTGAGTTTCGATGAATTTAACAAAGGCTTTGATCTCATTGAGTCCCAATTGGGTAAAAAGGATGCTGAAGCGTTAAAGAAGATTCAGGCCTCAAAAGATCATGATGGTATTTTATTAAATGCTGTGTATGGCGTGAATGAACTTTCACAGCTGCGTATGATGCAACACATGTGGGTTTGTCGCGGGAAAGACTTTGCGAAGGGGCTTGAAGAGGTTGTGCCGCGTGACAGTAACCCGGTATGGGGGACACTCAGCTACCTTATGTCCGGTGACTACCATGTGGCAGATAAGGAGTTGGCTAATATTTGTATCCGTGCTCCGCGTGATCCGCGGCCGAGAATGCTTGCCGGTTTTGTCGCAATGGAGCGGGGCGATGACCACAAGGCAATGATGATGTGGAAAGAGGCAGAGATTCTTTCTAACACCATGTTGAAGCAGGCATATTGTGTATTCCTTCAGGCTCGATTGCTTGAATACACTGCCCAGTATCAGAAGGCTTCAGATCTATATAGCCGTGTGCTTCGCATGTGTCCGACTATGACAGACGCCCAATACCGCAAGTCTGTGTGTCAGGTGAAAATCGGCTTTGCAGAACAGGCAATGTCATCGTTAATTTCGCTTGTAGAAAGTACACCGCATTTCTTTAACAGGGTACTTATAGACCCAGAGATGGAGCGTGGTCACATTCAGGTGTTGTCAGCTCTTTATACTCCGTGGGTAGAAGCGGAAAGTCAGGTTGAAAAAGCCATTGAAGAACTTGGTAATCTGAAAAAAGAAGTGCACGAGTGGTTTGATGAGGGAAGTCCTTTCTTTATCAAAAGCATGAAGCAGATTGACAGAATGAATGCCGCAACAGATATCAAAAACTACGTGTCCTACATGCTTATCCTGCAAGGCTGTAAACGACTTGCAAAAGATTTGGATAGGTATGTGACAAAAGAAGCTGGTATTTTGAAAAAAAGATTTCAAGATCAGCGGGAACGTTTGCGATATATCAGGGAGGAGGCTGCTTGGTTCCCATTTCCGAGAGCGCTTGTGGAATTTAATAAGAACTATAATTTATGTGCAGCCAACATTGCTTGGGCGTTAAAAACACATTTTCAGGTCGCTGATATCTTTAAAAAAGCGCAACTTCTTGCAGATACAGAAGAGAGGCGTCTTGAAAGGCTTGAAAAACGTTTGAAGTTTTTAAAGGTAGTGCGTGACTCTACGCTGTTTATGCTCATAATGTCCCGAACGTTTTTCTGGATCGAGGTGGCGTTTATGTGCATTGTTGTCGTTGCGTTGCCGCTTTCAATGTTCTACGGCCAACAGACTGGTATGGAATGGGCGCAAGGGCTTTTGTTTAAAGAAAAATGGGATATCCAAAAGCAACTGATTCTTGGATTCTCTGTGTTTGCAATAATTGCCTCATGTTTCAGAACGGTAATTGTTTTTGATAAGGTGCGTGAAAAGTACTTTAATAAGGCTCGTGGAATAGCCTGATAGCATTAATTGTCTTTTGTAAGTAAGTTGGTCTTACAAAATTACTCTTGTGAATATAAAACACTCTCCTACGCAACTGTGTAGGAGAGTGTTTTTTGTCTTACAAAAAGAATGTGTGCTCGGCACAGAGAAATGTTGATACTGAAATAGAAGAGGGAGTACAGAGGATACAAAAAAAGCCAGTTCAATGAACTGGCTTTATAATCTTTTGGAGCGGGAAACGAGATTTGAACTCGCGACTCCAACCTTGGCAAGGTTGTACTCTACCACTGAGTTATTCCCGCTCTTGATGGAGGCGACATCCGGATTTGAACCGGAGAATGGAGATTTTGCAGACCTCTGCCTTACCGCTTGGCCATGTCGCCTCAAAAAGAGAAAAAACTAATTTTTAAGTGGAGCGGGAAACGAGATTTGAACTCGCGACTCCAACCTTGGCAAGGTTGTACTCTACCACTGAGTTATTCCCGCTCATATCCAGACAGTATAAAATAAACTGAAAGGAAAGTAAATTTTTGGAGCGGGAAACGAGATTTGAACTCGCGACTCCAACCTTGGCAAGGTTGTACTCTACCACTGAGTTATTCCCGCTCATAATGCTTATGAGCAATGCAGACAGCTTTTAAGGAACTTTTTTGGTATAATCAAGCTAAAAGCGACTGCTATTTTGTTTTTTAATGGAGCGGGAAACGAGATTTGAACTCGCGACTCCAACCTTGGCAAGGTTGTACTCTACCACTGAGTTATTCCCGCTCGTTACGCAGGGACTTGTTCGTCCCAACGGGGGAGGTGTATACGCAGAGGCTCTCCACCGGTCAAGCAAAAAAGGCAAAAAAAATCTTTTTTTCTGCAAAGTACTGCAAAATGGACTGGGAAATAGGTGTGCACTCTTATGAAGTGAGTGTGAGGTGCTGTTGCATGGGAAGAATAAGGGCGAAGCTTACAAAAAAGAATGTATTCCTGTTTGTGGAAAATAAAAAACAGAGGGAATTTGTCTGGTGGTATATATGATTAACTATACGAATGTGGTTGAAGTATCTAATAATCATGGTAACCTTGTTTTTTGGGGCTACATTTGTCCTGATACAACACAATGTTACCAAATGGATTATAACTCCTCACGAGAGCTTTGCTTTTTAAGATATTTTAGTTTATTGGGTTGTTCTTCTTTATGGTAATGCGCATACGACCATACTCTTGGCGTTATTTGCAGTGTAGTTTTGGCTGCTATAAAAATTAGCAGCCGCAGTTTGAAAGATGCCGAGGAGGACATACATGGAACAGAAAGATCTTGATCACTTCCGTAAGCTTCTGAACGAAATGCTCGAAGAAGCCCAGCAAAAGGGCGACGCAACTCTGGATGATTTGACTGACAACAGTGAAATGTTTGCAGATCCAGCTGACCGTGCAACCGCAGAATCTGATCGCGCCTTTACGTTACGTATTCGTGATCGCGAGCGTAAGCTCATTAAAAAGATTCGCTCTGCAATTGCCCGCCTTGATGAAGGTTCTTATGGCATTTGTGATGAATGTGGCGAAGATATCGGTGTTGCCCGACTTGAAGCACGTCCTGTAACTAAGCTTTGCATTAACTGCAAAAGCAAGCAGGAAGAGGACGAGCGCCAGCGCGCTGACTAGCGAATAATGGAAGCACACTTTTTTCGGCGGCTGTGTGTGGAACTTTCTGTGCATCTTATCGGTGCACGTATAGAAAAGTTTTTTGAACCGGCTCCCGACACCACTACAATAGTAATACACCGCACCGGCCGGAAGCAGAATATTCTGCTTCAGGCCGGTCGCCGTTTTCCCCTCCTGTTTCTCAGTGACAAACGTCCTGTAAATCCTGACACCCCTTCTGCAAAGTCAATGTGGTTGCGTAAATACGCTGCAGGTAAGCGTCTTGGTGCGCCTGTTGTTGACTGGTGTAATCGACGTATTGCCTTTCCTCTTTCTACAACTCCTGTCACATGGCTTGTGCTTGATTTGTGCAACGGTGTCTTCATAGCCAAGGAAGAACCTGAGTGGGCCGGTTTTGAGCCTGCATGGTGTGAACCTGAAGATCTGCCACAAGTTCTGGCAAGCAGTGAGGTCTGGAGTAAATATCCTCAGCTGACCCCTCCTTTACGAAATGTACTGACAACATTACTCGGTGAAGATCCGATGGATGCACAGGCGTTGTTCGTTGATCTGGAATACGGGTACGGCTCTGTGGCATCTGAAGAGGACATCAGCGAGCTTGGTAATGTGTATGTATACGCAAAAAACGGTAAGCCGGCGGAAGCTTTTGTCTGGGCTTTACCTGAAAGCATTCGCGGACATCGTGAAGAGCGTACTGTTGCTACCGCAATTGAAGCTGCAACTATGGTTGGTGAAACGCGTCTTTTTGCAGAGTTGGCGCAGGCTGAAGCTTCAATTGCAGCAAAACCTGTAGCAGCGGCGTTGAAGCGTACAAAAAAAACACTTGCCCGACTTACTCAGGAAGAAGATCGTCTTGAAAGAATGATAGCAGGGCAACAGCAAGCGATGCTGCTGCAAGCATGTTTGTGGCAGATAGACGCTGATCGGAAAATGCCTTCTGTCACACTTACCGTACCGGACGGTATTGAAGGCATGCAGGCGGGTGATGCTGTTTCAATTACTTTAGATCCCCGCAAGACTATCCGAGAAAATATGGCGCACATGTTTAAGCAGGCTACCCGTGGTAAGCGCGGGGTGGATATGCTTGCAGAACGTCGTCATATTTTAGAGATGCAGTATGCGCGTTTGCAGCGCGGTGAAGGTGAAGTGCCTAAGTTGCAGACAGAGAAAAAACTTTCCGGTGGAGCTCTTAAAAGGCAGCAGAAGCGGCAGGCAAAAGATAAATTTATTCAGCGGTTCCGAAGTTCTGACGGCTTTTTATTGCTGCGTGGACGTAATGCACAAGGCAATCATGAAATTTTGAACAGAGTTTCTTCGTATGATTTGTGGTTCCATGCAGAGGACGGCCCTAGTGCGCACCTTGTGTTGCATCTTGATTATCCTGATCAGGAGATTCCCGAGCAGACGTTGCGTGAAGCCGCTGTGCTTGTGGGGATAAAAAGCTGGCAGCGTGAAGATGAACAGGCTCGAATCATGTTTGCACGTGTCAAAAATGTCCGGAAAATTAAAGGGGCAGCTGCTGGTAAAGTTCGTGCTGAAGCGGAGGGTTCCCTGCTTGTAAAGCTCGAGCCTGAACTTGAAGAAACTCTGCGCTCAGGTATTTGATTGAGATATCTGGTGCTGCAGAACGGTCAGGCTTCGTAAAGAATACTGCTTATACTTTCAAACCTTGGGTAAGCTGTTAGAAGTGCGGTGCGAAGAGCATGTAGCAAGGAGGCGCTTTGCCCATGTCACCTCAGCAGCAAATGAATGTTCTGGTCTTATATCCAGAGCGCAAGCCAGAAGAACGGATTGTTTTTGAAGAACGCCCAGTACCTGTTCCTGAAAAGGGCGAAGTACTGGTGCGTGTTCATGCTGCCTCCATTGACGGACGGGATAAGCGGCTTTTTGAGACACCGGAGCTGAACTGGCGGACAAAAAGACGCCGCTCTGAACGTGGTGTTATTACCGGATATGAATTTTCCGGCACTGTTGTCTCGAGTAGCGCGCATTTTTCAGAAGGCGATGCGGTCTTCGGATACACTCCTGTGGATGAAGGAGGAGTGACTCATGCGGAGTTTATTGCAGTTTCAGAGCTCGTTATCGGGCACAAGCCTTCGATGTTGACGCACGTACAGGCTGCAACAGTTCCCGTAGGCTGCATGACAGCCATGCGTGCTTTGCAAGAGCTGGCCGGGCTCGAAGAAGGGCAACGGATTCTATTGAGCGGAGCTACCGGAGGCGTGGGCATGTATGCCGTGCAGGTTGCAAGAATGCTTGGTGCGGAGATAACTGCACAGGGGCGTTCATGGCAGCGGCATGAACTGCTCCGACTGGGAGTTAATACTTTTATCGAATATACGCAGGAAGAGATTCTGCATTCAGAAAGTGTCTTTGATGTTATTTTTGATGTGGCAGGCATCTGGAATCTGGAAAGTATGTGCCCGCATCTGACCTCAAAGGGTATCTATATCACAACGCATCCTGAACGCGATCGCCTCGGGATAGTTTCATCTTACTTTACCGCTAAAAAATCGAAGCTCTTGTCTGTTCCTCATGGAGAAACAGCAATGTTAGCAAAGATTGCGGGGCTTTTTTCCAATGACAGACTTGAGCCCGTTGTAGGGAGTGTGTCTTTGTTTGACAATGCGCTGGATGAGTTTATGCAGCGCAATAAAAAAATTGCCGGACGCAGAGTGCTGACTATCGGATAAGGGCATGTGCAAGGTTTGCTGCCTCTGCAAGTAACTCCGGACGTTCCTGCACCCGTTTGGTATATGTAAGCTCTGAGCCTAGCAAAAAATGCATAGCCTCAAACTCCAGATAGTGTTTGAGCTTGTAATATCTGTCCAGAATATCTTTGGACGTGTCTTCTCCAGAGGCCTGAGTCACAATAAATACAGCATGTTTCCCGCTTGGAAGCCTGCTTTTTTTATCGCTTTTGATAAAGTCTACAGTGAGATGAGAAAAAGTACGGTCAATGAATTTCTTCATTTGACCGCTCACATCTCCGTAATAATTCGGAGAGGACAGTACAATAATGTTGGCCTCGTGCATTGCATTCAGGACAGGCTGCAACCCGTCTTCCAGAATACAGTGCCGCAGGTCTCCTTTGCAGGAGTAACAGCCCTGACATCCTTTATATTCGAGGTCATTCAGATAAAATATACGCGTAGCAGCACCGCGCCCCTTTGCAGTTTTTAAAAACCGTTTTGCCAGCGTAGAGCTGTTCCCATCAGGACGCGGACTGCCGAGAATGCCTAGAACTTTCATAGCTCCTTCCTGTGGTTGAAGAGGGAGGTTATCCGAAGAAAGCTCCCTTTAGTTCGCTAAGCATGTCTTTAATGGAATCTTTCAGTTCTACCAGCAGGTCTTTAGCCTGCGCTGAAAGTTCTTTCAATTCATCAAGCTCGTCTTGCATGTCTTCTTTGCAAAGCGTGTAGTCTTTACTGGATTCTGCGCGCTCCATAATTCTCTGTTGCTTTTCATTCAGGTCGCGTACCATTTGCTCTGAGCGTTCTTGTGCGGAGGCAACAAAGTCGTTAAATGAAGTGATTTCATTAGCATTTGCACGTTCATTGACAGCGACAAGAGCTTCTGTTGTGGCAGCGATGGATTTTGCAAGCAGTTTTGCAGAAGTGGCCAGTGGGGTCGCATAGTCAAGGCATTTGTCATTTGCCATTGCCGTCTGGGTTAAGCAGAGCATGAATGTGAATAGAACTGCTGAAAAAATGATGGTAACACGTTTCACAATAGGCCTCCCTGAGCTCGTGGTATAGGTTGGCACTGAATGCATAGCCTAACCATAGTCATCATATTGTATTTTAAAATAGTTTCTCATGCCGTTATATATAAAAATCCCTCTGAAGCAGTGCATCAGAGGGATATATATACTAGCTGAACTCAGGGCAGTCTACATTGCATCGCCTGCATCAAGTTCATCAATCTGCTGCTCAATTGCTTCCTGCAGTTCTTTAGGAAGTCCTTCCATGTCCACGTTAAGGAATCCGCGAACAATGGTGGATGTTGCTTCGTCTTCATCGAGACCGCGAGCCATAAGGTATTCAATTTCTTCCTGAGCAATTTTGCCAACGGCAGCTTCGTGAGAAAGCTCTACGCCGTCCTGATCGGAATCAAGTTCAGGGATTGCATGAATACGTCCGCCACCGAGGATAAGACCTTTACACTCGAGGTGACCGCGTGCAGGAACAGCATCGGCACCAATATAACCACGGTTGATGATAGTACCACCGGTGGTAAGGGTACGCGCAATAATCTCCGCACGGGTGTTTGGAGCCTGCATTTCAATGCGGTTACCGCAGTCAATGTAGGAGCCTTCCGGTGCAACGATAACGGAGTTGAATCGTGCAACGGAGTTTTCACCTTTCAGAGTAAGCTTAGGGTACATTTGCAAATCTTTTACCGGCTTGAGCAGTACATAGTTGCTGAGAAATACCGCATCTTCTTCCAGAACACCTGCGGAGCGTGGACGTACAGCTGTATCTTCGCTCCAGTTGTGAATCATGGTGAAGGTGAGCTTGCCGCCTTTGTGAACGTAAAACTCTGAGATACCGAGATGAGCAGATTCTTTAGCACCGTGCGCAGTTGCACAGCCGGAGATAATGTGAAGCTCTGCACCTTCCTCGACAACAACGATGTTGTGTACGTTCTGGGAGATACCCGCTTTATCGATGAACAGACATGACTGAACTGGTTCGGTGATTTTTGCACCGGCTTTAGCACGGATGAAGTAACCGCCATGCAGGTTGTCATGCGCTGCTTTGGTAAATTCGTCTTTATCTTTATCAACAAGCTGCCAGTAGTAGTCTGGAAGGCCGTCGAATTCTTCGAGGGCACTCTTAATATCCATAACTTCAAGACCTTCTCGCTTGGTCTTGCAATGGACTCCAGAGTGGTTCAGGTGCATGAATGCGCCGGATTCACTTGGATTTTCTACATCGATACCTGCAAACAGCAGGCGTTCTTTATCTTCAGCAGAAAAGCCGGAGAAATCTTCAATGGCAGCTTCGGTAGCACCATCTGCACGGTACTGGGAAAGATCGATTTTTTTCATATCTAGGAAGCCTCGTTAAAGCTGGAGAGATCAAGAATCTCACCGGTTTCAGCGGAAAGACAGCGCAGGCATTCCTGATATCCGTGGTTGGAAATATGATCAAGAATGTCACGTGGGTTTGCTTCGCAGCAAAGCTTGCCGTTGTACATGACCTGACCACGGTCAGCATTAACGTATTCGAGAATGTGACCAGTGTGGGTGATGATGAGACCGGAAGTGCTGGAACGCTGCATTGCTTTTTTCATAGTGCAGCCTTCAGTCAGACCATCAAGAAGGTTCTTAGCGGTTTTACCGATAAGAGCCATGTTTTCAAGGTCAACACCGGATTCAGGCTCGTCGAATAAGATCAGGTCCGGGCGCTGAGCCATCAGCTGGAGCATTTCGGAGCGTTTAATTTCGCCGCCGGAAAAACCTGCGTTAATGTCACGGTCGAGGAAACTGCTGAAGTTCACTTTCTTTGCAAGACCTTCAACATCAACGTCACGTCCCTGTCCGCACATCTTTACAAGGTGGCTGGTCTTGAGGCCGTGAATTGTAGGAGGGCGCTGGAAAGACATACCGATACCGAGGCGGGCGCGCTCATACATTGGAGCGTAGGTGATGTCTTGTCCCTTATAAATGATCTGCCCTTCAGTAACAGTGTAGTTACCGAAGCCCATAAGGGTCATAAGCAGTGTTGTTTTACCGGAGCCGTTTGGGCCGAACAGAATAAACGTTTCACCGTCTTCGATAATAAGGTCAATTCCTTTAAGAACCTCTTTATCGCCGATGTTAACGTGAAGGTTTTTAATTTCAAGCATGAGAGAACCGTCCTTACGGGATTCTTTTTCAGTCATCTTAAGTGTAACTGGACGTCCCGTTATGCGGTATCAATCGGCTCAAGTCAATCGTGTTTTGCGTGAGGAATAGATCACCAGCAGTTGGTAAGCGGTGGCTAATCACTCTTCTGAAGGAGGGATGTCTCCCGGTTTAGGAGAGAGAACTTCCGGGCGAACCGGCGGGGTACCTTCGGGCACTATACAGTAGTAGCAGCGGTTCTTTTTTCTGAAAAGCGGAAGCAGGATGAAGCCGCATGCAAACCCGCCTGCGTGCGCCCACCATGCAATTGATGTTTCTGCATGGCCACCCAGCGAAATGATGCCGAATATCAACTGGATGACAACCCAAAGCAGTAAGAAGAATACTGCCGGAAGGTTAAAGAAGAACGGAATAATGACTACGGGAATGAGTGTAAGAACTCTGGCGTGCGGGTAAAGCAGAAAGTATGCGCCCATGACTCCCGCTATGGCACCGGAGGCACCTACCACTGGAGTCATGCTGGTAGGTGTGAACAATATATTGATCCCTATGGCAGCGATGCCGCAGGTCAGATAGAAGAGAAGAAACCGCACTGGGCCCATTACATCTTCAATATTATCTCCGAATATCCATAAAAACCACATGTTGAATATGATGTGCAGCCAACCCCCGTGGATAAATAGATGTGTAATGAATACATAGTCTGCGTCGGGGGGAAAGTGCATCCGCACAGCCCACTCGGGATTCGTGAACCTTGCCGGAACTACACCGTATAAATAAAAAAATTCTGTCAGGTAATCCTGAGGCAATGTTTTTTCAAATAAAAAGACAGCAAAGCATGCAGTCATTATGGCATACAGCATGTAAGGCTTGTGAACACGGGGGATTGAGTCATGGAGTGGGATCATGCCTTACGGTAAACTATTCAAACTGTGTTGCCTAGTACAATAGAAAATTCTGCAGAGGCTATACTGTGTCGATTGTGAATAAAAGGTGCAAGCGATAGTCGGGAATAAAGCTACAGTGTGTTTTTTTATTGAAAAATATTGTGCAGAAAAAAACGATTAGTGCTTTGATAATTCAGTAAAACTCTGTATGAAACAGTATGGTGCAGTCCAATTTTGAGCAATGGCTAGCTGCGTGTCTTTATGTATATACATATAGCCTGAGCTAATTTGTTCCAGCAGAGAAAGCAGAGTGCAAAAAAGTTTTGCATAGCGACGAGTGAATTTTTTGCAGTGGTTACTTTTATAGAAAAGACAACAACACTGAGTATAGAGGGTATGAGTTGCGAAAGATGTTTTTAGTTCATGACCTGAAGAACTGTTGAAATGAGCCGATAAGACGGGGGATGGGTGTAATGAACCGTTTTTTGCTGTGTATTGCAGTTGTATGCTGTGTGTTGAGTACTTGTGTAAATGCAAGTGCTGACTCACTTGTGGTCGGTTTAATGAACGTCGATCGCCCACCATATTTTTGGAAAGACAGTGCAGGAGAGTATCACGGTATTTTTATTGAGGTGTTGCACGAACTGGAAAAAGACACCGAAATTCATTTTACATTTAAAGCACTGCCAAAGGCACGGTTAAGACTATACATGGTTGCCGGTAAGCTGGATGTTGAAATGGGGATAGCGCCGCAATGGAGAAGAGAGAAGGGTGAAGTTGAAAATTCTGTTTATTCTGTACCATTTATGCTTTCCGAAGAGGTGTATGTAACGAGTGCAGCAAAAGGAAGTTTTGATGCACAGAAAAACGTCCCGTCCGGTGATAAATTTTGCGGTGTGATTGGTTTCAGTAAACCTGCTGTTAGCGGGAACATAAATCGTCAAGATTTTCTTTGTGAAGCTCAGCTGCTTAAAATGATTGATAAAAAACGGTGTGATTACACCATAATGCCCTTGGATATTTACCGCTATTTGGCGCAGGGACAGTTGTACCATATTGCAGCCTCTCAACCTATTTCGACACACAATATGCGCCTGCGTCTACACAAGCGAAACCTAGAACTGCTACCGAGACTTGATGCTGCTCTCGTCAGAATGAAAGAGGACGGACGTCTTGCTGCCTTGCTGGATAGGTATAGTAAGGAGCATGCTGGAACTTGAAAATAGGACTAGATTGGTCTTTGCGTATTGTGTTGTGACAGCAAATGTTTTTTAGAACAGCCTGTGGGGCATAACAGGGGTTACTTGACTGGAGTAAAAGGGTTGTTGGTGTGGTGATGAAGCTGCTGCGAACTGTATTTATGATAATCGCTACCGTACTGCTGATTGTTGCTGTGAAGACAGTGGCTTTCGGAGAAAGTACTGGTGGGCACGCTCGATTTGGGCAAACAGGTTCTGCACTTGCGACAGAGTTATCGCATTTAAGTGCAGTTTTTTTGTATAATCTTGATAGAGCCCAACTAGAAGAAACTCTCTCCGTTATCATAAAGAAAACACCCGAAATTAAAGCATTGCGCATTGTTGATACAACCTCAAATACGCCTTTTTTCACATACCATAGAACCCGAACTATTGGTTTTTTTAATAAAACCATTCCGTTAACAGCTCAGCAATATCCTAAGTTTACAGCCTCTATTTTTTACGATGACATAAACATTGGACGACTTGAACTTTTTTATGATGATCCCTTGGCAAAGGAGGGAGCTAATAGAGAAGTATGGCTGACAGACAAAGAGCAGGAATGGATTGAGAGAAATCCGGTAGTTCGAGTGGGGATCGAACAGTGGCCCCCCTTTAATTACTTCTTGTCTGAAGGAAAGGCGCGAGGAATTGTTATTGATCTGTTGGAGAAGATCAGTGCGCGTGTTCCGGTTCGGTTTGAGTTTATACAGGGAGAATTTTCTGATCTGATGGAGCAGTTTTCCAGTGGTGAAATAGATCTGCTTCCTAATATCTACTACCATCCTTCACGCGACAAACTGGGAAATTTTACTTCTCCATTTATGAGCGTGCGGGATTTTATTTTTGTACGGGATGATAATACCTCAATAAAAAAGGTTAGTGATCTCAGAGGTAAGAAGGTTGCCATTGTTAAAGGGTATATTATGACAACCTTACTTAATTCCCGCTATCCTGACATAACGATTGTGAATACTCCGTCTCTTATCGATTCTATTGCGATGTTATTGAACAATGAAGTTGATGCGTTAATTGATGCACATATGGCAGTGCTGTATACGCAAAGAGAAAGCGGGGTGACCGGTATCAAGGCTGTTCCACAAAATGAATTCCCTTCGCAGTCGCTACATTTCTTTACAACAAAAAAGAATCCTTACCTTAATTCAATTCTCGAAAAGACACTTAATTCCATAACAGAAGCAGAAAAAGACGAACTGACAAAGCAATATCTTCTGGCGCAGGAGACCAGTTCGCAAGCTACAAAGGGGGAGGATACTTTTGGGCGAAATATCGCGCTGCTGATCTTGCTATTTATTATTGTCCTTTTGATTCTGTATCAGATTGTTCGAACTCTGAATGAAGGGTCGGAGGAAGATGAAGGGCTTGCATTTGGGTCTTTCAGCTTTGCAAGGCTGTTGATGCTGGCCATTGCACTATTTGTGCTGTTTTGTATTGGAACGTCGTGGTTTATCCTTTCAGAAAGCAAGAAAGATATTCTTCAGAAAGAAGAGCAGGCATTGGAAACAGCCTTAAAAGTAACTGAAACTCGGTTATTGCGCATGGTGGATTCACATTCGCGAATTCTTCAGTACATAGCCGGAAGAAAAGTCTTTTTTACGTTTGTGGATCAGGTGACCTCTTTATCCGGTAAGAAAGAGTCCAGCGAGTATCAGGCTGCATTGAAAAAACTGAAAACCTACTGGGAACAATACAATGTGCTATCAGGTGACCAGTCCCGTATGTTGCTGTCCATAAAGGGAGATGTGATTATCGGGTCAGGAAAAAGCGGCGGAAGCACCATTGCCCAGAACCATCCTGCATTATTCCAAAAAGTGTTAGCCGGCCAGACTGTGTTTGTTCCTCCCTGCCATTTCAGGCTAACTGCTTCCGGCACTGATGAGCACGTGATGTACCTACTGATGCCTATTGTAGATAACACACGGAGACCTATTGCAGTGCTCGCAGCAGAGTTGGATGTGGACGATAACTTTCATATGCCTATTCGTAATGGAAGCTTGGAGCGCCGTGGCAATGTGTTTGCTGTCGATGCCAGAGGAAGGATTATCTATGACCAGTGCTTTTTACCGCCCGAGCAGCATCGATCACACCTGAGTGCTTTTGTAGATATGGATGTGCCGTTTGTGCTTAGTTCCTACGAAGATGTTAAAGTGCAGCCAGGTATGCGACTCGTTGAATATAAAAATAAGAAAGGCGAACTGGTAGTAGGTGTTGCCCGCTGGATCGAGGGGTTGAATATAGGTCTGGTCAGTGAAGCTCGTGCTTCAGAGGTTCTGAGTCAGTTTACGCGTTTTAAGTATAGTGTCATTGCCATGATGATCCTCATGCTTTCTTTTACTATTCCTTCAATTTTGTTCACGTTGAGCCTAGGGCGAAAAGCAAACCGCACCTTGAGGCAGTCCAAGGATAAGTTGGAGAACATGGTTCAGGAGCGTACGAACGAACTTGAGGAGCTTGAAAAGCAGTGGCGTCTTATTTTGAAATCTGTCGGGCAGGGGCTGCTTGGTCTGGATAACCGCGGAAAGGTTATGTTCGCCAATGACGCTGCTCTGTCTTTATTGGGGTATTCCAGCAGTGAAATCGTCGGTAAAAAAATTCTTGGTCAAATTTTAGTTGATAAAGAAGCTGTACTGGCAGAGCAAACATCCGCCTCGCCAATTTATGAAGCATTGAATCAAGGATACACCGCGACAAACAGGAACGAATTTTTTGTCACAAAATATGGTGTAGTCTTCCCTGTGGAATACACATCGCGTTCGATTGTGAGTGAAGATGGTATCCAAGGGTGCGTTATTGTCTTTACCGATATTACAGAACGTAAGCGCATGGAAATGGAACTGGAGTCTGCCAGAGTTACAGCTGAAGAAGCCTCTAATGCAAAAAGTGAATTTCTTGCCAATATGAGCCACGAAATTCGTACTCCGATGAATGCCATTTTGGGTATGTCGCACTTGGCCTTGCAGTCAGAGTTAGATGATCGCCAGCGTAACTTTATTGAAAAGGTGCATAGGGCGGCATATTCGTTACTAGGAATTATCAACGATATTTTGGATTTTTCAAAAATTGAAGCAGGGAAAATGCAATTGGAGGGAGTGCCGTTCACTCTTGATGATGTAATGCAGGACGTGGCTGGAATTGTCGGCTTGAAGGCGGAAGAGCAGGGGCTTGAGTTACTTTTTAACGTTGCTCCCGATGTTCCACACGAGCTTGTGGGAGATCCGCTCCGATTGACTCAGGTTCTCGTCAATATCGGAAATAATGCTGTTAAATTTACAGAAGAGGGTGAGGTTGTCGTTTCTGTGAATGTTGAGCGTGTTTCCGGCAGTGAAATTTTATTACTGTTTGCTGTGAAGGATACCGGAATAGGGATGAAGCAGGAGCAAGTAGAAAAATTATTCAAATCTTTTTCGCAGGGAGACGCATCAACGACCAGACGCTACGGTGGTACCGGCCTCGGTCTTGTTATTGCCCGCAGGCTGGTAACGCTGATGGGCGGTGAAATTTGGGTTGAGAGTGAGTTTAAGGCTGGCACTACATTTTCCTTTACGGTTCAGCTGGATGTTGATGACAACTCAGCAGTGCTTTTGCCAAAACTGTCTGCTGCTGGTGGCAGAGCACTTGTTGTTGATGACAGTAAAACTTCACGAGAAATCTTATCTGCAATGCTCATTGAGCTCGGCTACATTGTTGATGTTGCGGAAAACGGAAGAGATGCGGTGGAGAAGGTGCAGCGTCCTGAAGCTATAGATCAGTACACAACAATCTTCCTGGACTGGCGAATGCCGGATATGGACGGTATTACAACGGCTACTCTTATTAAAGAGCAGTATGCAGACAGGATTTGTCCTGAGGTCATAATGGTAACGGCATTCGGGCGTGAAGTTGCGCAGCATGCAACACAGAATGGAATTATCGATGCTTTTGTTATGAAGCCGTTGACCCAAAAATCGTTATTGCGAGTGTTGGCTTCTTCTGATGGAGAAGAGGTAGCTTTACCAACCCGTGATGCTGATCGGCAAAATAGGGTAGATTCGTCAGTGCGTAAACTTGCAGGTGCTACAGTGCTGCTTGTTGAAGATAATGAAGTGAATCAGGAGCTTGCTGTTGAGTTGATGGAAGCTAACGGAATGACTGTGGCCGTGGCGGAAAATGGCGAAGAAGCGATTGCCCTTCTGGAAGAAAGAACATTTGATGGTGTGCTGATGGATTGTCAGATGCCGGTAATGGATGGGTATGAAGCAACCCGCAGGCTTCGGGAAGACAGCAGGTTTGTAGATTTACCGATCATAGCTATGACAGCGAATGCGATGGTTTCTGATAGAGAAAAAGTTCTGGAAGCCGGGATGAATGATCACATTGCAAAGCCGCTCGAACTCTCTGACATGTTTAGTAAAATGGCTCGATGGATTACTCCGAAATTCTCTGCAAAGTTATTAAAACATGCTGGTATGCTTGAGGAAGATTTTCCAGAGATTGCAGGAATCGATGTAGAAAAAGGGTTACGCACCTGTCAGCAGAATAAGGCTTTGCTCCGCAGACTGCTTGTCCGTTTTGCAGAAACACAGGCAGATTTTAGTGTTGTAATGAATGAAGTGTTGCAGGAAGGAGATAGCGAGGCCGCAATACGGCATGCACATACGTTAAAAGGTGTTGCAGGGAATGTTGGTGCAAGTGACATTCAACATATCGCTGCTGACCTTGAATCCAGTATTCAGGCTGAGAAGCCACATTCTGTTCAGCGGAAGCTGGTGAATACACTGGGAAGCCTGCTTGCTGTTACAGTGACTGACATACGACAGCAGCTTATGTTGTCTTCGATAACATATGAGTCGTTGCTGAGTAAAAAAGATATGCAGGGAGCGTTAGCAAAACTGCGTAAATTGTTACACGATGATGATGCAGAAGCTGTTGATGTAATAGAGAATATACAGCATACTGTTGGCGCTGAGCCTGAGGTTCAGGAGCTTGTGGAAAGCATGGTTGAAATGGTGCGTGATTATGATTTTGAAAATGCACTTGCACTGCTAGATCAGTTTGAAGCAGAAGTCTCTGCAATAGCATCGTAGCTAATGTGCGTGTTGTGTATTACATATGGGTATGATGAGTAATGTTGTGCTGTGAGTAAGTATCAGCAGTAAGTTAGCCGATTGGTATGTGTTGAACGTAGGCAAGTTATGGGGGTTGTTCTGTGACTCAAGACAAATTAACGGTTCTGGTTGTTGATGATGCACCGGAAAATATCGAGATATTGCGTACTATTCTGCACCCGCAGTATAGGGTAAAGGCTGCGCGTACAGGCGAAAGGGCGTTAAAGATAGCCCGAACCGTTCCGCAACCTGACATGGTGTTGCTTGATGTTGTTATGCCGGATGTGGATGGGTATGAGGTATGTCGGCAGCTTAAAGCAGATGTTTCAACTGCAGATATTCCAGTCATATTTATTACGGCTAAGAATTCGGCAGATAATGAGACCCGTGGGCTGGAGCTTGGTGCAGTAGATTACATCACCAAGCCGGTGCTTCCTGCTATAGTAAATGCAAGAGTGAGTACACACCTTGCGCTCAGAGACCAGAAACATCATCTGG
The DNA here is from genome assembly GCF_001672295.1 of Halodesulfovibrio spirochaetisodalis. Lineage (GTDB taxonomy): Bacteria > Desulfobacterota > Desulfovibrionia > Desulfovibrionales > Desulfovibrionaceae > Halodesulfovibrio > Halodesulfovibrio spirochaetisodalis. The sequence goes on along the minus strand of NZ_JXMS01000008.1, from coordinate 46,724 downwards.
AAGAACTTGTCCTGTTACGGACACGGGAACTGGAGAATACTCGGCTGGAGCTAATTCGTTGTCTTGGACAGGCTGCTGAATATAAGGACAACGAAACCGGTTTGCATGTTATCCGCATGAGCCACTACACTCGAATCATTGCTCAGCAGCTGGATGCAGACAGCGATTGGGTGCAGCTAGTTTTTCAGGCGGCACCGATGCATGATGTCGGAAAGATTGGTATTCCTGACTCAATCTTGAGTAAGCGTGGAAAGCTGACTGATGAAGAGTGGAGAATAATGCGTAAGCATCCTGAATATGGTGCTGAAATTATAGGAAACCATCCGTCCCGTTTACTTTCCATGGCACGGGAAATTGCTCTGACGCACCATGAAAAATGGGACGGAACAGGCTATCCGTACAATCTTTCTGGAGAAGATATTCCACTTTCGGGACGTGTCGTTGCGGTGGCAGATGTCTTTGATGCGCTGACAACAGAACGTCCGTACAAGAAAGCATGGGAAGTGGACGATGCTGTAACGTTTATTAAGGAAAATTCCGGTAAGCATTTTGATCCGGAACTTGTAGATATTTTTGTCCAGCAGTTACCTGCTATTCTTGAAATCAAAAAGCTGTATGCAGAGATTCCCGGGGATAATGCGGAAGCATTTTACAATGTGTTTGGTGCAGAGTAGCTGTATTCATTCATTGCTCTGCTGAATATATTTTGAATACAAAACAACCCGAACGACTGAGTTTAGACTCTGTTGTTCGGGTTGTTTTGTATTGGTATGTTACGCTTCAGGTGCTGCGGACTACGAGTCGAGCTTTAACAGGTCAGACTCTTTGCCGATGGCGACAAGGATATCACCTTCCTCCAGAGTCCTGTCCGCTGCCGGAACGAATTCGTATTCTTTTTCACCTTTTCGTTTGATGGCAACAACCATAACCCCGAAGCTTGTTAGTCCAAGATCAATCAGGCTTTTTCCGACCCAGTTGTTAACTTCCAGTTCTTGAAGAAGGATATTTCCGCCCAGAGGTAGCAAGTCAAGCATGCCCGGATTTGCAATGCGGTGCGCAAATTGACTTGCTGCATCTCTTTCCGGTTGGATGACTGTGTGAACACCAAGTCTGCGCAACACAACAGCATGCTCGTGGCTGATAGCCTTTACCGCAAGACGTTTTATTCCCATTTCCTGAAGGTTCAGCACAATGAGGATAGATGTTTCCATTGATTTGCCGACGCTGACGATGACTTCATCCAGATCCATGAAACGTAGCTGCTTGAGAACATTATCGTCTGTTGCGTCAGCCTGATATGTCTGTGACAGGAATTCTTCTGTTTTCTTGGTGGCGTTGGAGGAGCTGTCCACGCCGATAACTGTGTGTCCGAGTTCGGACAAAAACTCAGCAAGTGCACTGCCGAATTTCCCCAGTCCGATAATGCCGACTTCTGCTTTTTTCATTATTCAACGCTCCTAGCCGATAGGGATGTCTGTTTCCGGAATTCGATACCGGATATTTGATTGGAATTGTTGCAACATTGTCAGCAGCCAGATGGGACCAATGCGTCCAATAAACATCAGAGCAATGATGATGCATTTACCTGCCGTTGTGAGCTTGGCAGTCAGCCCAAGACTAAGTCCTACTGTACCAAATGCTGAGATAACTTCAAAAAATATTTCTAAAAACTGTCCGCGCAATTCTGAGTGGGACAGATTGCCTCCCTCGGTCAGGTTCAAGGCTATTGTGGCAAGAGCAATAATCATAGTGACACCGAAAACAAGTGTCACAACCTTGTTGATTGTTTTCGAATCCAGTGCCTTGTTTCCTATTGCGACTTGTTCTCTTCCTCGCACCTGAGCCATCATGAAGGCACACAGAGCACGGAATGTTGTAACCTTTATCCCGCCTGCACATGAACCCGGTGCCCCGCCTATGACCATTAAAAAAATCATAAAAAGTAGGTACAGATTCGTCATCTCTGCCATGTTTACAGTGTTGAAACCGGCTGTACGGGCAGAAACGGATTGAAACAAAGAGGTAAGCAGCGTTGTTACAAAGGATTCGTCAGGTGCGTACGAAATGCGGGAGACTAACAGTGCTGCAGTTCCGCCCACGATAAGGATAGCGGAAGTAGAAAGAATTATCTTGGTAATAAAGGAAAGTTGCTTTCTGCGTCCTTGACGTATCCAGAGGGCAATTTCATCAAGAACGGCAAATCCCAGTCCGCCCAGAATAATCAACAGCATGACAGTAAGGTTTACCCCTGTGTTTGTTGCCATGCTCATGAGGCTGTCAGGGAAGAGGGAAAAGCCCGCATTGCAGAATGCTGAAATTGCATGAAAGATGGAGGAAAAAACAGTGAACCTGCCATCTCCGAAAAAGTATAGAGAGATAGCTCCTGCAATTTCAATGGTGAAGGTCATGGCAGCAAGCCGAAGCAAAAAGCGTCCAAGGTCAAAGGACGTGTTGTGCAGGAGTGCCTGACCTACAGCGAGTCTGTCTGTGAGGGTAACCCGTCTTCTTAATAGAAACAGGGCAAGACTTGAGTAAGTCATAATGCCCAGCCCACCCAGCTGGATAAGGGTTAGCAGCGTAATTTGTCCCCCATCAGTCAGTGAGGATGCAGGGTCAAGCACGGAAAGCCCTGTTACGCATACTGCGGACGTAGCAGTGAAGAGTGCATCAATCCAGCTCATAGCTCCTGTTGCAGAAAATTCGTACAATAGTATTGCACCAACAACTATGGTGGTGCCGAAGGCTGCAACAGGAAGCACAAAAGGAAGTAACGTCTTTTTAGCCATGAGGGTGCAATACGCCTACATGTTGTTGTGTGCAAGAGACTTTTAAACCAGATTGATGACAACCCCGCACCTTACAGCATTATTTCAAAAAAGTCTGGCGCTCGCATATATTGCGATGTGTGTTGTCCCTGAATTTTTGTATCCCTTATGCTGCAATGCGTTGTTTCAATTTGGCCGGCAGGGACGTTATCAACAGTTTCTTTTAAATGTCTCTTGCACGATTATTATCTATGAGTAGCAGCTAATTACTCCACAAAACAGTAATTGCCTCAACAGTCTGCTGTAATTTTTTAGCGCGCACACGCATGACAGCTTCAATAAATTTATCCACCGAGTTGTTGAGTTCCTCAAGAGAACCGTTGTTCTCAAGAATAATATGACATGCGTTCATCTTATCATCTTCAGCCCATTGCCACGAGTCCATGGTAGCAATGAGATCGTCACTCCAGCCTCTGGTGCTCTGTAGTCTTCCCTGACGAGCTGCTTTATCGCAGCGAACTCCGGCAATAATATCCACTTCCCGATCCCAGTGTGATTCATGGAGTAGCGGAATCTCTGCCACAGCAAACGGGTCTGCTGCATGTTTTTGCCAGAAGAGGTTGAGGTCATGCAGGATCAAAGGGTGGATGAGTTGTTCAACTTCTTTTCTGCTTGATGTTTTTTCCTGCATTTTGGCGAAAAGGGCTTTGCGGTTGACCGGTTCATCATCCGGTGCCACTTCAGAGCCGAATCTGCCTCTGAGTACATACCAGCCGTCAGCGCCATTTTTATAAAGATCATGAACAATGGAATCCGCACTCCATGTGGCGATACCTTTCTCCGTGAGGGCGGAAAGGACAGCAGATTTGCCGCAGCCCGGCATTCCGGTAAGCGCTACACGCTGCACAGACAGTGTCAGTCGTTCAATGAGTGCGGTGAAGTCTTCCGGTGGTTGACAGGTAAAGGACATGTGCTTCTGGGTTGTCGGGTGTTCAAAGTCGAGCTTCCATGCATGCAGCATCTGGCGGTTGGCAAATGGTGCAAGTGGGGAGTTTTCTTTAACACCGCCTCCGTAAAGGGTGTCGCCCCATAATGGATACCCGATGTGGCTCATGTGTACACGGATCTGATGTGTTCTGCCTGTGTAAATCTTTACAGCGACCAGTGAAAATTTTCCTTTCGGGTCGGAATACAGAGTTCGGAATTCAGAGTGAGCTTCTTTGGCATTGGGGACAACAGCCATGCGAATTTTCATTTTCGGGTCGCGCCCGATCGGTTCCTTGATTTCGCCTGATTGCGGCGGTGTGCCATGTACAAGTGCCAGATATTCTTTAGAAATAGTGCGTGCTGCAAATTCTTCAGAAAGGGCGAGGCGTGTTTTCTCGTTGAGTGCGACAATAAGCAGGCCGGACGTGTCTTTATCTATTCGGTGTACAATGCCAGGGCGGAAGCCTTCCATCTGCGTGATTTCAGGAATGACATGCGCGAGGCGGTGCACCAGTGTACCTTCTGGACAGCTAGGGCATGGATGTACAGTGAGGCCGGCTTCTTTGTTAAGTACAATGAGGTCTTCATCGCGGTGCAGAATTTCTATGTGTCCTTCTTCAGGCACAATGCACGTTTGCACAACAGGAATGGAAACAGACAGGCGCATGCCGGAAAAAATTTTTGTGTTCGGCTTTGCGCATTTTTTTTCGTCTATCTTGACCAGACCGTCCTTGATGAGTTTTTTAACTTTTTCTCTGCTAATGCCTTCATCTTTAAGGATATCTCCTAAATATTTGTCGAGTCTGATGCCGTTGAAATGCTCAGGGACAAGGTGTTCATTTTCTGAAAATTCGCTGTATTCTTCGGGTGTTGTCATAATATTTCTAGCTTGTTGTTATTGTTTCTTGACCACTGACAATTATTTGGAGTATATGTCATTCGTTTAGGCGCGGTCTTTTAGGCCGCTTTTTTCAAGCAATCGCTCAAGGAGGCCGATGTGGCTGTTTACGTGGTTGACCATCCGCTGGTCAAACATAAACTCGGACGAATTCGTGAAGCAGATATTTCTGTTGCAGAATTCCGTGCACTTTCCAATGAAATTTGTCGTCTTCTTACCTACGAAGCTACTAAAAGTCTCGAAACTGAGAAATGCACCATCGAAGGATGGGCTGGCTCTGTAGAAGTAGACCAGATTAAAGGAAAGAAAGCTACCGTAGTTCCAATTCTCCGTGCAGGCATTGGTATGCTTGACGGAATTATGGATATGATCCCTGGCGTTAAAGTTAGCGTTGTGGGTATGTTCCGTAATGAAGAAACTCTTGAGCCTGAAGAATACTACGTTAAGCTCGCAAAAAACATTGAAGAGCGTACCGCGATTATTCTGGATCCTATGCTTGCAACCGGTGGTACCCTTATCGCTACCATCGATCTGCTTAAAAAAGCTGGATGCAAAAAAATCATCGGTCTGTTCCTCGTGGCAGCACCAGAAGGTGTTGAACGCGTTGTTGCAGCACATCCTGACGTAGATATTTACACTGCATCTGTGGATGAACGACTCAATGAGCAAGGATATATTTTACCGGGTCTCGGCGACGCCGGTGATAAGATTTTCGGAACCAAGTAGAGTTTCGATCCGTTTTTGAACGGGAAGAGCATTTGACCCCCTGTTCCTGCCTTCTATGAAGGTTTGAACTCGGGGAAGGGTGCTCTTTTTTTGGGCGGTCAGGATAGTGGGTAGTACATCTATGTTGTTTAAAATCAATATGTTGTACTTTAGATTGAAAAAAGAGTTGTATGAAACTCAATGTAGGAGGGAATGGTGTCAAACGTAAATACGGAATATTCTTTCAGGCTTAAAGACTGCCTGCTTGGTGCACAGATGCTGTTTGTAGCATTTGGTGCTCTTGTACTGGTTCCGTTGCTCACAGGTCTTAACCCGAACGTGGCGTTCTTTACCGCCGGTGCAGGTACCTTGCTGTTCCAGCTTGTTACCAAACGTTCAGTACCAATCTTTCTTGCATCTTCTTTTGCTTTTATTGCGCCGATTATTTTTGGCGTACAGACTTGGGGAATTCCGGCGACCATGTGTGGTCTTGCTGCTTCCGGCTTCCTCTACATGGGGCTTTCAGTACTGATTAAAGTTCAGGGGCCGCAGATTCTCGAACGCGTGCTGCCAACGATTGTTACTGGTCCGGTTGTTATGGTTATCGGCCTTATGCTCGCACCGGTAGCTGTATTCAACGCACTTGGAAAAACAGGTGACGGTGCTATTCAGCTTATTCCAGAACCAACCGCGCTTATTATTTCCATGGCATCTCTTGGTACAACGATTCTGGTGTCATTGTGCGGTAAGGGAATGCTCAGACTTATCCCTATTCTTAGCGGTATCGTAGTAGGGTACACATTAAGTCTCTTTTACGGCATCGTAGATTTTTCTCCGGTTATCAATGCACCATGGTTTGCCGTACCGGATTTCGTAGCGCCTGAGTGGAATTGGGAAGCTATTTTATTCATTGTGCCTGTTGCAATTGCCCCTGCAATTGAGCACGTTGGTGACGTTCTGGCCATTGGTGCTGTTACCGGCAAGAACTACATTAAAGAACCGGGTATTCATCGTACCATGTTCGGTGACGGTATTGCGACTACCTTTGCGTCTATGCTTGGTGGTCCTCCAAACACTACCTACTCTGAAGTAACCGGTGCTGTTGCGCTGACCAAATCTTTTAACCCGGGTATCATGACATGGGCAGCGATTGTTGCAATCTGTCTTGCATTCGTGGGTAAGCTCGGTGCTGTACTTTCAACTATTCCTGTTCCTGTAATGGGCGGTATTCTTGTACTGCTTTTTGGTACAATCGTAGTTGTAGGTATGAACTCCCTTGTTCGTGCTGGTCAGGATCTCATGGAGCCACGTAACCTTGCGATCATGGCAGTTATCTTGGTGTTCGGTGTTGGCGGTATGGCATTCCATGCTGGTGCATTTAGCCTCAAAGGTATCGGCCTTGCCGGTATCATCGGTATTATTCTTAACCTCATTCTACCGAAAAGCCGTGCATAACCTGAGTTGCCGTCCAGAAAGAGTAAAGCCCCTGTCAACGACAGGGGCTTTTTTTATTCAAATTTACCGAGAAGGTGCTGATGCAGTGTGTTAGCTAATAACGTTGTTACGGGCGGGACAATAAGTATTGTGGCCATTATGCTGAAAACAATGCCGGGCAGCAGAAACAGTGATGCTGCTAGAGTAATTATGGCAGAGCGGCACGCAGATGCTGGGGGAAGCATTCCAGTTTGAACGCTTGTGAGGCTGGTTGTGATCCATTCAGCGCCGTTTGTCTTTAACACGACCAGCCCGATACAGTTGGTAAGGAGCGTTACGCTGAGAAGAAGCATCTGCGGGTTTAGTGGGGTAATAAGTTTGTGCTCCAGCGGATTGAGTATTGAGAAAAAAATGAACAGGGCGATGTATGTCTGTACTTTTTCTGGGTACAGGACTCGGAGCGCCCTGAGAACAGATGCGCACATCTCGAGACGTTCGACCTGCCGTAGCTGTGTCTCGCTGATTTCTTTTTTGGTGAGCAGAAAGCGTAGTTCTGCTTCTGTGAGAATGGGTTTCATACTATATGGTTGTTGTTTGTGTAGTGATGAGGAATGAGTTGTAGAGTAGGTAAAGAGGTGTCGTGTGCATTCCATGAGTGAAGTATGCCATATCTGTATGTTGTCATGTGTAAAAAGATGTTTGTTGCATCTTGGCTGGTGTTATTCAGCCTGTTGGCATTGAGTGTGCTATAAAATGGTTAAGGTTGCTGCTAGATGCATGCTGCGCAGCTTTCGTGAAGTATAGAGTATTTATGGTTAGTAACCAGTTAATGCACGTAAAGAATACTATTACATTATGCGTACAGTGTCTGAGTGGGGAGCATGAGAGGAGGCATTAAAAAAACTCGTACAGAAAAATATTCCGTACGAGTTTTTAATAGGTTGTGTTGTTTTTAGTTAGTCAGCAAAAAATTGCATGATGGCAGTGAAGACGCCATCAATATCAAGTTCGGTGGTGTCAATAATATGCGCATCTTCAGCAGGAATAAGAGGTGCAATGGTGCGGGTTCTGTCCTGCTTATCACGCTCTTTAATCTGGGAAATGATGAGCTCAAGGTCTGCTGGCTGCCCCAGTTCCTGCAACTGTTTGAAACGGCGTGCACCGCGCTCTTCTGCGGTTGCATCAAGGAAGAACTTGTATTTTGCAGAAGGGAACACCACAGTCCCCATGTCTCTTCCTTCAGCAACGAGCGAAGTGTTAGTGCTGATTTCCCGCTGAACCCGCTTAAGTGCAGTACGCACAACAGGCAGTTTGGCAACGGAAGAGGCAAGGGCTGCTACTTCTTCTGTGCGAATTTCATCACCTACCGGTGTGCCGTTAACAGAAAGGACAGAATCGAACCCGAAGCCTGAAAGAGAGAAGGTGTATTGAGCAATGTGCGCTTCGAGTTCTTCTTCAGTCATGGTAGGAGCAGCTTCGCCGAACTTCCAGCCAAAAATGCGGAACATGGCTCCGGTATCGAGGTACGCGATGGAAAGTTCCTGTGCAACACGTTTGGCAAGAGTGGTTTTGCCAACACCGGCAGGGCCGTCGAGAGTTACGACGCGCAGGTTATTCTGCATTAAGAATCTCCTTGAGAGCAGAAATAAGCACTTGGTTTTCATGGGCAGTGCCGATGGTAATACGCAAGTGTTTAGGAAGATTGTAGCCCTTTACGAGAGGGCGGATAATAAGTCCGCGCTTAAGCAGCTCTTCATTAAGGTAGCTGCCGTCAACAGGGGCTTCCACCATAATAAAGTTTGCTAGTGACGGGTAAACCGTAAAGTCTAACGCACGGAGTTCATTCGTAAGATATTCTCGTCCTTCGCGGGTTACGCGCAGGGTTTCTTCAATGAAAGGTGTATCGCTCAGTACGGCAATGCCGGCTTGCTCAGCAAGTACGTTTACGCTGAACGGTGCGCGGATGCGGCGCAGATATTCTGCAAGGTTTGGATGCATGGCACCAAAACCGAGTCGCAGGCCTGCCAGTCCGAAGCATTTTGAGAAGGTGCGCAGAACGCATATATTTTCATACTCAGCAAGGCGTGGCAGCATAGAGTATGTCTCAAGATCTTCAGCAAAATCCATATAAGCTTCGTCTACCACTAAAAGGCAGGACTCAGGCAGTTTGGAGTGGAGGGAAAGAATTTCCTCTACCGGAGGCGCATAGCCGGAAGGGTTGTCCGGTGTGGTGATGAATACAATGGAGGTATTGTCGTCTACGAGATTGAGAAGAGCATCCCAGTCAAACGTGAAGTCTGTTTTAAGCTGAGCTTGACGAAACTCCACAGCGCAGAGGTTGGACAGTACCTGATACATGGAAAAACAAGGATCAAAAGCGACAATGTTGCTTTTACCCGGGGTCGCTTTTACGCGAATGAGCATGTCGATGACTTCATCAGAACCGTTTCCGGTGACAATGGAGTCTTCGTGAATATGGAAATGCTGTGCAATTGCAGAGATAAGATTCGGAGTACCTACCTGACCGTAGCGGAATGCGTAGTCTGCATACAGTTTGATGGCATCCTGAACGCGCGGGGATGTTCCCAGCGGATTCTCGTTACTCGCAAGTTTGATAATGGTGTCCAGACCGTATGCCTGTTTTACCTCATCAATAGATTTTCCCGCTGTATACGGAGAAAATCCTTTAACCTCATCACGGATTGCTTCACATACACATAGTTTCGAGCTCATGTATTGCCCCTTTCCCAATGTTTCTTCAATACGTTCTGACATACTGCGTGTACCGTATTTCTCTGTTATCTCTAATTATATACAGTAGAAAATGAACGCAGTTGCCGGTTTGCCGGACAATAGTTGAGCACGTTATGGACGGATTATTGTCGCATAACAAAAAAGGACGACCCGTCCAGAGTCGTCCTTTTGAATAGACTACTAAAATGTATACCGCAAGTACCAGTGCGTTACTTGTCAAAATCCGGTCGTACTGTAAGTACCGGAATATCTGCACCGCGAACAATTTTGGCAGCTACGGAGCCGAACAGGAGTCTGTCTATACCCGTTCTTCCGTGTGTGCCCATAATGATAAGATCAGCATTTTCGTCGGCAGCAATTTCCAGAATCTCTTCAGCAGCAAAGCCGGTAACAACTTTACCGGTGGTTTTTATGCCTGCAAAATGTTTTTCTAAAAAGTCACCCATGCTTTTTTCAGCACCGGTAACAATTTCACCTACAAAAGATTCGATTGTATTCGGCGGCACATGGAAGCCGACGTACTGGTTAAGTGAAGGAGCCGCGTAAACAACAATAAGTTCAGCGTCAAATTTCTCAGCAAAAAGTTTTGCATATTCTGCGATGTAGGTACTTTCGTCAGAAAAATCAACAGCCACAACAGCTTTTTTAATAGCAACCATACTGCCTCCTGAAGGATCTCGAGTATCTGTCTAAAGCGGTTATCTACGTTGTTTTATACTTCATATACACATACTCTGCGAAGATAGACAAGGATAACGTTCTTATGTACTTTGCAGCAGTTGCATGCATTTGCTTCCGGATAATGGGCAGAAAATTCCGTGCAAAAATAGTCCGGAAAATAAAAATATACTGTTTTCAAGGGTTCGTGAGTTTTGGCAAGCTCTTTGCTTCATTCACAGCAAATCCTAATCGCCGGGGATATTGTTATGAGAATTAATACTACAGAACACATCACATCGATAGCGAAGCAGAGTCAGGCAACCAAAGCTCCTAAACGGGCTGCAGACGGTTTTCACAATCTGCTTTCACAGGAACTTGAGTTGCAGAGTAAGTCTGCAACAGAGGCAATGTTGCCTCCCGGTACTCGCTCCATAGCGTTTGACCCGCGTTTGAATGCAGAGCAGAAGGACGTTGCTCCGGCAGCTGTAGATCCGAAAAAAGTAGCTGATGATCTGGAAGGAATCCTGAACCAATGGGAAAAATATTCCACACAGATCAGTTCACAGGGTACACCGGATCTTAAAGGCGCCTTTGGAACCCTTAAGGAGCTTGCACATAACCTTGCAACACTCAAACAGACTGCACCGTCTCTGAAAGCCGACTTCCCTGAGCTGGATGACGTACGCAATGAGCTTGAGGTTATGACCGTGACCGAACAGTTTAAAATTAACCGTGGTGACTACCTCGTATAGTATCTACGGTGAGCCGTTCTTATCCTGAAAGAACAAGCTGTGTGCAGCCAGCACTGTATACAGACAGCAATGGGCAATTGCAGGATAGAATTGTAAAGAAAAAGGCAGTCTTTTGACTGCCTTTTTCTTTTTTAAACTAGTGGTTAGCGCGTTAATTCATGCAGCAGTGTTGTAATCGCTGCCATAGCTGTCTGGTATCGCACATCAGCTCTGTCACCACTGAACACATGGTGTTGAGTAAATAACTGTGTGCCAATGGCGTACCCAATCCATACTGTTCCCACGGGCTTTTCTGCTGAACCGCCAGTAGGGCCTGCAATTCCGGTTACCGAGACCGCGACATCCACATCCAAAGCGGACTGTACTCCCTGTGCCATGGCCAAAGCAGTTTCTTTGCTTACAGCGCCGTATTGAACAAGCGTTTCGTGCGGTACATGTACAATCTTTTCTTTTATTTCATTTGCGTATGAGACAATAGCGCCTGAAAACCAGTCAGAGGAACCGGAAACTTCAGTCAGCAGCATGGAGATAAGTCCACCGGTGCAGGACTCTGCAGTGCCGAGCATGTATTTTTTTTGACGCAGAACTTCGCCAAGTTCTGATATTTCAGCTGATAATTCTGGAATATGCATATGATGTACTCCCTTTGCCTTCGCTACCATTGCAGTAAAGGCATAGCAAGCAGTCCTTGCTAGATTGTCAGTGCGCAGGGTAGAATAGAATAATAACAGGAGGCAGTACCAGTGGCAGACTTTGATACTCTTTCTTCCGCCCTACGGGGGGAAGTGATGACAGATATAGCGAGTAATTTTTTTGGGGCGCGTATAGCAATTGATGATGAACGTGCACTTTTTGAGTTTGTAGAAAGTGACATCAGGCTTTCTGAACAACGTGCACTCAATATTTGTGGTCAACTGCAGGCACTGCTTACCTCCAGAGAGGATCTGGAAAATATGCTGCGCGCAATAGGTGTTTCACCGGAGTTTGTGTCACGTATAGAAGAGTCAGATCCGTGGTTGAGTATGCCTGTGCCATTCGCTCTTACGACTGAGGGGCGTTATAGAAAGTGCGTCCTTGAAACGTATACCCGCATGCTGAATGCTTTTGATTTCTTTCTGCACGGCATAACTTACAGGAAAAATACTGCGGAGAAATACGGAAAGACAACAGGGTATTATAGATATCTTGAGTGGTGCGATGAGTTGAATGAACGCATCAAAAAGGTGAATCGTGACCATTCCCCAACACAGGTACTCAGTGTTGTGCGAGAGATGGATGTGGAGAAAACGGCTAAACAGCGCGCAGTAGGTACCGTAAATAGCGAAGCCGGATGTATTCCGGGAGATGATCTGTGTATTTTGCTGTTACCGCGTGAAGAGTTGCAGGAGATGGAATTGCCAGAATTGCCAGATCTTGAAACAACTCTTACCAGTGGAGAAACCGTTGCTGAAACGATTAAACGTTATGCAGGCGCAGTGTATAAACGGGAACCGGAAAAAGTTAAACAAATAATCCGTATTCTGAAACAGAATTAGCGAACCAATATACTAAAGGTAGTCTTACGACCCTTCAGGCATTAATTACAGTTTTTTGTGATCATGCCGAAGAGTATGGAGACTGCCTTTTTGTATGCCAATACAGGCAGTGAGAGGGTGAAACTACTATTGTTAAAGAAAGCGATACAGGCTTACCGCGAAGCATGTTTTTTCAGGAGATAGGAATGCGCTGTCGATTTTTAGCTGTGTTTATGGGCATTGCCCTGAGTGTATGTTCTTTTGTTGTTGTGCCGCATGCATACGCAGAAGCGCCAATTAAGGTTGTGTATGGGTTTGACAGAGAATTCCCGCCGTTTTCATTTGAGGAAGCAAAAGGGAAAGCTGTCGGGTTCGATGTTGACCTTATTCGCGCTATTTTTAAAGGACAGAATGTTAAACTGGTGACCAGACCGCTTGTCTGGGATCATGTGTTGATGGAACTTTCTTCCGGTGCAATTGATTTATCTACAGGGATGGCAAAGACTAAACAGCGCAGCCTGCTTTTTAATTTCAGTGAAAAACCAACGCTTCCAATGAAGGTACGTCTTTTCACGAAAGCTACCAACAGAGTTGGTAATATTACCTTACTTCGCGGACAATCCGTTTCAGTAAAGCGCGGTTCTTTCCAGCAACGTGTTCTGGAAGAGTTCGGCGGTATGAATGTTAAAGCATTCCCAAGTAAAGTAGATGCAATTCATGCACTTGGCCGTGATCAGGTTCAAGCCTACTGCGGGCCTGAGCAGACAGCATACTATTACCTGAAGCGCTTTAGATATGGAAAAATCAGTCCGGTTGGCAGCTTGCTGCGCATTACAGATTCCTACATTGCGGTTAACCGTGATAAAGGCCGCATTCTGGAGATGGTTAATAAGGGTTTTCAGCGTGTAGTTGCTACAGGCGAATATGACAGAATTTACCGTAAATGGTTTGTGCCGGAGCTTCAGGAAGATGAACTGAGCAATTTGTTTGATGAAGCTTCTAAAGCAGCCGTGAACGCCTATGCTCCATATACTAAATCTCCTGTGGGCGCTGCAGTGCTTACGCGCTCCGGTAAAATGTATGTTGGATGTAATGTTGAGACAGCAAAGGAAAATATTTCAGCTATCAAAACAGCCGTGCTGAAAGCGATTGCTGATGGTGAGTACGATTTCCGTGCAGTTGCGGCATTAGCTGCTGATGGTTCCGTTGTAGCTCCTACTGCAGAAGACAGACAGTTCTTATTCGAGTTCGGACGTGGCATTCTTGCTGCTGTGGAGCCGGATAAGGGGGATGTGAAAATGATCATGGTATCGCAATTGCTCCCATATCCTATTTTGTCGGGTAACAAAGGTTTTACTTACGAATAACCAAGCGTTACTCATATATTGAATATAAAAAGCCGACAAATGTCGGCTTTTTTGTTTTGTGGTCATCAGTACAACAGCTTGTAGTGGTGCCGTTATAAAATTTATCGCTAAAGTCTATACAAAAATGCCGATAAGACTGTGTCGGAATTTTTTTAGGTGATGGCTCGTTACGCTGGAGTCAGAGACTGCGCCATTAAAAGCACAGCATTTGTGGTCGGCAATAATATTATTATCGCAATGCTGTGGAACGTTTTAGCAAGTTATTTAACATGATAAATGTAGGGGAAGCAGATATTTTCTGCTGTTCTGTCATTTGATCAGGTAAAATCATGGGGGCTTTCAGGGCTTATGAATATTAAACGTAAGGCATCTAATTTTCTGTTAGTGGGGGTGGTTACAGTTCTTATTTCTGCCCCTGTCTTGTATTATACGCTGCAACATCTCGGTGCTGCCTATGATGATTTTTCTGAACGTGTAGCAACCCGTCAGGAATTGCTGCTGACGATGAAGTCCCAATTTGGTTATGGTGGTATTATCCATAACTTTAAAAACTATGTATTGCGAGGGACTAATAAATACTATGACCGTGTTACAGGAAACCAGCAGGCAATTTCTGACGCAGTAAACAGGTACGAAAAACTTCGTGATATTACCCCTGCGGAAAAGGAAGCCCTCGATAAGATCGAAGGGGTAATGGATAACTATTTTGAAAACGTTAAGCTTGTTAAACGATTGTGGAGCGAGGGGAAAACACCTGCTCAGATAGATGCTGTAGTAAAAATCAGCGATAAACCTGCATTTGAAGGGTTCGCTGTTGTTGAAAAATATTATGAAGAAGTAAAAGCGCAGTCCGCAGCAGAGTTTGATGAAGCATTCAGTACTCTTTACTACGCTGTTATTGCGACCATTCTTGTTGTTATTTCACTTCTTATTACTGTTTGTCTTGGGTACGCTAAAACTGCTCGTGAACTGAGTATAGTGTCCGGCGTTGCAGAGCGTGTGGGACATGATCCTGATGCTGTGTCTGATCTTGATATTAGGCGGGTAGATGAGCTTGGTTTGCTTGCCCGTGCATTGAATTCTATGGTGCAAAGCTTGCGTAAGCAGATTCAGGAAGCAGAAGAAAAGACCACAATTGCAGAACGCAGCACCAATGAAGCACAAAGCGCCCGTGCACAAGTTGAAGCACGTGAGGAAGATATTCAAAAAATATCTTCACGCATTATTGCAACTGCCAATAAGTCCAGCGTAACCATGAGGTCAGTTGTGGCTACTACGGAGTCTTTGACTGACCAGATCAGTCAGATTGAAGAGGGTGCCAATGAGCAGCGTTCTCGAATTTCTGATACTGCTATGTCCATTGATGAAATGAACTCTACTGTTCTGGATATTGCACGTAACGCCAGTGATGCTGCACATAAGGCAGATGAGACTCGTGGGCGTTCCGATGAAGGTGCTGTTGTTATTGCTGAACTTAAAGATGCCATTGGTTCCGTAGCACAGAGTGCAGAAGACCTGCGAGGCGTTATTACAGATCTCGGTGTTCAGGCCGAAAGCATTGGCGGCGTTATTTCGACTATTTCAGATATCGCAGACCAGACTAACCTGCTTGCACTGAACGCTGCTATTGAAGCGGCACGAGCAGGCGAAGCAGGACGTGGTTTTGCTGTTGTAGCCGACGAAGTACGTAAGCTGGCAGAAAAGACTATGGTGGCAACCCGAGAGGTTATCGATCAGGTGGGCGGCATTCAGCGTGGTGTAGAGGGGACAACCTCTGTTGCTAATGAGATGGATAAATCTGTCGAAATTACGACCAGCGGTTCAGATAAGGCTCTTGTGGTACTCACAGAGATTAATGCAATGGCTATTGAAACGGCAGACAGTATTCGTTCCATTGCAACTGCCTCTGAACAGCAGTCTGCAACCAGTGAACAGATAAGCACTGCAGTGCTGGAAGTAAGTGATATCGCAACCAGCACGACTGATTCTATGAGCGTATTCAGCCGATCTGTGCATGATGTTCGAACACAGGCTGTGGAGCTGGAGTCTCTTATGGCTGAGTTGAAACAGTAGCAATTTAAACGTTGTTGTATTGCACAATAGAGATTGAAATAAGAAAATAAAAAGGCTGCATCCATCTGGATGCAGCCTTTTTACTACACGTCTCCGCGGTAACGGAAAAGGGTACGGAGTACCTTACGCGTCAGTGGCGAGAACACTTTTTTACTGAGGAGCGTTCCAGCTACTTTTTTATTGATTTCACTGACGGTCGGATACGGGTGAACAGCACCAGCAAGTGTAGCAAGCGATACTTTTCCACCAAGCACCGCGATCCATTCGTTGATCAATTCACCAGCATGGATTCCTGCAATTTGAACGCCGAGGATGCGTTCTTTTTTGTCCAGCAGAAGCTTGAGCTTTCCCTCCGGCTGATTTTCAGCAAGAGCCCTGTCGTTTTGTGCAAAATACTCTGTGTGGACGGTGTATTCAATACCAGCAGCTTGAGCACGCTTTTCATTGTAGCCGACGGAAGCCAGCTCCGGTTCACAATATGTAACCCACGGAAGAAACGTGTAGTCAGCTTTGCGAGGGAGTTTGAATACGGCATTAGCGATAACGATCCCTCCCTCGTATCCAGCTGCATGGGTAAACTGGTATTGGCCGGTAATGTCGCCCACTGCATAAATGTGTGGAACATTGGTGCGCATGCGGGAATCAACAGGGATGCCTTTAGCAGAATATTCTACGTCTGCGTTTTGCAGGTTAAGTGCTTCGACGGAAGGTGCCCTGCCAAGAGCTATAAGCAGTTTGTCGCTGGTTACTTTTTGCGTAGGGTGTTCAGCAGTTCCAAAATGAACAGATATTCCATCAGTATTCTGTGTTATCTCTTCAATGCTGGTGTTGGTGATGACATTGATGCCGTCATTGCGAAGGGATGTTTCAATAATTTCCGCCATGTCGGCGTCTTCTTTGGACAGAATATGTGCAGAGCGTTGGAGTAATGTCACCTCCGCCCCCAGTCTTTGGAAGGATTGTGCCATCTCAACAGCTATAGGGCCTCCACCAATGACTGTAAGTTTTTGGGGCAGTGTGTCTTGAAAAAAGACTGTTTCGTTAGTGAGGTATTCGACTTGATTCAGCCCTTTAAAAGGTGGTGAAGAGGGAGTCGAACCAGCAGCAATGACAATGCTTTTTGCTGAAATATGTTCCGGCCTGCTCCCATCGCGCGGCACCAGAGAAATCGTATTTGGATCTCTGAAAGAGGCAGTGCCGAAACGAACAGTAGCGCCAAGTCCTTCAAAACGTTCTGGAGAGTCATGTGGCTGAATGGTTTCGATAACTGACTTGATGTGTTTCGCGATCTTGGAAAAGTCTACTGGCTCAAGTTTTGGAGCAGGGAGGCCGTACTGTTCTGCCGTTGCCATCTGGTGGCGTACTTTAGCACATTTTATGAGTGTCTTGCTTGGTACACAGCCATAGTGCAGACAGTCGCCGCCCATGTGTTCATCTTTTTCTATCAACAGGACTTTTACCCCGAGCTGTGCTGCGCCGGATGCAATGGTAAGTCCTGCCGCTCCACTGCCTATGATGATGAGGTCAAAATCATATGTAGCCATATCAATTGCTCTCTTTAATTTTGCGGATAAATTTTAACAGAAATTTAGCAATGAGAGGGAATATGCCCAGCAGGGCAAACGAGATAAGGTGTACTGGCTGAAGAACATCGGCCACGTCGTTTATCGTGGCAAGCTGCTTGCCAGCGTTAACGAATACTGCTGTGCCCGGAAGCATACCAAGTTGCGATACCCAGAAGAATGTATGCAGCGGCAGGCTGGTGATTCCCATGACAAGGTTAACAGCGAAGAATGGAAAAATAGGTACAAGACGGACTGTGAAGAGATAGAAAGCACCTTCTTTTTTTATTCCATCATCAATTTTTTTAATTTTGCTGCCAAACGATTTTTGCACCCAGTCCTTCAGGATATAACGTGAAACAAAACAGGCGAGGGTAGCCCCGATTGTCGAGGCAAAGGATACTGCAATAAGAGCCGTCCAGAAGCCGAACAGTCCACCGGCTGCCAGTGTCATAATAGCAGCACCGGGTATGGATAATGCGGTAACAAGTATGTAGATCAAAATAAAACCGCCGACGACAAGAAACATATGATCCTGATGCAGCATTCTGAAAGCGTCCTGCTTCATTTTAATATATTCAAGAGTAAGGTATTCCGTCAGATTAAAGTACCAGACGATGAAAAACAGTAGGGCAATAGTGGTTACAATTGCGAGACGCTTTGCTTGAATTGCTGTCATAACCTTATCCTTTTCGTTCCGTACGGGAAGCGGTCTTGTGTATGAGGTGGTCTGCTGCGTAACGGGCTGCGCCCCATAGACCTGATTCTTCGTTCTCATTAATTTTTATTGGCACATTACAGAGGATATTTCCATACTGTTCACAGTTACGGAACGACTCTTCAAACTCTTTTTGTTGAATGACTATGGGGTTACCTGCTGCGATACCGCCAGTGATGTAAAGGCCACCGAGGGCAAATGTATCCAGCACAAAGTTGTGGCAAACTCGTCCGTAAAACCGTGCGAACCATTCCAGTACAATCGGGTATTCGGTAAAATGTGAAACAACTTTGTGTGAAGTGGCTTTCTCGCCGGTATGAAATTCGAAAAGATGTTCAAGTCCTGAGCCTGAAAGGACGTGCTCCTGAATGACCTTTGCTGATCCTGTTTTTTTACGTATAAAATCAGCATATTCAAGTTCTTCTTTTGTCATGAACGGGAAAAAACTATGGCCGCCCTCTGAGGGAACAGGGATGTATTTTCCTTTACCGTCAGGTACAAGAATTGATTTGCCAAGTCCTGTACCGGCTCCAAGAATCGCCACAGGACAATTCGTGGCGGCGGTGCCCGAAACAACTTCTGTAGCGTCTTCAAAAGCTGGAGTGAAGGCTGCATATGCTTGTGCAAGAAAATCGTTGATAAGAAGTGTACTGGCGCATTGAAATTTTTTAGGAAGGGCTGTCAGGTCAATATCCCACTGAATATTCGGAGGGGAGCTGCGCAGTCCGTCCACAACAGGGCCAGCAACACCAAAGACAGCAGCATCCGCCTTAGGTGGCTGCAATTCAAAATTGGAGTTGGATAACAGATCCAGCAAGTGCTCAAAGCTGTCAGCAGCATTGGTGGAAAGCCAGATGCTTCTCTCATGACGCAACGTAGTACCTTGGAGTGTAAAGGCTGCAAAACGGCTGTTTGTCCCGCCGATATCAGCGGCTAAGATTTTTTTCATAGGCTGTATCTGTCCAGTTCAGAGTAATTCGATGACTTCCCCAGTATACGCAGTAGAGCAGCAATGGACTGTTATACAATCTGGAACTTAGTCTACAAGTAATGTCGGGAGGCTGAAAGCATAAAAAAAGGCGAACCCTTGAATCGGGTTCGCCTTCAGCGTTGTATAGAAAGAAGAACTAGTTCTGCGTCGCAATCCAGTCGGAAGCTTCTTTAAGATCAAGAGTTCCAGTGTAGATAGCTTTACCGGAGATAGCACCTTCAAGGTTGGCTTCTTTGGTCAGCGGGTAGAGTGCCTTAATATCCTCAAGTGTTGCAACACCGCCTGCTGCGATTACTGGAACAGATGATGTCTGTGCCAGTTTGGTAAGTGCCGGCAGGTTAACACCTGTCTGCATACCGTCGCGGTCAATGTCTGTGTAGATGATAAACGCTACACCCTGTTCTTCCATGCGCGGGAGAACATCATAAATAGTGAGGCCGCTGTCTTCTACCCAGCCTTTGGTTTTAAGTACGCCGCCTTCAGCATCAAGAGAGACACCGATTTTTCCCGGAAATGCTTTACAAATAGAGCCGAAAAGTTCCGGTTCTGTAAGAGCAATTGTACCGATGATGAGACGGGAAACACCGGCATCAAGGTATGCCTTCGCAGTTTCCAGATCGCGGATTCCTCCGCCGAGCTGAACTGGCATATCTACACTTGAGCAGATGTTTTTAATAAGATCGCGGTTGACTGGTTCACCGGAAAAAGCACCATCGAGATCGATTACATGGAGCCATTTACCGCCTTGTTCCTGCCATTTCTTTGCCATTGCTACCGGATCAGAGGAAAATACTGTTTCCTGATCGGCTTTACCCTGTTTAAGACGAACTGCCTGTCCGCCTTTAATGTCTACAGCAGGAAAAATTATCACAGACCAAGCTCCGTTATAGCCTGACGCATTCCTTCTTCAGCAAGCTGTTCCGCAGTAATCCACTTACCCTTGCGTTGGAACCACTTGTCTATATTAAGAAGATTTGCAGAAAGACTTTCTTGAGTTTCTTCAAAGTGAAAACGTGAAAGAGAAGGTTCATTAGCACTTACGCGCAATGCATAGAAGTCCATATTAACACCGGCAGACTGGAATGCACCCATTTCGCCACCCTGACGAGGGGTCCAGTCGATGACCTGAGGAATAATAAGAACGTCAACCTTCATGCATAAGCCAACCTGATTCCAGAACTGTAACGCATTTACCGGATCTTCGCTGCGCTGCGCTGTCGTGATTTCAAAGCACTGACGAGCAGCTGCACCGCGCAGGTAGATACGTTTAGTTTCTGTTAACAAAAGTTTTTCGAAATCAGCATTCAATGTATCCAGTGTCTCAGGAGAAACTCTGAACTGGTCAGAAGGGATGTACCCTGCAAGCAGTTCGCCGGTATTGGTTGGCTGGGTAAACATAGCCACACCCATAGTCAGCGGAGGTAATTGTGCCGTTGTTTTTGATTTGCCGCATCCGGCAATAAGAAACAGGCCGAGAACGCAAAGAATAAGTCCGGTATGGCGAAATGTTTTTTGCATTAATCTAGACTCCCTTTGGTGCTGAGTAGTTGATTTCTATCGCAGGAAGCAGCCATGCGCAGTGCAAGCCCGAGACCCTTGCATGCTGATTCGAGCAGGTGGTGCCCATTTTTACCATAAAGGTAAGAAATATGCATGTTTATTCTTGCACCGTAGCATACAGATTTGAAAAACTCACGCCAAAGGTCGGATTCATCACCGGCAATAACAGGTGGCAGTAGATCATCGCCACGATAAACAAGATAAGGACGTCCGGAAATATCGATGTTCACTTCAGAGATGGATTCATCCATTGGTACTTTTGCCATGCCGATACGGTTGATACCTTTTCGGTCTCCAAGGGCTTCACGAAGCGCGTTGCCAAGGCAGATACCAATGTCTTCGAGTGTATGATGTGCATCAACGTGTAAATCTCCGTCACAGTGAATTTGGAGATCAAATCCGCCCCAGAATGCGATGAGAGTGAGCATATGGTCGGCAAAGCCCCAACCTGTTTTCACGTCTACATTACTGGCTCCGTCCAGAGTAAGAGAAAGTGATATTTTAGTTTCACTGGTGTCTCTTGAAATGGTTGCGGTACGTTGAGTCATACTTCTTCCTCAAGTTTCGTCAGGTAGATGGTTAAAAGCCGGGCAAAAGCCCGGCCTGTGTACACCTAAGAGTGTTGGTAAGATAGATGACAACTTTAGAAAAAACAAAGTTGCCAGCGGTCTTACTCTGCCATTGCTTCTTCGCCTTCGTTATCTTCTTCAGTTTCCTCAGAAGCCTTACGCTTGCCGAAGAGGGCAGCGATGATGATTGAGATTTCATACAGAATCATCAATGGGCCTGCCATGAGGAGCTGGGAGACAACATCCGGTGGTGTAAGAATAGCAGCCAGAATGAATGAAAAAAGAATAGCAAATTTACGTGCTTTACGCATCATGGTTGCTGTTACAATTCCCAATCTGCTCAAGAAAAGAGCAAATAGTGGCATCTCAAATACAAGTCCGAAGGCAAAAATCAGCTTCATGGAGAAGCTCAGATATTCATTGAGCTTAAGCATAGCCTGAATATTCCCTGTATTAAAGCTCATGAAGAACTCAAAAGCAAACGGGAATACAATAAAGTAGGCAAATGCGCCGCCGCCGATAAAGCAGGCGGCAGAGAAGAATGCTATAGGTACAATGTACTTTCGCTCTTCTTCATAGAGCCCAGGGGCAATAAATGCCCAGACTTGATAGAAAATATATGGACTGGCAGCAAAAAAACCTGCCAGAGCAGCGACTTTAAGGTAGGTCACAAACGCCTCGTGCGGCGCTGTGTAGATGAAAGAACTTTGATCCGGCATAACTGCAACCATCGGCATTACCAGATAATCAAAGAGCTTTTCAGCAAAACTGTAACAGGCAAGACAACCGAGAATGATGGCAAAGCTGATGCGCTTTAAACGCACACGAAGCTCATCAAGATGCTGAAGAAGGGTCATGGACTCTTCTTCCTCTTCCTCGTCTTCCTCCTCATCCATCGCATCAATACGGTCGGTGAGAGTGACAGCAGTGGAAGCATCTTGCTCTGTATCTTCAGAATCACCGCTGTCCGGAGCATCGTGTGCTCCGGACGCGGTGTTATCTATATCTTCTTCGTCGAAATCTTCGATACGATCAGGACGGGGACCGTCTGAGAAGTCCATCTCAGCAGAAGGGTCAGAGTCATCGTTACCTTCATTACGTGCGGTATCAGCAGATTGGCTTTCTTCAGCGGAGTCTGTTTCGTTGCCGCGTTCGTTTTCAGATACGTTTTCGTCTGCTTCAGAAGGCTGAGCGTCTGTTTTTTTATCGCCGCTCATTATGCCGGTTCCTTCTCGGTCTTAGTGGAAGCAACAGGTTCAGCTGCAGGTTGTGGTTCTGCATTATCCGGTGCTACAGCAAGGTTTCCGGTCGGTTCCTGAACAGGCTGTGCTTCAGCCGTTTCAGGGGAAGATTTTGCTTCCGCTTTCGAGTTTTCGTCACCGAAAATTTTCTTTTCAGCAGCTTTTTTCTCTTTTTCGTGCTCATCTAATGCGATTTCAGTGTTGATAGTACGCTGAAAATCAGTAGATACGCGGCGGAATTCCGCAAGACCTTTCCCGAGAGTTCTTGCCACTTTCGGCAAGCTCTTAGGACCCAGCACAATAAGTGCTACAACAAGAATAACCAGTATTTCTGTAGTACCGATTCCAAACATGCAGTCACGCCCAATTAGCTAAGGTTGGCTTATTCCCACTCGATAGTGCTCGGTGGCTTGGAGGAGATGTCATAAACAACGCGGTTCACGCCAACAACTTCGTTGATGATGCGGCTTGAGATTTTTTCAAGCAGCTCGGAAGGAAGACGTGCCCAATCCGCTGTCATAGCATCTACACTATCAACAATACGTAGGGCAATAACGTTTTCGTAGGTTCTGCCGTCACCCATAACCCCAACAGTCTTAAGCGGCAGCAGAACAGCAAAGCCCTGCCACACTTTGCGATACCATCCGGATGCAGTCAACTCGTTCTGTACGATTTTGTCTGCTTTTCTCAAAATAGTAAGGCGTTCATCAGTGATTTCACCAATAATACGGATAGCAAGGCCAGGACCAGGGAAAGGATGACGCCATACTACGGAGTCAGGCATGCCGAGTTCGATAGCAACTTTACGCACTTCATCTTTGAACAGTTCACGAAGAGGTTCGATGAGTTCAAGTTCCATATCTTCAGGCAGACCGCCAACGTTGTGGTGGCTTTTAATTACAGCAGAAGGCCCTTTGTGGGAGATGGATTCGATCACATCAGGGTACAGGGTGCCCTGTGCGAGGAATTTAACGTTTTCAATACGTGCTGCTTCTGCATCGAATACCTCGATGAATTCGTAGCCGATGATCTTACGTTTTTCTTCTGGATCTTCCACGCCTTCAAGCTTGGAAAGGAAACGGTCGCGTGCATCAACAACAGTAAGGTTGAGGTCGAAGTGTTCGCGCAGGTAGCTGGAAACTTCTTCAACTTCGTTCTGACGCATCAGGCCGTTGTCTACAAAGATGCAGTGGAGGCGATGACCGATTGCTTGGTTCAGAAGAACAGCAACAACAGTGGAGTCGATGCCACCGGAGAGGCCGCAAACAACGTTGCCTTCAGGACCAACAGTTTCCTGACAATCTTTAATTACAGCGTCAATGAAGCCGGACATGGTCCAGTCCGGTTTTATGCCTGCAATCTTGAAGAGGAAGTTGTTGATCATAATGTCGCCACCCTCGGAGTGGTGAACTTCCGGATGATACTGGAGTGCGTAAATATTTTTTTCTACACACGCCATAGCAGCAACTTCAAGAGTTTCTGTAGAACCGATGATCTCGAAAGAAGGCGGTACAGATTTAACCTTATCGCCGTGGGACATCCATACACGTAAGGAATCTTCACGGTTGAGGTCAGCAAACAGCGGGCAGTCTGCAGTCATGTTGAAGTCTGCAGGGCCGTACTCACGGGTCTCAGAGCTTGCGAGTTCGCCACCAAGGTTGTGGGCGAGCAGCTGCATACCGTAGCAGATACCGAGTACTGGTACGCCAAGTTCGAGCAGACCCATATCGAGAGCAGGAGCGTCTTCGTCACCTACACTGGAAGGACCGCCGGAAAGAATCACAGCGGAAGGGTTCATTGCCTTGACTTCTTCAGCTGTTACGATGCAAGGGTGAATCTCAGAGTATACGCCCGCTTCACGTACGCGGCGTGCGATAAGCTGAGTAAACTGAGAGCCGTAGTCAACAATAATGACTTTGCTAAGTGCGTCCATAATGTCCTCTAAAAAGAGAAATTAGTTCTCAACTCGGTAGTTGGGAGCTTCTTTCGTAATAATTACGTCGTGAACATGGGATTCACGAAGACCTGCTGCGGAAATTTCAACCATTTTGGAAACTTCCGGCATGTCAGCAATAGTTTTTGCGCCAATGTAGCCCATGCCGGAGCGAAGGCCACCTAAAAGCTGGTGGATGGAGTCCTGAACAGGGCCTTTGTACGGCACACGTCCAACAATACCTTCAGGAACAAGCTTCTTGCTTTTTTCCTGGAAGTAACGATCAGAACTACCAGCTTTCATTGCATCGATGGAACCCATTCCACGGTAGTTTTTGTAGCGACGACCCTGATAAAGAACAGTTTCACCAGGAGATTCGTCTGTACCTGCGAAGAGGGAACCGATCATGATGGAAGATGCACCGACACACAACGCTTTCACGATGTCGCCGGAGTACTTGATGCCACCGTCAGCAATAATGTGACGGCCAAATTCTTTGGCTGCCTTGCAGCATTCCTGAACCGCTGTAATCTGTGGAACACCAACGCCCGCAACAATACGAGTAGTGCAGATGGAGCCAGGGCCGATGCCAACCTTAACGGTGTCTGCGCCAGCTTCGAATAAAGCCTTTGCACCTTCGTAGGTTGCAACGTTACCTGCAATAATCTGCGCTTCAGGGAAGGAGGTGCGGATAGATTGTACAGCATCAAGAATGTTTTTGGAGTGACCGTGTGCTGAGTCAAGAACAAGAACATCTGCGCCAGCATCAAGAAGAGCCTGTGCGCGCTCTTTACAATCTGCTCCTACTCCGAGTGCTGCAGCAACACGGAGACGACCGTTCTCATCTTTACATGCCTTAGGATATTTAATTTCTTTTTCAATATCCTTCATGGTGATGATACCCTGCAGGTGGTTTTCTGCATCAACCACGAGCAGTTTTTCGATACGGTGCTTATGGAGATGCTCTTTGGCCTGCTCTAAGGTAGTGCCCACAGGAACTGTCACCAGCTTGTCTTTGGTCATCATTTCAGAAACAAGGGTAGTGTCCGGATTGTCGACAAAGCGTACGTCACGGTTGGTAATAATACCG
Source organism: Halodesulfovibrio spirochaetisodalis (assembly GCF_001672295.1). Taxonomy (GTDB): domain Bacteria; phylum Desulfobacterota; class Desulfovibrionia; order Desulfovibrionales; family Desulfovibrionaceae; genus Halodesulfovibrio; species Halodesulfovibrio spirochaetisodalis. The sequence continues at coordinate 21,151 of NZ_JXMS01000008.1, read as the reverse complement.
ACAAGGTTGCCGTTTTCAACGACAGGAAGGCCGGAAATTCTGTAAGTAGACATAACTTCAAGAGCCTGTGTGATGGTGAGGGACGGCTCTACAGTTACAGGGTCAAGGATCATTCCGGATTCGGATTTTTTAACCTTTTCTACTTCAAGGCACTGCTGCTCAAGCGGCATGTTTTTGTGAACAACACCGATGCCACCGTGTCTGGCCATTGCGATAGCCATATCAGATTCGGTGACAGTATCCATTGCAGCTGAAATCATTGGGATGTTCAACGCGATGGAGTTAGTGAGCTGGGTGGAAATTTCCACCTGATCCGGCGTGGCTTCTGAATAACCAGGAAGAAGCAACACGTCGTCAAAAGTCAGTGCTTTGCCTAAGATTACGCTCATGGTGTGGGTCTCCAAATTATTTTTGGGTAGCTATTAAAAAAGGCCACAGTAGCGTAAATTCACGCATTTAACCGGCCTGGAGGTACAGTACTTTCTTTCCTATTCACATAGGCGGATAGTACTTTAGGTAATCCCGTTAGCGTATGCGCCCTTGGGTGCTATGTCAACGGTTGATTATATTTTTTATTGCTAGTGAAACCGATCTCACAGGCACTATAGCATAATAGTCAGAAAATATACTCTGATACAGCATGAGACAGATACGTTCAGAGCTGTTTTGTGCCTGCTATAAAAAAAGCGCATTGCAGGTGCAATGCGCTTTGTATCTTACGGTAACATAAGCATATTATTTCTCGTCGAGCTCTTTTTGTGCTGCAGCTTTAAGATCACTTCCGGCACCGGACTCGAGAATTTTCTGGAACTGTATTTTGCCTTCAGCAGGTTTATCCAGATAGTACTTAAGCAGTACACCGAGATTGTATCGGGCAGAAGGGTCGTCTTCCAGAGACAATGATGTTTCAAATGCTTTGGCGGCCTTTGTGTAACTTTCCAGCTTAAAGTTTGCCATGCCAAGCATATAGAACAGGTGTGCATTACCCGGCTTGGCTGTTATGCCACGCTGAATAAATTTTCGCGCCTGACTGTATTCGCCGTCTTCCATAAAGTGTTGGGCGATTTCTTCAATCAGCTTTACGTTGTTCGGATCTGTTTTGAGTTTACCCATAAGATCCGCAATGTGTGCTGAGTTGTCAGTCTTAGCTTCGCCGGAACCGGCATTACGGGACTGGACAAATTTAGTGAGGCTCGGGTTGCTGGTACGGTAGATACCCGATGTCACAAGCATTGCAACAAATCCCAGCAGGATTGCTGCGAGGACTATTTTTGCAGCCGTATTCGGCTGCTTTCCTGGAGCATTAGTCATTAATGATCTCCATTTGGCGGACACGTTTGCTCAACTCACAGTGTTTGCGAGCGATAACGAAGAGGTAGCCTGCAATGCCAACCCAAACTGCAACGTTAGCCATGAGGAGCCAGTTGGAGCTTTCCATGATGAATCTCCTTGGTGCCTGCTAAATTCAGGCAGTTATTTTTTATATTGAGGTGTTAATTCTTCTATTCTATCTGCTCTGGCAACCTTTGATGAACGGATACCGATCAATGCGGCACAAATAAAGCCGAAGCAAATTGTGCTGATAATAACTGCAATGTTCGTCATGAATAACCAGCTAGGCATGTTCATTGGTAGTACCGTTGTAACTCAGTTCAGACAGATAGTTATATTTCGTCGTGTGTTGTCAGGTTGTCTATACGGTCTGACAGCGCCATCTGTGAGGAACGAAGTCCCACAAGAACAGCCCATACAAGACCAAAGCAGATAACACATGTGATAACAGTCAATTTCATTTCCGGCTCCAGTCCCCCTGTTTTGCTGTTGAAAACGGCTGGGTGGATGGAGCGCCAGAGGCGGGCGGAAAGGAATACGAGAGGGACGTCAATGAATGCTGCAATGCCGACAACAGAGCTGACAACAGCTTTGCGTTCGGCTGAGAGCGACATGGAGCGTAGAATAAGGTAGCCAGCGTAAACAAACCACATAACAAGAGTTGTGGTAAGACGCGGGTCCCATGTCCACCAGACACCCCAACTGTGGCGTCCCCAGATCATACCTGTAACAAGAGCCAGCCCGCTGAGAAGAACACCTACTTCAGCGGATGCTGCTGCGAAATTATCCCAGAAGCGGTTGCGGGTTTTCAAGTACAGGATGGAGGCAATGAATACGCAGAAGAAGCTGAAGAGTGACCACCACGCCAGCGGCAAATGAGTGTAGAACACCTTTTGTACAATGCCCATAACCTGTTCGACAGGGGCATACTCGTAGATGAGGTACTGGCAGAATGCCATTGCCGGTGCGGCTGCAAGTGCCACTGGTGCTATCCATTTTGTTCGCATCATATCCTCTGTAACTGTTTATCTGTGTATCTGAGGTTTGTATAATAACAACCTTCAGTTACTGACAATGTCTTTATAGTATGTGTTGCGTTATTATTCTTCGCCACTGTAGATAAAGCCGAAGAGCAAGAGCCCCGCAGCACCGAACAGTGCGTCAAACGCACAGGCTATACCCAGCCAGTCGCCGAAACCTTCCGGAATAATACCGGAAAATGTAGCGGAGCCGATACGTACGCCTGCAAGAAGAATAGGAATAAGCAACGGGAACAGGATAATGGAGAGTAAAGACTCTTTTGCTGCCTGTCCCTGTGAAAGTGCGCCAAGCAGAGCACCGAGCAATATCAGTCCAAGATCAATGGCAATGAGCATTGCCAGTCCGATATGCCACAGGTGGGATACAGATTGACCAAGGAAGACAATTGTTGCCGGTAAAAATACTGCCTGTGCACAGAGCAGAAGAACAAATCCGCCAAGCGCTTTGCCTATCCAGACAGCCTGCACCGGTGCAGGTGAAAGGAGTAGGCCAAAACGAGCGCCGTTTTGTTCTTCGAGGCTGAATAATGTATTGAAAACAAGTACCTGACAGAAGACTGATGCCAGCCAGAAAATGGCGGCCGCAGCCTGTGCACTCATTTTTTCACCAATTTGCTGGGACAAGCTGAAAACAAAGATAAGCAGCAAGCCGAGTAGGAGAGCCTGAATAAGACCTGTGCCTCGTGCAAGCACAAGCTTAAGGTCTTTTGCAGCGATTGAAACAGCAGCCTTTAGCATACTGCCTCCGGTGTGTAGTCCTGTGCTTCGCCAAAGTACTCAACCTGCTTGTCGCGGATTGCAAGTACCATATCTGCGCGCACAAGGTCGGAAGCAACAGAGTGGCTGATCCATACGAGTCCTGCACCACGTTTTTTTGCAGCAGCGATTTCATTATGCAAGATACCCATTGAGCGGACATCAAGCCCTGTACCCGGCTCATCAAGCAGGATAAGGGAAGGCTGGAGCAAGAAGACGCGAGCAAGATTCAGTCGCTGTGCCATGCCGCGGGAAAAGCAACCAGCACGTTCAAACGCAAAGCGTTTCAACTCAACACGGTCGAGTGCGGCAAGCAGTGTCTTTTCATCTGTTTTCTTTCCATGCAGGGAAGACCAGAAAGACAAGTTTTCAATGGCAGACAAGTCCGGATAGATGAAAGTCTGGTGACCGACATACCCGATGTTGTCATTTTCTACATTCAGCTCGACTTTTCCAGCAGTAGGCTCGGAAAGTCCTGCCATAATCTTCAGCAAGGTTGATTTACCCGCACCGTTAGGACCGGCAAGCAATGTTACAGTGGCCGGTTCTATAGTGCAGGAAACATCCTTGATAATCAGACGGTTGCCATACAATTTGGCAACCTTGTCCAGTTTAAGCAGCATCCGTTACCTTTTCAGATTTGCGGAATCGGGTGAACCCGATGAACGGGAAGAGACACATAAGGGTACCGCCAATCCAGAACCAGTTAACCATCGGCTCAATGCTCAGGGTCACAGTGATGTTACCGTTGGCATCTGCACCAAGGAGGGAAGAGTAAATCTCTTCACCAAGGGACGGGATCAGGGATACTTCTGCAAAGGATCTGTTTTTACCGAATTTATGATACAGACGGCGCTGCGGCTCAAGTGTGCCTAGCAACTTGCCGTCTTCATAGACGTCGATCTCAGCCTGAAGGAAAATGTATTCTCGTGCTTCACCTTCGTACAGCTGTTTGTACTTGAACGTGTATTCTTCGAGAGTCGCGGTTTCGCCACGGCTGATCTGCGTCTGAATTTCTTTTTTGTACGGACCTGAAAATGCGATGCCGATAACGATAAGTGCGACACCAAGGTGTACACCATACGCGCCGATAGCTCGGTTGTTACGGGCGGCAGGGTCAGTTGCAAACAGAAGAACAATGCCTGCAATACACCCGGCAGCAGAGCCGACAGCAAGAATGGAAACAGGAATCTGGTAACCGGCAAAATACATTGCGGCACCAGTAGCGATAAATACAGCGGTTACTACACCAAGCATGATGCCGCTTTTAACGCCACCTTTCCATTTCATCCACGGGCAGATCATTAACAGTACTGAAATGATAGCTGCCAGCGGCATACAGACTTTGTTGTAGAATTGCTGATCAAGTCCTTGCGGGTTTTCTGTAAAGAACTTGGAGAATACTGGCCACATTGTCGCAATGAGGATGATAACGCCAAGCGCAATAAGGAACCATGCAGCAACCAGTAAGAGACCTTCACGGCTGAAGAGCTCTGCCATTGGTCGTGCATTAGGATTTTTGCTGGTGATCGAAGCAAACAAGGATAACGCTGTAAAGAAGAGAACAAAAATGAGCAGCGGTGTGCCAACGCCACCGTCACCGAAAGCATGCAGCGATTCAACTACGCCACTGCGTACAAGGTACGTTGCAAATACAGCAGAAATGGTAGTGAGCGCTACAAGGAATGTGTTTGTTCTGTGCAGCTTACCACGGCGGGATTCGATAACAGAGGTGTGCAGGAATGCAGACCCTACGAGCCATGGGATAAGGGATGCGTTCTCCACAGGATCCCATGCCCAGTAGCCACCCCAGCCCAGTTCCATGTATGACCACCAGCAACCGAGAATAATACCTGCGGTAAGGTTAAGCCACGCAAACAGGATCATGTTGCGGGAAGCGTCTGTCCAACTGCCTTCATTTGGTTGCTTTCTGTTAAGAGCCTGTGCAAGTGCAAGGCAGCTTGGAATAGTGAATCCACCATAACCAAGGAACAGAAGCGGCGGGGGGAAAATCATACCCGGATTCTGCAGGAGCGGGTTCAAGCCGTTACCATCAGCCGGAACCGGACTGATGAGGAGAAACGGGTTGGACCATGTGGTCAACAGGAATAAGAAGAAGCCGATAAACGTAAGAAAGAGCATCCAGAACCACATTTTTGTGCCGTCTGAAAGCGCTTGATACGCGTTGGTGTAAAGGAAAATGATACCGCACAGAGCAACAGACCATGCCCAGAAAAGCAAAGACCCTGCCTGTCCTGCCCAGAAAGCAGTAACGCGGTAGAAAAGAGGAAGATCGAGACTGGTGTAACTTGCAACATAGTAGTTTGAAAAATCAAAGTTAACCAGTGCCCATAACAGGATAAAAGAACTGACAGTGATGAGCGTTGTGATCATCATCTGTGATTTTTCAATCCAGTGCAGCAGGGTAGAGCGTCCCTGCCAAATCTGCAATGCAGCGGCAGCGCCGAAGCCAATGGCAAACAGCAAAGACGCCACCAGCAGCAAAAATGCTAAGAGATGCATAATGCTCCTTCAGCCGATATACGGCAAGATGGGGGAAGTAGTACCAGAGAATGTAATACCGGTGTGCAGCCGGTTATTCCCTGTTTTTCTTTTCGTACTTCGATGGACATTTAGTCATAAGCGTACGAGCTTGAAACGCCTTTGTGGCGTCATCAATATTACCTTCAACAATGACTTCGGCACCGGCTTTAAATGTATCCGGTACGGCGCCTTTGAACACAACAGGTAATACAAGACTCTTGTCATTGGCATCTTCAAGAATGAAGTTGACTCCCAGACCCTCCTCATGACGCTTGATATTGTCTGCCTTAACGGTGCCGAAAAGGCGGGCAGAACCAAGCTGATCCGGTGTCATTGCCAAAGCCTCGGAAACTTCGAGGAAGTATACGCTGTTCTGTGAAAAACCGGTGAAAAGCAAATACCCCAAACCGCCTAAAAAAAGCAGTAGGGCAGCAATATATACGCTTTTTCCGTTTTTCTTGGCCATAGTGTCTCCTGACAGTGTCGGGTTTATGGACTGAAAATGTCCGTGCAATCTGAGCCTTTCTCCCCCGGTTCAGATGCCTTTTCCGAATAATTGGTTTGGTGCTTCATTGCAACAAATAGTTTTGGACATATGCCGTACCTTTTCCGTTCTTCAGCAGAAAAAGGGAAATCAGGCACAGTAGTTTGTCTTATTTGCTATATATTACTATTAGTGTTTAGGCAATTTGCTCTTACCAAGTTGTTTTCTTTTGTTCCTTGCAAGAAGCTGCATGTCATCAACTCTGTCCGTTTCATCCACAATTTCTTTACCCAGAATTTCCTCAAGAACGTCCTCAAGCGAAACGACCCCGCTGACGCCACCATATTCATCAATGGCTACAAAAAGGTGATCCCGCCGTTCGAGAAAGTTTCTGAGCACTTTATCAAGTGTAACAGAATCAAGGACAAAATGTACCGGTCGCATGAGTTCCGACAGTTTTGTTTCGGTGCGGCCTGCGGCAAGTTCTTCAAATATTCTGCGACGCATGACAATGCCGACAATATCTTCGTTGTCATCAGCGTACACAGGAATACGACTGTAATGTTTAATATCCAGTTCTTGCTGCGCTTCTTTGACGCTGAGCGCAACAGGTAGGGTAAAGATAACCGTGCGGGGAGTCATGACCTCGTGCACGTGCTTGTTATCAAGTGAGAGAATATTCTGGATGGAATCAGCTTCACTCTGCTCGATTTCACCGGCGCGCTTGGACATGCTTACAATGGCGCGGATATCTTCTTCTGTTGCATTTGGTTCCGTGTGCGACGGAGTGAGTTTTCGTGTCATCCATGAGCAGACATAAATGACAGGAGTGAGCATGAACACCAGAAAACTTAATGGCTTTGCGATGAACGAGCTGAGCTGCCGTGCGTAAGATACGCCGATTGTTTTAGGCAGAATCTCTGAAAAAAGCAGGATGCTGATGGTAAAACATATGGCAAAATACGGCATAAGGTCAGGGCCGTAGACCTTTGTGAACGCGGCACCTGCCAGAGTTGCACCAGCAGTGTTAGCAACAGTATTAAGTGTAAGAATCGCCGTAATAGGGCGTTCAACATCGCTGCGGAGTTTAAAAAGAGTACTACCGACTTTTGAGCCGGAGTTTCGGAGCTGCTCTATATGGCTCCACGGAACAGAATATAAAATTGCCTCAGTAATAGAGCACGTTGCCGAAATTATGATTGAAAATGTTACGGCGGTGATTAACTCAAACATGTAGTTCCTTCGGATAAAGTAAAAACAGTATCGGATATTGGTCTGTCTGCGACTGGTGATGCGATGCGTAGGAAGCGTTTTCAGTCCAGCAGACGTTGTCGCGCAGGGACTCGGAAGTGACTCCTAAGCGCTGACAGGAGTGGCCTATTGGCTCCGGTACATGTTATTATTATTAACTTACTGGGGAGATAGCAATATACTTACGGTGTAAAAACTGTCTGAGATTCATGTTATGTTTCTCGAAGGTAGCAGATTCTACCATGAAATAGTGATGCAAAATGTGATCTGCGCCTCATTTTCTTGCAAAAAATAGAATGCCGTGCGAAAGAGTCGCGAACGCTAATCCAGTATAACTGATAACAGAAACTCAGGGAAAAAATAAATGGCGCAGATTAAAAATATACTGCTCGATCGTGACGGCACTGTGATTGTAGATAAACATTACTTATCTGACCCTGAAGGAGTGGAGCTTGTTCCTGACGGAGGCAGAGCGCTGGCTGCATTGCAGCAGGCTGGAATGCGCCTGTATGTTTTGACGAATCAGTCCGGTATAGGTCGCGGGTATTTTTCAGAAGATGATCTGCATGCCTGCACAGTGCGATTAGATGAACTTGCAGAGCTGTTTGGTGCCATGATTGAAGATACTGTGTACTGTCCGCACGCTCCTGAGGACGAATGTGATTGTCGTAAGCCAAACATCGGCATGTGGAATCAGTTGAAAGACATGTACGGATTGGCGGCAGAAGAATCTGTCATGATCGGTGATAAGCAGGCAGATGTTGATCTTGGTAAAAATGCTGGATTAGCCGCCTCTATTCTTGTTCTCACCGGTAAAGGTGAAAAAGAACGTCAAAAACTCGAATTGCCGGAAGTTGATGAGACCACAGGCTACATAACAGTATCCACAGAAAATGGCTGGACTCTTGCTGTGGCGAAAGATCTTTCTGCAGCATCCCGGTGGATTACAGATGAGTTTGCAAAAGGGGCTGTCTAAATGGGCAGAATAGGAATCTGGAATACTGCCTTTTTAGGAGATGCAGTTCTCACGTTGCCGCTCATCCGTACGGTTAAAGCTGCATTTCCTGATTCTCCGGTTGATTTTTATGTCCGCAAAGGTGTGGAGTCTCTTTTTTCTGCTCAGCCGGAACTGGATAACGTATATGCGTACGATAAACGCGGTTCACAGAAATCTATTTTTGCTGCAATGAGCTATGGACGGGAACTGGCAAAGAAAAAGTATTCCCTGTGGATTTCTGCCCATACCAGTTTGCGGAGCGGTGTGATTGCGCGTTGGACTTCAGCGCATACCCGTATCGGGTATAACAGACCGTTGTTTAATAACTGGCTCTACACCACAACCGTAGATAGAAAATTTTCAGAGCTGGAAGAAATAGACAGGCTTATGCAGCTGGTGAAGCCTCTGTCTATTACTGACACGCTCGAATGGCCGGAAATGGTATTGCCTCAGGCAGGATATGACGAAGCAGATGCGTTTTGGGAAAAGCATATTACGGCACCAGTTCTTGGCGTGCATCCTGGTTCTGTATGGGCAACTAAACGCTGGCCTGCTGAATATTACTCAGAGGTTGTAGCAAAAGCTATTGATGCTGGAGCGCAGGTCATGGTGTTTGCAGGGCCGGGCGAAGAGTCCATGGCGCAGGAGGTAATTACCAAAAGCGGTGTAGAGGATTCTGATAGGCTTATTGACCTTTCCGGTGCACTGACGTTGGTTAATCTTGCTGCCTTTCTTAATAAGCTGAACTGTTATGTCACAAATGATTCAGGGCCGATGCATATTGCATGGGCACAGCGTACACCGGTGACTGCCATTTTTGGCCCGACAGTTCGTGAACTTGGATTCTATCCGCGTGGTGAATCTTCGACTGTTCTTGAAACTTCCTTGGAGTGTCGTCCATGTGGTTTGCACGGGCCAAAGACATGTCCTGAAGGCCATTTTAAATGCATGCATTCCATTACCCCTGAAATGGTATGGGCGGATGCAAGCAAAAAGCTGTTTACAACGTAAAAGTATACACTCCATTGTCCCCTTGATTGTGCTACACTGCTCACAATTCCAAGGAGGATTTTATGGCAATTTGTAATGAAATGAAGAAAGGCGACATTTACTATTGCAGTTCATGCCATCTGGAAATCAAGGTGGAAAAGACATGTGCTTGCAAAAATGACGGTGAGATGGATCAGCACTGCTCTGTGCCGTTACAGTGCTGTGGTAAGCCGTTAAAAAAGAAATAATGTTGTCGCATTCCGTACAATAAATATGGATTACGTCATGCTGAGTTCATAGCAACGTAACCATGGGACGGTAAAAAGAGTAGAATCTCAGATTCTGCTCTTTTTTTATGTCATGGGAATAAAAGCTGAAAAAGGAGTATGATTACAGGATAATGATCAGGAGAGTACCGTGAGTATACGTAATCAAATTGTTATTGCGCTGGTTCTAATTATTCTTGGGTGCCTGCTTGTGAATATCAGTAGGGCAGCGGAGCCGACACCGCAGATTCCTGCCAATGCGACAAGTGAGCAGGTGGACGCCATCCTTGCGGGAATGAGTGATGAACAGGTGCGTGCATTGCTTATCAATGAACTCAGAAAAGAAGCTGCAGCTACTGCTGCGGCAAAACCGGATATAACCTTTGCTGCATCCTTTTCTGCAATGCTCGCAAGAGTGCATGACAGATACGAATACCTGTTTGGCGATGCAGCAAAGACAGTGCAGGATATGCCTGATGTGTTGTACGACGCAGTCAGCGGCAGCGGAAAAGTACCACTTGCGGGTCTTGCCAGGGGGCTGCTCTTTTTATCCCTTCTATGGCTTGGAGTACGCCTTGCGTATCGACGCAAGACACGAAAGTTACGCGGTATAATAGAGACGACACCTAGAGAATGGGGATTTTTTAGAAAGATATCGCGCCTTGGCATGCGGGCAGGTATCGACTTGATGGGCATTGTGCTTTCAAGTGTTGTAATTTTGGTTGTGTATCTTATCTATTACGAGCAAAGCAGCGAAGCCAAGCCGATTATCATCTCATGGTTTATCGCAGTGGTCATTGTTGACCTTGTGGGTTTGCTTTCACGTTTTGTTCTGGTTCCGAAGGCAGAAGGTCTCCGGTACCTTCCTCTTTCAAATCAGACAGCCATGACGGTGTATACATGGACGCAATGGATAAGTCGTATAGGTGCACTAGGCTTACTGATTTCCTTTCTCATTCTTTTACAAGGAGAAGCAGAACGCTGGTATCTGTTGTCCCTTGCTATTACCAGCTTTTTAGTCCTGTGTGGCATCTCACTGCTGATTATATGGGAAGCCCGTAACGGTACTGAAACTTTGCGTAAGAATACGCAGGAAGGCTCTTTACGTTATCAGCTTGCAGGCATCTGGCATGTTATGCTGATAACGGCTTTATTTATCGGGTGGATGTTCTGGCTGGTTATACTGATGGTTCGTGGCTCCAGTGCTGTTATTCCAGCTGTTGCAACCATATTGAGCGTTCCGGCGTATTGTGTGGCGAATTGGCTGGCACAGCAGCTTGTTGATTGTATGAGTGTTATGGCGTTGCAGACTGGTTCATGTCAGCCGGAAGTTGTGGAAGGAGCGGCACTGGACTCTGCGCAAATTGAGAAAGGTGAGCAAGGAGATGAAGAAGTGCAGGCGGGGAGTATAGAGGAGGCGGCATCAGGTGGTACTGCGTCTCTTATCATCGAAAAGGAGCAGGCTGGGGCAGAAGAGATACATGGTTCCGGTTCACACCTTCTTTCTGCAGTACGTTTTCAGAATATTTTGAAGACCAGTTTCCGCATTGCCATTTTTCTGGTTCTGTTCATGTGGCTGCTCTTCATGTGGGGGGTACCTGTTCGATTAGGATTACAGACGGCTCAATCATTTATAGGCATTTTGTTTACAGTGGTTGTTGCGTATATGGTGTGGGCATTCATCAGCGTTGCCATTGAACGTAAAATTAATTCGCACGGTACTGAAGAGGCTGAGACCGGTGGAGAAGGCGGTGGTGCTGGCGGAGACAGGTTTGCGACATTGCTTCAATTGTTCCGCAAGTTTTTGTTCGGATTTTTGGTGGTGGTTGTCTCGCTCATCATCCTGTCTTCACTGGGGATAGATATAACTCCGTTACTTGCCGGTGCCAGTGTGTTCGGTCTTGCCATCGGGTTTGGCGCACAGACACTCGTCAAAGATATTATCTCGGGCATATTCTTCCTGATGGACGATGCGTTTCGTGTGAATGACTACATTGAAATCGGGCAGTCCATGGGTACTGTGGAAGAAATTTCAATACGTGCTTTAAAACTTCGTCACCCACGTGGGGCACTCTATACAATCCCGTTTGGGACTATCAGCTTTGTTACGAATATGTCCCGCGGGTTTGCAATAATGAAGCTTCCGTATCTTGTTCCTTTTGATACGGATGTGAAAAAAATTAAGCAGATAATGAAACGGATTAATAAGGAAGTTCGTGAGGATCCTGAACTGGATGCACTCTTGCTTGATGACATTAAATCTCAAGGCGTTAAGTCAATTGAGCAATACGGTCTGCGGATGCGCGTGAAGTTTATGACAAAACCGGGCGGGCAGTGGAGCATACGAAAAGTTGTTTACGATAAGATGCGCAAGATATTCAAAGAGGAAGGCATTGAATTCGCACGGCCGACAGTGGGGGTTCATGTTCCGGAAGGTGCGAATTTAACCCCTGAACAACAGAAAGAGCTTTCTGCCGCAGCACAGAATATGGCTGATGAAAATGCCGCAGCGCAGACGAAAGGAACTACGTAGTCTTTTGAGTAGAGCTGTGCCGTAAAATGTAGCGTCTGAAAAAGCCCTCTAAGGGGCTTTGACGAGAGAAAAAAAGTGCAGGACTCTCCGGAAGGCTAGTCATGCTTATGAGCTACATTTCCGCCTTGATGTGTGTGCACATGTGTGTGCGGGATACATTCTGCAGGCTTGGTTGTGCCGTTTTCTACATTCAGAAAACTTGTGCAGGTTTTATCCAGAAAATCCCAGTCGTGTGAAATAATGCAGAGTGCAAGGTCGAGATCGGCAAGGATTGTAATTAATCGTTCACGTGTTGCCGGATCAAGGTCGTTGGTAGGCTCATCCAGAAGAAGTGCTTTAGGTTGCATTGCCAGAACAGAGGCAAGGGCAACCATTTTTTTTTCACCGCCTGAAAGCTTGTGCGTTATCCGGTGCTCGAAACCTTGGAGTCCGACAATGGAGAGCGTGTCGGCTGCAATGCTAAGGGCCTCATCTGGAGTTTTTCCTAAGTTGAGAGGGCCGAACGCGATGTCATCAATAACGGTTGGTGAAAAAAGTTGATCATCTGATCGCTGAAAAAGGTAGCCGATTTCAGCCCGTAATGTGCGGAAGTCTTTTTCGTGCACAAGAGGGGTTCCGGCATAGGTGATAGTTCCTTTTGACGGTTTGAGTATTCCCATAGCTGTAAGGAAGAGAGTTGTTTTGCCGCTGCCGTTGTGTCCAAGCATTCCAAGACGAGATGAAGACGTCAGTTCAAGGTCTGCCCCGGAAAGTGCAGGTGTTGCAGTACCTGCATATATGTAATGAATATCTGTCAATGAGAGTAGCGGGGTAGACATTAGAGTAACTCCATAATCTGGAAATGATCGGCTGCGAGCAGCGCAATGCCGGAAAGTGCAATGATACAGGCTGATATTGAGTCAAAAGGTGAAGACTGCCTGGTGTACAGAGTGTGGAATGTGCCATTGAAGCCGCGAAGCTTCATGGCGTTGGAAACCCGTTCAGCCCTGTCATGGCTTTTAATGAGCACCATTGCGATAAGATTCGCATAGGTTTTATATGTATGGCTGTTTGTTCCAGGGACAAAACCACGCAGCGTTGCGGCGGTAGACAGGCGCTTATACTCTTCAAGAATAACGTGGAGATAGCGCCATGTGAACAAGAAGAGTAAGCTGAGTTTTTGTGGTACACGGAGTTTAGCTAGACCAGTACCAATATCAGTAATGTTGGATGTGGCAAGCAGCGCGATAAACGCCGTAACAATCGCATTGGACTTGAGTGTAATCAGTAGTGCTATGTGAATACCTTCATGGGTAACGGTAAATCCATTCCATGAATATAAGGGTGTTCCGGCTGTTGATACCGGAAGGGTAAGCCAAAGGAATGCGATAAAAGCGTTAACAAACAGCAAGCGTTTTGCCAGTGTGCGTGCAGACAGTTTTGCAATGCCAAGTAGCAGTAAGCCGATAAGCAAGGCACCGCAGGCTGCTTCTATGGTTGTTAACAACGCTGTGCAGACAGAAAATATTGTAGCTGCGACAAGCTTGGCAGCCGCATCCATAGAATGCAGCGGGCTTGTACCTTCAGCAAATGATTCAAGCGTCATAGATTACTCAGCAGTTGAGCTTGCAGCTGATTGTGTGGTTGGAGATGCCTGTGGAGTATTGATAGTAAACGGGAACAATTGCGGGCTGACTTTAGCAATAAAACTCACAACAACTGCGGTGATAAGCCCTTCAATAATCATGACAGGAACGCTTGATGCCAGCAGGATTTTTGCAGAGTTGATAAAGTTGTCTCCGCCCAGTGCCAGTGTGCCAGATGTAAAAATTGCAGAGAGCGCAACAGCGGTAAATCCACAGAAGAAGGCTGCAAACCGTAGTGAAGTGGAGCCGTTAGTAAGCATTGGTCGGAAAATATAGAAGCAGATTACCGGTGGTAATGCCATGTTGAGAGTATTGACACCAAGGCTTGTGATGCCCCCGAATTGAAAGAGAATCGCTTGAAGCACCAGCGCTACAAGAATGGCTGGAAAAGCAACCCATCCAAGAAGTAACCCCAGCAGGCCATTCAGTATGAGATGACCGGATACAGGGCCAATGGGAATGTGGATAAGCGAAGCCACAAAGAATGAAGCCGAAAGAATAGCTGTAGTCATAAGACGGTCGTAATCAAGTTTCTTAACTCCGATACAGACTCCGGCTGCGGATAAAGCGGCGCAGGAAGCAAGAATAACAGGAGGAAGAACACCTTCGGCTATGTGCATAATCTTTTCCAGTGGATGTAAGGTTATTGGATTGCTGTTTGATACCATTCAGGGAAGGGTATCGTCAACGTGTTACGAATTTAAAAAAATGACACGCGATAAAAAGCACTGGAATAGAGGCACAAAAGTGATCGACAGTTTTCTTGTGACAAGCAGGATGCTAACAAAAAAAGCCCTCCGGACATACCGGAGGGCTTTTGAAGTTAAGGTCGATTTAGAAGAATACAAAGGTAACCATAACAAAGGTCGGGATAAGAATACCAAAGGACCATGCCATGTAACCGAAGAAACTAGGCATTGTAACGCCCTGATCTTCCGCAATGGAACGTACCATAAAGTTTGGTGCGTTACCGATGTAGGTATTGGCTCCCATGAAAACCGCACCGGCAGAAACGGCAAGAAGTGTGCTTGCCATCTCACCCATGAGGTGCACAGCGTCACCACCGGCAGTGTTAAAGAACACAAGGTAGGTCGGCGCGTTATCAAGGAATGAGGAAAGCAGACCGGTAAGCCAGAAGTACATAACATCTACAGGCTCGCCGTTTGCTCCTGTCACAAGGTTGATCACAGATGCAAGCGCTCCGTCTTTACCTGCTTTGAGGATGGCAATTGCCGGAATCATGGAGAGGAAGATACCGATAAACAGCTTACCTACTTCCACAATAGGGAACCAGTTAAAGTCGTTTTTAATGCGGCTTTCATCATCTGTGAGTTTGAGAGAAAGACCGGTGATAACCAGAAGCAGCACGTCACGGGTGAGGTTCTGCAGTTCAACAGGAACATGGTAAACGTCGAATGTTACGTGCGGATGCCACATACCGGAAAGCAGAACAGCGCCGATTACGCCAAGGAGAAGGATAAGGTTAACTTTACCTTCGAGACCGAGTTTCTCGGTGTTGGAAGCATCCAGTCCTTCAGGGGTCGGTCGTCCTTCTTTACCGAAGAAGTAGTTGTCGAGCAGGAAGTAGACGCCTGTAAGAATGGTTACGGTAAAGAGCATTGGTACAAGCATGTGGGTTGTTGTCCAGAAGAAGGCAACACCCTGCAAGAAACCGAGGAAGAGTGGCGGGTCACCGAGTGGAGTAAGGGAACCACCGATGTTTGCCACAAGGAAAATGAAAAATACAACGGTGTGAACTTTGTGTTTACGGTGTGCATTGGCACGCAAAAGGGGACGGATGAGCAGCATTGCAGCGCCGGTTGTTCCCATCCAGCTGGCAAGAGCAGTACCGATGATAAGGATAAGTGTGTTTACAAGCGGGGTGCCCACAAGGGTGCCTGTAAGGCGTACACCACCAGCTACGGTAAAGAGTGCCAAAAGCAGGATGATGAACGGAAAGTATTCGAGCAGCAGCGCATGCAGAGTTTCATATAATGCCAGCGAGAAGCCGAACTTTATAGTGAACGGAACTAAAAAACACAGTGCCCAGAACATGGAAATTTTACCAAAGTGGCTATGCCAGAAGTGCGGTGCAAGCAGTGGAAAAACAGCAATAGAAAGCAGCATGCATGCAAAAGGAATAACCCAGAAGCCGGACAGCAACGCACCATCAAGGTGCGGGCCGCCTGAAGCAGCGGAAGCAAAAGCAACGCACGGCAGGAGAAGCGTTGCAACGACTGTAAGCAATTTTGCAAACAGCATAGAAGGTTTACCCATCAACATAAACTCAAACTCCTTTTATCAATCCCAGCGTTTTATAAAAACTGATTTAGCTTTCGCGCATACTATGCTTTTCGAGAAAGAGTCAACGTGTTCTGCATGTTAGCGCTTGCTTTGGGAGATAGATTGTTTTTTCTGAGCTTGATGAAAATGTAAGTTTGAAAGGATATTTTGATGAAATCCAAACACAATATTGTGTTTTTGTAAAAAACGATCATGTTGCGCAATCAGTTTTTTGTTTTAAGGGTTTGATATTATTTGAATAGTCAATCATTTTGGTGTGCAGGTGTCTTTCGGTGTAATTCCTTGAAATACATGTTTTTTGAGAAAAAAGAAGGCTTTTTTATACAAATAAAAAAACGCCCCTGCGCAGAGTACAGGGGCGTTACAATCATCCAATCTCGAAGTTATGAAATAAAGATAACGGTAATGAGAATGAAGGTAGGAATAAGAATACCGAAGGACCAAGCCATGTAGCCGAAGAAGCTAGGCATTTTCACACCCTGATCTTCCGCAATGGCTCGAACCATGAAGTTAGGTGCGTTACCAATGTAGGTGTTAGCACCCATGAATACAGCACCTGCGGAGATAGCAAGCAGGGTGCTCGCCATGTCGCCCATGAGGTGTGCAGCATCACCACCAGCGGTGTTAAAGAACACGAGGTAGGTAGGTGCGTTGTCCAGGAAGGAAGAAAGGATACCGGTGAGCCAGAAGTACATTACGTTTACAGGCTCGCCGTTGCTGGTAACCATGTTGATTACAGAAGCAAGAGCACCGTTCTCGCCAGCTTTCAGGATAGCGATTGCTGGAATCATGGACAGGAAAATGCCGATGAAGAGTTTACCCACTTCTATAATCGGGAACCAGTTAAAATCGTTCAATCTGCGGCTTTCATCACTGGTGAGTTTTAAGGAAAGGCCAGTGATACAAAGGAGAAGCAGATCTCGGACAAGGTTCTGCAACTCAACATGTACGTAGTATACGTTGAATTCAATATTCGGATGCCACATACCGGAGAGAAGTACCGCGCCGATGACACCGAGCAGGAGAAGAAGGTTTACTTTGCCTTCCAAACCTAACTTTTCAGAGCTGGAAGCATCCACATTTTCAGGAGCTGGACGACCCTCTTTATTGAACAAGTATGTATCAATAAAGAAGTATACGATGGTGAGAATTGATGCCGCAACAAGCATTGGAAGCAGCATATGGCTTGTTGTCCAGAAGAAGTCCACACCCTGCAGGAAGCCAAGGAAGAGTGGCGGGTCACCAAGCGGAGTTAAGGAACCACCGATGTTTGCAACAAGGAAAATGAAGAAAACAACAGAGTGAACCTTATACTTACGGTGTGCATTCGCACGAAGAAGTGGACGAATGAGAAGCATTGCAGCACCGGTTGTTCCCATCCAGCTGGCAAGTGCGGTTCCGATCAGTAAAAGAAGTGTGTTCACAATTGGTGTGCCTACCAGAGTTCCAGTAAGACGCACACCACCTGCAACTGTAAAGAGTGCTAACAGAAGAATAATGAACGGAACATACTCTAATAAAAGCGCATGTAATGTTTCATATAGAGCAAGCGAGAAGCCGAATTTAAGAGTAAACGGGATAAGAAAACAAAGAGCCCAGAATAAAGAAATCTTGCCAAAGTGGCTGTGCCAGAAGTGTGGCGCAACTAACGGCAATACTGCAATCGAAAGCAGCATGCAGACAAATGGCAGAACCCACAAGCTGGAAAGCGCTGCTCCGTCGAGATGCGGTGCACCTGCGGAAGCTGCAAACACAGCGCATGGAAGCAGTAACGTGGCAATAACTGTGAGCGTTTTTACCAGCAGAAGGTAAGGATTACACTTCAACATTTTTTGAAATTCCTTTCAGCAATTCAAGCGTTATTAAAAATCAAATCAATTTACGTGGGTAAGGTACATTAACAAAAAAGTACCATGCTGTTCGGCGTTCACTTTTACGTGCAGAGCGCGTTTGTTAAGGTGAACAGAATTGAACAGTTTGATTCTCTAACTAAACGGAAATTGTTTGTCAATCAAACAAAGTGCTTTTAAAAAATGCATAAAAAGGAAGTGGCTTACCTTAGTGATTGAGGAGGCTGATGGGACGTTATGACGCCTTGATTTTGGTGATGCGTGAGTTCTGTCAGTGGCTGGTTGAGATAGTATGTGCTTGTTCTGGTCGATAAGAGGTGCGGGCTTTTGATTTAACGGGGATAAAAACATGGCTATCGGCTGATAGTAAAGCAATAAAAAACGCCCCTGCGCTGTGCGCAGGGGCGTTAGAATCATTCAAGCCTGAGTCTATGCGATGAAGACAAAGGTGATAAGAACGAAGAGAGGGATAAGGATACCGAAGGACCATGCCATGTACCCGAAGAAGCTAGGCATTTTTACGCCCTGATCTTCAGCAATGGAACGAACCATGAAGTTCGGTGCGTTACCGATGTAGGTGTTAGCACCCATGAATACAGCACCAGCGGAGATAGCAAGCAGGGTGCTTGCCATGTCGCCCATAAGGTGAACTGCGTCGCCACCAGCGGTGTTAAAGAACACGAGGTAGGTAGGTGCGTTGTCCAGGAAGGAAGAAAGGATACCGGTGAGCCAGAAGTACATTACGTTTACAGGCTCGCCGTTGCTGGTAACCATGTTGATTACAGAAGCAAGAGCACCATTCTCACCAGCTTTCAGGATAGCGATAGCTGGAATCATGGACATGAAGATACCGATGAAGAGTTTGCCAACTTCAAGAATCGGGAACCAGTTGAAGTCGTTGAGGCGGCGGCTTTCGTCGTCAGTAAGTTTAAGGGAAAGACCTGTGATAATCAGGAGAATGATATCACGGATAACGTTCTGCAGTTCAACATGTACATGGTAGACGTTGAAGCTTACATGCGGGTTCCACATGCCGGACATAAGTACAGCTGCGATAACGCCGAGGAGCAGAATGAGGTTAACTTTACCGTCGAGAGCAAGTTTAGGACCTGCACCGCAGTCGTATACCTGACGACCGTTTTCGAAACGGCAGCGGCCTTTAACAGCTTCTTTTGTCTCTTCTTCGCAACACTCGGTAGCAGGTACTGGCTTGCCTTCTTTAGCGAAGAGAACAGTATCAAGACCGAAGTAAACAGCAAGAAGGATAGTAGCAGCAAACAGCATGAGCGGCAGCATGTGAGTAGTGGTCCAGAAGAAGGAAACACCTTTCAGGAAGCCGAGGAAGAGTGGTGGGTCACCAAGAGGAGTAAGGGAACCACCGATGTTTGCTACGAGGAAGATGAAGAATACAACGGTGTGTACTTTAAATTTACGATGCGCATTCGCACGAAGAAGTGGACGAATGAGAAGCATTGCAGCACCGGTAGTACCCATCCAGCTTGCAAGCAGGGTACCGATGAGCAGGATTACTGTGTTCACAAGCGGAGTGCCCACAAGGCTACCTTTAAGGCGAACGCCGCCTGCTACTGTAAACAGTGCGAGGAGCAGTACGATAAACGGGATGTATTCAAGCAGAAGTGCGTGCAGTGCTTCGTATAACGCAAGGGAGAAACCGTACGCCATAGTGAAAGGCACGAGGAAGCAAAGCGCCCAGAATACAGAAATTTTACCAAAGTGACTGTGCCAGAAGTGTGGCGCAGCAATTGGACCGATTGCAATGGAAAGCAACATACACGCGAATGGAACAACCCATAACGCGGAAAGAGAAGCACCATCAAGATGCGGTGCGCCTGCAGAAGCAGAAGCAAAAGCCATGGCAGGAAGCAACAATCCTGCTAATGCAAGGCTAAGGCTTGAAAAAACTTTAGATTTCAAAAAGGTAAACACAGCGTAAGACTCCTTCATACAAATTGTGTATCAAAAAGATACAAAGCGAGATATATCTTCAGAATGTTCAATAAACAAAGACAACTATCGACATTCGGCTATTGCTTGTGGGTTCAATAGGATATGATATATCTACTAACTTCTTTGGATTAGATTAGAAGACAAGGGGTTCTTTTACTCGCACATAATGCATATTTCAATAGATTCAGTGCAAAAAAATATAATTTGCAGCAAGTTACTCTGTTTATTTTTGAAAATCGCTTTATTAGGTGTTCAAAGTGTTTTTTCTGAAACTATACGAATTATCAGCGGATGCACCTTGTTTCCATTACGTGACAAGAGTTGCAAAAGGCTGTACACCCAACTCGCGCAACATTACAAGAAAGAAACGTATGCCGCAGCTAAAATGGATATTAGGTTGAAGTGCTGCTGGATTGTACGGTCTACAAAATTTTTGTGATTGCTGCGTATGAGCATATGATTACAAAGTGTTGTCAGTGTGTATTGTGCGGCAACATACAGTATTACAATAACAACAAACTAGCTGCCGGAACTATGCCGGTGGGCATGGATATATGGTGTGCAGATGACAAAAGAAAGAACTCCTGAACGAACTGCAAAGCTTGAGCGTGTATTACAACTTCGTCAGAAAGATCTGACTCTGGTTATGGCAAATGTACATGACCCCCACAACGTATCTGCTATCCTGCGTAGCTGTGATGCTTTTGGTGTGCCTAAGGTGCATCTCTACTACACAGATACTCCGTTTCCGAAGCTCGGAAATAAATCGTCTGCTTCTGCACGCAAATGGGTGGATACTGAGCGCCACGATAATACTGATGATCTTATGAAGTCTTTGCGTGCAAAAGGGATGAAGGTTCTCGCTACGAGCTGTTCCCCAAGTGCTAAACCGCTCCGCGATTATGATCTTTCAGAGCCTGTAGCTATTATTATGGGTAATGAGCATCGTGGCACAGACCCTGAGCTTGTGGAAGTTGCCGACGGTGAAGTGTACATTCCAATGTTCGGTATGATCCAGAGCTTTAACGTATCTGTAGCTGCTGCTGTAATCCTTTCTGAAGCATCCAGACAGCGCCAGATTGCTGGTAAATATGATCAGCCGACATACACAGATGAAGAGTACAAAGAAGTTCTCGAAGACTGGCTCGAACGCTAGTAAGAATACTCTTCTCTACATATATTTGAAAAAAGAAAAAGGGCTGTCCTGCATG
>NZ_JXMS01000007.1:0-127500 GCF_001672295.1 Halodesulfovibrio spirochaetisodalis | reverse complement strand
TGGGCTAGCATGTGTAGGATAGGTGGGAGGCTTTGAAGCAGGCACGCCAGTGTTTGTGGAGCCAACCTTGAAATACCACCCTTGCTAGTCTAAGGCTCTAATCCTCTACCGTTATCCGGTTAGGAAACAGTGTCTGGTGGGTAGTTTGACTGGGGCGGTCGCCTCCTAAAGAGTAACGGAGGCATACAAAGGTTCGCTCAGACTGATTGGAAACCAGTCGTTGAGTGCAAACGCATAAGCGAGCTTGACTGCAAGAGAGACATCTCGAGCAGGAACGAAAGTTGGTGTTAGTGATCCGGTGGTTCCGCATGGAAGGGCCATCGCTCATTGGATAAAAGGTACGCCGGGGATAACAGGCTGATCGCGCCCAAGAGTTCACATCGACGGCGCGGTTTGGCACCTCGATGTCGGCTCATCACATCCTGGGGCTGAAGCAGGTCCCAAGGGTACGGCTGTTCGCCGTTTAAAGTGGTACGCGAGCTGGGTTTAAAACGTCGTGAGACAGTTTGGTCCCTATCTGCTGTGGGCGTAGGAGATTTGAAAGGACTTGCCCCTAGTACGAGAGGACCGGGGTGAACGAACCTCTGGTGGGTCAGTTGTCGTGCCAACGGCATAGCTGAGTAGCTACGTTCGGAAGGGATAACCGCTGAAAGCATCTAAGCGGGAAGCCTCACTTAAGATAAGATCTCCCTCTCATTTATGAGCTAAAGGACCCTGGTAGACCACCAGGTTGATAGGCTGGGTGTGTAAGGGCAGCGATGCCTTCAGCTAACCAGTACTAATAGTCCGTGAGCCTTATTTTTCTACACAAAATCATTCTTTTCCTCCCTATTAGATTAATATTTCAGGGTTAGCCCTTTGACGTGGCAGCAGGGTAAATACTGCTCGCCTTTCCAAAGAACTGACTGACCCGCCATATTTTTCTTGGTGGCCACGGAGGCTGGGGTACACCCGATCCCATTCCGAACTCGGAAGTTAAGCCGACCATCGCCGATGATACTGCAGGGGAGCCTGTGGGAAAGTAGGTCGCTGCCAAGATTTATTTTGAAGACCGCGTTTCAAACGAAACGCGGTCTTTTTTTGTATGTACAGCTTTTCTTTAGCGACCTGCTTTCCCACAGGCGAGAATGAGTGCCAAGGGCACGAGTGTTTGATCCTAGGCGGTACGCCGACGGTCAAACTAATCTATGCAATCAAAAAGTAGCCGAGTCAAAACAGAGTGAATTGGCCTTTTTTTTTCTTCTTCTTCTTCTTCTTCTTCCTCTTTTTCCCTTCACTGAAATACATTCGCTAGATCAAAGCTTCATTAAATAAATATACCCCTTGCCTATCCCATCCCGTTTCTTTGAGTGGCACCAAGTCCCAAGCTTCCCCTCACCACGCTCCGCGGGGGACGGGGCGCTCAAGCGCTAGCGCCCCTTTCCATTCCCCGAGCGCTTTGACTCGTAATGCCATCCGTCCTCTTTGCGTCACTATTCTCGGAATATTCACGGTGGGTCGTAATGAGTCCCACGCATGTTGTCAGGCACGAAAAACAATGCCGAGAATAATGACTTCAATGCGAGGTTGGGAAAAGGAGGTAGATGGCCTTATTTGCTGTGGGGGATTGTTTGTGATGTGGTTATGAAGAGATCTCGTTTCTGATTGTTCCAGACTCTCTCATGGAAGCTAATAAAGCTTTTGTGGCTATCTTATATGTCCTGTTTAGAGACTGATCTTTGTGGGGCTATGTAATAATTTTCCAACCTACTCCCATTTTTGACGTAATTGACATTTTCGTAACTGCTCGATAGGTTTTTTTAAGAATAAATTATTAGAGAGAGGATATTCTATTGCCTCACGAGTCTGATTCGCGATCAAAGATTGAGCAGTACATACCGTTGGTAAAATTTCTTGGTGTCTTTTTAGGAGAGAAGTGCGAGGTCGTCTTGCACGATGCTGTTGAAAAGGAAAAGTCGGTCTTAGCCATTGAAAATGGACATATTTCTGGTCGGGCTGTGGGTGCGCCGTTAACAGACTTGGCGCTGCAGTTTGTTATGACAGAAAAATACAAGGAAACTGACTGGGTGATGGGCTATAGAGCACAATCCAGTTCAGGTTCCCCGTTGCATTCAGCTACGTATTTTATCAGGGAAGACGACGGTTCTTTGGCGGGGATGCTTTGCTTGAATTTGGAAGTCTCGGATATCGTACAGGCCAGAGAGCTGCTGAGTCGATTCATTCAGTCAGCGGGATTTGGCGGGTCATTTAGTTTGCCTAGCGATGAAAGTAGAATATCCAGTGCAACTGTTGAGACATTTACCGATAATATTGAAGAGCTTACTGAAGGTATTATTCGCAATGTGGTGCAGCAGGCAGCAGTTTCTCCAGAACGAATGACGACTGCAGAGAAAATGGAAATAATGCGTACATTGCATGATCGTGGAGTCTTTTTGCTGAAAGGCTCAGTTGCCCTTGTTGCAGAGGTGTTGGTTGCATCTGAGGCGACAATATACAGGTACTTAAATAAGTTATAGTGTGATAAAAAATTATGATGTTGATAAAAAAAAATTGACTCGATAAAAAATTCTCAATAACAAATAAGCCATAGCAATATTTTGCTATGGCTTATTTGTTTATTTTTTAAGGAGAATTCAATGCATAAGGCTATTAACAGCAAGTACGTGCCGGAAGCTGTGGGACCATATTCCCACGGGGCAGAGTTCGGTAATCTTGTGTTCACCTCAGGTCAGCTTCCTATTGATGCTGAAACTGGTCAAATACCTGCCACTGCTGCTGAACAGGCTCGTGTTTCACTGGAAAATGTGAGGAAGACTCTGGAAGAAGCTGGATCTTCCATGAAAAATGTTATGAAGACTACGGTCTTTGTAAGTGATCTGGAAAACTTTGCTGCAATAAATGAAGTGTATGCATCATACTTTTCAGAACCGTTCCCTGCGCGAAGCTGTGTAGAGGTGGCTCGCTTGCCCAAAGACGTGTTTGTTGAAATTGAGGCAATGGCCTGGAAATAATTTGGGCTGATTTTAAAGCAAGTATTTACTGATATGCGGTGGGTTCGGGACTGCTGCGGAATATTGCCCCACAATATTCTGACCTGTGATCTGCTGCAACAATCCCCATTATCTCATGTTTGCAAGAAGGAGTAGTTATGTCGTTTTTTAAGCGATTTGGTGAGTTCGGACTAATTTTACAGCTCTTACTCGGTATTGCTGCTGGTGTTGCTGTTGGTCTTACTGCTGGTACCGGCGTGATGGAAGTGGTTGTCAGCCTGAAGTATGTTCTCGGGCAGTTTATCTTCTACACTGTACCTCTTGTAATTATTGCGTTCATTGCTCCAGCGATTGTGCGTCTTGGTCAAAACGCAAGCTCCATGCTTTTTACCGGTGTAAGCTTTGCCTACCTGTCTGCTGCAGGTGCTGCGACAATGGCTGCGGTTGCCGGATATATCATTATCCCTCACCTTTCTATTGCAACTGAAGTTGATGCGCTGCATGAACTGCCGGAAGTACTTTTTCAGTTGAACATTCCGCCGGTGATGTCTGTTATGACTGCGCTGATTACCGCCTTACTGTTCGGTCTTGCCACAGTGTGGACAAAGGCTCAGACATTTGAGCGTATTTTTAGTGATTTTGAAAAAATCATGATGCATGTGGTTACTCGAGTCGTTATTCCGATTCTTCCATTCTTTATTGCAACTACCTTTGCAGGCCTTGCATACGAAGGCACGCTTACTAAACAGCTTCCTGTATTTTTAAAAGTTGTACTGATTGTTATTGCCGGTCACATCATCTGGTTGACTGTTCTGTACACAATTGCTGGCATTATCTCTAAACGTAACCCACTTGAGGTTCTTCGCCATTACCCTCCTGCATACCTTACTGCTGTAGGTACAATGTCCAGTGCTGCGACCCTGCCTGTTTCTTTAGAATGTGCATCACGGTCAAAAGTGCTTTCACACAGTGTTGTTGAATTTATGATTCCGCTCGGTGCTACTGTTCACCTCTGTGGGTCAGTTCTTACCGAAACCTTCTTTGCTATGACCATTTCTATGATGCTCTACGGAACACTGCCTTCTGTTGGCACCATGGCGTTGTTCATTGCTCTGTTCGGTATTTTTGCAGTTGGTGCACCGGGTGTACCGGGTGGTACCGTAATGGCTTCCCTCGGTATTGTTGTGGGCGTACTTCAGTTTGATCCTGCAGGTGTTGCCTTGCTTCTTGCTATTTTTGCTTTGCAGGACAGCTTTGGAACCGCGTGTAACGTAACAGGTGACGGTGCGTTGGCACTGATGCTTGAAGGGATTTTTAACAAAGAGAAAAAGTAAACGGTCGGGCATATGCCCGACGTAGAGATGTTATCTCATGAAAAAAGAATGGAATGAATTTATCGCGATATTAAACCGCGAAGTTGTACCGGCTTTGGGTTGTACCGAGCCGGTCACAGTCTCCCTTGCTGCTGCACGGGCTGTGGAAGAACTGGGAGCAAAGCCTGACCGTATTTTGGTGCAGGTGAGTGGCAATCTGTTGAAAAATGGAATGGGCGTCGGCGTTCCTGGAACCGGCATGTCCGGTCTTGGTATTGCCGCTGCTGTGGGTGCATTGGGCGGAACATCTTCTTTGAAATTGGAAGTGCTCCGTGACCTTACAGAAGCCAGTGTTGCCGAAGGCAAACGTATGCTGGCTGACGGTAAGATTACGGTTGAGCTTGCAGATACTGAAGAGCTGCTGTTTGCGCAGGTCAGTGCGTTTCACGGTGACCATGTTGCTACGTGTACTATTCAACAACAGCATACGTTGATTACAGAAGTAACCAAAGACAACGATATCCTGTTCAGTCAGCAGCTTGAATCTGAAGATGCACAATCCGATGACTGGCCGCTTACCATGGCAAAAATTTATGATTTTGCCATGGATGTTCCATTTGAACGGATTGCGTTTATCCTCGAAGCAGCACGACTTAACGAAGCCATTGCCCTTGAAGGGTTAGAGCATGAGTTCGGCTTGAAAGTCGGGCGTTCAATGGATCAGGATATTGCACTTGGGTTGCGGTCTGATGATATTACCTCCTTTGCTACAAGACTCGCTGCTGCCGCGTCTGATGCGCGTATGGACGGTATTATGCAGCCGGTTATGAGTAATTCCGGCAGCGGTAATCAGGGGATTACTGCCACCATTCCTGTGCTTGCTTTTGCTCGTAGACTGGAGAAGACAGAGGAAGAGATGTGCCGTGCGCTTATTATGAGCCATCTTACATCCATTCATCTCAAACACCACTTAGGACGCTTGTCGGCTCTTTGTGGTGCTATTCTGGCAGCTACCGGTTCAGGATGCGGTATTGTGATGCTTCTGGGTGGAACATACGAAGGGATTGAACGTACCATTAAAAATATGGTGGGTTCTGTTGCCGGTATGATCTGCGACGGTGCAAAAACGTCATGTGCTTTGAAGGTTGCATCATGCGTAGAAGCTGCCATCAGTTCTGCATTGCTTGCAATGAAGGGCGTAAGTGTATCCGGTAACGAGGGTATCGTGGACGATGATATCGAAGTTTGCATTCAGAATCTTGGTCGTCTAGGTACGGCTGGGATGATGGAAACAGATAAAATTATTCTTGATATTATGGTCAGCAAATAATTGACGACAGCATCTGCAAGCGAAGGTGAAGCTTCGCTCTGTAGATTGATACATCTGCTAAATGAAAAAAGCCAAACTCGCACTGGTTACCACCGGTCGAGTTTGGCTTTTGTTTTGTTGCCTATATGCATACGTTGGCATGCGAGGGATATGGTGCTGCTAGGCATCCATCCTGCGCTGTTCAATACGGTTGATAGCTTTTTGCGCCAGCTGCGCAACGTTGGAGCAACATACCGTGCGGTCATCAAACAGCTCGACATCGGTGTTGTCGTCGAGCAGGGTTTTCAAGGCTGGAACGTTTGCTTCGGTACCGAGAAAACCAAGCGCCCATGCAGCTAAGCCGCGTCCCTCACCGTCTTCATCTTGTAGTCCCCATGATAATGCACGGGTGGAAGGAAGCATGAGGTCAGGGTATTTCTTCGCCATCCTGCCAAGCCCCCAATACACGCCTCTGCGAAGCGGAGGATGATCCAGGTAGTTGTCGTCGTCTGTTGTTTCCCGAACGTACGAGTGCAACATTCGGTTATATTCATTGGCCAGAATTTTGCTGTTGAGCATTGCTTCAGACATAGCTTCCGCAATTCCCCAGCCTATGTTCCCGGACTCTTCATTCATATGCCAGAGCAATCTGCGCATGATGATGCGTGCCTGCTCAGTATCTTCTTTTGCAAGTTTTCCCATGACAAGCCCGAAGGCTGTAATTGCCCGCCATTTCATTTCTCCCCCGAAGAGGAAAAAGGACATGAGCGGCCCAATTGTTTGTGTGGCGGGCATGCTGGTAATATATTCAAGAGAGTTTTCCCAATCCGGTTGTTCCAGCAAGGAACGCAGTTCTGTTTTTAACGCACGAAATCTTGCCATAAGTGCCTCCGAATCTATTCTTAACTTAACAGTAATCTTTCCTGATAAGAAGTCAAGCTTTTTATGGACGTTATGGTTTTCTGACGCAGAAAGCCTCTTATTAAGATATAGAATTTGCAGTGGAAAAACAGGATAACTGCACCAGTGCATGCTCGACTCTCGAAAATGTTAGTGATATACGGCATGTTGAGAAAAAGGGAGTGGCTTAATAGGTTTCTTTCTTTTAACCCCGCCCGGTTTTTATCTATGTAGGTTGAAACCATTCCCCCACGGGCGGGGGTTTTTCATCATGAATACGCTGCTTGCAATGGCAGGCAGTGCCCAGAGGTGGAATATGGATAAGGCAAAAAAAGAAGCAATACAGGTTACGAAAGAAATTGTGGTAAAGTTTATTGAGACAGGCCGCGTTTCACCTTCTAATATAAGTGAAGTGTTTCCTGCGGTATTTGAAGTTGTTTCTTCTACTGTATGTGAAGATGAAACTGAAACTGAAGAATAGGCTTGTAATACATGCAATGTTCATCAAATGAACATGCCCGTGAAGTTTCCGGCATGTTTAGTCGTATTGCTCGTTGGTATGACTTTTTAAATCATCTGCTTAGCGGCGGAATGGATTTTTATTGGCGTCAGCAGCTGGTAAGAGCAACAGTACCGGGAAAAACCGGTGTGATGCTCGACCTTGCCGCAGGCACAATGGATGTTTCTCTTGAGATTGTGAAGCAGCATCCGCAGACCAAAGTGGCAGCTTTGGATTACTGCCGCCCGATGCTGACAACCGGTCGTAAGAAGCTGACCAAGGGGCGCAATAAACGAATTTTTCCTGTGCATGCTGACGGAAGAACCTTACCGTTACCGGATAACAGTGTAGATTGCGCAACAATATCTTTCGGTATCCGCAATATTATCCCGCGGGAACAGGCGTTTAAGGAACTTAATAGAGTTCTTGTGCCTGGCGGGAGATTGTGTATTCTTGAGTTTGGCACCGGTAAGCATCCAGTATGGAAAGGTTTTTACAACCTGTACCTGAAAAAGATTCTTCCTCTCATCGGAAAAATTTTTTCAGGGGATGCCGGAGCGTATCAGTACCTTGCTGACACCATTATGGCGTTTCCGACTGCGTCGGAACTGAGCAAAGAGATGATGGATGCAGGGTTTGACCGTGTATACTACAAGCCGATGACATCCGGCATTGTGTATTTGCACGTGGCACAGAAAAAGGCCGAATAGAATTCAACGCACACGGGACAGCCTGTGGCAACAATGTTGCAACAGGATATTCCGTTGTTGAAGAACGGCAGTGCGCTCTGACGCTTAATGGCGCATGAGCCATACAAGCAGAACACCGGCAGACATGGCAGTTAAGCCCATGTAACGCAATGCGTTCGGTCCGCGTTCTGCAATTTCACGTAAGTACTTTGGAAGCTTGTCCGCAAAAAGGACATAAGGAAGACCTTCGAGAACAAATGCAAGCCCCAGCGCTGTAAATAGTAAATTCCAATCGATCTGCATGGAGCCTGTTTTTTCATACACAGGCGGTTAAGTCCAGCAGGTAACGAGGAGAAGACATGGTATCTTTTGAACGGATTGTGTCTGGAGATGTCTCTGTTGCCGTTGTCGGCCTCGGGTATGTCGGTTTACCTCTTGCTATTTCCTTGGCGAAACATTTTTCAGTTATCGGGTACGATCAGCACACGCAGCGAATAGAGGAACTGCGGCGCGGCAATGATCATACCGGAGAAGTCTCCTTAGAAGCTCTCAGTAACAGTACTGCGTATTTTACCGCTGACCCGCGGCTGTTAGAAAAAGCCGGTGTGCACATAATAGCGGTTCCGACACCGATTGATGCACACCATACACCGGATTTAGTACCGTTGCTCATGGCTACAAGAACCGTTGCTTCCTTCATGCAGCGAGATTCTGTCATAGTTTATGAATCAACCGTATGGCCTGGAGCCACAGAAGAGAAGTGTGTTCCTGTGCTTGAAAATGTATCCGGTATGCGGTTCGGCAAGGATTTTACAGTCGGATATTCGCCGGAGCGTATCAATCCGGGCGATAAAGAGCACACCCTGGAGAATGTCGTTAAAATTGTTGCCGGTTCTGACAACATGACAACAGCATTGCTGGCAGGGCTGTATGGAAAAATAATTACAGCCGGTGTGCACGTTACCAGTTCTATTATGGTTGCAGAAGCAGCCAAAGTAATTGAAAACACACAGCGTGATTTGAATATTGCTTTGATGAATGAACTGGCGATTATCTTTAACTCATTAGGGATTGATACTGGCGAGGTGCTTGCAGCAGCCGGAACCAAATGGAATTTTCTTCCGTTTTCTCCCGGTCTTGTTGGCGGGCATTGCATTGGAGTAGATCCTTACTACCTTACTTTTAAAGCGGAATCTTTAGGATATCACCCGCAGGTTATTCTTGCCGGAAGACGCATTAACGACTCCATGGGCAAGTTTGTCGCTGAAGCCTGCGTTAAAGAACTTATTCGGAAAGGTGCCTGTGTCCGCGAAGCTAAGGTTGGTATTTTAGGGTTTACGTATAAAGAAAATGTTCCGGATATCCGCAACACTCGCGTAATTGATATTATCAATGAACTAAAAGAATTCGGCATAGAAGCGCTTGTGCACGACCCCATTGCTGATAATGAACAGGCTATTCGCGAATATGAAATTTCGTTTAGCCACCTTAAAGATTTCCAGCAATTGGATGCTGTTATTGTCGCAGTACCGCACAAGGACTATTCTTTTATTCAGCCAAAGCAGTTACTCAAGTGGTTCAGGGATGCCGGAAATACACTGGTATTGGATGTAAAAGGATTTTTCGAGCCTGCTGTGATGGAGGCAGCAGGGCTAGAACTTTGGAGAATGTGACGATGGCTGGACCTTTGCGCGTAGATTGCAGAAAAGATTGCTGAACAGGGTATTTCGAGGCGAGTTCGCTTCTGAAAAAAATGGAAAAAGGAACACAGCTCATTGTTGCTGCCACAGAAGAAGATCGCAGACGTGTTGAACGTATTGCGAGATTGCGTGACGCAAGCATAGTGGACGAACGTTCACTGGGCGGGACGCTTGTTAACTTTACGTTGGAAAAAATGAAATGACACTGGTAATTGCCACAGCAACACAAACTGAAATGAAGGCTGTTCTGCTGGGGTTTAACAGACGTGGACGAGTGGGCTGTAAACTGCCTACTACTGGAGAATGTTGCGAATCCCCTGTAAACGGACATCGCTGTTTACTTGTTGTTACCGGAGTAGGGCCTGTAAATGCCGCGCTGAGCATTGGCAGAGTTCTGGGTGAGAACAAGGGCGTTTGTGGTGTTGTAAACCTTGGGGTTGCAGGAAGTTTTGATTTAGAGCAAGCTCCGCTGGGTAGCGTTGTTGCTGCTGATTCGGAAATATGGCCGGAATACGGCCTGCACACAGCAGAAGGGATTGATCCTCGTGGTATTAAATTCCCTGTGCTGGAGTATACCGGCGTCGATGGACAGTATTCTGTTTGGGATAGAATTGAGCTGGAACCAGAAAAAGGCTTCCGTTTGCTTAAATTATCTGCTCCTAAGGATTTACTCAAAGGCGCAAGCATGACAGTATCCGGCGTCACCGGAACAGAAGAACGTGCCCGTATGCTCACAGAGCGGTATGCACCGCTTACTGAGAATATGGAAGGGTTCTCCCTTGCGCTTGCTTGTCTTCAAGCCGGAATACCTTTTCTTGAACTTCGCACCGTTTCTAATCTGGTGGGGTCGCGTAAGCCCGAACACTGGAAGCTTGACGATGCGCTTCAAGCTCTTGGCAGACACGCCAGAGAGCTTTTTGTTTAGAAGGCATTTTAAAACTATTGTCGGCAGACTCGGCACTATTTTTACAATGGCTTCTAAAATGTGGATTCACGTTTTTTCGATGGAAGCTTTTCTATGCAAGAACTCTTAGAGTACCTTACGTCAAAACAACCGAAAATTAATGCGACTCTGGCTGCAGAGACTGCACAGCTTAATATATTAGTTCAGCCGGTTGTTTCCCATGTGCTTACTGCCGGAGGAAAAAGGCTGCGTCCTTTGCTTACTCTGCTTACTGCTGCAACTCTCGGGTATACAGATGACGATATTTACCCGCTTGCCTGTTCTGTAGAGCTGCTTCACTCAGCAACACTGTTGCATGATGACATTATTGATGATGCAGAATTACGCCGCGGAAAACCGGCGGCGCATACCCAGTTCGGGAATACAAAAACCGTACTTGCGGGTGATGTTCTTCTTGCGCAGGCAAACCTTGTGGTTGCCCGCTATAACGATGCACGCCTTACCCAGTGTATTGCAGAAGCTATTGTAGAAACTGCAACCGGTGAGATTGAAGAAATTGAATATCTTCATTCAACAAATCATCCGCAGGAAACCTACATCAACATTATTAAGGGTAAGACCGCATTTCTGCTTCAGGCATCCTGTATCATGGGAGCAATCAAAGCAGGTGGCACAGAAGAGCAGATTGCTGCGGCTTCTGACTTTGGTATGAATCTCGGAATCGCATTCCAGATTGTGGATGACGCACTGGATTTTGCTGTTTCTACAAAAGAGATAGGTAAGCCCGTTGCAGGTGACCTGCGTGAAGGCAAGCTTACACCGCCGTTGCTTATGTACCTTGAAACTCTTAACGGTGCAGAACGGGATGATTTTGTAACTAAGTTCGAAGCAGGCACATTCACGGAAGAAGAAGTGTGCTCTGTTGCAGAACAGATTCGCACTCTCGGACTTGATGACGCAACCCGTGAACTTGCGAATTCGTATCTTGATAAAGCGCAGCAAGCGCTGGAAACGTTGCCAGTATGTCCTGAGCGGACAATCTTGTTGCAAACTCTGGATTACGTGAAATCACGTAGCGCATAAAAAAATACAGCCGTAGGGGAAACCCTGCGGCTTTTTACTTTGTGATAGAATAGTTGAAAAGAGGGCTATGCCTCTGGCGGGTTTTCGACGACTCTCAGAGGGGCAAAGGGCTCCGCCCCTTGACCCGATTAGTATTTTTGCAGGGAATGAGAGTAGCGTTCCATAAAATATGTTCTATTCGTAGAAGCGGTAGTGAAGCATAGCCGCGAGTGGGATTTAAATAAGAGACCGCGTCGCATATAAAAAGTTTGAAAGGGGGTCTGGGGGAAAACTTTTTAAAGTTTTCAGCCCAGCTGCCAGAGGCATCCCGCTGATAAGCGCCGCCGGAGGCATCCTCTTAAAAGAATATTGAAACTGTCTTGCAGTGTACCGAGGTGTCTCAGGTGGACAGTTCTTGGCTTTGGATTCAAATGGGGTATATACCCCGCCATCACAGCCGGAAGAAACTGTGTTGGTGTGTTTACTCTATTCATATGGCGGTTTCGGCTTTGGTGCCGTTAACCGTTAATTTCAGCAAGCATCAGGAGAAAATACATGCTGCGGCGCATTGAAGCTGGTCTTAGAGAAGGTGTTGTTGATACTCAGGGTATCAAAACTGCTAACAAGATCAGGGAAGCTCTCGGATTTGACGTGAAAGAAGTTCGTCAGGTCAAGGTGTTTACTGTGGACGGTCTTACAGAAGAGCAACTTGCTACAGTTGTGCGTGAGGCAGCTCTGCATGATCCCGTACTTCAGGACGCGGCGCTTTCTCCGGTATCCAGTCAGGCAGACTGGGTACTCGAAGTTGGGTTCCGTCCGGGTGTAACAGATAACGAAGGCCGCACAGCGCGGGAAACCATTGCTATTGTACTGGAACTTGAAGATCGCGAAAGCGTATCTGTATATGTTGCAGACCAGTACCATATTTATGGTGATTTTTCTGAAGATGCGATTGCCTCCATTGGTCGTGATGTGCTGGCGAACGAGCTGATTCAGCGTTTTGAATACAAAAGCAAAGCAGACTGGCAAAAAGAGCCGGGTTTTGCTGCTGTTGCTGCACGGGTTTCCGGTCAGGCTAATGACGAAGTCGTCAACCTGCCGTTCTCTACTATGTCTGATGATGAACTGATGGCATTTTCCCGTGAGAATACGCTGGCACTGTCTCTGGAAGAACTGCATACCATCCGTGATTACTACGCAAACCCTGATGTGGTTGTAGAGCGTGTAAAAACAGGATTAAGCGCAGAACCAAGCGATGCTGAAGTAGAAGTACTTGCGCAGACTTGGTCAGAGCACTGCAAACATAAAATTTTTGCTTCCAAGATCGACTACACCGACACAGAAACCGGTGAGAATGAGGTTATCGACAGCCTCTACAAAACATATGTCATGGGCTCCACTAAAACTATCCGTGAAAATAAGGGCAAAGAAGATTTCTGTCGCTCTGTGTTTAAGGATAACGCAGGGGTTATTGACTTCAACGAGACCCATGATGTTTGCATCAAGGTGGAGACACACAACTCTCCATCCGCACTTGATCCATACGGTGGAGCGCTTACCGGTATTGTAGGCGTAAACCGTGACCCTATGGGAACAGGTATCGGTGCTGACCTTGTATGTAACACCAACGTATTTTGCTTTGCGTCACCGTTCCATAAAGGAGAACTTCCCCCGCGCCTTTTACACCCGCGTCGTGTTCTTGAAGGCGTTCGCGAAGGTGTTGAACACGGTGGCAATAAATCAGGTGTCCCTACCGTTAACGGCTCCATTGTTTTTGAAGAACGCTACCTCGGTAAACCGCTTGTATACTGCGGTACCGTGGGTATGATTCCGAAAGTTGTTGCAGGCAAACCGGGCTATGAGAAAGCTGCTAAGGTAGGCGACACCATTGTAATGGTCGGCGGACGAATCGGTAAAGACGGCATTCACGGTGCAACCTTCTCTTCTGAAGAGTTGCATGAAGAGTCTCCGGCTACAGCGGTTCAGATTGGTGACCCGATTACACAGCGTAAGGCATATGACTTTATTATGCGTGCGCGTAACAAAGGGCTGTATAACGCAATTACTGATAACGGTGCAGGCGGTCTTTCTTCTTCTGTGGGCGAAATGGCAGAAGATACCAACGGCTGTCGTCTGGACTTGTCCAAAGCTCCGTTAAAGTACGATGGTCTGCGTCCTTGGGAAATTCTTCTTTCTGAGGCACAGGAGCGTATGACTCTTGCAGTTCCTGCTGATAAGCTCGAAGAGTTTATGGCGCTTGCTGAGCGCATGGATGTTGAAGCCTCTGCGCTTGGTGAATTCACAGACAGCGGCTACTTCCATGTGACATATGGTGACAAGCCGGTTGCATTCCTGAGCATGGACTTCCTGCACGACGGTGTTCCGCAGATGCAGCTCAAAGCTGTTTGGGAACGTCCTGAGCATAAGGATGAGTCTGTAACTGTGGCGGATGCTGAGCAGGGCAATTTGCTCAAATCCATGCTTGCACGCCTGAACATCTGCTCTAAAGAATACGTTGTGCGCCAGTATGACCATGAGGTTAAAGGCGGCAGCGTAATCAAGCCGATGGTCGGTGTTAAGTGTGACGGCCCGTCCGATGCTGGCGTTGTGCGTCCTATCCTTGATTCTGACAGTGGTATCGTTCTTTCTCACGGTATTAACCCGACATTGAGCGATTACGACAGTTACTGGATGATGGCGAACGTAATTGACGAAGCTGTCCGTAACGCTGTTGCTGTTGGTGGTGACGTGGACTTCATGTCCGGTGTGGATAACTTCTGCTGGTGTGACCCTGTGCAGTCTGAAAAGACTCCTGATGGTCATTACAAGCTTGCTCAGCTTGTTCGTGCTAACAAGGCACTTGCCGATTTCTGTACCGCGTACGGCGTACCGTGTATTTCCGGTAAGGACTCCATGAAGAACGACTACACCGGCGGTGGTGTAAAGATTTCTATCCCGCCGACTGTTTTGTTCTCAGTCATGGGCGTTGTGAAAGATGTGAATAAAACAACCACATCTGACTTTAAGCAGGACGGCGACAAGATTTATGTTCTCGGTGCAACAGCCAGAGAACTGGCTGGCTCTGAAGTTGCTGAAGAGCTTGGCATCAGCGCTGCTGCATTCCCTAAAGTGGATGCTGAATCTGCACTGGCACGCTACCGTGCTGTTCATAAGGCCATTGGCGCAGGCGCTATCAATGCGTGTCACGATTGTTCTGATGGCGGCCTTGGAGTTGCTCTCGCAGAAATGGCGCTTGCAGGTCGTACCGGTGCACTCATCAATCTTGATGCTGTTCCGGTGACAGAAGAAATGAATGCGACAGAAGTACTGTACTCTGAATCTGCTTCCCGTCTGGTTGTTTCCGTACCGGAAGACAAAGTAGAGGCTTTTGAAGAAATATTTGCCGGACAGGCTTATGGCTGTCTGGGTGAAGTTACAGGCGACGAACAGTTCGTTATTGCTTCCGGTGCAACAGTACTGGTTGCTGACAACTGCGAATCGCTTGCTCAGTCCTTTAAGGGCACACTCAAGTTTTAAGCAATAGCGTTTATGGGAACACTATAGCTTAGGCTTGAGTTCTGGTGCGGCAAGATTATTCGGGACTTGCTGCGCACAGATGGTTTTGGTGAGAAAAGCGGGTGAACTGGAGTTCACCCGCTTTTCTTGTTTTTTGATTCTTCAGTTTGTGCTGTGTCTGTAACTTATTGTTTTATAAGTGGTGTTTTTTTAACGTACAGGTAGAGTGCAATATTTTACAATGCAGAGACAGGAGTATTTTGCATACTCAGGTTCTAATTTCATTTATTTTGGAATCATGAGGAGCAACCCCCCGTGTCTACATATAATACTGCCTTTACCAGCGATAATATCGCAGGTGTTTCCCCGCAAGTTTTAGAAGCTATGGCTCGCTGCAATAACGGACAGGCAGATCCGTACGGCCGTGATGAATGTTCAAAACAGGCAGAGCAGATGTTGTCTGATGTGTTTGAGAAAGATGTCAGTGTCTTTTTTGTCACAACCGGTACTGCTGCTAACTGCTTATCTCTTAGCGCACTCACTCCTCCGTGGGGTGCTGTGCTTTGTCATCATGACGGCCACATCAACCATGACGAATGTGGTGCTCCTGAATTTTTCAACTCCGGCGCTCGCGTACTCACACTCGATG
This sequence comes from Halodesulfovibrio spirochaetisodalis, assembly GCF_001672295.1. GTDB lineage: Bacteria > Desulfobacterota > Desulfovibrionia > Desulfovibrionales > Desulfovibrionaceae > Halodesulfovibrio > Halodesulfovibrio spirochaetisodalis. Next base: position 111,969 of record NZ_JXMS01000007.1, on the reverse strand, counting down.
GTGCAGATTCCAAGATTGATCCTGAAGCTCTGAAATGGGGCGTACGCCACAGAGTCGGGGATATGCACTCCTCACAACCGGCAAGCGTAAGCCTTACGCAGGCGACAGAAACCGGCACAATCTACTCTGTGGATGAAATTCTTAGAATAGGCGCTATCACCAAAAACTCCGGTTTACGTATGCATATGGACGGTGCCCGTTTTGCCAATGCTCTGGTCGCACTGGGATGTTCTCCTGCGGAAATGACATGGAGATGCGGTGTCGATATGCTGTCCTTCGGGGCGACGAAAAACGGCACTATGTCCGCAGAGGCTATAATTGTGTTTGATAAAACGCTCGCACACGAAATGGCATTCCGTGTAAAGAGATCAGGACAGCTTGGCTCAAAGATGCGCTTTATGGCAGCCCAGATGCTGGGGTATCTCGAAAATGATCTCTGGCTGAAGAATGCGCGTCAGGCAAACGCCATGGCGGCAATGCTGAAAAACGGGCTGGAGAAAATCTCACAAATTTCAATAATCGGCTCTCCGCAGGCAAACATCATTTTCTGTAATATGCCGCAGTACTGCATCGACAGACTGCTTGAGCAGGGCTTTAGTTTTTACCATGACAGATGGGAACCGGGCGTAGTGCGCTTTGTGACTTCATTTGCGACAACCGAGCAGGATATTCAACACTTTTTATCCGCAGTGCATCAGGCTGCCAGCTTTGCAAAGGCTGTGTAAGGACTGAGCCGATAGAGTTTTGACAGGGACACTGTGTTGCGGGTAGGTAGGCAGACGTTATGCAGGATACTGTTCACTATTTTCGTGCACCGGATGTACCGGGGCTTGTGCTAAGCGACGGGCACTTTTCCACGTTCAGTTTTGAGCGTCACTTCCACTTGGACTATCATATAGGGCTGGTGGTGGAAGGAGTGCAAAAGCAGAGTGCATTCGGAACAACGTCCCTCATTGGGCCTGGGCGGGTCTCTGTCCTGTCTCCGGATGAAATGCATGACGGTTCCGGCTATGAAAATAGTGAATACACCCTGAAAACATTCCGTATTCCTCCTAATATTCTTACAGAAGAAATGGCGGAAGCCGTGGACTCTGCTCACCGGATTGAGTTCGGCAGCACTGTGCTTGATGACAAAACGTTGTGGCACAGAGCGCATACCCTGCATACCGTTCTGCAGCGTGGTGATGCCACATCGATGTTTGTCGAAGAGCAATGGCTCGGACTGATAAAGCAGCTGCTTGGGCATGTGGATGTATTGTCCGTTGATACTTCGAACAATCGCCTTGGTCGCCCTCACTGGAAAGAAGTGCGCGATTACTGCCACGATAATCTTTCGGAAAAAATTACGCTGGAGCAGCTTGCTGCCCTGTGTAATTTGAACCGCTATCAGTTCCTGCGCCGATTCAAATCAACTGTCGGGGTTACACCGTACAACTGGCTTAAACAACTGCGGTTGGAATATGCATGTGCTTTGCTGAGCAAGGGCGAGCGGGTTTCAAGCGTTGCTGCGAGCGTCGGGTTCTATGATCAGAGCCATTTTGTGCACGCATTTCGCAAAGCGTATGGTGTCCCACCTTCTAAATATTAAGGGTCGTTCGGGTAGGTTGCACTGTTTTTCATATTGATGGGAAGACACACAGCGTGATGCGTAAGCCCCTACCCCTTGCATCCCTACTCAGGGGCTAAGTCCTCTTTCAGATTGATGACAATCAGATGATGTGGAGCATCCGCAGGGTAGTGAGCTTCGTGGAATGTGCGTGCGCTGTAGGGCGTGGTGTGTTTTTTTCTGCCCGTAATAATCTGGCAGGGTGCGCTGTTGTCCGCAATCGTAAAGGGGGCTTGGTCCCGTCTGATTCAGTCGTTATAAAATGTAATAAAACCCCGTGTTGAAGTTTTCAGCACGGGGTTTTTGTATGCAGTTATTAGTTTGAAACGACAGCTTCTTGCTGCATATCTGACAGCAGGCTGTCGAGCTTGGCTGTGAGTGAGGAAATCTCTGTGAGCTCTCCCGAAGCCTTTGCCATGCCGTCTGCTGTTTCTTCGGCAATGCCGGTAACAGTATTTACCGCGTGCTCAATCTGGTCAGAAACAGCAGCCTGTTCTTCTGATGCTGTGGCGATGGACGTAATCTGATGTGCTGTATCATATGTCATGGAAACAATTGTCTCCATGGATGTTCCGGCAGCTTCAGCAGCTTTTGTTGATGCTGTAATTTCTACTGCGGCGCTTTCAACCGCTTCAATATTAGTATGAGCTTGTGTTTGTATGAGGGTGATTGCGTCGCCCACATCACGGGTGGCATGCATGGTTTTTTCTGCAAGTTTGCGCACTTCATCCGCAACTACAGCAAAGCCTTTACCTGCTTCGCCAGCTCGTGCTGCTTCAATGGCGGCATTGAGTGCCAACAGGTTTGTCTGATCAGCAATGTCGTTAATGACTTCCATAACCTTTGAGATAGAGTCCGTCTGGCTGCCCAACTCAAGCATGGATTCTTTCAATTCCAGAATGCTCTTCTGGATAAGCTCAATGGAATGCACGGCCTGACGTACGCCAGTTGCCCCTTCTTCCGCATGCTCTTTTGAGTTGTTTGCTAATTCTGCAGCGTTGGAAGCATTGTGCGCTACTTCTGCAACCGTGGAATTCATCTGCGTCATGGCAGTGGCGGTTTCGATCATACGCTCGCGCTGAACATCAACCCCGTTGTTCACCGTATCTACCTGAACGCTGAGATTGCTGATGGACTCATCTACATGTGCAGAAATATCTTTTGCTTTTTCAGCAACAGTGCGGATGGTTCCTACAATGCGGGATATGCGGCGCTCTTTTGTTTGTGCTTCCTTAAGGGCTTCTTCAGTGCGTAATGCACTGTGTCTGGCTTCTTCACTGGCATCTTCCGCCTGCTTCATTAGCGCATTCAGCTTTGTCACCATCGAAACTGTATCATTTTTTAGTTTTTCAAACTCAAGCAGGTAGGTGGCATTAATCGATGCATGAAGATCACCCTGGGAAACCTTGTTTGCGAATGCCCGCAGGTCATCAAGCGGGGCAAACAGGTGTTTTCGCAGGTTCAGAAGAACAAAGTAGAGCAGTGCTGCCCCTAAAATAATAAAGGCGGTTTGCAGCATCAGCAGCATTTGAACTCGCTGGTCTGCTTCGTGCTGCAGCATGCCTACAGCTTTGTTCATAGCTTTAAGCACCATCATGCTTTGTGTTGTGATGGAATGCAGAGCGCTCTCGTTTCCTTTGCGGGCTTTTTCTACAAGCGCTTTGTAATCTTTCCAGATGCTTTCAACATTAAGAAGCTGCTTGCGCACATCTCCTTTAGCCTCAGGAAGATACGCGGTTACTCCGGTAGGACTCAGTGTAAGCGGTGCATAGCCTGAATTGATAAGTGCTCTGAGTGTGAGGTCGAACACTTCCTCCGAAGCACGTAATTCAGTTTCAGCTGCGGCTCTGTCTTTTGCAAAGGAGAGTGTCATGGTCTCTTTTGCTATTTTTTGACTGAGCATTCGTTGTCTGCCGGATAGGTTGATAACAAGTCCGTCACTTTTTTGTAGGCTTGTGACGTAGTAAGTGCTCGAAAACATGGCAACAATAACCATGAAAATAGAAATAAATGACCAAAGCATACGTGCTTTCAAATTCATACGTGATCCCCCCCTGTTAGGATGCAGCGTCGTGTGAGCAGTGAAAACAATAAGAATAGATCGTAAACAACAGAACATGAATGCATGTTCTGCTTGTTGGTAAGTACTATCTTTGTATTGAGTAGGATGGAGTGAAAGACTGGTAGGTAAATTATGCTATGTGATGAAAGCAGTGTCCTCCTCCGTATTATGGGTTCTCTTACTTGTATCTATCGGCACAAGAGTTGAATTCATTATAAGGAAAAATAGCAGTCCATATTTATTCTTGCAGTGTAAATAAAAAAACTCCCTTAGTTTCCTAAAGGAGTTTTACGGTAATGCTTTGTTAAGAAAAGGTTATTTCCAGCGCTCCATAAATGGTACTGCTGTTCCTTTTTCTTCAATGTCCGTGATGAGTGCGCTGCCAAAGACAACCGCGTCAATGGCATCTCCAAACGGCTCGAGCTGCTTTGGTTCTTTGATGCCGAAGCCAAGAGCCAGCGGGATATTAAACACTTCACGTGCTTCCGTAAGCGTTTTTTTCAGCTCAGGGGGAAAGGCAACGGCTGCGCCGGTTGTTCCCATATAGGAGACAACGTATACATAGCCCTCTGCATTGTCGGCGTATTCCTGCATACGTTTTTTAGGAGTGTTCAAACCAATGAGAGAGATAAGCGCAATTCCATGCTGCTTCAGAATTTTTTTGAACTCGCCAGACTCATCCAGAGGCAGGTCAGGAACAATCAATCCGCTGACTCCGGCGTCAGCAGCATCTTTTGCAAATTTTTCAAATCCGTACTGGTAAAATGGGTTAATGTATCCCATGAGAACCAGTTCTGCCTGATACTGCCCTTTGCGTTTCGTCAGTTCTTCAACAATCCATTGCAGGGTTACACCCTGCTCCAAGGCTTTGAGAGAAGCAGCTTCAACCACGGGCCCGTCAGCTGCAGGGTCTGAAAACGGGACACCGATTTCGATGATATCCGCACCATTGGAATCAAGTTCTTCCAAATGCGTGAAAAAGTCATTTTTTGTGGGAAATCCGGCTGTAAGAAACGGGATAATTGCTTTGCGGCCTGCCTGCACAGCTGTGTTAATACGTGTTGTAAGTGATGTCATGACTGCCCCCTAATCAAACAGCTCGGTGTATTGTTCAACAATGTCCATGTCTTTGTCGCCGCGACCGGAAAGGTTTACAATCACATTGCAGCCTTTCGGGAACTTGTCCTTATTTTCAAGAACATACGCAACAGCATGGGAGCTTTCCAGAGCAGGCATAATACCTTCAGCACGGGTAAGCGCTTTGAACGCATGCAGTGTTTGCATATCGTTCACCTTCACATATTCAGCCCTGCCGCAATGGTGCAGGTGTGCATGCTCAGGCCCGACACCCGGGTAATCAAGACCACCAGCAATGGAATGAGACGGCATGATCTGTCCGTCTGCATCCTGTAGAAGCATGGTCTTTTGTCCATGCAGGATACCGGCAGTGCCAAGGCAAAGCGGTGCAGAGTTGGTGCAGCCTTCTTCGCCTGTGCCTGCAGCTTCTACGCCGATCAGGTTTACAGAGCAGTCATCCACAAAGCCTGAGAAAATACCGATGGCATTGGAACCGCCGCCTACGCAGGCAATAACGGAATGAGGCAGTGCGCCTGTGCGTTCAATAATTTGCTTACGGGCTTCTTTGCCTACCACAGACTGGAATTCACGAACCAGTGTCGGGAATGGATGCGGGCCGGCAGCAGTACCGAAACAGTAGTGGTGTGTTGCCTGTTTTTTGATCCAGAAACGAAGTGCTTCGTTAATGGCATCCTTAAGGGTCTTGGAGCCTGCTTCAACTGGCACAACAGTAGCACCAAGCAGTTTCATGCGGCGCACGTTATGGGATTGCCTTTCAACATCCACAGCACCCATAAAGACAATGCAGTCCATATCAAGCGCACGGGCAGCAGTTGCTGTAGCAACCCCGTTCATTCCGGCGCCTGTTTCTGTAAGCAATGCTTTTTTGCCCATGTGCTTTGCAAGCAGAGCCTGTCCGAGCACGTTGTTAATTTTGTGTGAGCCTGTGTGGTTCAAATCTTCACGTTTGAGGTAGAGATTAAAACCAAGGTCAGTAGAAAGTGTAGGACAATGCGTCAGTGGGCTTTCGCGTCCTACATAGTTTTTGAGGTAATCTGAAAATTCTTTCTGGAACGCTTCAGAAGGAACAATGTTTTCTAAAGCGTCTTCCAGTTCTTTAAGGGGCGGAATAAGAAGTTCCGCTACAAATTGGCCACCGAACTCGCCGAAGTATCCTTTGGACATGGTTATTCTCTCTTTCAGCAGCCTTACGCCAAAGGCTGCCGTGACTTATAAAATGGGGGCGGTCAGTGCCTCCATAACGATTCGCAGTTTCACCGGATCTTTTTTGCCCGGTGCGGATTCTACGCCTGAATTAAGATCAATGCCGCAGGGGGCGCACCCTTGAAGCACTTCTTTTACGTTATCAGGGCCTATTCCACCGGCTACAAACCATGATTTGTGGCCGCGCAATCCGTTAAGGAAGCTCCAGTCCTGCGTTTTTCCGTGTCCGCCGCCGGATGTGCCGGCATCCATCAGGAAAAAGCGGGAGCAGTCCGTAAACTTTTTCATTTCTGCCTCAAGTTCTTCCCGTGTGTCGTAACGGGCAGGCCAGAACACTTTCATGACTTTTTGTTTGCCGACTCTGGCAGCAAACGCTGTGTCCTGATCCCCGTGAAGTTGAGCAAGGTGCAGTTTAGCACGCTGCATTATCAGGCGCACTTCGTCTGCGGTATGGTGGGTAAAAACACCTACACGCATGACGTTTTCTGTCTCAATGGCTTTAACTTGTTCCACTGTCATAGCTCTGGGGCTGTTTTCGTCGAATATAAATCCGAGCAAATCTGCACCCAGTTCGATGCATAAATCAGCATCCTGCTGTGAGGTGATGCCACATACTTTCACAAAGGATTCTTTGTGCGCCATTAATGCTCTCCTTGAGGTTATTCGAGTAGCCGGTTAAGCGCCTTTTGCGGGTCTCCACCCTGCATAAGAGCTGTGCCGACCAGCATCGCATCGTATCCCGCCGCTTCAACGTGGCGTCGTTGCGTGGACGACGAAATACCGCTGGCCGCTATCCATACTTCGGCAGTTCTGCGGTGAGGAATCATACGCTCGCATATTGCAAGGTCAGTTTCCAGTGTATCCAGGTTCCTATTGTTTACCTGAATTATTGTAGCGTTTGCAAGCCTGGCTAGCACAAGATCCGAATGGTCAAAGATCTCTACAACGCTTTCAAGTCCAAATGAATTTCCAAGTTCAATTAATTCAGCAAGTTCTGTTGCTGAATTAAACATGCGTGCAATGAGCAGTTGAGCAGATGCAGGAGTCGAAGCCGTTTCAATTACTTGCAAAGGATGTACGATAAAATCTTTGCGCAGCATCGGAAGTCCCACAAATTTCATACGCTCAATATATTCAAGCTTACCTTTAAAGTATTTTTCTTCAGTAAGCACGGAAAGCGCTGTTGCTCCCGCTTTTGCATATTGTTCTGCCACATCTTCAGGAGAAAGGTGTGGCGCGATATCACCGCGTGATGGAGAAGCACGTTTGTATTCCGCAATGCAAGCCAGTCTGTTTGCACGTAATGCTGCAGCAAAAGGAAGTCGTTCCCCTTTGTATGGAGCAGGTAACGCATCTTCTTTCTGGAGTTTTACAAGTCTTGCAATTTCAGCATGTTTTGCCGCGAGAAACTTATTAAGCATGGAGGACTTTCCTTCCGACTCCTGCAGCAACGGCTTCCCTTGCTCGTTCCATACAGGTTTTAAGTGGTTCATTAGTTATAAGGTGTAATGCCATGCCCGTATTTAATGCCAGCATATCCAGCATTGCCTTAGGGCCTTTCCCTTCAAGCAGTTCTCGTAGAACAGCCAGTCCTTCCTCTTTACCGTGTACTGCCAGTTCTTCTTCGGCACACGGCTCAAAGCCGAACTCGGATGGATCAAGCTCCGCATGGCGTATTGATCCGTTCTCAACATAAATAACTTTTGCAATGCCATTGGTGGTCAGCTCATCATATCCACCAGCACCGTAAACCACAGCAGCATGCTCAACGCCTGCCTGTGCGAGTACTTCTGCCATAATTTCCATATACTCTGTCTTGGCAACACCAAGCAGCATATGTGTCGGACGTGCAGGGTTCAGCAGCGGGCCAAGCAAATTAAACAGGGTACGGTAACCAAGCTCTTTGCGTACCGGCATCACATGCTTAAAAGCAGGGTGATAGTCCGGTGCAAACAAAAAGGCGAAGTTACGCTTGGCCAGCTCTGCCGGAACATCTTTGGGTGCAATACGCAGGGGCAGCCCTAATCCCTCAACCGCATCAGCACTGCCGCATGAGGAAGAAACCGCGCGGTTTCCATGCTTCGTTACAGTGTATCCCATACCTGCCAGCGTTAGTGCAGTAGCAGTGGAGCAGTTAAAGGAGTTTTTTCCATCGCCGCCAGTTCCCACCAGATCAATAGTAGCGCCTTTGATAGGCTCAACAGGTGTCGCGCGCTCAAGGCAAACCTGAACAGCAGCATGAATCTCTTCAGCTGTTTCACCCTTCTGGCGAAGCCCCATCAATAAAGAGCCTGCCTGTCCTGAGGTCATTTTCCCGTCCATAAGCTGAGTAAAGACGCAGTGCGCCATGTCTCCACTCAGATGTTTGCCATCCGCAAGCTGGTCTAAAATATGTACTGTATTCATTGAATTGTTCCTTTTTGTCATGGTGTTGTCTCTCCGTTGGCCTGAGTCTGTTTGTTAGCCTCCGGCGGCGCTTGCCAGCGGGGCTTTAAGAACCTTTTTTGAGAAAAAGGTTCTTAAAAATCTCCAAAAACTTTTATTAGGCGAGGTAAGCCCGTTCGTTATGAACCCTGCGGCTTACTAATACTGACTTGAGTGCCCTGTGTTTTTGTGAGTTATGTTTTTCTGTTGGGAGGGATTCTTGTGTTGGAAGAACCCCTCAGCAACTGCGCTACAGGCCTTTTAGGTAAAGAAGTTATGAGCTGCCTGCTGTCACTTTGTCCGGAAAGTTTTTCAGCATGGCCTCACCCTGTGGTGTCAAAATTGATTCGGGATGAAACTGGACACCAACCCAAGGGCGGTCGGCATATGCAATGCTCATAATCTCCTCTTCTCCGTTCGGTGTCTGTGTGGAGGACGTTGGAACAAGTACTGTGTCATCACTGTGTGTGATAATAAGCGAGTGGTAGCGTGCCACTTGCATAGGGGATTTGAGTCCCTCAAAAAGTCCTTTGCCGTTATGAACGATGTCTGAGTGTTTGCCGTGCATGATACGTGGAGCAATATCTACGGTGGCACCGGCAAAATGGGCGAGAACCTGATGCCCTAAGCAGACTCCCAGCACAGGAACTTCTTTAGGGAGCAGGTTGAGAAACTCTAAACACAATCCTGCATTTTCAGGCTTGCCCGGTCCCGGAGAAATGCACACCATTTCCAGTGTTCCGCTTTGTGCAAGCTCCAGCAGTTCCGGATTGTCGTTACGGACAACATGCGGATAACGTCCGGTCTTTTGAAATGCCTGCACCAGATTAAAGGTAAAGGAATCGTAGTTATCGATAAGAAGAAACATATGATCTCCATTGCCAGCCCGTTTTTCCTATGAGGCATTCACCGCCTTGTTGATGAAGAAACGTTCTCGCAAATAAAAGTTTTAGGAAGGGGGTCTGGGGGAGAACCCTTTTCCAAAAGGGTTTCCCCCAGCCGCCGGAGGCAAAAAAATTACCGCCCTGAGAATACGTCCGCTTGCCCTGTTGAATTCAGGGTCACTTTGAGCACGCGGGCTTTATTGTGGCATTCTTCCCATTCTTTTTCCGGAACGGAGTCATGCACTATGCCAGCGCCGCACTGCCATTGGACAGTATTGTCTTTGACCCACATGGTTCTGATAAGGATGCCGGTATCAAGGTTCACGGAGTCCTTATCCAGTCCCAGCCAGCCAATGGTTCCTGCGTAGGCGCCTCTGGAGATTGCTTCTGTTTCTTCAATAATTTCGATTGCACGGATCTTCGGTGCACCGCTTACGGTTCCTGCGGGGAAGGTTGCGCCGAGCACATCCAGTGCGTCGTATCCTTTTTCAAGTTCAGCCTTCACGTATGATGTCATGTGCATGACGTGGCTGAAGCGTTCTACCTGCATAAATTTATCAACGGAGACGGTGCCGGCCTTGGCAAGGCGCCCCACATCGTTTCTTCCAAGGTCGACGAGCATGACATGCTCGGCACGCTCTTTTGGATCAGCGAGCAGATCCTCAGCAAGCTGGGCGTCTTCGGTATCTGTCTTGCCGCGCTTACGGGTTCCCGCAATAGGGCAGACTTCTACAATATTGTCCTGACAGCGCACCATTGTTTCCGGTGAGGAGCCGATAAGCGTGATGTGCGAAAGTCGCATGAAAAACATGTATGGTGACGGGTTAATCTGTCGCAGTCTGCGGTAGAGAATAAACGGGTCACCTTCGAAAGAAGCTTGAAAACGGGTAGAGAGCACTACCTGAATGGCTTCACCTTGCCTGAGCTGTTCTTTTACCTTCTGCACGTTGCGGATGTAGGAAGTCTTATCCGGTATTGTGGTGATTTCCCCGATTGTCGGCGCTTCCGGCTTGCGTTCAACAGCTGTTCTGTCCATTTTGATAGGCAGGTTGTCAGCAAGGTTGAGCATGCAGAGTTTGTTGTAGAGATGGTCGAAAAGAACGATGGTGCCGGGAAGCATGAGACATGCGTCGCTGTTTTCCGGCGGCAGTACCTCTTCCAATTTCTTTTCGAACATGCCGATGGTGGTGTAACCGAAGTAGCCGAAGAGACCGCGGGCAATGGCAGGGAGTTCTTTCATATCCCCTTGCGGTTCAATGTGAATGGCCTCCATTACCTTTCGTGCACCTTCAATAAAATCCATTCCCTCGTATTCTTTAAGCGGGTTGAGTCTGCTGTCACGGGAAGCTACTTCGAGCTTACCGTTTTTACAGCCAAGACGCAGGAGCAGGTTGAAGCCGATAACGCTGTATCTGCCGCGTCTTCCGTCAACCTCTGCGCTTTCGAGGAGAAACCCCTGACTGGTTCCAACGAGTCCTAAAAAGAGGCTTATGGGGGTCTGAATGTCTGCTGCCAACCACTGGCCTGTCTGTTGTAACTTGATGTTCATGGCATTTGATCTCTCGTTTAATGGTTCGGGGTCATAAAAAAAGCCGCACTTCTTGGAGAAGTGCGGCTTAGTACTCAGCTTAGTATAAGGGGTACAATAGTAGTCTATTGATGCACTTCTCCCGTAGAATCCGTAAATCGCCACCACCAAAGAGCACGCTCAACGATAACGTTGATGTCGCCACCAGCAGCAATGTTAAGGATAGAACGATAGGAGCGCACAGCGTCCTGAGAGCTTGGGTTGGCTTCGAACAAGCCTTCAAAGAGTTCAGCATCTTTGGTGATCATTTTTTCAGCAGCTTTCAGGCGGCGTTCAAAAGACGGAGTAAGGTACGGTATCACGTTTTCTTTATCTGCCAGAAGGGCAAGGTAGGAAACGGATGTAACAAAGTTCAGACCTTGGATGAGCGCAGCGGCTTTATCGTGTTCCTCTGCAGAAGAGCAGAAGGGTTCACAGCCGATGCTGGTGAAGAGGTCTTCAACCATGCGTGCAGACTCGGCATCACACCCTTCGGAAGGGGTGATTGCAACGCGTACGTCATCAACTTTCGGCTCAGGGCCGAAAAGTGGATGTGTCCCTACTACGGGACCTGTGTAAGCTTTCTGCATCTGCATCATGGGTTGAACCTTTACTGAAGTAATATCCGCCAGAATCTGAGGCGGTTTCATGTGTGCGGTTACGCGTTTAACTACATCGTTAAATACGGCTGCCGGAACACATACCAGCACAATTTGTGCTTCTGCTATGTTTGCCTGTAAAACGTCGTCTGTCAACGGTTGATCTATTTTTGCAACCTCAAGACCTGCATTGGCAAAGCGGGTGCAGAACATGGCACCCATTTTTCCGGTAGCACCGACAACGGCAACTTTCTTGAGTCTAAAGTCTATCTCCTGCATGGTGATACCTTCTTCCATTCTTCCCAGAATGTCGGGAAGGATTTGGCAACACATGCTTTATTATCAAGCTCAATTTCACCGAGGGCAAATTCAAGCAGTGAAAGGCTCATTGCCATACGGTGGTCGTTGTAGGTGCTGAACACAGTATCCGCAGGTGCTGTGATATTTTTTCTGTCAGGACGGATGATAATTCCGTCTTCTGTAACTTCCGTGTTGACGCCGGCTTTGCGTAATTCCGCTGCCGGTGCTGCAAGGCGGTCACATTCTTTAATTCGCAGATGCGCAACGTTGCGGATGGTGGTTTCACCTTCAGCATATGCGGCAAGTGCGGCAACTGTAGGGACAAGGTCAGGGCAGTTGCCCATATCCACATCAACACCCTTCAGTTTGGATGGATGTACGGTTACGCCGTTGGCATCCATTTCCAGTGTAGCACCCATTTGTTGCAGGATTGTGAACATTGCCTTGTCACCTTGCAAAGAATTTGCACGAAGGTTGGCAATGTGTATCGGCTCAGTGCCGAGAGTGCCTGCAGCAAGGAAGTATGATGCGTTGGACCAGTCGCCTTCTACTGTGTAGTCACCGTGGCGGTACATACCCGGTTTAACAATGAAGCGGGTTTTATTCGGGACGGCGGTTTCAAATGTGCGCCAGTCTTTTTCCACCCATTCGGAACCTTCCAGCATTTCAACGCTGAATGTGATGCCGAACTGCTCCATAGCGTCCAGTGTGAGGCCTACGTATGGCCAGCTCACTGCTTTGTTACCGACCAGATTAATGGTCAATCCGCGGGTGGATGGTGCCGCCAACAGCAGACCGGAAAGGTACTGGCTGGATTCTTCCAGCGAAATGGCTACTTCGGTTCCTTTAAGTCCGTCAGTGTCCAGAACAACAGGTGGGCAACCGTCTTCGCCTTCGTAGGTTACAGCTACGGTAAGGCTCTGGAGTGCGTCTGCCAGTTCTTTAATCGGTCTTTCATGCATACGCGGAGCACCGTGGATACGGAACTTACCGAGGCCTGCCGCCAGTACGGCTGTCAGGAGTCTGCATGTTGTGCCGGATTCATGTACATCGCAGGAAACAGGTTCTTCCATGCCGCCTGCAGGAGTACCGCAGCAGCCGGAGACGGTATATTCGCCTGCGCCCTTACGATAGATTTTTGCGCCGCAGTCGTTAAAAATTCCGATGGTGCGGGCAAGATCTTCACTTTCAAGTACGCCTTTCACTGTAGAGTCTCCGGCTGCCATAGCGGCGCCGATGATCATACGGTGGGATACTGACTTAGAAGCGGGTGCATTGATGGCGATCATTGGGTGTCTCCGATTAACTGTATCTATATATTATTTGTTCTGCTCATCCATAACTGTGGCGATATCGCTGCCTTTGGTGAAGTCCATATACTGTCCGGCAGGATAGCTGCCGAGGATGCGCAGTGACTGACATTCTGCATGCAGCTCGTTCATCAGCTGTTCGTATTCTTCGCTGGAAAGGTCGCTTTCGATATCAACAAAGAATACGTAGCGCCATTTTTCACCGCGCATCGGGCGCGATTCGAGCTTTTTCATGTTCAGGCCTTCGCGTGCCATGATGTTAAGCACATTTGCGAGGGCACCAGGTTTATCCGGTACTGTGAAGAGCAGGGAGGTTTTGTCCTGTCCTTCGCCGTCGCTCGGCTTGGAGCCGATAATGACAAAGCGTGTCCAGTTGTCCTGCATGTCTTCAATGTGTTCAGCCAGAATGTTCAGCTTGAGTAAATCTGCAAGGCTTCCGTGTCCGATGGCTGCTGTACCTTCTTCTTCCTGTACTCTGCGTGCTGCTGCCGCGGTGCTTTCTGTCGGAATGATGCGGGCATTCGGCAAGGTTGCGCGAAGCCAGTGTGAGCATTGTCCAAGAGGCTGCGGGTGAGAGTATACAGTATGAATATCTGCAAGCAGTTTTTCGCGGGTCAGCAGGCTGTGGCTGATGCGGCAAAACACTTCTGCTTCAATATACAGGTTGTGCTCCATAAACAGATCAAGACTTTGTCCGACCGAGCCGTGCAGGGAATTTTCAAGCGGGATTACACCCAGTTCACATTCCTTGTTGGCTACAGCGCGGAACACCGCGTTGAGATCTTTTTGCGGCGTGAAGTCTACAGATCGACCCAGAAATTCAACTCCTGCAAAGTAGGAGAAGGTGCCTTCCGGCCCGAGATACGCAACGCGCTGGGGGCGCTGCAATGCACGGGAGGAAGAAAAAATTTCGCGGTAGATGAAGCGCAGATGCTCAATAGGAATCGGTCCTGTATTGTTGGAGCGAAGATTATCGAGCACTTCCTTTTCACGGAACGGCTTAAATACCACATCCTGTTTGCCGCGCTTGAGCTTTCCAACTTCAAGAGAAAGTGACGCGCGGCGGTTAAGCAGTTCAAGGAGCTCCAAGTCAGTTGCATCGATTTCCTTACGAACCTCTTTGAGGCGCGGCAGATTATCTACGCAGTTTTCTGTGTCTGCTTTTTTTTCTTCAGACATGTTAGCCTTCCTTGATCTCTTCTTCGATACGCATGCCGAAGTGACGGCCTGCAACATCGGTGTGGACGAGAATCTCGTCACCCTTTTTCAAGTTAACAACACTGATCGGGGTACCTTTTGTGTCTACAACACGGATTGTTTCTGCGTTTTGCAGGAACACCGCACCTTCAACACCATTCACTTCAGCTTTAATCAACAGCATTGGACGTACTTCTGTTTTGCAGCGTCCGATAACTGCGATGGAGGTGGAACCGTCGTGGTTGACGATGAGTACTTCGTCGCCGGAAGCGAGTTCTTCAAGGTATGTTGTTTTATCATGCGGCAGCTGTGTGTAGGCATGGACAGCACCAGCATTAATACGGAACGGGCGGGCAGCCACGTACTCGTTGCTTTCTGTTTCAGCATGGACAAGAAAGGTGAACGCGGAAGAATTTCCCACGAGCATTCCCTGACCGCGTTTGAGTACGGAGAGTGTGTCTACACAAACACGGTGACCCAAACCGGATGCACGAACTTCGGTAACGGTTGCCGGAACAAGATCTACGGTGCCCATGGAGAGTTTGCACTCCGCTACTATCTGTTTCAATTGAGTAATTCCGTCTGCTGTTACAACAATGCCGTCAACGCCTCGCTCGAGGATGCCGAATGCAAGGTGCGCTTCTTCAGTCGTGTTGGCTTCTACCAGCACGTTATCTGACTGCGCTAATAAATTTTCTATCGGGATAATTTCCCATCCGTGACCGATAATGATCTGCTCGCCTTTTTTCAGACGTTCTGCTGCCTCTTCTTCGACACTTTTCTCGGTAAGCGTAAGGACAGGCATAGACTCTGCTGCGAGCACGGTGCAGCGGGACAGGCTGGCTACTCCATCCACATTTTTTTCAGGTACGATGATACCGTCAACGCCTGATTCCAGAGCGAGTGTGACGTGATCTTTATTGAACGGTACGCTTGCGAAGAGAACTTTTTTCATTTTTTAGTCCGGATATAAATCGGGTTAATCGTTTCCAACAAGTTCCATTGCCTGTTCAACGTCCCAGTCTTCATGCACTACGCCACGAAGCGCTTTAACGAGCATTGCACTGTTTTTGTGCTGGAAGACGTTACGTCCCACAGAGAGGCCTGCGCCGCCTGCGCGTACAGAATCGTGAACCATGGTGATGAATTCGCGGGTGGAGTTCATTTTTTCGCCGCCTGCGATAACAACAGGAACACAGCATGCTTCCACTACGCGGGAGAAGGAATCAATGTCGCCAGGGTAGGACACTTTTACGATGTCTGCACCTAATTCTACCGCAACACGGGCACAATGGGCTACATTCGCAGCGTCGAAAGAATTATGAATGTGCTGACCGCGTGCGTACATCATGGCGAGAAGCGGGATGCCCCATTCATTTGCGATTGCGGAAACTTTCCCAAGGTCTGCAAGCATCTGGCTTTCAGTTTCATCGCCGAGGTTGACGTGTACTGAAACACCGTCTGCGCCATGCTTGATGGCATCTTCAACGCTTGCAGTTAAAATTTTTGCGTTGGGTGAAGGGGAAAGGGAGGTTGAACTGGACAGATGGACAACAAGTCCAACGTCACGTCCGCCAGCGCGGTGACCGCAGCGTACAAGACCTTTGTGCATAAGTACGGCATCTGCTCCGCCTTCTGCAACATTGCTGACAGCTTCACGCATGTCGACAAGTCCATCAATCGGGCCAACGGAAACGCCGTGGTCCATAGGAACAATAATGGTTCGTCCGGTCACTCGGTTGATGATGCGCTCCATGCGGATCTTCTTGCCAATTTCCATCATATTCTCCTTAGCGTGTACTCGGTAAAGCAATCACCCTGTAGGTTCGAATGCACTGTTGTTAGCATATATGCAGCAAAAAATATCGGTTTGTTTTGCTTGCCCGATCTTTTATCAATCTTTGGGCGTTTGGCATAGTTGCTAAATTGTCATTTTCTTGTGGGATTGCGTACCGTTGTTTCTGGTTAGTCCGCCACAGCTTGCGCAAAAAAAAGAGCCGCAGGCTGTGTGCCCGCGGCTCTATGTTTTCTAGTTGGTGTCGAATCGTTTACTTATCGTAAGGCACCAGAAAACAGGCCACGGGCTTTGCCATAGCTAAAGAAAAACCAAAAATAAAAGTTGGTTTCAAAAGAAGCAGGTTTGGCAAAGATTGCGTTCATGGTGTTTTCTATTTCCTTTACAAGTTTGTTAAATTCGATGCTGAAGCATAGAGACGAGATATGATTTCTGTCAATACGAAATTTAAAAAATGCACAAAATACACAAAGGTTGCACATTAACTTGTTGAATTTGAAAGATATAAAAAAGACTAAGTAATAGGCAGGAGAGTTTTGGGATGGAGTTTTGCGTTAGCCTCCCCTGCCTACTACTCAAACGTTTATTCAGTAGCCGATTACTGAATAAAACGTGTGCTCAGGTTACCATGTATTTTTGCGAACACGGGATGCGTCGAATCTGTCTTGTGGTTTCAAGTCCTGATCAGGGTGCCCAAGTACAATCACAGCGAGTGGAATAACGTTCTGCGGTGCATTCACCAGTTCACGAGCTGCTGCCACTCGGTCTTCTTCCGGCCAAAGGCCGCACCAGACTGCACCGAGTCCTTCACTGTGCGCTGCAAGCAGAAGGTTCTGAATAGCAGCGGAGCAATCCAGCATCCAGTTGCCCGGATATTTTTCCACTTCGCGGTCACCCATTACCATGATGGATAACGGAGATTTGGCTGCCATGCTGATGTACGGGCTGAGTTTTGCAGTTTTTTCAAGAACTGCTTTGTCATCGATAACAATGAACTGCCAAGGCTGTTCGTTGCCGGCACTTGGTGCTGCCATGGCAGCTTTCAGCAACGTTTCAATAGTTTCTTCGCTGACAGCTTCTGAAGTAAATTTGCGGATAGAGCGACGGGTTGCAATGGCTTCAAGTACGTTCATGTTTTCTCCTGAAAATTATCTTTTTACCAGAAAGTTATCTTTTTGATTGAGGCGAAGCGTAAGGACAACTGTTACAACTTGTCCTGATATGCTCCGGCAGAGTAAGTCAGTTCGTAGCTGTGGCTGTAGATTTCAACCAGATTTCCGAACGGATCTTCGCAGTATACCATGCGGTACGGTTTTTCGCCCGGATAGTATTCGCGAACCGGCATACGCTGCTTTCCACCGTGTTCAACGATTTTTGCGGCAAGTCCTTCCACATCAGGGTCTTGCACGCAGTAATGGAAGATGCCTGTTTTCCAGTATTCAAAATTATTTTCGCGGCGTTCAGCCTGCGGAAATTCAAAAATTTCCACACCGATTTTATCACCGGTGGAAAGGTGCGCAATTTTAAAACTGCCCCAGCCCTCACCGAACACGTCGGTGCACATAACGCCGATGGCAGATTCATCCTGTGTAATTTCGGTTGGCGGCATAATAAGGTACCAACCCATAACTTTTGTATAAAATTCAACTGCCTTTTCAAGATCAGTCACGCTGAGACCGATGTGCGAAAAATTTCTTGGATATGTCATAGGGAAACTCCTTTCAATGTCATTTTGCTTCACGCTGAAAGTATAACCTGTTATTTTTTCCGCACAAGAAGGCACTTTTTTCTCCACTGCACACTTTCTGGTAAGTTTTATTGGGAACAGCGGAGTTTCGAGGAATAGTATTGTATGATTAGATGGAATGGAAAAGAATATCGATGCCCTGTGGAAGTGGGCATGGATGTTATAAGCGGAAAATGGAAAAGCCTTATTTTGTGGCATCTGCACGAAGGGGCTAAGCGGTATAAAGAGCTGGAACGGATAGTTCCGGGCGTAAGCCAGAAGATGCTGACCCAGCAGTTAAAGGAAATGGAGCGGGACGGATTGCTTATTCGTACCGTGTATCCTGAAGTCCCCCCGCGTGTGGAGTATGCGCTGACAGAGTTGGGGCACAGTGCGTTTCCGATTTTGAAAATGATGCACGACTGGGCAATCGACGAGCTTGGTTGTGAACATTCGTGTGAGAGAGGATAGTGTTATTCACTGGCTGGATACTGAACTGCTTTTACTGCATGGAATGACATGTACCATTTGAGAAGGGAGTAACCATGACACAGGGTATGCGGATAGAATCTGATTCAATGGGGACTGTTGAAGTGCCGGAAGATTGTTACTGGGGAGCGCAGACCCAGCGTTCCTTGCAGCATTTTGCCATTGGTGTTGAACGCATGCCCCTTGAGGTCATTGTTGCTCTTGCCCATATTAAAAAGGCTGCTGCCCATGCCAATGTAGAGTTGGGTGTGCTTTCAGAAGATATTGGCAGACGTATCATTGAAGTGGCGGATGAAATAACTAACGGCGGACATGATGCCGAATTTCCGCTGAGTGTCTGGCAGACCGGCAGCGGCACTCAGACCAATATGAATATGAACGAAGTCATTGCGAATCGAGCCAATGAACTTGCCGGTTCTTCGCTCGGGAGCAAATCCCCTGTGCATCCCAATGATCATGTAAACCGTTCCCAGTCTTCCAATGATGTTTTCCCGAGCGCCATGAACGTGGCGGCAGCCATTGCCATTGAGTACTATCTTATTCCTTCAGTTGAAGGGCTGATGAATGCTCTGGGAGAAAAGGCTGAACAATGGTCGGACATTCCCAAGCTTGGCAGAACGCACAGGCAGGATGCTGTACCTATGACAGCGGGGCAGGAGTTTTCAGCCTTTGTATCACAGCTTGAGGCGGATGTGCAGCGTTTGGAACAGGCATTACCGCAACTGCATACACTGCCGTTGGGTGGAACAGCCGTCGGAACCGGCTTGAATGCGCCTAAAGGGTTCGCCGAGCTCGCAATAGGACATCTCGGGGAGTATTTGGGGATTCCGTTTGCTCCCAAGGCCAATATGTTTGCCGGTCTTGCATCCAGTGATGAAATTGTTGCGGCATCCGGTGCAATACGTACGCTGGCGTGCAGTCTTTTTAAAATAGCAAATGATATTGCCATGCTGTCATCAGGCCCGCGTGCCGGACTTGGTGAATATATTTTGCCTGCCAATGAGCCGGGGTCTTCCATAATGCCGGGAAAAGTTAATCCCACACAGTGTGAAGCGTTGGCAATGGTATGCGCGCAGACAATGGGGCTGGATTCCGCTGTGGCTGTTGCTGGTTCACAGGGGGTAATGCAGTTGAATGTATATCGCCCGTTGATGATTTATAACTTGTTGACTTCAATACGTCTGCTTTCAGATTCCATACGGATGTTTACTGAACATGCGGTAAAAGGGCTGGCGTTGAATGCCAGAAGAATCAAGGGGCACCTGACGACATCACTGATGCTTGTTACAGCGTTAACGCCGGTAATTGGATACGACAAAGCTGCAGAGGTGGCAAAAATAGCGTTTGAAGAACACAAGTCTTTGAAAGAAGTGGTGCTTGAACAAGGGCTGCTGGATGAGGCGGAGTTTGACGAAGCGTTGGATTATATGCGTATGGCAAAACCGCATAAAGAGTAGGGCGGTGTTTGTTTCCGGCAGAAATTAGGCAAAAAAAAAGACCCGCCAAAAAGCGGGTCATAATTTTTAAAGTGGTGCCGCGACACAGAATTGAACTGCGGACACGGGGATTTTCAATCCCCTGCTCTACCAACTGAGCTATCGCGGCACGACGAGAAAAGTATCTACAGGAAGGCGGCTTATGTTGCAAGTAAAAAATTGCAGCCATCTTAAGAAGATGGTGCCGCGACACAGAATTGAACTGCGGACACGGGGATTTTCAATCCCCTGCTCTACCAACTGAGCTATCGCGGCACGACGAGAAAAGTATCTACAGGAAGGCGGCTTATGTTGCAAGTAAAAAATTGCAGCCATCTTAAGAAGATGGTGCCGCGACACAGAATTGAACTGCGGACACGGGGATTTTCAATCCCCTGCTCTACCAACTGAGCTATCGCGGCACGACGAGAAAAGTATCTACAGGAAGGCGGCTTATGTTGCAAGTAAAAAATTGCAGCCATCTTAAGAAGATGGTGCCGCGACACAGAATTGAACTGCGGACACGGGGATTTTCAATCCCCTGCTCTACCAACTGAGCTATCGCGGCACGACGAGAAAAGTATCTACAGGAAGGCGGCTTATGTTGCAAGTAAAAAATTGCAGCCATCTTAAGAAGATGGTGCCGCGACACAGAATTGAACTGCGGACACGGGGATTTTCAATCCCCTGCTCTACCAACTGAGCTATCGCGGCACGACGAGAAAAGTATCTACAGGAAGGCGGCTTATGTTGCAAGTAAAAAATTGCAGCCATCTTAAGAAGATGGTGCCGCGACACAGAATTGAACTGCGGACACGGGGATTTTCAATCCCCTGCTCTACCAACTGAGCTATCGCGGCACAGGTGGAAGGTTTAGAGAAAGACCGGCTCGTTGGCAAGCACTTTTTTTAAAAAAGTGCATTTTTTTTAGAAAAAGCTCTAAAAGACCCACAGCACGGGTTCTCTATATGGTGCAGACCGTTACAACTGACAGTGTGACTGTTGGTTATGCTGCACTCACTTCCTCAATAAATTTCTCCCCGAAACGTGTACTCAGCAATCGTTCGAGTGCTGCGATCATTTCCGGATCATAGAAATTCTCCATATCCCGTAAAATTTCAAATGTTTTTTCAATGGACAATGCAGGGCGGTATGCACGCGGGCGTATAAGCGCGCAGAATGTGTTTGTCAGGCCGAGCAGTTTTGCAGGAGCAATAATGGCATCGCCTTTCAGGTGGTGCGGGTATCCGGAGCCGTCCATTTTTTCAGTCATTTGAACAACAGTTTCCACAACAGGCAGACCGAAATCAATATTGCTGAGAACCCGCTCTGCGTGCAGTGCATGCTGCTCAATTTCCCGTTTTTCATCGGTAGTCAGCGCATCCGGTTTAAGCAGAATTTCTCTTGGAACGAACAGTTTACCAATCTGGGAAAGGTTGGCTGCGGCTTCAATGGTTGCGACTTCGGCATCGTTCATGTTGAGGCTGCGCGCCAGTTCAATGGAAAGTGCCTCAAGCATGCGAGTATGTCCGCCAAGGTACGGATCAATATGTTCAATGGTGCTTGCCAAAGCTGCAATCGTCTGTTGCTCGGTTGCTTTTCGTTGTTCTTCTGCTTCCACAGCGGCAGTAATATCTCTGAATACTGATACAATGCCGGAAACAGCACCGTCTGCATTGAAAAACGGCGCCTTGGATATCTGCATAACATATCGCTGTGACTGCAAAAAGATTGTTTCCGTGGTGTTGATATGCTCTTCGGACATATTGACCAACTGGTCAGAGGACGCAAGGCGGTTTGCTGTTGCGTAGCCGAAGATTGCTGTATCATCCAGCCCTTTCATTTCTTCAACAGTACGCCCTACAGCCGTGGCAAACGCGGGGTTCACATACTGGTATGTGCCTTCGTTGTCCTTCAATGCAATATAGTCCGGAATCGTATCGTTGATGGAATCAAGGAACATTTTTTGTTCTTTGATGGTCATTGCAAGTTTGCGGAAGTTATCGGCAACCTTCTTTGTATCCTGTGACACAAGCAGACGCCAGAGCAGTACAAGAATAAGAGCGAACGCACCTGTTGTCAGCGCAGCAATAACAAGCGTTGTTCTGATGGTGGAAGTAAGTTCCGCACGGGCGGCATCATAGCTGATCTCTTCAACAACCCACCAGTCGATGTTAGGAATTTTGATACCATAAGAGTATGCACGCCCTGACGTCGTCAGGTTGTTGCGTACTGCAAACGGCAATGTGTCCGCGCTGAGCGTTGCAAAAGAGGAGTTTACAGCAATAAGTCCGTCAGGCTGCCACGGAAGGATATCCTGAAGCATATTTCCTTTTTTCTGAACCAGATGTGTTGTTGTATTTTGCTCTGCCAGCGGTGATGAGGAGATGATTTCTGTAATTTTACCTGAGACAAGCTTGGAGAGCATGAGCACAGAAACAGGCTTTGTTGTGTCTCCTTCAAACTCAGGCGGGTATACAGGCAGGAACATGTCAAATGTCAGGCCGTTACTGCTGTTGTGCACTGGTGAAAAGTATACGTCCGGCTTTGTCAGCACTTTATTAACAAAGTTGAGCTGCTGCTGGCTGAGGGCAGACACATTGGCGTTGGTCGCAATGTAGGTTTGCCCGAATCTGTTGATAATACGACCGCCGGAAAACCCTGCGTAAGTGGAAAATTCGTCGAGCAGATTGCGCATCATAGGCAGCTGCTGCGCAAGAGTAGAGTCATCCGGTTGTGTGGCCTCTTCAGCATACAGGCTGCCGATATTGTCCCCCAGAAGGTTTACCTCGGAGGCAAACAGGCGGAACAGGTCTGCATTAATAAGGCGCTGACCCTGATCTGCCATGGCTTGCAGCCAGTTATTGATGGCCTCCTGACGTGAAGTTGCCAGCAGTTTTTGTTGTTTTTGAAGGCGTACAGAAAGCCCAGCTTCTTCGTTATGAATATGGAAGAAGGACAATGTCGCAGTAATAACAACAATAGCGGAAAGCACAGCGATGCCGAACCATTTAAGACGTGAGCGTTTATCCTGCGTAACGGGAAGCTCATAGTCATTTGTTTTAGGCATTTTCAGCTCCGGAATCATTTTTTCGGCTTGGAAGCCGGTTGATTTTTTTTCACCGGGATGTGCGCCCAGCGATTAGTTTCATTTACAGAGAACTGAGGAACATAGTGTGAGAACTTAGAATGAGAGAGTACAAGTTTTGTTTGGTTATCCAGTACCCATGCATCGCCATTCAGGTACACAACCAGTACGGCGTGTCCAAGACGGCGGATATTATCCATAAGTGCCACAATACGCATAGAGCTTGCAGACAGCCCGAGCTCGCGCAGCGCATAGTATTTGGCGATGGCATAATCTTCACAGTCACCGGATTTTTTGACGAATTCGGGCGGTGATGCCCAGTACTCTTGCTTCCCCCAGTTTTCTTTATCCAGCCGGTACGGCCAGTTATTAAAGTAGGTGTTAACCTTACGTAATTGCTGCATTCGTGATTTGGAAACAACTGTGCTTTTGAATTGTTTCCATCGCTTTTGCTGGTTCTTGCCAGACGTGGGCAGCGAGTTTGAAAGATACAGCTGCTTGTGGACAGCCATTTTATCTACAATGCGTTTCCAGCGGGCGAGGGTTTTGTTTTTCCCCTTCAGCTCAATGGTTCGGAACAGGCGTATGTTCCCTTTTGTATCCTTGAGCGGGCCTTTGCTGGCAGCAACTCTTTTTCGTGGCTTTGGTGCTGATTTCTTTATCGGGGGCGGTTTGAACAGCAGGCGAAATGCTGATTTTTTCTTTCCTTTGGAAAGAGAAGCCCCTTTTGTACTGACAGACGGTCTGGATGTATTCTTTGTATATTCAGAAGACGCTTGTATGGGCTGTGCTGCAATAACAAGACTGCAGGCAAAGCAGATAAGCGTTACACGAAATACTGTCGAATGTGTCCAGTGGCGCAATTACCGTTCTCTCAGGGCGTTTTGTTTTGCTTTTAAAATTGGCTTCAGCAGGTAGTCGAGAACAGATTTTTTACCTGTAAGAATATCTACCGAAGTTGTCATACCGGGGATGATAGGCAACTTTTCTCCCCGATAGACTATAGTATTTGTTTTTGTGCGCAGTTTGACAAGATAAAAGCTTTCCCCTCGCTTATCCTCAATGGTATCCGCACTAATTTGTTCTACAGAGCCTTCAAGCCCTCCGTAAATAGAAAAGTCGTATGCTGTGACTTTTACCATGGCTTTTTGTCCGGGATGGAGGAATGCAATGTCAGCAGGGCGTACACGTGCTTCAATAAGCAATGTGTCATCAAGTGGAACGATCTCAAGGATGGTATCCCCCGGTCGGATAACGCCGCCCAGTGTGTTTGCAGCAATCTGTTTTACAGTACCGCGTACAGGTGCGCGCAGGTCTGTTCTGGTAACGCGGTCGTTTCCTGCGGCCATTGCTTCTTTCAAGGAGCGCAGCTCAACACGGCGCTGGTTGATTTCGCGATGCGCTTCATTTTTAAATTCGGCAATGCGCTGTTTGGTTCGTTCTCCGGCTTCTTCAGCAGCCTTACGAATACGAGGGATTGCCAGAGACAGTGCTTCAATGTCGCCCTGCAACTGAATAAGGTGTTCTTCCAGCTGCAGGTAGTCGATTTTAGGATATACATTCTTTTCCATGAGCGGGCGGGCAATATCCCTGCGCTCTTTGGCAATCTTGTGGCTGGAGATAAGCTGCTTGCGCTTGCTTATCATTTCTGAAATTTCCTGATCTTTCTGAAACTTCTGCGAAGAAAGTACGCTGAGTTCACTTTTTAACTGAGTTTTTCGGGCATTGTAGATCGCCTGTTGATCTGCAACCATCTGCGGTGCTTTCTTTTTGAGCTCTTCTGGAAATTCCAGCGGTGTTCCTTCGGTTTCAGCGAGCAGACGGATAATGGCGACTTCATGCTCAAGAGATTTTGAGGCGGCATCACGCACAATACTTTCTGCCTGTGCATTGTCGATACGGACGACAATTTGGCCTTTGTCTACAATTTGTCCTTCTGTGACCAGCAGTTCGCTTAGGATACCACCTTCGAGGTTCTGTAATTCCTGAATTTTACGTGAAGGAACGACAACGCCGGTTCCTCGGGTCACTTCGTCCAGTACAGCGTAATGTGCCCACACGAGAAAGGCGGCAAATACGAAGAAAATAAAGACAGAAAGCAGGTAGGCTTTAGGGTGTCCCCGATGCCGCAAGGCAGCGTCCACCTCGCTCATGAATTCGATATCTTCAATGCGGTATTGTGTTTTTTTCATGATGACGGGCTCCTACGCTGCTCTTGTCGGTGCTTTTTTTATCTGATCATTCTTTAACGCTTCAAGAACGGCAGCCTTAGGGCCGTCAGCAACAACACGGCCGTTATCCATCACAATAAGTCTGTCCACAACATCCAGCATACTGAGCCTGTGGGTAATGAGCAGAAGGGTTTTCCCCGTAACAATATGTGACAGCTTTTTCTTGAACGCATGCTCTGAGCCGTTGTCCATGTTGGAGCTTGGTTCATCCAGAATAATAATGTCAGGGTCTGTGAGAAGAGCGCGGGCAAGGGCAATGGACTGGCGTTGCCCACCTGAAAGTGCCATGCCGCGTTCGCCCACCTGCATGCCGAACCCGGCAGGGTGTGACTGAACAAAGTCGGTGACTCCTGCAATGGCAGCTGCACGCAGGATTGCATTTTCGTCTGCCTGCGGGTTACCGATGGCAATGTTGTCACGCACGCTTCCGTAGAAGAGGTAGTTGTCCTGTGAAACATAACCTGTGCGCGAGCGAAGATCGGCAATGTCCATCTGGCGGATATCAACACCGCCGAGTTTTACAGCGCCTTCTGTCGGGCGATAGAGCCCCACGCACAGCTTCCCGAAGGTACTTTTGCCGGAGCCCATTCTGCCGATGATACCGACGCGCTCACCTTCACGGATTTTTAAATGAATATCCTCAAGGGCAAAACGTTCTGCATTGGGGTATTTAAAGGCAAGTGAATCAAAGGTGATGGAGGCTTCCAGCTTTTCGTAGCTGATGCCTGTGTATTCATCCTGAGCTTCGGTAGGCAGCTGCATGATGAGATCAAGCGACTTGAGTGCCATGCGTGATTGCTGCATGCGTGAAAGCATGCCGGCAATCTGGCTTAACGGTGCCATGGCTCGGCCTGCAAGAATGTTACAGGCAATGAGTCCGCCCATGGTCAATTCGCCTTCACTTATGCGGTATACGCCCACAACAATAATGAAAACGGAAACAGCCTGTGCGGCAAACATGGTGAAGGTCATTGAAAAGTTTGCAAGCCGTTTTGCATGGTTGCTGGACTTGGCGCTCATGCCCACAACTTTTTCCCAGAGCTGCTGCATGTGGCCTTCAGCCATACTTGTTTTTACGGTTTCAATACCGTTGATAATTTCAATAAGCAGAGCGTGTTTTTGTGCCCCTTCTTTGTATCCTGCCTCAATTGCCCGTTGAAACGGGTATTGCAGCAGTAGTCCCACTATGATGACCAGCGGCACGGCGATTGCCGGAATAAAGACCATGGGGCCGCCAATGAAGTGGATGAGCGCAAGAAAAATAAAGAGGAATGGCAGGTCGATGATTGCCAGCAGGGTTGTTGAACTGAAGAATTCACGCAGTGATTCAAACTCACGCAGGTTGTTTGCCATTGTTCCTGTGGAATCAGGCTTATCATCCAGACGCAATGCCATGATGTGCTGCATGAGGCGTGAGGCAAGAATGACATCGGCATTTTTCCCCGCCACATCACAGAAATAACTGCGCAGGTTACGCAAAATGAAATCAAAAACAAGCGCAATGCCGATACCGGCGGCAAGCACCCAGAGGGTGTCCACGGCGTTGTTTGGCACAACCCTGTCATATACATTCATAAAGAACAGAGGGGAGGCAAGCGCCAGCAGGTTGATAATGATGCTGGCAAGTCCCACATGTTTATATATCGGGAAGAAATATAGAATGGTATCCCAGAACCAGCGTTTGGTTTTCAACAGTTTGAGTTCACTTGCACGCTTGTCCAGCCGACCGTTGATCTGACCGAAGATAACGTATCCGGCGTATTCCTCATTAAGCTTGTCCCGCAGTACGGATATGGGAGTATTTCCCATTTCCGGAAAAATAACCTCTGCATGGGTATCAGTAAGGGAAGTAAGAACACCAGCCCCTTTGTTTTTAAGCAGGATAATACACGGAAGGGTCAGTGTGGAAATTTCAGAAAGGGAATTGCGGCGAGTAACCTTGGCATGCATCCCAGCCTGGCTTGCTGCACGCAAACAGGCTGAGGTGTGCGAAGGAACGCCGTGTTCTGGTAAGCCGGATTTAAGTTGTTCAAGTGTAACCGGCCTTCCTAATATGGAAAAAAGATGCACAAGAGAGCGCAGGAGTGGTGATTCATAGTCCACATCGGAAGGCAGCGGGGCGTCCACTCTTGTTCTGGGGTCAGCCTGTTGCGAGGCGTTTGCTGCCTGTTTTCTGGAGTCTGTAGATGGAACCTTGCCGGAAGCCTCCGGCGTTGACGATGTATTGTCGTCTTGAGAAGAGCTTTCCGTAGTCTCCGGTTCCAGCGACGCAGTTGTCCCCGATGCGGGCTGTGTTGGTTTAGAATCAGTCATGAGCACCCCCTATGGCCATACTTCCCTGAACAATGAACAGTGAAATACTGATAACGTGTGGTAATATTTCTTTTCTTATTTCCACAATTCTGCTGAAAAGTATAGGCAGAGTAACGCTCGGGAAGGGGCGTGAATTGTATATCCCCACGTTGTAAACAGAGTTTAACAGACAATTATTTTGTGTATAAAATTATCATAGGTTCTCAGAAAGATTGTGGGTAGGGAGAGGTGTTATTTCTTCAGGTATATCTGTTTAAAATATATGCAAAAATACAACATAAAAAGCATTATGTATGATGCAAAGGGGATGTCTTTTTATGTAGTTGTAGTTTTAAAAGCAGTAGGTGAAGAAATATACTGTAAAATCATGGGGATGTGTCAGGTGATTGTTGCAATAAGTGCCACTGTACACACAAGGTGGTGTATAGTGTAAAAACTGTTTTTTCTTGAGAAGTTATGTTGAAAAGCGTATACGCTATGAGTTGTGGATATGATATTGAGGGACAAACAATATTATGTCTTGTAGTAGGGGGGCTTGCTTTTGATTAAGCAGGCAAGTGAACAATTCAGGAGTGGTTTAATGAAAAAAATGTACGCGTTGTTAGCAATGACTACGGTACTGTTTGGATGTGTAAGCATTGCTTCGGCAGAAATTTCGCTCAAAGATAGTGTACTTGCAACGCTGAAAACATATCCTCGCATTGCTGCACTGGAAAGTGAAAGTAAGGCTGCAAAGCAAGAGCACAGATCTGCATGGGGCGGATATCTTCCTGATCTTGATGCAACAGGCTCATACGGTCCGACAATGCATAACAGCGCCGGCACTCGTAGTGACGGAACTGAAAATGATTGGCGCGGAGCCTTTGACGGTTCTGTTTCTGTCTCTCAGCTTATTTATGACGGCAGATTTACCCAGAGCCGTGTCGAGCGTACAGAATCTGCCTACAAATCTTCACTCAGTCAGGTGCTGGATGCTGGTGAGCGTTTTGGTCTTGATGCGGTTATCGCACACCTTACTGTTATCCGTAACAGAGCACTGGTTGAACTTGCTGAAGAAAATGCTCAGCAGTACCGAGATATTCTTGGTTCCATGCAGGAACTGGTTGATGCTGGCGGCGGAAGTATTTCTGACCTTACCCTTACGCAGGGTCGTCTTGCCCGTGCACTTGCCACTCTTGCGGAACAGCGCAGTGCACTGGAAATTGCTGAAGCAAAATACAAGCGTTTAACAGGTGTTGAGCCAGAGAAGCTTGAAGACGTGGAAGTTTCCACCTCTGCTCCGGCAGATCTTGAAACTGCATTCAGAGCAATGCGGAGCAAGAACCCGGGACTTGATACCCGCAGATATGAAATCGAAGTGGCTGACGGTCTTGTGAAAGAACGTGAAGCTACTTATTACCCGAAAGTGACCGGTGAAGGTTCTTACCGTTACACTGAAGACATGCTCGGCGTTGATGATTACACCGCTGATTTGCGCTTTGCAGTTGTTGGTCGTTGGAATTTGTACAATGGCGGCAGTGACCTTGCCTTAACCCGTGCTGCAAAAGCCCGTAAGGCGAAAGCGCGTGAAGAATTCCGTGATACCGAAGATGAACTGTACCGTCAGGTGGCGGCAACCTGGAGTGAACAGGAAGCTGCATTTGATCAGGTGGAACAGTACAATAAGGCTGTAGGATTCAACGTAGAAACCCGTGACGTGTACGCACAGCAGTTTACTGTTGGACAGCGCACATTACTGGATGTTCTTGATGCAGAGAATGAACTCTTTGTTACCCGTGGCCGTCTTGTTACCGCCAAGGTAAATGTTCTTATCGCATCCTACAGACTGCTGGCTCTTGGTGGCGGTCTTGTGAATTCCTTTGGTTTGAATCCAGCCGACTACATTGCTGCTGACTAGAATTAGATACTAATGGTAATAAAAAAGGAGAGATGTTCGCATCTCTCCTTTTTTTTGTTCTGAGTCTTGAATTGGTTCACAAGTTATACAG
Organism: Halodesulfovibrio spirochaetisodalis; assembly: GCF_001672295.1. Classification (GTDB taxonomy): domain Bacteria; phylum Desulfobacterota; class Desulfovibrionia; order Desulfovibrionales; family Desulfovibrionaceae; genus Halodesulfovibrio; species Halodesulfovibrio spirochaetisodalis. The sequence continues at coordinate 82,614 of NZ_JXMS01000007.1, read as the reverse complement.
TGTGTTGTTTCCTGACATTTTCGTGGGATGCCAACACACGTGGAAGCGTGAGCGTGAACAGGATTCCGCCTACTTGGTTTTGCACTGTTACGCTACCTTCATGCTGTTCTGCCACCTTGGCAACAAGAGCCAGTCCCAGTCCTGTTCCAGGAATATTTTCCCCTTCAGCGCGGGCAAAGGGCTCAAAAATGGCGACCTGCTCCGTTGTGCTGAAGCTTCTGTAGAACGTGTTGAATACTTCAATGCTGACTGTCTGCGGGTTGGAGATGGTGTTAACCCGTATCAATCCTTTTTCCGGTGAAAACTTGAGCGCGTTTGAAACCAGATTGCTCAAGGCTAGATTCACCATAGGGTAATTGCAGGTGATAACGCAGTCATGCGAATAATCGGTCTGCACATTTAAATGCTTTCTTTCGATGATCGGCGCATTTTTTCTCATAAGCCGACGAAGCGTGTTGGTAATATCGCACGCACCAATTTCGCCGATCTGCGTATTCATTTCCAGCTTTGACAGCTTTAAAATCTCTTCGATTAATCCATCCAGTTCAGCAACTTCGGTTCGTACAGCATGCAAATGTTTCTTTACGTTGCTGTAGTTCTCTTGTTCGCAGCTTAAAAAAGCCAGTTCTTCGGACATTTGAATACGAGTGAGCGGACTCCTGAGTTCGTGGGAAATGTTAGCCGTAAGTTCATGCCTGAAGCGTGTCATCTGCTCAAGGTTGTCCGCCATCATGTTGAACGTGCGTGAAAGACGTCCGACTTCGTCGTTGTGAACAGGCACAGCTCGTTCTGATAAGTCTCCGGTAGCAAAGTTGATAACTGTTGCTTCTAGTTCTTTGAGCGGACGTAGTGTTTTGAAGATAAGCGGCAGAACAAACAGGCCGATGAGCAAACCTGTCCCTGCAGTCGGGACGAGGAAATCCAGAAGGATTTTGTGGGAAGGCCATGTGGGATGCTGGACAATGACCACGGTTGTGGGTTTTCCTCCCATGGTCAGGGGGAAAAGTAGAGCTTGAAGCTCCTCGGTGTGCAGCGATTGAAAAACGGCAAGCTTTGTCTTTTGGCACATCTCTTTTACGATGGTGAGATGGTGTTCTGGAATTACGGCGTTCTTTGATTTGATGATTGAGCCGTCAGTGCGAACAACCCACATATAGTCAGCTTGAAGAATTTTCTTCAATTTGGGAATACGTTGTGCAATTTCCGCTGTAACCTCTGCGTTGTTTACATCAGGAGGCGCAGTGATGCTTGAAAATTCTGTTTGCAGAAGCGTTACTATCATCGGGAGCGAACGTCTTGTAGAACGTTCAGCATCCCGATGCATTGTAATCGAAAATAAGATGACATAAAACGCCAGACTGAGTGCAAGAATAAAGATAAACGTTGCAGTCAGTTTAGCGGAAATTGACTTGAGTAGCATTAATCGCTCAGGAACATGTACCCTTTGCCCCAGACTGTGCGGATACGGTGGGCATGTTCGTTGTATGGTTTTAAAATATTACGCAGTTTTGAGATGTGCACATCAATGCTGCGGTCATATGCGTTGAATTCGCGACCCCATACTTTAGTCATAAGGTCATCGCGGGAAAACTCATGGTTAGGCTGTCTCATAAGCTCTGCCATAAGCTTTGTTTCGGTCGGAGACAGCGTAATCTGTTCGTTGTCGATTATGAGAATTTGTCTGCTTGCTTCAAGAGCAATGCCTGCACATTCAATTTGATGTGAACTTACTTTGGTTGTGCTGTTGTCAAAGCGGCGTAAGATGGCTTTAATACGGGCAAGAAGTTCACGCGGGTTAAACGGCTTTGAAAGATAGTCGTCAGCGCCGAGTTCAAGGCCTACAATGCGGTCAGCGTCGTCGCCGCGTGCAGTAAGCATAATAATCGGGACAGTAGATTCCGTGCGGATATCGCGTAGGACTTCAAGTCCGTCTTTGCCGGGGAGCATGACGTCAAGAATGATGAGGGACGGAGCAACATTGCGTACATTGGAAAGTGCTTCCTGTCCGTTAAGCAAGGATGCAACTTTAAATCCTGAATTTTCGAGATATTCAGTTAAAAGGTCTTGCAATTTTGCATCGTCATCGATGATTAAGATAGTTTGTTCCATGGATAGTGCACTTGTTATGTTGTTTCGTGTCTTTTAAACACACGTTTGCGATGAAAATACTGATGTTAAAGTCGTCTTGTGATGTGTGAAGAGTCGTTCGGGGAATATCAATTGGTGACTCATGGACGATAATATCAGTCTGTAAGTGTAAAAATTAATTTATAGATGATGCCCAACGGTAATAGTTGGTGATGACTATTTTTTGAATCGCATGATGAATTTATAAAGTGTGGCATCAGATAAATTGTTTCTGGTTTATATAAGAAAAAAGTACAGAAATAAACATTCGAACCGCAATTGTATTAAAAACATTGTAACGTAAGAATATAATTATATCTTATGAATCAATGAAAAATCATGTTTGTAAACAGCGTTCCTTTTAAGGGATAACTCGTGTGGTTTCAACAGGATACATGTCCTGTTGTCGTTTAAGGGTTAAAGATACGGTATATCAATAGTATACAGTGGAGGAAGGATGAGTATTGCTTCAAAACGCATCGGATGGATTGGTACAGGCGTAATGGGTAAGTCTATGTGCAAACATTTGATTACATCTGGTTGCACTGCCTTTGTGTACAATCGAAGCCCGGAAAAGACAAAAGAGCTTACAGATCTTGGTGCTACGTTATGCAGTTCGCCTGCTGAAGTTGCAGCTAACAGCGATGTTGTCTTTACAATTGTCGGTTTCCCTCAGGACGTTGAACACGTCATTCTTGGAGAAAACGGCGTGATTGCAAATGCAAAAGAGGGCACGGTTATTGTTGATATGACAACTTCAACGCCGTCTCTTGCTAAACGTATTGCACAGGAAGCTGCTGCCAAAGATATGGCTGCGCTCGATGCGCCTGTTTCCGGTGGAGACTTGGGTGCCAGAGAAGCTACTTTGGCAATTATGGTCGGTGGCGATTCAGCAACATATTCTTCAATGCTTCCATTTTTTGAAGTTATGGGCAAGAACATTCAGCGCATGGGCGACGCAGGTGCAGGTCAGCATTGTAAGATGGCAAATCAGATTTTGATTGCCGGAACAATGATCGGCACAGTTGAGTCTTTACTGTATGCGGCCAGAACCGGAATGGACCTTGATCAGGTTATTGATGTGATCGGCAGCGGTGCTGCAGGGTCGTGGTCCATTAATAACTTAGGCAGACGAATTGCAAAAAATGATTTTGATCCGGGATTCTTTATCAAGCACTTCGTAAAAGACATGGGAATTGCCCTTGAAGAAGCTGCACGAATGAATCTGTCTCTCCCAGGGCTTGCAATGGCTAACCAGTTTTATGTGGCGGCAAAAGCTCAGGGCTTGGAAGATCTTGGAACACAAGGTCTGTATAAAGTCTTTGAGACTATGAATCAGGCATAATGTGTTCTGAGGATAGTTAATAACTATTTTTGTCGTTCGTAACTGCTTTACTACAGTAAACGATAACTCGTAGTTTTTTTTAAATCAATATGTTGTCATTAATATTAAGAAGGCTGTCCTTTTGTAAGGACAGCCTTCTTTTTTATGTTACGTAAAAACAAAAGAGAGTAACACTCTTATTGTGCGTATGTATAATTGTGGTGTGAAGAAAATAACGCTCCGTACAATCTATCGTGCTGCTTCATCTTTGAGTTCAAAAATGATTTCTTGAAGATTTTTTGCCTCATCATGGAGTGATGATACACTTTGTTCAGCATTTCCAGCCATTGCACGGGATTCTTGCGCAATGGCGTTAATTTCTTCAATAGAACGTGTAATTTCTTCAGCTGCGGCTGATTGCTCTTCCGCAGCTGTGGCAATGGATTGTACCTGTACAGCAGCAGCGTCTGCCATTTCTACAATAGATTCAAGCACTTTTCCAGAAACCTTGGAACGCTCTGCCGTAGTTTGCATGGCTTCTGACGATTTTTCCATTCCCTGAATATTGATTTGCGCAAGGTGCTGAATCGTACTGATGCTGTTTCCAACTTCGCTCGTTGCACCCATAGTTTTTTCTGCAAGCTTACGGACTTCATCGGCAACTACGGCAAAGCCTCGTCCTGCCTCTCCAGCACGTGCAGCTTCAATTGCAGCGTTAAGGGCAAGCAGGTTTGTCTGGTCAGCAATATCGTTAATAATGGTCATTACCTGCCCGATTGCATCTGACTCCTTACCAAGCTGATTCATGTTGGTGTGTAATGTGGCTGTCATTTCACGGAGCGTATCAATAGAGCTGATGGTTTCGTTTACAACTGTCTGTCCTTCTGCCGCCTGCCTGCGTGAATGTTCTGTTCTGTCTGCGGCATCTCCTGCGTTACGGGCAACTTCAAGAACGGTAGCATTCATTTCTTCCATAGCAGTTGCAGTTTCGCTTATGCGCGTAAGTTGAACCTCTGCCCCTTTTTCCAGCTGGCGACTGGTCGCGGACAAATCTGTGGAATTTGCATTAATACTTCCCACAAGACCGGTAAGTCGTTCTGCAGCAGTATTGATTCCCTTGCTGGTTGCCACTGCTGCCTGTTGCTTTGCTTCTTCTGCTCTGGCAGCAGCCTCACGGGCAATTGCAGCCTGCTCAAGTGCTTCCTGCTCCTTGGCTGCCATCTCTTCAGCATTATTACGAAGAGTCTCAGCCATAATGCCCAAGGATGATTGCAGTTCAGAAATTTCGTCATTTCCTTCAACGCTGATGGCTACCTGAAGGTCGCCGCTGGCGATTTGTTGCGCAACATTGTTAGCTTGTGCAACAGGTGACACAATAGAACGGACAAGGAACAGGCAGAACGGGGCGAAGATGAAAAGCAGAACCGAACAGATGATGGAGAGCTGCCGGAACAGGTTTTCTTTCATTGCGCTTTCATTTTCGATGCGCAGAAGCTTTCCTTCCTTATCTATGTTGTCAATATATGCTCCTGTGCCTATCCAATAGGGCGTATCAGGAACTTTTTCTGCATATGCAAGCTTGGGCTGTTCTCCTTGTCCGGGTTTGTTGAAGATGTACTCGACAAAGTCACCTCCTGCGTTTGCGGCTTTATGCAGGGCGCGTACATAAAATATGCCGTTTTCATCCTTTAAGGACCCCATGTCCTTGCCGACGAGGGACTTTTTTGTGGGCAATGCGACATTAACAGTGCCTTCGAAAACAAAAAAATAACCTGAACTATCTTTTTTGAACCGTATGTTTTCAACGGTCTCCTGAATAATTCTGCGTTGTGTCTCTTTTTCTTCTATTCCTTTTAGCTCCGCGCTGATTGCAAGTGCCATGGAATGCGTTGCAACTTTGAGTGTCTCCTTTTCACCTTTTAGCATGATGGATTGTAAGTGAACGATGTTCGCTTCATTTGACTGCATTGTGAATCGTGTATTTGTTAACAGTATGCCAGCGATAAACAGTAAAATTACTGAAAGCAGTAACAATACACGAGTACGAATTGTAAGTCGTCTAAACATGTTGTCCCCTTTGACTATACGTTCGTTACGTCGTTGATATATCCTTATCGGCATAACAAGCTAAGTAATAGATTTTTGATAGCTAAAAATTGTTAAAAAACAGATAGTTGTGTATTTTTAGTTTGAAAAACAAATAAATGCTTGTGATTGAGGTCCATATATTGGCAGCGTATGATATTTTGTGAAAATTTTATTCTTCATTACTTTGTAAATAAGAAAATAGCGCAATAATTCTAAAATAAAGACATATATTGAACGACATACACTCTTTACCAGTATCTAAAAGAGAAAATGCTTTGAAGGGTACGGAAGGGAATACAAAGAAAATAAGAAAAAATCTGGTTCAACATACAATCAATGTGTCATTGTAAAAAAAGTATGTAACCGTTTACGTTTTTTTAATGCAGTGTCACTCAGCTTGGGTGGTGCAATGTGTTTTTTGAGAGCTGCGTTACAGCGAATGGGTGTGTGCTTTAGCAAAATGAAGCTTCCGTACCTGATGGATCAGAATAAGAAGGTACTGGGTTGGTACGTTGCGGGTAGGATAGTCGGCATGTCACGCGTCTTGTAATAAAACAGGTCGCCCTTTTGGAGGGGCGACCTGTTAGTGCAGCGGCTAGCTGAACCACAACAGTTGTTGTAGTAATTTTCTATAGCTTTTCGGAGCATCCTCCTGCCAATAAGCAGGGCGATCGTCCCGTTGTTAGTGACAGTCGCTTGGGATGCTGAATTGTTGCTTAGTTCGCAGCTTCTTCTTTGAGCTCAAAAATGATCTCTTGAAGGTTGCGCGCTTCATCATGCAATGCAGAAACACTTTGTTCGGCATTTCCTGCCATTGATCTTGATTCCTGCGCAATTGTGTTAATTTCTTCAATAGAGCGGGTAATCTCTTCTGATGCAGCAGACTGTTCTTCAGCTGCTGTGGCGATGGATTGTACCTGCGCTGCCGCAGCGTCAGCCATCACTACAATGGATTCCAGCATTTCACCTGATACTTTGGAGCGCTTCGCAGTTGACTGCATGGCTGCAGAGGACTCTTCCATTCCCTGAATATTGATTTGCGCGAGGTGCTGAATTGTACTGATGCTGTTTCCAACTTCGCTGGTTGCTCCCATTGTTTTTTCCGCAAGCTTGCGTACTTCATCGGCAACCACAGCAAATCCACGTCCTGCTTCACCAGCGCGTGCGGCTTCAATTGCAGCATTAAGGGCAAGCAGGTTTGTCTGGTCTGCAATGTCATTGATGATGGTCATAACCTGACCGATAGCATCAGACTCTTGCCCGAGCTGATTCATGTTGCCCTGTAAGGTCGCTGTCATTTCGCGAAGTGTATCAATAGAGTTGATAGTATCGTTAACGACGGCTTGCCCTTCCGCAGCCTGCCTGCGTGAACGTTCTGTTCTGTCTGCAGCATCCCCCGCGTTACGGGCAACCTCAAGAACAGTCGCATTCATTTCTTCCATGGCGGTTGCTGTCTCGCTTATCCGCGTAAGCTGAATGTCCGCACCTTTTTCCAGCTGTCGGCTGGTGGAGGCAAGGTCAGTCGAACTAGCATTAATGCTTCCCACAAGACCGGTGAGGCGCTCTGCAGCAGTATTGATTCCCTGACTGGTTGCAACTGCGGCTTGCTGTTTAGCTTCTTCCGCTTTTGCAGCTGCTTCGCGAGCAATAGTTGCCTGTTCAAGTGCTTCCTGCTCTTTAACAGCCATGCTTTTCACATTATCCCGAAGTGTGCTGGACATGGTTTGTAACGAGCGCTGCAAGGTGGATATTTCGTCCTTACCTTCAACAGTAATATTTACATTAAGGTCTCCACCGGCAATTTGCTGTGCTACCTTGTTCGCTTGCGATACCGGTGAAACAATAGAGCGGACAAGGAACAGACAGAACGGTGCAAAAACAAGCAGCAGCACTGAAAGAATGATTGTGAGCTGCAGGGTCATGGTTTCTTTCATGGCACTTTCGTACTCTGAACGTAACGCTGCACCTTCGCGTTCAATATTATCAATGTAGACGCCGGTTCCTATCCAGTAAGGCGTGTTTGGAATAGCTTCAGCATAGGCAAGTTTTGGTGTGTCACCCTGTCCGGGTTTATTAAAGATATATTCTACAAAACCACCACCTGAGTTTGCAGCTTTGTCTAATTCTTTCACAAAATAGATTCCGTTTATATCTTTGGCTTTTCCAAGGTCTTTGCCGATAAGCGTTTTCTTAGTGGGAAGCGCTACGTTGACAGTTCCTTCATACACAAAGAAATAGCCGGATTTGTCTTGCTTAAACCGTATGTCTTCAACGGTATCTTGAATGATTTTGTGTTGCTCTTTTTTATCTGTAACTCCAGATAACTGCGCACTTAATGCGACGGCAAGAGAGTGCGATGCAACTTTGAGTGTCTCTTTCTCACCGTTGAGCATGACCTCTTGCAAATGAAGTACGCCATCTTCATTTGATTGCATGGTCGACCGCACATTGACTGATAATATCCCTGCAATGAACAGCAGGAACACACCCAGCAGGATAAAAACCCTTGTTTGAATTGTGATTTTCCTGAACATGACTACCCCCTTAATTGTAAGTCGATGTCTGCTGTTGATAGAAACTTATCGGCAGAATAGCATTATTTTAAAGAGTCTAATAGATAAAAATCAATAAAAGCAGCGTATTGTGGCGATTAGAAAATAGTGTCGACCGGTAGTGTTAAAAATAACACAAGTATAGTCAGTACCTACTTATATGAGAGTATCTTGCAAGTGTTGCAGTGAAGGTGGAGATAATAAGTATGTAGCTATAACGGGTTGCAGTTGTATTCAGGTCGTACAATGTGTTTTTGAAGTCTCTGAAAGAGCTAGTGCATGAACTGGCACTATAACAAATAAAAAAGGAGGGCACATATGTGCCCTCCTGTATTCTTCGAAGAGATCTTTTTTACAGATTACTTAAGGTTTTCTGCAAGAAGTTCTGCGATGTGGGTTACTTTCATGCCGTTTTCACGAACATTGGAGCCACCGCGGAGATGCAAGAGACAACCCGGGCAGTCTGCAACGAGGCGCTTTGCACCGGTTGCTTCAATGTTGGTAAGTTTTTTGTCCAGAAGTGTGGAAGACAGTTCTGGGAACTTAACGGTAAAGGTACCACCGAAGCCACAACATACATCTTCTTCTGCGGAAGGAGCGTATTCGCCAGCCATGTCGATGAGGTTACGAGGCTGGTCAACAACTTTGAGTTCACGGCAGAGGTGACAAGATGCGTGGTATGCAACTTTTTCGCTGGACTTGTTGAAGTCTTCTGTGCTTACGCCGAGTACGTCGTGTGCGTAGGAGGAGAAGTCGATAATTTTAGCAGAGAAACGTTTTACTTTTTCTTTGTATTTACGATCGCCTTCAAGCAGTTCAGCGTATGCTTCTTTGAGGTGGGAAGCACAGGAAGCACAAAGTGTTACGATGTAATCGCAGTTAGTGCCTTCAAACGCATCAACGTTCTGTTTAGCAACGTCGATGGTAGCCTGTTTTTCACCCATCATCTGTACAGGGAGACCACAACAGCTCTGATCCATAGGGAAGTCGATTGCAACGTTATGACGAGCCATAACTTTTACAGCTGCTTCCATCTGCTCTGGGTATACAAAATCCTGAACACAACCGGAGAAGAGAGCCACGCGGTGTGAAGGGTTGTGAACCATTGGTTTGATCTCTTTAAAGCGATCACGGAATGGTTTGTCAGCAATGGATGGGAAAGAACGGAAGCCCTGATCTTTCATGAACATGAGCGGCAGGTGACGAAGGTATGGACCTTTCTTCACTGGAGTCTGAGCCCATTTACCGAAACGGAGCAGGGAGTGGAACAGCTTGCGGTTTTTGAGAACTTTACCAAGGAGGTTGGTTTCCATTGGCATGCCGTTGTCTTCGTTAAGACGTGCACGGAGCTCTTTGATAAGACCCGGAAGATCGATACCACCTGCACAAATGCTCTTACAAGCGCCGCAGTTGATACAGTTGTGTACGAGGTTCTTGGCTTTTTCTTCGCCGTGGTAGAAGTAGGTGAGGATAAGGCCGATAGCACCGATGTAGATGTGACCCATCTGGTGACCACCAACGAGGCGGTAAACAGGACAAACGTTTGCACAAGCACCACAACGTACACAGCGGAAGATCTGGGAGAACATTTCATCTTCAGCGATCTTGGAACGACCGTTATCAAGGAAGATGATGTGCATTTCTTTTTTGTTGTCTTCGCCGATAGCGCATTCGTTAGCACCACCGATCCATGTTACGTAAGAAGTCAGAGCCTGACCTGTTGCGTTACGTGGAAGAGCTTTAAGAGCAGTCAGAGCGTCAGTAAGCTTAGGAACGAGTTTGTCGATACCTGCGATTGCAACGTGAACACGAGGAGCAGTAGTAGTAAGACGAGCGTTACCTTCGTTGGTTGCAATACCGATGTGACCGTTTTCTGCTACACAGAAGTTTGCACCGGAGATACCCATGTCTGCGTCTGCAAAGTCACGACGAAGTTCACGACGTGCAACTTTAGTCAGTTTAACGGGGTCGGAGTCGAGCTTTTCGCCAACACGTTCGGAGAAGAGATCCTGAACTTGGTAACGGGAAAGGTGAATCGCAGGCATAACCATGTGGGATGGACCCTCATGGCGCATCTGGATGATCCATTCACCAAGGTCAGTTTCGATTACGTTGAACTTCTCGTCTTCGAGGTAGTGGTTAAGAAGAGTTTCCTCAGAAGTCATGGATTTTGACTTAATGATCTTCTTAACGTCGTTATCTTTTGCAATCTTAGCGATAAGAGCGTTTGCTTCTTCAGCGTCTTTTGCAAGGTGAACTTTTACACCGCGCTTTTCAGCTTCTTCGGTGAACTGCTGAAGAAGAGCTGCATTGTTTTTTACAGCGTAGTCTTTGCAGTCAGCAATTTTTTTGATGAGCTCTGTTTCATTGATATCAGCAAATGCTTTAGCGCGGTTTTCACGGTAACCTACAGCAAAAGCGTCCATGGATTTACGCAGAAACTCGTTATCAAGAGCTTCCTGCATGTCTTCGCGGTATTCTTTGAGATTCTCAGCGTTATGCATGATTAGTCCTCCAGGAGAAGAATGTGGAGTTCGAGTGGGCCGTGTGCACCGATAGCGAGTGTACGTTCGATGTCAGCAGTACGGCTTGGGCCGGTGATAACAGCGGTGTATGCTACGCCGCTCATCAGTTCGAGCAGAAGCTTTTCTGCTGCGATGGAGTCCTCGAAGATTTTGGAAACAGGGAGCACTGCAATGTGTGCTTCTGAAACCATGGTTGCGAGGCGGAGTTCTTCTCCGTTGGACTGCTGAACAATAGAACCAGTTTCAACAAAACCTGCATCACAGATAGTGAAACCAGCATCGATGCCTGCCATGAGATCACGCATACCGGACTTGATGAGCTTTACGCCTTTAGCTTCACACTCTTTAGCGAGAGCTGCGTACTGGTCATCAGAAAGTTCTGGAGCAGCCATAATTTTTTCTTCTAAAAATTCAGGCTGTGGTGCATCCGGGCTGGAAGGGATAAGAAGTTCGCATGGATTTTTTTCTGCAACATATTTTGCAGCGTAAGCAAAAGCTTCATCCATGGATTTGATGTCGGTAACTTTAGCCGCTACCAATTCTGCTTTTTCGCGAAAAAGCTCTTTGAGGTCGCTCATGTGACACTCCTGAAACTATGGTACCCAATGTGAATACCGCTGAGCATGTCGTTCACCGCTGCATCCTGAAAAAAAATCAGGCGGTTTCAGCGCATGCAGAACAGCAACCGTAATGGTTGTAGAATCTCCTCAACGGGTGAATGCCGTACAGAATTCGGTCTTCCGGACAAATTCCGCAAAGCGGCAACAGAATGCTTTGCGAGTACGGTATCCATCTCTTCTACCAATATCTAGAATGGCGGCAGAAAAGAAATGCATATGCAGAAATGCAATCCGTACTTGTACAGTGGCAACTGATTCGGGTGGGTAGGGCTAGTCATTATTCAGAATTTTGTGACAGCTTTTGACAAAGCTTGTTGTAGTCAAACGCATTATCCACCAGTTCAGCACCGCGTTTGATTTTTACAAGCTCTCGAAGCTTCTGGCTGTTCAAAATCAACTCCATACGTCTTGCGACAGTATAGGTATCTTCTGAAACCTGTATAACAGGTACGCCCAGCTGTTCTGAACGTGCACGCACAATCTCGTTAGGAGTGATGTTGCCTGTCACGATAAGACAAGGGCATCCACCTTCCATAGCGATAAGCTGCAGGTCCGTTCTGTCTCCACCCACGATAGTGGCAAGATTGGCTGACTGGCGGAAATACGTCATGAAGTTTTCCACCTGCATTGTACCAATCAGGAAGTTCTGAATAATCCGCTGGGATTGTGAGTTCCCGGAAATAATTTTCCCTTTCAGGCGCCATGCGAGTTCAGATGCTTTGATGGCGTTGAGCATCGGATCCCGTGGAACCGTACCGAAGACGTCTACGCTGTTTTTTTCTAAAAACGGGACGAGGATGTCTTCTGCATCGCGAGAAAAATCTTCAGGAACATCGTTAAATAATACTCCGAGCATATCATCGCCGAGGGTCTTCTTGATGTTGAGAACAGCATCATAGTTGAGCCTGTTCCGGCGATAACGGTCTACGAGTAAAGTTTTCAATCCAAGCTGCTTCGACAGCGTAAGTCCATCCACACCCCGATGGGTACCGGTATACTGGATAGAACCGCATCCGCCGACGAGCATCACATCTTTGTCTTTGGAAATGGTGTTGTAGGCACTCTGGATGGCGGCCAGAGCGTCTGTTTCATCAGAGAGGGTAGTGGCTCTCAGGTTATCTGGAATGATTACCGGAGTCAGTACATCGGGAGCAATCTCAAGGCCGAGAAGCTCCTGAATGACGATGGCGTCTTCGTCCCCGATTGCATCATCAATTCGCTTAGGAATGGAACCGACTGGCTTCATATACCCTACACGCATACCGCGTCTTTGCATTTCAAGCCCGAGAGCCATCAATACAATGTTTTTACCCGCAAATGCGTCTGTAGAGCCTATGTAAAGTCCAATCATGTAATCCCTCTCGAAGAAGATGCTTCGGGATATACCGCTTTCGGTAAAATGGCAAATTCCGGAGCAGAAACCGGCATGTTCCTGCTCCGGTATATATTCATATCAGCTGAAATACTAGCCGAGTACTTTAACAGTAGCCTGCGCGATTTCGAGCTCTTCGTTGGTAGGGATGATGAGCACTTCAGTCTGGCCGCCAGCGTTCAGGGAACGCTCGGTACCGCGACGAGTTGCGTTTTCTTCGAGATCAATTTTGATACCGAAAAGTTCCATGTCAGCACAAACCATTTCACGAACGATATCGTCGTTTTCACCGATACCAGCGGTAAATACGACAGCGTCAACATTGCCGAGTGCAGCAATGAAAGAACCAACGTATTTTTTGATGCGGTAAACGAACATGTCGAGAGCGGTTTTTGCTTTTGCGTCACCTTTTTCTACTGCTGCGTGGATGTCACGCATGTCGCTCATGCCGCAGATGCCGAAGAGACCGGACTGCTTGTTCATGAGGTTGTCAACTTCAGCACCGGTGAGACCTTTACGATCCATGATGAACGGTACGAGAGCAGGGTCGATGTCACCACAACGGGTACCCATCATGAGGCCTTCAAGAGGGGTGATACCCATGGTTGTATCAACACACTTGCCAGCTTTAACAGCAGACATGGAACAACCGTTACCGAGGTGACAGATAACGAGGTTAACGTCTTCAGGTGCTTTACCGAGGAACTTAGCTGCCTGTTTAGCAACGAAGCGGTGGGAAGTGCCGTGGAAGCCGTAACGACGGATTTTAAGATCTTCGTAGAGATCGTAAGGAAGCGGGTAGAGGTACGCTTTCTCAGGCATGGTCTGGTGGAATTCAGTATCGAATACACCAACGTTAGGAGTACCTGGGAGAAGAGTTTCACAAACTTCAATGCCAGCAAGGTTAGCAGGGTTGTGAAGAGGTCCGAGCGGAATGTATTTGCGGATGATTTCTTTTACGTTGTCATCTACTTTAACGGATTCTTTAATCTCTTCGCCGCCGAGGAGTACACGGTGACCGATTGCACTGATCTCTGCTTTATCTTTGATAACACCGTCTTTCTCGTCGGTGAGCAGATCAATAACGCGTTTCATTGCAGTTTCGTGATCCGGGAACGGAGCATCGATAACTACTTTACGTTCTGCGTCTGTGTCTGGAGCAAGTTTGTTAACGAGTTTGCCCATCTCCTGACCAATACGTTCTACGAGACCGGAACAAAGAGCGGTTTCGTTTTCCATATTGATAAGCTGGAATTTAAGAGAAGAAGAGCCGGCGTTAATTACGAGTACGTTCATCTAAATTATCCTTTAAAATGGCTTGGCTAGATAAGCCCTTTTTCTGCCTGTGCCTGAATTGCTGTAATGGCAACAGTGTTTACAATATCTGGTACGGTACAACCGCGAGACAAGTCGTTAACAGGCTTATTGAGTCCCTGCAAGACCGGTCCAATTGCTACTGCATTTGCAGCACGCTGTACAGCTTTGTAGGTGTTGTTACCAGTGTTGAGGTCAGGGAAAATAAATACTGTGGCCTGACCGGCAACTTCAGAATCAGGAAGCTTAGTTGCTGCAACATCTGCATCAATAGCAGCATCATACTGGAGTGGGCCTTCCAGTTTGAGCTGAGGAGCACGTTCCTGCGCAATCTTGGTAGCTTCAATAACTTTCTCTACGTCTGCACCTTTACCGGAAGAGCCGGTGGAGTAAGAGAGCATTGCAATGCGTGGGTCAACATTGAAAATGCGTGCAGTATCTGCAGAGCTGATTGCGATTTCAGCAAGCTGTTCAGAACTAGGGTTAGGGTTAACCGCGCAGTCACCGAATACGAGTACACGGTCTTTAAGACACATGAGGAACACGGATGAAACAATAGAAGCATCCGGCTTGGTCTTAATGAATTCAAATGCAGGGCGGATGGTGTGGGCCGTGGTGTTTACTGCACCGGAAACCATGCCGTCTGCATCGCCTTTTTTAACCATCATTGTGCCGTAGTATGTGGTATCACACATGGTATCACGGGCGTGTTCCATGCTGATGCCTTTTTTCTTACGTGCTTCGAAGTAGGTTTCTACATAGTCTTCGAAGTTAGGCGCAAGTTCTGGCTGAATGATTGTTACATCAGAGAGTGCAAGACCTAAGTCAGAAATTTTCTGCTTAACGATCTCGAGGTTGCCAAGAAGAATGATCTCAGCAACACCGCGACGGTTGAGCATTTCTGCTGCACGCAAAATACGCTCTTCCTGACCTTCAGGGAGAACAATACGCATTTTGTTGGCTTTTGCTTTCTCAATCAGGTTGAACTCAAACATCTTCGGTGTGATTTTAGAAGACTTACGGGAAATTACACGGCGGGAAATTTCCGCTGTGTCCACGTTGTCTTCAAAAATACCGAGAGCAGTCGCAACGCGGCGGCTGTCCTGAGGGTCAATGCGACCGTAAAGCTGGTTGAGAACCTGAATAGCAAGGTAGGTATGCTGTTTTACGCTGATTACAGGAATCGGCGCAGCAGACCAGCCTTCCACAAGGCGACGTACGTTAGGTGCCATCTCAAGACCACCGGTCAGTACGATACCTGACACATCCGGGTATGTGGAAGACATACGGGAAGCGAGAGTGGAGATGATGATGTCAGAGCGGTCACCCGGGGTGATAACAAGGCTTGCTTCTTTAACGTAGTCAAGGAAGTTGCCAATCTGCATTGCTGCTACACACAGGTCGTCTACGCGGGTATCGAGGCGGTCTTCGCCGTAGATAACGTCACCGTCGAGCCACTGTGCAACGTCCTTCATGGTCGGTTTGCTCAGGGTTGGCTCTTCAGGGATGATGTAGACAGCAAGCTCTTTGTCTGCACCTTCTTTGGTGCCGAGCTGAGAAATAATGTCAGCACAGTGCTCAGAGGTTACTTCCGCACGGTTGATGATGGAAGCAACAATGTCGAGACCTTTGTCTTCAAGGGAGTCGAGGGTGAGCTTGGTGGAGCTGATGATTTCTTCGCAGTCCTGTTTCTGACCGTTGATAACAACAAGAACAGGGGAGCCTAAGTTGGCTGCGATGTCTGCGTTGAGGTCGAATTCGAATGCTGCGTCTTTACCGAGGAAGTCAGTTCCTTCACAAAGAACGAAATCGTATTTGTTGGTGAGCTGAGTGTACTTATTAAGAATATTTTCAAGCAGGATGGAGCGCTGACCGTTGTTGATCAGTTCGCGTGCCTGATTGAGTGTGTACGCATAGGTATCTTCGTACGGGATCTCTATGCCGAAGTATTCAAGAATCAGGTTGATGTCGTGGTCTTTGGTGCCGTTTTCATCATCATTGATGATAGGGCGGAAGAACGCGACGTTGCTGATGTCTTTTTTCAGCAACTGCATCATGCCGAGCACAACGGCAGATTTACCTGTTCTTGCTTCTGTGGCTGTAATGTAAAGGTTTTGGGACACTATGGACTCCTTGCATATCCATTAATACTAGCCGATTTTATCGAGCCTGCATCCTCAGAACCGCTTCCTGAGGAATACTTCTGCAGACTGATGACAAACCCGTACACTGCGCAGTGGCAGCGCAAATTTCAAACCTGACGTGGGCGATCACGTTCCGGTAAGATATATTCCGCAGTCGGCAGTGTACGGATTTGATTCAGTCTGTAAGTTCAGGACGTTGTCACTGAACTGTAAATCGCAATGCGATTACAGGGTTTCAGCGTACAGTTCGATGCTATGTTTTACTTCCACTTCATCTCTGTTCTGTGAAAGCATGTCATTCATCTGCATCATACAGGCCGGACAGCCTGTAGATACAATCTGAGCACCGGTATCAACAATGTTGTTACGCTTACGTCCACCGATCTGTTTGGACAGATCGTAATGGTACAATGTGAAGGTACCGCCGCATCCACAGCAACGGTCAGCTTCGTTCATTTCTACCAGCTCGTAGTTTTTGTTCAGGCGGATAAGGTCGCGTGGCTGTTCTGCTACGCCAAGACCCTTCTTCAGGTGACAAGAGTCATGGAAGGTTACCTTTTTACCGCCCTTAGGAGCGTCGCCTTCAGGCTTCACACCAAGAACATCTACGAGGAATTCGTTGATATCCATAGCCTTGGCAGCAATTTTTTCAATTTTTGCCTGCACGTCAGCCGGATATTCTTTACCGTACTTAGGCCAGTATTTCATGATGGTGGAAATACAGGAACCGCACGGGGCAACAATATAATCGTATTCGCCCTCTGCAAAGATTTCTGCATTGTATTTCACCATCTTGTCATAGGCTGTTTTATCGCCTGCTGAGAGAGCAGGGATACCACAACATGCCTGTGTTGAAGGCATCCACACACCAACGCCGTGGTGTTTGAACACTTTCAGACATGCTTCACCCATGTTGGTGTACATTTTATCAGCTACACAGCCCGGGAAGAACAGAACACGCAGACCGGATTTTCCAGCAGGTGTATCAATTGTACCGTACTTAGCGTGCAGCGATTTCGTAGCAACCGGATTAAAGTGACGGTTACCGATAAATGGCTCGAGTAAAGGTGCCCGGCGGGTTCCCTGCGCGTCAGATGCTTTTGCAGTCATCAAGTTCTGGAACTTGGAACCGAAATCAAGAAGCATGTTGAACAGCTTAGGGTTACCTACCATACCGCGCAGAATAGCTTTTTTCACCGGGGAAAGTCCCATGTACTCGTTTACGATGTTACGAGCTTTGATGAAAATATCGCTGATCTGTACGCCGGACGGACAGTTTGCGCCGCAGGAACCACAAAGCAGACAACGGTTCAGAGCTTCCTGAACACCTTCTGCATCGTTAATCATTTCTGCTGCAAGACGCTCGAGCAGGGCAATTTTACCACGGGTTACGTCAGACTCCCTCATTGTCTCGGAGAAAACTGGACAAACAGCCTGACACATGCCGCATTTCATGCAGGCAACCATCTGGTCGTCCAACTCCTGAAGAAGCTTCGCAAGTTTAGTAAGATCTGCTGACATACTACTAACCTGCGATGATTTTACCAGGGTTGAGGATGTTGTTAGGGTCGATCGCACGCTTCATATTGAGAGAGTAGTCAATTGTTGCGCGGGAAGTTTCCTTCTCCATCCACTTTGATTTTGCCATACCGATGCCGTGTTCGCCGGAAAGGGTACCTTTAAGAGAAAGTGCTACGTCAAAGATTTCGTCAACAGCTTCCTCTACACGATGGAATTCTTTTTCATCACGACGGTCGCAAAGGATAGTCGGGTGCAGGTTACCGTCACCTGCGTGACCGAATGTACCAATAGCGAGGTCGTATTTTTTCGCAATGTCATTGATCGCTGCTACCATTGCAGGGATCTGGGAACGAGGTACTGTTGCGTCTTCGAGAACTGTGGTCGGCTTAGCACGTGCAAGAGCCGGCAGAGCGTTACGACGAGCTTCCCAAAGCTTGAATTTCTCATCAGCATCTTTAGCAACGTGAACAGCGGTTGCACCTGCTTTAGAGAGACATTTTTCTACAACAGCAGCTTCATCAGCTACCTGTCCCGGGTGACCGTCAACTTCGATAAGCAGAATAGCTGCAGCTTCTACAGGAAGACCTGCTTTAGTGTATGCTTCAACGTGCTTGAGCGCAGCCTGATCCATGAACTCGAGAGTACAAGGAACAACGTGAGCAGCGATGATAGAAGCAACAGCTTCAGAAGCTTTGTTAACATCGTCAAATACAGCCATCATAGCTTTGGAAGCTGCTGGTGGCGGAGTAAGTTTGAGGATGATTTCGTTGAAGATACCAAGGGTACCTTCAGATGCAGCCATCAAACCAGCAAGGTTGTAGCCGGTAACACACTTAACAGTGCGGGAACCGGTTTTAACGAGCTGACCGTTTACGTCGAAGAAGTCCAGCCCCATAACGTAATCTTTAGTTACACCGTATTTAAGACCGCGAAGGCCGCCTGCGTTTTCGGCAACGTTACCACCGATGGTGGAAACAGCCTGAGAACCCGGATCCGGTGGGTAGAACAGACCGCGTTTTGCAACTTCCTGTGCAAACTGTGCAGTTACAACACCCGGCTGAACAACAGCGTAAAGATCTTCTTCGTTAATTTCGAGGATCTTGTTCAGGCCGTTTGTGAGAATAACAATACCGTCACGTTTGTCCGGAATGGTGCCACCGGAAAGGTTTGTGCCAGCACCGCGTACTGTGATCGGACAGTTGTTTTCGTTACAAAGCGCTACAACTTTGCCTAATTCTTCGGAATTGGTCGGGCGAACAACCAGCGCTGGGGTTACAGGGTCCAGCACTGCTGAGTCATAAGAGTATGCCTGACGCTCCGGCTCGGATGTAAATACGTTTTCTTTGCCGACTACGGCTTCAAATTCTTTAGTTAAGGACGCACTAATCACGGAGATCTCCTCAATAATCATGTTGTCTAAAAATCGGTACTCAATCTGTTCTTAATAACCGGCAACGAACAAGATTGGCCGAACCTCTAAAAAACGGGGCACACTTCCGCAGCAGCCCCGTTCTTCAATACACTAGCTAAAAAGCTGGAGACAGCCGCAAGGGCTGTCTCCGGCAAGTATACGTTTAGAAGAGGGTTGGGAACATTACGATGCAAGTTGATACAACGATACCAACGATGATGCCGTAGAGGAGGAATGGACCGGAAGTACGACGAAGGATGGCGCCTTCACGACCGGAGAGACCTACTACAGCACAAGCTGCAACGATGTTGTGGATACAAACCATGTTACCCATACCACCACCAACTGCCTGAGCAGCAACGATCAACTGACGTGGCAGGTCGAGCTGAGTTGCCATACCCCACTGGAATTCAGCGAAGAGAAGGTCAGATACGGTGTTGGAACCAGTGATGAATGCGCCGAGGCCACCAACAAAGGAAGCAAACATTGGCCATGCACCACCGAAGATGTTAGCTGCAACTTCCGCCAGTGCCAGAGGCATGGAAGGAAGACCTGCAGGGTTGTTCGCGGAAAGACGGAAGATAGATACCAGAGCTACTGCGAATACGAGAGCGATGGTAGGGTTCTTCATCTTAGCGATAGCTTCAGTCCAAGCTTTCTTGGTGTTTTCACCGCTCATGCCGTGGAGGCCGATTGTGATGATAGCAACAAGAACGAATGGGATTGTACCTGGGAGGTAGAGGTACTTAATAGAGTTCTTAACTTCTGGGTGGCCAAGGAAGCCTGCGTCGAAGCCAAGAGATACGCCAGCGAGCATGCCTTTAAGGCCGAGTTCAGGAATACGGGTAACAACAAGGATTGCACCGATAAGAACGTATGGGAGCCATGCGCGGAACTGGGACATGTGAGCAGTAAAGTTGGTAGAACCACCACCTTTAATTTCGCCAGTCCATTCTGGATCCCACTTAGCGGAATCACCGAAGTCGAAGTGATCGCTAGGCATGCAGAAACCGTTTTTAGCACCAAGGATGATGATACCGAGACCTACGAGACCACCGATGAGGGATGGGAACTCAGGTCCGATCATCCATGCAAATACGAGGTAAGGTACGAGGAACGCGGTTGATGCAAATACACAGAATTTCCATGCGCCAAAGCCTTCTTTCCAGCTGCGGTTAGGACCGAAGTAACGGGTGATGAAACCGAGCATGAAGATAGGAAGGATGTAAATCATTGGAGTGTTGTAAACAGTTGCCCACTGGCCGATTACTGCGTTGAACTGGTCAACGGAAGCAAAGTTGAGGCCTGGGATACCGGCTGCAACAGCCTGGTCAACGAGAGGGCGAACGTACTTAAGACCGAGGATAATCGGAGTACCAACAGCACCAAAGGTTACAGGGAAAGAGTTAAATACGAGACAAAGAACTGCTGCTGCAAGCGGCGGGAAGCCGAGAGACAGAAGCAGAGGTGCAGCGAGAGCAGCAGGAGTACCGAAGCCTGCAGCACCTTCAATGAATGCAGCGAACATGAAACCAATGATGATTGCCTGAACGCGGCGGTCACCAGTGATCTGCTGCATACCGTACTGAATTGTTTCCATACCACCACTGTACTGCAGTGTGTACAGAATCAGGATAGCACCGAAAACGATGATGAGTACGGAGATTGCTGTAATGAGACCGTGGAAGGACATAGCGGCTACGTAGCCGGCATCAAGGCCCCAACCTGCCATCGCACCGAGAACAGCACATGCCCAAGCAACAGGCATAGCCTTAGTTGCAGGCCAGCGAAGGCCTACCATCAGAATAAGAGCTGCCAGAATTGGCAGTACAGCAAACATTGCTAACATAATAAAACGCTCCTCATTTAGGTTGTTAGCAACCGTATCCGTTTTTCCACCATTAAAACGGATACGATTGAGTAAAAAGGTTCCCGGCTCAGGCTTCCGCTCCCTTACCGGGAACCTTTAACAGCTTATAGTATAGCTACGACTTATTTACCGTCGCGGCCGTCGTTGCAGGCGTCACCAACGCCGTTTTTACCATCGGTCTCAGCGGTTGCTGCGATTTCGCAACGACCTTCACCGTTACCTTTGGATGCAACAGGTGCACCTGGAGCTGCTACGTCGATGCCCGGGAGATCGCTGAGGGACTTGAAGTACTCGTAGCGCTTCATGTAGTCCTGTTCGATCTGAGCACGGAGGCGCTTGGACTCTTCAGGTGCGAGTTTTTCGAGCAGAGCGTAACGGTTTTCACCGGAGAGGAACTCCTGAATCTGACCGTTAGGTGCTTTGGACTCGTAGATGAATGGGTTTTTACCTTCGTCAGAGAGAACTGGGTTGTAGCGGTAAAGCGGCCAGTAACCAGTTTCAACTGCGATTTTTTCTTCTTCGATGGATTTGCCCATACCTTTACGGATACCCTGGTTGATACAAGGTGCGTAACAGATAACGATGGACGGACCGTCGAATTCTTCAGCTTCTTTGAATGCCTTGAGAACCTGGTTCATGTTAGCACCCATGGATACGGATGCTACGTAAACGTAGCCGTAGGACATTGCGATAAGACCGAGGTCTTTTTTGCCAACTTTCTTACCGGAAGCTGCCATTTTCGCGATGGAACCAAGCGGGGTAGCTTTAGAAGACTGACCACCGGTGTTGGAGTATACTTCGGTATCCATTACGAGAATGTTGATGTCTTCGCCGGAAGCGAGAACGTGGTCAACACCGCCGAAGCCGATGTCGTATGCCCAACCGTCACCACCGAAGATCCATACGGATTTCTTGGTGAAGAGGTCAGCCATGGAGTAGAGCTGATGTGCCATTGCACTGTGGTCTACGCCTGCTTCGATGAGTGCGAGGATTTCTTCGCCAGCTGCTGCTGATGCTTCGCCCTGATCTTTCACTTCAAGCCATGCCTGAAGAGCGTCTTTGAGCTGTGCATTCTCAACGGTGTCGATAGCTTCTTTCACTACAGCTTCGAGTTTGTTGCGACGCTGTGTGTAAGCCATGCCCATACCGTAACCAAATTCAGCAGCGTCTTCGAAGAGGGAGTTACCCCAAGCCGGACCGTGGCCGTTTTTGTTTACAGTGTATGGTGTGGTAGGTGCAGATGCACCCCAAATGGAAGAACAACCGGTTGCGTTAGCGATGATCATACGCTCACCAAACATCTGGGTGAGAAGTTTTACGTATGGAGTTTCACCACAACCTGCACATGCACCGGAGAATTCCATCAGAGGCTGCTGGAACTGAGAGCCTTTGAGGGAGTCGCGGGACATGAGAGAATCTTTGATTTCGATTGCTTCTTCTGCGAAAGCAAGGTTAGCAGCCTGATCTTCAACCTGAGTTTCGATTGGCTTCATAACGAGTGCTTTTTCTTTTGCAGGACAAACGTTAGCACAAGAACCACAACCGAGGCAGTCTTCTGCGTAAACCTGCATGCGGTACTTGAGACCTTTTACCTCTTTGCCTTTAGCTTCGAGGGTAGTGAAGGTTGCTGGTGCTTCAGCAAGTTCTTCATCAGTAGCAAGTACAGGACGAATTGCAGCGTGAGGACATACGTAAGAACAGCGGTTACACTGGATGCAGTGTTCCTGTACCCATTCTGGTACGAGGATAGCTACGCCGCGTTTTTCAAATGCTGCAGTACCAACTGGGAAGAGTCCGTCCGGTTCGAAAGCGGAAACAGGAAGTTTGTCGCCTTTCTGTGCAAGGATAGGACGAACAACGTCGGTAATGAATTCTGGAGCATCGCCAGTGCAAGCACAGTCATCAGATGCGTTTGCCCAGTCTGCAGGAATTTTAACTTCAACAAGAGCGTCAGCAGCTTTATCAACAGCCTGAACGTTCATGTTAACGATGTGATCACCTTTCTTGCCGTATGCTTTCTTAATGGAATCTTTAAGGTAAGCTACTGCCTGATCGAAAGGAATTACGTTTGCAAGCTTGAAGAATGCAGTCTGCATAACCATGTTGATGCGACCGCCAAGACCTACTTCAGATGCAATCTTAACTGCGTCTACGTTGTAGAACTTGATGTTCTTTTCAGCGAGAGTGCGCTTCATGGAAGCTGGGAGATGTTCGTTCATCTCTTCTGGTGACCAGTTGGAGTTCAGTACGAAGATACCGCCGTCCTTGATACCATCGAGAAGATCGTACTGGTTAACGTATGCAGACTTGTGACAAGCAATGTAGTCAGCTGCGTTAACAAGGTAAGTGGACTGAATCTTTTCGTTACCGAAACGCAGGTGAGACACAGTGAAGCCGCCGGACTTTTTGGAGTCGTAAGCGAAGTAACCCTGTGCATACATGTCGGTGTTGTCACCGATGATTTTAATAGCCTGCTTGTTAGCGCCAACAGTACCGTCAGCACCGAGACCGAAGAACTTACACTGAACAGTGCCAGCCGGTACGGTGTCGAGAACGTTGCCAACAGTAAGAGAAGTACGGGTAACGTCGTCGTTGATACCAACAGTGAAGTGGTTCTTAGGCGCTGTTACTTTCATGTTCTCGTATACTGCGAGTACGTCTGCAGGAGTGAATTCTTTAGAACCGAGACCGTAGCGACCGGAAAGGATCACTGGCATTTCGCCGTGCTCTTTGAATGCTGCGCATACGTCAAGGTAGAGAGGGTCGCCGATTGCGCCCGGCTCTTTTGTGCGGTCAAGAACAGTGAAGATTTCTGCTGTTGCAGGAACAACTTCGAGCATGTGCTTGATGGAGAATGGACGGTAAAGACGAACTTTAAGAAGACCTACTTTTTCGCCTTTATTGGTAAGGTAGTTTACTACCTCTTCAATAGCTTCGTTACCAGAGCCCATACATACGATTACGCGCTCGGCTTCTTCGTGACCTACGAATTCGAAAGGCTTGTAGGAACGGCCGGTGATGCTTTCAACTTTAGCCATTGCATCGATAACTGCTTCAGGAACAGCATCGTAGAATGTGTTACAAGCTTCACGTGCCTGGAAGTAAATATCTGGGTTCTGAGCAGTACCACGAAGATGCGGATGCTCAGGGTTCATTGCGTTCTGACGGAAAGCTTCGATTTTTTCGTAGTTAACTACTTTTTTGATGTCTTCGTAGTCGATAACTTCGATTTTCTGAAGCTCGTGGGAAGTACGGAAGCCGTCGAAGAAGTGACAGAAAGGAACGCTGGTTTCGATTGCTGCAAGGTGAGCAACGAGAGCCATGTCCATAGCTTCCTGTACGGAGTTGGAACACAGGAATGCAAAACCTGTCTGACGACAAGCCATTACGTCCTGGTGGTCACCGAAGATGGAGAGTGCATGTGATGCAAGAGCACGTGCAGAAACATGGAAAACGCCAGGAAGAAGTTCACCGGCAATTTTGTACATGTTCGGGATCATGAGCAGAAGGCCCTGAGACGCTGTAAATGTAGAAGTCAGCGCGCCTGCTGCGAGACAGCCGTGTACCGCGCCAGCCGCACCAGCTTCAGACTGAAGCTGACGGATGGAAACTGTCTGGTCAAAAATGTTTGTTCTGCCGGCAGCAGCCCAGTCGTCTGCAGCTTCTGCCATGTTGGATGATGGAGTGATCGGGTAGATAGCAGCCGTGTCACTCAGTGCGTACGCGATATGCGCAGCAGCGGTGTTACCATCCATAGTTTTCATAGTCTTGGCCATTAGAGTAACTCCTTTATGTAGCCTGAAAGCATGTGGGTCATGCTGACCTGCCTTTTCCTGGTCGTCGCAGTTACTTGAAAGTGCATGGAACGCGAGTTTATCCCCGCCCCACATTCCACGACAGGAAAAAACAGGGTGATCGGGTTTACCAATACAAAAGATATGCCACTTGTGTGATTTTTGATAAACCCAATCAAAACAATATGTTGCTGTGTTTGACTGTTGTTGCGGTCTTTCAATAATCACAGATTTGTCTGAAAAATAAGACTCGATCTAATTCACACCCACACCATTAGACGAAGAATCGTTGGTTCAAAGTGCTTAAGCTTGTGAATTAGGTCGGTTATCATGTCTTAAATATCAGACAGCTATAACATCGTTGCTCCTTCTACAACAAAATGAGTACACAAACAATGGTTCTTTGCCGAAAGTTAACGGTTATTTTGTTCGTTTTATCAATCTTGTTTTATAAGGTGATATTATACTTTTTGAGCAGCGCATACAGGTGGGAGCGCGATAGCCCCGAAGTTTCCAGCATTTCTTGGATGTTGGAACCATGATGTTCGATGAGCTGCAAAAGATACTTTTTTTCCATATCAGATTTAAATTGGCGCAGCGTCGGAAGTTTATCAAAGGAAAATGAAATCGGCGCTGCAGTGCCGGTGTCTGATTTTTCAGACGGCAATGGGTTGCCTGCTGAAACTGTCTGATTTTCCGCACCGCGTTGAAGGTTTGCCTGCGCAATCTTGATGCGAATATCCGACGGAAGGTGGCGTGCGTACAGAATAGATTCTGAACCGGATGCCACGAGTGCCTGTTCAAGTGCGTTGAACAACTCTCTCACGTTCCCCGGCCAGTTGTATTTCTCCAGCATCTGGAAAAAATCTGCTGAGAAATGTTTGACCGGTATTCCGTACTGCTTACAGAGTTTTTCTATTTTAAACTTCGCGAGTAGCTGAATGTCATCTCTGCGCAGGCGAAGGGCAGGCAGTTCGATATGGACTGTTTTAAGTCTGAAAAGCAGGTCGCGGCGAAATTCACCCTTTTCGACCATTTTTTCTAAATTTCTGTTCGTTGCTGAAATGAGGCGGAAGTTACTTTTCTCTTCCACAGTGCCGCCCACAGGACGAAAGACTCGTTCTTGCAGGAAGCGCAGAAAGGCTTTTTGAATGGTAAGCGGCATTTCTCCCACTTCGTCCAGAAACAATGTACCAGTGTCTGCGAGTTTAACCAGTCCGTCTTTATCGTTCTGTGCGCCGGTAAAGGCACCTTTTTTATGACCGAACAAGGTGGACTCGAGCAGCGTTTCCGTTAATGCGGCGCAGTCCACCACAACAAACTCGCCCTCAGTGCGTTTGCTGTTTGCGTGGATGGTACGGGCGGTGAGTTCCTTACCTGTACCGGTTTCACCGGTGATGAGAACATTGGCGTCTGTGGAAGCTGCTTGCGCCATCAGGCTGAAACAGTTTTTGATAACAGAGCTGGAGCCTACCATGTGCGCTATTTCCAGCGGCTTGGCATCACTGCTTTTATCCAGTTTTTCCTGACGGTATTTCAGAACACGCTTCAGCGTCTGGGTGATCTCTTTAATGGAGGCAGGCTTGACTAAATAGTCCCATACGCCTCGTTGGATAGCAGTTTCAGCTCCGGCAGGATCGCCGTCACCAGTGAGAATGATGACTTCCGGCGGGTTGTCAAAGTGCGCTATGTCCGAAAGGTAGTCCAGCCCGTTTCCGTCAGGCAGGCGGACATCAAGGAAGAGCACGTCAAATTCATGTTCACGCAGCAGATCAAAGCCCTGTGCAATAGTCTGCGCGGTAGCGCAGTCATATTGAAGGCGCGAAAGGAGACTTTCAAAAGTCTCACAGATTGTTTTGTCATCATCTATAATAAGAATATTGGGCATGCTCATTTTTCCGCAACGTTGAAATGTCAACGCCCCCCCGGGGCGGTATTGATGTCTATTGCACCGGATGAAGAACAGACGTAATTGCTTTTGCTATGATGGAACTGTTGTACGGCTTGCTGATAAGTGTTTTGACAGAAGGAATTTCTTCTGCACCTTTGGCAGCTATATTACGTCCAGAGACCATGATGACCGGAAGCTCCGGTGCGGAATCGCTTATGTGCTGCGCCAGCTCAAGGCCGTTCAGCTCTGGCATGTCAAAATCTGTGATGACAAGATCCCACGTATCAGGTCGTTCGCTGACCATATCTGCTGCTAACGCAGCATCCCCTATAGGGTCAACCTCATATCCTAAGTTTCTGAGAACTCTGGGGATTGTTGCAAGCTGGTCAAGATCGTCCTCTACAAAAAGAATGCGTCCTTCACCCTGCAGAATATGGTCATGGTGTTGCTCTTCAACCATCTCTGCCGGACGGTCAATGTGCGGGAGATAGATTGTGAAAGCAGTCCGCACAAACGGAATACTGCTTACCTCAACGCCGCCGCCATGACCTTTAATAATACCAAGCACAACAGAAAGTCCCAGTCCGGTACCTTCTGTCTTACCTTTGGTCGTGAAGAACGGGTCAAAGATCTTGTCCTGAATTTCAGACGTGATTCCCGGGCCGTTATCCTCAATAACCAGTTTGAAGTAGTCACCCTCAGGAATGTTGAACTGGCTTGCTTTTTCTTTGCTCAAGTATTCCTGATCCACTTCCAACCGCAAGGTGCCGCCGTGCTGGCGCAATGCCTGGAATGAGTTGGTGCACATGTTCATGATGACCTGATTCATCTGTGTCGGGTCACCGAACGTATGTGCATGGTCAACATGGTATTCCGTTTCAATTGTAATGTTTCGTGGAAGAGATGCTGAAACAAGTCCCACGGATTCGTTCATTACCTCTAAAATATCTGTTGCCCTGAAACCTGCCACGGACGGTTTGCTGAACGTGAGGATCTTTTTGACCAGACTGCTGCCGTGCTGGGCAGCACGAAGCGCTCGTGCAAGGTCGTTGCAGGTAAGGGTTTCTTCATCAACATCAATAAGTGCAAGCTCAATTGAGTTGATGATCGACGTAAGAATATTGTTGAAGTCGTGTGCAATGCCACCGGCTAGTGTACCGATAGCTTCCATTTTCTGAGACTGAAGCAACTGGCGCTCAAGGTTGATGCGCTGTGTAATATCCTCAGCAGTAGTTAGCATACCGACAATTTCGCCTTTGTCCCCATGCAGAGGCAGGCGGTTGATCTCAAGCCAGACAAGATTACCGTCTTTGTCTGTAATACGTTCTTTGGACTTCAACTGCGGAATATTATGGGTAAGCACCATATGTTCTGCATGCTGCATGGTAGCCGCATCCTGCTTGTTGAACAAGAATTCGGAGTCAGTTTTACCGATAAGGTCGCGAGCGTGTTCCACACCGAAGAACTTGTCAAAGGAACGGTTGCTACCCATGTACCGGAAGCTGTTACTCTTCCATGATACGAGCTGTGGAATGTTATCCATGACAGACTGCAACATGCGTTCGGAATTACGCAATGCTTTTTCCGCCCGTTTACGGGTGGTGATGTTTTCCGAGAAGCCTTCGAGCAATTCAATGTTGTTCAACCTGTCACGCACAACGCGAACAGAGAGGTTGGCTGCAATGGTTGTATTATCCGGACGCAGCAGGGTGCGTTCAAATGTCAAAATTTCGTTAGCGCGTGCTTTATGGAAGTCAACATCCTTCAGGAGATCTGTTAACGCATCATCTTCATGCGCCATGAATTCTTCAGGAGTACTGTATCCGTTCATGCGCGCAAAGGCAGGGTTAACATCAACAAACTCGCCGGTAGGGCGGACACGGAAAATTCCAAGCGGTGAATTTTCAAAGATGGAGCGGTATTTTTCTTCCGCAAAACGCAGGCTGTCTTCAGCTTTTTTGCGGTCGGTGAAGTCAAAAATAACACCCACCATGCCTGCAATTTCACCACGGGCATTCACGTTGGTTGCCTTATGCAGCAGAATATTATGCACGCTGCCTTCGCGGGATGAAATGGTCTGTTCGTAGACAGACTCACCCTGCTTGTTCAGCAGCTGATGGTCAACAGGATGCTGCAATTGTGAGAGGCCAAATTCCTGAAGTTCCCATTCATTGCAATTCAAAATGTCGTCGCGCTCAATGCCGAAGAATTTTTCAAAGGCAGTGTTGCATTGCTGATAACGCCCATACTTATCTTTAGAATAGATAGGGATGGGAATGGTATCCATAAGCAATCGCAGGAAGGAGAGCTGGTCTTTAATTCGTTGTTCAACGGATTTTTTTTCTAGAATATTCATGACCAGCAGCACCAGTGTAATGGTGAGCAGAATAAGGCTGACAATAATTGTCCAGAAAACCTGCTTGTTCAGTTCATAGAATCTGCTCGGAGCGTTAATCATATCTGCCGGTTCCGGCAGGGCGCGCTCGCTGAGGTGCAGGCGTTTAAGCTCATTGTAATCAAAGGCCCACGGAGAGACGCTTTGAGAGATGACCGGAATATCACTGGCTGGTGTGCCGCTGAGGATTTTCAGCCCTAAATCTGCAGCCTGTTTGCCATCGGTAATACCAGAAATGAGTCTGCCACCAAGAATACCGTGCCCTAGAAGGAAGCGCCAGTTGGAGTAGAGCGGTGCAGGGGTGTTGTCATGCACCTTCTTGAGTAGTTCCTGCGCGGAGTAAAATTGTCCGTCAATTTCACGGTACATCGGGATGAAGTAGAAAAAGGTGTCACGCGGAACTTGCTTAACTCGGCGGATAATCTCTTTGTGGGGCAGGTCAGTCCAGAATTGAACTTTCAACCCCTTGTCGATATGCGGCAAGCCTTCAATAACCTGCTTGCGGATAGCTTTACCCGTGACAGATTCGTCACCGATAACAATCAATTGCTTGAGGTTGGGGTGCATTTCTAATGCAAGACGGATGTTTGAAGCAACGTCAAATGTTTCAGTTACCCCCGTTATTTGCTTACCAGCAATCTGGGAGGGCTTAAAGTCGTTTACACCCACAAAGACAACCGGAACTCCGGGGAACAGTTCGTCCCCGTATTGGATGATAAAGTTAAAGGCGTCGTTGTCGGAAACGGTAATCAGGTCAAACTTGGTGTCTTCAAATTTGCGGCGGAACAAATCCATTACGTGATGGACAGCCTGATTGTAGGGAAATTTTTTAGAGTCAAGGTACTCAACCTGCAACATGATAGAGTACGGGCTTTCTTCAATTCGCTCTTTAAAACCTTCGAGCAGATTGTCAGACCACTCGTATCCGTTGTGGTATGAGTTCAGGTAAAGAATGTTTTTGCGTTCTTTCTGAGCAGCGGCAGGTGCGGCAAAAGCGCTTGAAGCTGTCAAGGTAACAGTCAAAAGCGTTAGAAATATGAAGTGAAAAAAGCGTGCACTCATAAAAAATGTTCCCCGCAGCGGTTGGTTGGAGGCTGAACCAATTATATTTTGCAGCACTCCTCTTGTCCCCCTGTACCGTTTATTCGCTCAATTGTCATCTCTATGTCAGTGGCGATTTTTTGACGAGCAAGTGTGAAAAGTATGTAAAAACAGTGTGATGCAAAAATGGCAAGCTCCTTGCTATATGTCTTCGCAAAGACAATTACGTGGCGTTCCACATAGATAGGGTGCCAATTCAGGAGGACTACAATGTTATTTTTGCTTGGTGGAAATGATAAAAAGCCGACACAGGCTGAACAGGCTCGTACCGAGAACATGGAACGTGTGAAGGATTTATTTCTTGCCGGTCGATTCCCTGTAGTGACTACTGAGGCACTTGAGGGACGTGACATCGGTAAAGTACTCGGGCTGGTTGCCTGTCGCGGGTATGACTCTGATGATGCATTTTTTGGTATGACAGCACGTGCAGTCAACAAAGGTGCTCAAGCCATTATCGGATATCAGGAAAATGTCGCTTTCCATCCGGATGGCAGCAAATATTTCTCTTGTTACGGTACTGCTGTGCAGTTTGACCGTTCCAAACGTGCGTAAATAGCGTGCGCTTCCAGCTGGTTGCTTCACTGCTGGCAGCGTCGTTTACCCTTGCGGCTTGTTGTGTATTCTTCCCCCTCCGAGAACTAGCCTAGGTTCTATGCAGCAGGCCGTAAGGTAATATTTTGGTAATGACAGGCAACAGATTGCCTCGTCGTTATGAAAAAAGTCAGACAAGATATCTTGTTTGACTTTTTTTGTGTGTTTCACAGACTGACGCATGTACATAAAAAAAACAGCCCGATCTGTATACGCAGATCGGGCTGTTTTGATGGTATTGGTACTACTCGGAATCTTCTTCAAGACTGCGTGTGTAGCGACATGTTTTTTCAGGACATGCAATGTGCTTTCCGCGAGCCTTTGTAGTTTTGATGGTGAGCAGCTTAGACTCACACTGTGGGCATTCTTCTTCTACAGGGTAGTTCCACAATGCATAGTCACACTGAGGGTATCTGCTGCATGAGTAGAAAATTTTACCGGAGCGGGAGGATTTTTCTACAATCTCGCCTTCATTACAACGAGGGCATTTGATTCCGGTAGAGAACGGTTTTGCATGCTTACACTCAGGGTAGCCGGTGCAGGCAATAAATCGACCGCCTGTACGGGTACGCTTGAGTACAAGATCCTTGCCGCAATCAGGGCATTCACCCATTTTCTGTAATTCTTCTTTCGGGCGCTCTACAAGTACCACTTTTCCGTTTTCATCACGGGTAAAGTTCGAAGTATTCTTACAGTCAGGGTAGCCTGAACAGGCAAGGAAGGTTCCGGCTTTACCGAATTTGATCATCATCGGCTTGCCACATTCTGAACAGGTAAGGTCTGTTTCAAGGCCTTGTTTTACGGACTCCATTTCCTCAGCAGCTTTCTCAAGTGTAGGATTGAAGTCGTTCATGAAGTCAGTCATGAGCTGTGTCCAGTTCAGTGTACCTTCCGCAACGTTATCAAGCAGGGTTTCCATCTGAGCAGTAAAGCGTACATCCATTAATGTGGAGAAGTGCTTAACAAGCTGCTGACAGACAACACGCCCAAGGTCGGTCGGCACAAAGTTCTTTTCTTCAAGCTGTGCGTAGCCGCGGTCGAGCAGTGTCGAAATAATGGCTGCATATGTGGAAGGACGGCCGATGCCGAGTTCTTCCATCTCGCGTACAAGAGACGCCTCTGAGAATCGTGCCGGAGGCTGGGTAAATTTCTGTTCTTTATCAAGCTTCAGCAGGCGGATATCCTGACCGGCTTCCAGCTTTGGCAGTTCAACAGAATCTTCCTTGGTTTTTTGCGGAGAAACTGCAAGGAAGCCCGGGAAGAGCATGCGCTCGCCTTTTACGCGCCATGTGCTTGCAAGTGAGTCCGCGTCCTTGATGGTAGCGGCACTTGGGTTGGCGGCAATGGTGACGGTAGTGTCATGGAATTGAGCAGCTGCCATCTGGGAAGCCATAAAGCGTGACCAGATAAGGCTGTATAGAGCGTGCTGTTCACGCGGCAGTAAATTTTTGACAGAATCCGGTGTAATGGAAGCGTCAACAGGGCGGATTGCTTCGTGAGCGTCCTGAGCACTGGATTTTGTTTTAAAAAAGCGCGGCTTGGCAGGAACGTATTCTTCCCCATACATGGAAAGGATGAGTTCTTTGGCTGCATCGCGTGCATCATCAGCAATGCGTACAGAGTCAGTACGCATATATGTGATAAGCGCTGTGGTACCTTTATCTCCAAGCTCTACACCTTCGTAGAGGCGCTGTGCAATGGACATGGTACGTTTTGCTGAATAGCCATGGCGCTGACTTGCTGCCTGCTGGAGAGTAGACGTGATAAACGGCGGCAGCGGCTGGCGGCTGCGTTTTTTCTCTTCTACTTTTTCTACCTGCAGTTTGGAGGCAAGGACTGCTTCCTGAAGCGCAATAGCTGCTTCTTCATTAGGAACAACAGCTTTTTTACCGGCAATCTGGTGAAGAGTCGCTTTGAACGGTGGCGGTAATTCGCCTTCCATTTCTGCTTTGAACAACCAGTATTCTTCCGGTGTAAATGCGTAGCGCTCTTCTTCACGCTCTACAATAAGGCGCAGTGCAACAGACTGAACACGTCCGGCAGAGATACCGCGTTTCACTTTATTCCAGAGCAGGGGAGAAAGTTTGTAGCCTACAAGACGGTCGAGAATTCTTCGAGCCTGCTGGGCATCAAAGAGGTTTTCGTTCAATTCTTTCGGGTGCTCGAGTGCCTCACGAACAGCACGGGCTGTAATTTCGTTGAACTGGATACGCTTAGCATTCGGATTTTCTTTTTTGATAATCTCGGCAATATGCCATGCGATTGCTTCTCCCTCGCGATCGGGGTCGGGAGCAAGAAAGACATGGTCTGCTTTAGCAGCTGCCTCTTTCAGTGTGGAAACAACTTTCTGTTTACCCTGAATGATCTGATACTTTGGCTTGTAGTTTTTTTCTTCGTCCACGCCGAGATCTTTTTTGGGCAAATCTCGGACATGACCTACACTGGCGTGAACCAT
Organism: Halodesulfovibrio spirochaetisodalis; assembly: GCF_001672295.1. GTDB lineage: Bacteria > Desulfobacterota > Desulfovibrionia > Desulfovibrionales > Desulfovibrionaceae > Halodesulfovibrio > Halodesulfovibrio spirochaetisodalis. Next base: position 49,519 of record NZ_JXMS01000007.1, on the reverse strand, counting down.
GTAGTTACGGCCAAGGAACTTTTTAATTGTTTTCACCTTTGCGGGTGATTCCACAATGATCAGGTCTTTTCCCATTGAATGTCCTGTTTCCGATGTTAGTTAGAGAGCAGCAACTGGCATCACTAAAAAACAATAGGTGCACCAGATGCTAAGCGTTTTCCGTTAGGGGAAGATACGGCAAATGCTGTCAGCGTCAAGTGCCGATTTTCTAAAATATGAATACGACAGTATATCTTCCTGAAGATCAATATAAAATTACAACAAAGCGTCTCTCTGTTTTTATCCTACAATAAGAACGTAACATGTGAATGATACAGGAGCAGTTTCATGGCTATTTGCGTGATACTGCATATATCAGGTTTCAAGTATCTTCAAATTACTGACAATTTTTTGAAATACAAAAGTGAGTGGTTACTCTAACTCTCTGCCAGCCCTTGCAATCTAACGAGTCTAACAAGTTGGCACTGTAATTGCTCAATAACGGGAGTACGTTGTTACGCTCGGGGGAGCTTTTAGGAGGAATACTATGTCTGTGACCCAAATCTCGATGACGCAAGTGCAGGGAGCCCTGCAGCAGTCAAAAAGACGCACTGGCGCAGCTAACACATACGGTAGTGCGCAAAATAACGGCGTAAGCCGCTTCGAAGCTTTGCTTAGAGAACCGCAGCAGATTGCAGAAGCAATGCAATCTACACAACCTTCACAGGTTGCTGCTTTGCCTACTCAGTACCCGTACTATGGGTTGCTCGGGGCAGAACAGTCTGCACGCTCAGGTATGAACCTGAGAAATGTCTCTTCTCTTGCGACATTAATCAATATTTCGACAGTTGAGCCAAATGTATTAGGCAATACGCTCAAAATGCTGACAGATGCTGCTGCCAAGAATCAGCTCGAAACTGCTGAGGCTTCCGGTGCTCCTGTAAACTTACAGGGCATGATGAGCCGTGAAATTGCTCTTGAAGCGGTTGAAGCAGGTGTTCAGTCTTCTGGTAACACCTTTGGCGGCAATGCAGATAAAGAAGAAGCAAAAGATATTGAATCTATTGTAAACAATGACGTTCGTGGATCATTGGCTACAATGTTTGAGTCTGGAGCAACCGGAAATATTGCTGCTATTGGGTACGATACCACCGGGGGAACTTCGTACGGTAAATATCAGTTCTCATCCGCTCGCGGAACTATGGACGATTTTTTGACGTATCTTGATACGCACGCTTCTGACATTTCCTTGCACCTGCGGGCAGCTGGTGAAGTGAATACAGGCTCCAAACTTGGCGAAATGCCGACAGCCTGGAAAGAAGTAGCTAATATTGATCCTGTTCGTTTTGAAAAAATGCAGGATGCGTTTATGCATTCCCGCTACTTCGCACCAGTAGCACGCGTTGTTCAGGATAAAATGAATATTGGTACTATGAGTTCTGCTATGGAAGAGGTATTACTTTCTACTTCCTTGCAGCACGGCCCGCGTGGCGCTGTAAAGATTTTTGCTAAAGCTTTCAGCGAGACAGGCGGTTTTTCACAGGAAATGCAAGAAGCATTTATTAAAAACGTATATGCACAGCGTCGTGACGAATTCACATCATCTGCTCCGGCTGTTCGTTCCGGTGTACATAACAGATTAGACGCTGAACTTAACGCTGCGTTATCAATGCTCGCTTAATATACTGTCAGGTGGTCGTGCTAACGCACCGGTACGAACCTTCTGGTTGTAAGCGATTTACAATCAAGCGTAACCTGTTCTTGTCAATAATCAGACGGAGGGTTGCTATGATTATAGCTAGCAAAAAGGACATCATTTTTGATGTCCTTTTTTTATTTATTTTCAGAATGTTAGTTGTGCAATTGGGACAATTTCGATTCTCTGCTTGACCGTGAGGAGCTTCTGTCTTACTTACGTATGAACACATATTCATACGTAATTTTAATTTTCAGAGGTAACTTATGGAAATTGCTATACAATACATTACAGAAGTATGGGAGATTCTGCTCGAAGCTGCTCCATACGTACTGTTCGGGTTCTTCGTTGCTGGACTTCTTAAGGGGTTTCTGCCGGAAGATTTCGTTGCTCGACATCTTGGTAGCGATAAAAAAGGTGCTGTGCTTAAGGCGTCCATGTTCGGCGTACCGTTGCCGCTCTGTTCTTGCGGGGTAATTCCTGCTGCTGCCGGTTTGCGACAGCAGGGTGCAAGTAAGGGAGCCACAACATCCTTTATGATTTCCACACCGGAAACAGGTGTGGACTCCATTGCTATTACATACGCGCTGCTTGACCCGATTATGACCATTGTCCGTCCTGTAGCAGCGTTTATTTCTGCTCTTACGGCTGGTACTCTAGTGGATATGTTCCCTGAGAAGCCTAAGCCGGGTAAGACAGAGTTTACACCATTAAACTTTGCCCCGACTACATTGAAGAAAGAAGAGGAATGTACCTCAGGCTGCTGTTCTTCTTCAGCAGGCAAACGCTTTAAAGACAAATTTATGACCGGTATGAAGTTTGCCTTTGGTGAACTTGTGGCGGATATCGGAAAGTGGCTGTTTATCGGCATTCTCATTGCGGCGGTGGTATCCACCTTCCTGCCGGTAACGTTCTTTCAGGATTACGTTGGGGACGGCTTGCTCAGTATGATTCTGATGGTGGTTATTGGTGTGCCAATGTACGTCTGTGCAACTGCGTCTACGCCGATTGCCGCAGCGCTTGCACTTAAAGGACTTTCTCCTGGTGGTGCTTTAGTTTTCCTGCTTGTAGGGCCGGCAACCAACGCTGCAACTATTACAGTTGTAGCCCAGACTCTTGGGAAGCGAGTAGCGTTCATTTACGTAAGTTCCATCGCCGTGACCTCAGTCATTCTTGGCCTTGCCGTAAACTGGCTGTATGCAAAACTCGGTCTGTCCGTTTTTGAATGGATTAATAATGTGGAGACACATCAACACGGCATTATTGCTTATGCATCCGCTATCGCCCTGATTATTCTTGTTGGGAAGCAATTTGTCGGCCGAGGTGGACAGAAGCATGGTGCATCTTGCGGATGTCATTAATCTGTCTGTCTTTATTGAAAGTAAAAAGTCACGCTTTTGGGCGTGGCTTTTTTTTTGGAGTTTGCGCTAGTTGTTTTTTATGCCTCCGGCGGGCGGGGCTCTGCCCCTGCACCCCGCAAGGGGGACGCCCCCTTGACCGCGAGGTTGGTTTGTCTGTTAACTATTATTGGCTAATAATATCGCTTGTTCTTTCACATAGTAACTTACATGCGTAGGCTTATTAAGTATCATGATTACTGATGGTTACTGATTAAAAATAATCCTAAATGGAGTAGAGAGGGATTCCCTCTCGCGGGGTGCAGGGGCAGAGCCCCGCCCGCCGGAGGCCTTATTTCTTTCATCCCAAAGACTTTTATTCACTAACTGCCGCAGCAAGTGCCGCATCAACATGCGCTTGTACGGTATCAATCAGCGGAAGAGTATAGTCGGTTGGTTTGACAAGCAGCGCTATCTCGGTGCAGCCGAGGATAATTGCTTCCGCTCCGTTGTTTTCAAGTTCCTGAATGATTTCGATGAAGGCTTGGCGAGTTGTATCCAGAAGCTTACCGCAGCACAGTTCGGTAAAAATGCTGGTGTGAATAAGTTTTCGGGATTGTTCATCTGGAATAATGACTTCGAGGTCGTATTTTTCAGAAAGCGGCTTGCTGATAAAATTGTGTTCCATGGTGAAGGCGGTTCCGAGCAGTCCTAGCTTACGTACGTTGAGTTCTTTTGCTTTGCTCGCCACGGCGTCAGCAATATGAATGAGAGGAATTTCAAGGGCGCTCTGGATGTTGTCTGCCACCATATGCATTGTGTTTGTGCCGATGAGGAGTATATCAGCTCCACCAGCTTCAGTGTTGAGTGCTGCTTGTGTCAGCTCGGTGCTGATTGTTTCCCAATCACCTTTTCTCATCATTTTTTCCAGCGGGGCAAAGTCTACACTTTCCATGAGGATTTTGCATGAGTGGAGACCGCCTAAGCGGGTACGAATACCTTCGTTGAGCAATCTGTAATATACGATGGAAGATTCCCAGCTCATTCCACCTATCAACCCTATCTTTTTCATGAAACATCCTTTGTTTTTTTATGTGCAGTGCCTGCTGCGCGGGATAGCGATTTTATGTGTATAAATTTAGTAGTTTTTTGCTAAATTTTGAATAAAATAGAGTCTATTTACGTAGCATACTATGTTTGTATCTTTGTTTTTTAGTGAGTTGAAGGTACAGAATATACGAAAAGTAATCAGTACAGAATGTTGGTGCGGTTGCTTGGGATGCCAGTTGCGGGCACTGGTGATCTGTAGGGCTTGACATAATTGTAAGAGCCTATCAAGCTTCCGGTATCTATATGTTTGGAGTGCAAAATATGAAAAAGGTAGTTGTATCATTTCTCGGCAAAGATGGTCCGGGAGTCGTACATGCGGTCTCCAGCCTACTTACAGGGTTGGAGTGCAACATTAATGAGGTAAGTCAAACTATTCTGCATAGTGAATTTGCTGCAATCGTTATTGCTGAAATGCCAGACGGTTGTACAATTGAAGCATTGCAAGAATCACTGGTGAAGGGACTTGCCGAACGACAGATTGATCTCAGTGTTACAGCACGCCTTTATGACGGTAGAAGCTGGTCTGCTGAAGATCCACAATCCTTTGTTGTCAGCGTTGATGGTCCTGATCAAAGAGGGCTTGTCGCTGCGATTTCAGGTATTCTTGGTGAGCACAATGTAAACATTGCTAACTTGAAAGCTATTGTTCCTGATGACCAGCCTGATGGTCATGCTCTTATTGTATTTGAGGTTATAGTTCCTGGTGCTGTAGAGCTTTCTGCTCTTCGCAACGCGCTGAATGCCAAGGCTGAAGAGCTTTCGGTACGGGTCAGTGTGCAGCACAGTGATATCTTCGAAGCGGTGCACAGGGTTCAACCCGTGTAGCTGCAATACGTGACAATCAGTTGAGGATTGTCATGTCTGCATACAATACGGTTTAGCAAATTATTTTATAAGGATAAAAGATGCTTTCAGATCGCGAAGTGCTCAGTACTTTAGCTATGCTCAGAAACGAGCATTTGGATGTTCGTACCGTTACACTTGGTGTCAGCCTCTTCGATTGCGCAAGTCACGACTTTGACGTGTTTGCTGATAGAGTCCGCACCAAAATTAGACATTATTCACAAAAACTTGTGTCTACTTGTAATGAGGTAGGCGACAAGTACGGCATTCCTATCGTGAACAAGCGCATCAGCGTTAGTCCGATGGGGGTTGTATGTGCCTCATATACGCCTGAGCAGATGGTGAAGGCGTGTAAGATTCTTGACGAAGCTGCTCAAGAAGCAGGTGTTGATTTCCTCGGCGGATTCGGTGCGTTGGTTGAAAAAGGAATGACTAAGGGCGATCGAGCTCTCATTGATTCTTTGCCAGAGGCTTTGGCAGTAACGCAGCGAGTATGTTCTTCTATTAACGTTGCATCATCCAGAAGCGGCATTAATATGGATGCGGTGGCTCTTATGGGGCAGCGTATTAAGGACATTGCTGCGCGTACAGCAGATAAAGATGGCCTGGGGTGCGCCAAGCTGGTTGTGTTTGCCAATATTCCTCAAGATGTACCGTTTATGGCGGGAGCGTATCTTGGAGTTGGTGAGCCTGAAGCTGTTATTAACGTAGGTGTTTCCGGCCCCGGAGTTGTGAAAAAAGCTATCGATAGGGCTGTACAGAGCGGAAGTGCCAAGAGTCTTGGTGATATTGCTGAGGTAATTAAGCGTACTGCGTTTAAAGTGACCCGTGTCGGTGAAATTATCGGTACAGAGGTTGCGGAACGCCTTGGTCTACCGTTTGGTGTGGCTGATCTGTCATTGGCACCGACACCGGAGGTAGGAGATTCCGTGGGTGAAATCTTTGAAGCCATTGGCCTTTCATCCATTGGTGCCCCAGGTTCAACAGCTGTTTTGGCTATGTTGAATGATGCTGTGAAAAAGGGTGGTGCATTTGCGTCGTCCCACGTTGGCGGATTATCCGGTGCATTTATTCCGGTATCAGAAGATTCAAGCATTGCAGCAGCCGCAGCGTCTGGCGCATTGACCATGGAAAAACTTGAGGCCATGACCAGTGTTTGTTCAGTAGGCCTTGATATGGTGGCTGTGCCTGGTGATACATCGGCTGCAACATTATCCGGCATCATTGCTGATGAAATGGCAATCGGTATGATCAATAGTAAGACAACAGCTGTACGTATTATTCCTGTTCCTGATAAGGGCGTGGGAGATACTGTTTCTTTTGGTGGTTTGCTTGGTGAAGCACAGATTATGGCCGTTCCTGGTGGTAATGCAGAATCCTTCATTAATCTTGGTGGACGTATTCCTGCACCGATTCATAGCTTAAAAAACTAGCCTTTTCTTTTCCCATAATGACAAAAGCCGTTCTGCTTACGCAGAACGGCTTTTCTTACTAATAAAGGGGCTGCAAACGGACTAGCTTCCGCAGCAGCAGTCAGTGAGCGCGCTAAGTGCGTATTCCTGACGTTGGCGATATTCTTCTTGTTTACCTTTGTTCCAGCGTTTTACTGGACGGTAGTAGCCAACTACACGGGTGTACACTTCTGCTTCGCTGCCACAAGTCGGACAATTGAAGTGTTCACCATTAATGTAGCCGTGCTCCTTACAAATGGAGAAGGTAGGGGTCACGGAAATGTAAGGAATTTTTGTGTTGCTCATTGCTTTGATGAGGAAGTTCTTTACGCTTTCCGGTTCCGGTACAGCTTCGCCGAGGAAGGAATGGAATACGGTACCGCCGTTGTACAAGGTCTGGAGTTCGTTCTGGTGCTCAAGAGCGTAGAATACGTCCCCTGTAAGACCTACTGGAAGCAGAGTCGAGTTGGTGTAGTACGGTACTTCATTACCAGCGGAAACGATGTCTGCGTAGAGGTCTTTGTCTGTTTTGGCAAGACGGTAGCAGGTACCTTCACCCGGAGTTGCTTCAAGGTTGTACAGGTTGCCAGTTTCTTCTTGGAAACGAACAGTAAGTGCGCGCAGGTGGTTGAGAACACGGCGCATAAGGCGCAGGCCGCTTTCAGTTTCAATACCTTTGCCGAGCAGGTTGAGGCATGCTTCATGGCCACCGATAAGACCGATGGTGGAGAAGTGACCTTTGTAGCCGTTTTTGAGGTAGCGGCGTGAGAACGGGAACATGCCCGCTTCAAGGTTCTGCTGGCAGAGCTTGCGCTTGAATTCCAGAGATTCTTTAGCCATTTCTGCGTATTCTTCAACAAGATCAAGGAAGTCTTCTTCGTTGTGAGCAAGGTACGCAAGTTTCGGCAAGTTCAGAGTTACAACGCCGATGGAACCAGTGAGGTCGCCAGCGCCGAACAGGCCACCGGTCTTTTTACGGATTTCGCGAAGATCCATCTGCAAACGGCAGCACATGGAACGAACATCTTCCGGATTAAGATCGGAGTTGATGAAGTTCTGGAAGTACGGAACACCATACTTGGCTGTAAGTTCCATTAAGAGCTGGGCTGGAACAGAATCCCAATCAAAATCTTTGGTAACGTTGTATGTCGGGATCGGGAAAGAGAAGATACGGCCATCAGCGTCGCCTTCGAGCATAACCTCGAGGAATGCGCGGTTAATCATATCCATTTCTTTCTGGTAATCACCGTAGGTTGTATCCTGGAATGCACCACCAATGATGATAGGTTCATTAGCAATGTGTGCCGGAACAACCATATCAAACGTAAAGTTGGTGAACGGGCTTTGGCCGCCCCAGCGGGAGGTAGTGTTCAGGTTGTATACAAGCTTCTGGATCTGCTGACGTACAGTCGGGTAGTCGAGATTATCGTTGCGGATAAACGGAGCAAGGTAGGTATCAACGTTGTTGAATGCCTGAGCGCCGGACCATTCGTTCTGCAGTGTTCCAAGGAAGTTTACAATCTGTCCGCATGCGGAATCAAAATGTTTTGCAGGTGCAGAGCAGCAACGGCCTTCGAGGTTGAAACCTTCAAGCAGGAGATCGCGAAGGCTCCAGCCTGAGCAGTAGCCTGCAAGACCGAAAGAAAGATCGTGAACATGGAAGTAACCGTGAGTGTGAGCCTGACGGATTTCTTCTGGATATTTTTCAAGCACGTAACGAGCCTGAACAGAGCCTGCCATATGCAGAATGAGACCCTGAAAAGAATGACCCATGTTGGAGTTTTCATTTACACGCCAGTCACTGCGGTCAAGGTAGCTTTCGATCATGCTGGATACGTCAAAGTAAGCCTGATCCTGTGTACGCATTTCACGACGTTTTTCACGGTAGATAATGTAACGTTCAGCAACGGCGTACAAGCGGGCTTCCATCAGTACCTGCTGTACTGTGTCTTGTACTTGCTCTTGCTCAGGTGCTTCAACATTTGCAAGTTTTTCTTCTACCTTACGAGCAAGGCGTTTGGAAAGAAGTGGGTCTTTGATGCCACTGCTTTTGAGTGCTTTGAGGATAGCTTGGGCAATTCGTTCGAGGGACCAAGTTTCGATGCAACCGTCTCGCTTGAGAATCTGTTTGGGCATTATAACTCCGGACGTCATAGAAAGTGCATGGCAAAAGAAGAGCACACGTAAAGAACGCATGCATCGCGCGATAGCAATTCGACATCTTGCAGCCTGGGATGTGTATATTGCGGCAGAACCCCAATATACGCAGGCACAGGTTATGGATTATTTGGATATATACCGGCAGTACGCTCTGTGCCGGTTGACTTCAGGAAGGGGCTGGCTTTCTTGCCGGTATACCGTGTGGGCGGTAGCTTGTGGGAAAGCAGGCAAGATTACAGCGGCAGGACCGCACCGGATTTTCGACCGGATTTCCTTTGCGCCTTTCGGCTCCTGAAGGGAGTCTTCTTTGGGTGGGAAAGAGCTAACAAAAAGCATGTTATGCATCAAGTAGGTTGATGCTTTTTGTGGATAGATTAACACGTAATCCACAGTGTAATTATCCGAATTAGCTGATGTATTTTTTTTACGCACAATTTGGATGTACCGTTTTTGCACTTGTGCGAATTAGCACGCTTGGTTACTCAAAAATAGGCTTCTCCTACGCATAAAAAAAATGTTAAAAGTACTGCAAACTGTGACTTGAGTTACGAAAAGTTGCGCGGAAATCGGTTATACTTAAGTGATGTATTATTCTAAATAATTGCAAAGATACTTCCAAATAATGAGTGTTCAGCGTAGAAAGTGTTGTTATCACTTTTGAGTGCAAGGCGAGCGGAAGAGTTTGTGTCATGTTGTTACCGCAAACCGTGCCCGAAAAGGTGTGCACAGCATACAATCATAATAAAAAGGAAGAGAAAATGAGAGCACTTGTACTGGCTCTGGGACTGATGCTTATTGCGCAGGTTGCAGTAGCGGCTCCTGAAGGAATGAAAGAAGCTCCTCTTACCGGTAACTACAAGAACAAAATCCAGTGTGGATATCTTGCTCTTGAGATGCGTAAAAATGAGATTGCCAAGCAATACTTCACTGAAGGTGAGAAAATATTCAAAGAGCAAAACCCGAAGGCTACAGAAATGGATTTAGCCAAGGTTTTCTCATACGAACGTGGTTTTCTACATGGATATCTTGCCGGGCAGATGAGAGGAATGTCTTCCATGGAAGATGTGAATAACGTTTTTTCTCACGCATATGACAATATGTGTAAGAACTCATCTGACAAGCCGCAGCTGAAAGAGAAAGAATAGCACTATGCCCCGCAATAGCGGGGCTTCTTTTTATTGCAAGGCACAGGACTGTTGGGAACTACGAAGATGGGAGTAATGACTAACCGTGCTCTGCAGCCAGCATGTCTTGAAATTGTTGCACGTTTTGGGTGTCTAAACCGAGGCATGTAAAAATTGCGGCTGTAAAGCTAACAGGTGCGGTTCCAGTTGCGGTTATTACTCGATCACCAGTTATCGCTACGGGACTTTGCTGAAAATGATTGGCACCGGAGTAGTCTTGCGCGTTTTGCATCAGAAATTCAAGATCATTTGAAGTGTGAGGTGTGTTGTTCAAGAGTCCTGCTCGCGCTAGAGCTAATGTACCTCCGCAGATTCCTGCAACAATACCACCACGGTTATAGTGCATAGTCAGGACGACTGTAAGATCCGGTGCTGCGTCTGTTACCCATATGGAACCTCCGATGATGACGATTACATCGGGCTGCCATGCGGTGATTTCGTAAACTTCATTTGAAACTGATGCCGTAAGACCACCTTGTGATTGAATCTCGCCAGCCTCAGGTGAAAAAAACTGTATATCTTGCCCGTAAAAGGAGCCGCCTGTTCCTGCCAGCAGGGCATATTCCCAATCTGCAAACCCTTGGGTGAGCAGAATTGCCACTTTTCCCATCTACTTCTTCCTTTTTTACAATGTGTTGTCTTCAGGTTCAGGTACATGGCATGTCCCGAGAATAGGACGTGCATGTCTTTATTCTGCTTTCTTCCAACCTTTTCCCCTATGGCGTTCAGGGATATTTCGCATCCCTTGAATGACGGGGCACGGGGCAAGCCGCTGGTTTCTGAGCAGTCTGTTGTCCAGCACAACAACAAGCCCTGTATCAGTTTCACGTCTGATGAGCCTTCCGGTACCTTGCCTGAATTTTATTGCAGTTTCATAACGATATCGTTCCCAGAAAACTCCATCTGGTAAGAACCGTTTTCTGGCATCCATAAGAGGTGAGTTGGGTGCTGGAAATGGGAGTCGGGTGATGACAACCTGCGTAAGCGTATTTCCTGGGAAATCCACGCCGTGCCAGAATGTTTCCACGCCGAATAAAACACTTTCTCTCGTTGTTCGAAATTCTTCGATGAGTGCTGTGGCAGGCTCACCCTTTCTTTGGAACAGTAACGGATAGTTACCGTCGTAGGATGTTTCAAGATTTTTCCTCAGTGCTTCTAAATCTTCGTAGCTTGCACAGAGAACAAGAGTGGCTCCGTAATTATATTCAATAAGTTTGGGCAGTACGGTGAGTGTGTAGTCGAGCCAGTGTTTTTTATGTTCGTACAGGCCGCTTGGTGCGTCAGAAGGAACCACAAGAGAGTAATCCGGAGTAAACGGTGGTGCAATTTTAGCAACGAAGCATGGCTTGGGTGAGGCTTCCTCATCTAGAAATGTAACCATGTCAGCCTTACCAAGTCCCAATGAACGCCTGTAGGGCGTGAAGCTGGACTGATGAGTCAGTGTGGCTGAGGTGAATACAATGGTATCACGTTGTTTAATGATGGTTTCGCGGATAAAGGCTCCCATGTAGACTTGCCCTCCGCAGAGTAACCAGTTGCGAGGGAAGACATGCACAGAGTTCCACGTACCGTCTTCATGCAAGCCTTTATGGATTTGGGAAAGGCTGACGCAGGCATCTTGAAGCAGGGTGCGCATGGTTCGGCAGCGGGAAATTGCTTTATATCCTAATGGGAGATCACCTGCTTTTTTACCAGCAAAAAAGGCTGAAAGTTCGTGAATGCGAACCAGATGCTTCAGGAGAATTTTCAAGTCGTTAACAGCATCACCATCCGTGAATGCGAGGTGCACAGGCGTTACAGGAACAGCGCCGTATGCTGCTGCCTGATTCATCTGCTTGAACTGCTCCCGCATAGCATCCATCTTGGTAATTGTGTATGCGATTTCACTTACGACGGCTTCCGCCTGATTTTCCACGATTTCGGTTGTCGAGGGTGCCAAAATTAGTTTGCGGCATTGCTCTCGTAGGTAACGGCAATAAAATGCAATATCAGATGTAGAAAATTCAGGGCTCAGGGTTGTGCGGACTGCGTCCTCAAAGTGGTTTGCTTCGTCAATAATACAATGTTTGAAGAGATTACTCAGTTGTGAGTCACTCTCCATGAGCACCAGCTTATTGTGGTTGGTAATGACAAGTCGTGATTGCGCTGCTTCTGCAGTGACAATATTTCCCGGGCAGCGCTTGTGTGTGCTGAAACAGCTGCTTCCTGCTGAAACTTCTTGCGCAATATTACTCAGAGTTCTGCCTTCGTCGAAATAGGCACGTATGCGGGGTGTTACGTCATCTAAATCTGCAATGCGGTAACGGTAGCAGATGTTGGCAAAATACAGCCACGAGAGTAATTCTATGCCGTCTAGGAGAGGGGAGAGAATGTCGTTGAGTTTGTGTGCGCAAACGTAATTTGATTTGCCTTTAATGAGCGAAACAGGAATATCCTGATATTGGCCGAACAGCTCGCGGCAGGCATCAAGTTCGTTTCCGTACAGTTGTTTTTGCAGGCTCTTGGTATAGGTGGCAATAGCCACGCGCTGTGTGGGATTTCGTTTGAGAAATTCCATAACTGGCAGCAAGTAGCCAAGGGTTTTCCCTGTGCCAGTACCGGCTTCAATGCACGCGACCGCGTTACTGTTGATGGCGTGAGCAATATTGGTGGCGTAGTCTACTTGCGGCTGACGTACACTGTAGCCTTTGCGTTTGTGAGAGAGCTGTTCAAATAGCTGCTGGATGTCGTCCTCAGGTAATTCCTGATAGGCTTCGTGCTCTGTGGTTGTCTTTTCTTTTTTGGGAACAGTATCCAGAAATTGTTCCCAGTCTGCCGTTTCCGGCTTGGTTACCGGCGTGATGAGAGAATTGCCGAAATAGTCTCCAAAATGTTCCAGCATGTGACAACAGAAGGTTCCAAAGAGCGTGTTGCTTGCCCGCAGATAGTAGCGCAGTGCGCTGGCAGCAGGATATGTGGTATCGTTGAGAACTGTGCCGAAGAGGTGCTTCATAAAGTCAACGCAGAGTTCGGCACCTTCCAGCGGAGAAAAGCTGATTTTTTGTCGTTCCTGTTGGTGCAGGTACTCCCATAAAGATTTTGCTGTGGCAGCTCCAGTCCACGGCATAAAATAGTCTGCAAGCAATGCAGCATCAATAATACGCTCGTTATTGCAGAGTGGTTCAAGTGAAATGATATGCCCATTGGGCACGTATCCCACGATATGATCCACACCTTCTAGAAAATCTTGTAGGTGCCCTGACACCGTAATTTCGTCAGGTGCACTTTTTAGCTTTGCTTCGCTGACTTGCGAATGGGCATATTCTCGTGCCCGCAGCTTACCGGAGCGAATATTCGATGTGAATTCGCTGATAGTTGCATCTTGAGAAATACGTAGGGCAGCAACGGAGTAAATTCGTTTTTCACCGTTGCTGAGGCTGCGTTCATGCCCGAAGATAATAGCAATATCTTCAATGGGAGTAGTAAAGGGACGAAACATACCTTTTGGCATATCAAAAGGTATTGAGGCTGTCAGTCTCGAACAGACTGCAGTTTGTCATTTGACAATAATTTGTGCTGCTTGTTCAAAAAAATACTAAAAATAACAAAAAAAAGCCAAAAATATAAAAAAAGCGGAAATCTTACTTCCATAAGATTTCCGCTAAAGGTCGTGATTGTGAAAAGATTATTTGCGGACAATAAGAGGCTTTGCCAAACTTTTAAAATGCGTTCCATGTTCATCCGGCGGGTTACGCCACTGGTGCCCGCTGCGCAGGAGTAAATCGTCAGAAGCTTGTGGTCCCCATGAGCCCGCTTCGTATGAATGGAGTGGTGCTTTATCTGGATGATCTCGCCAGAAATTGAGGATCGGATCAACAATTGTCCACGCTGCCTCAACCCCTTTGCGGGACAGGAACAGGGTGCGGTCGCCGAGCATGCAGTCCAGAAGAAGTCGTTCATAGGCATCCGGCGGAGTGATGCCGAATACTTCTTCATACTTGAAGGACAGGGATAAGCTGGCCATGCATGTTTTAGGCCCCGGTTGTTTTGTGTGGATGGTTAAGTCCACTCCTTCGTTCGGTTGAATCTTCATAACCAGAATATTGGCCGGCATTTCATGCTGGGAAGCAAAGCCGAACATGGAGTGCGGAACTCGTTTGAACGTGACCGCAACTTCGGACTCACGCATATGCAGGCGCTTGCCTGAGCGCATATAGATGGGGACTCCCTGCCAGCGCCAATTATCGATGTACAGTTTCATGCCCACAAATGTTTCAGTTGCGGAGTCTTTCGCGATGTTTGCTTCATCATGGTACCCGACTGCTTTTTCATTATGGACGGTACCTGCTGCGTATTGTCCGCGGACAATGTTGTCCTTGAGGGTGCGTTCAGACCACGGTCGGATTGCCCGTAACAGCTTTACCCGTTCAGCCTGTACAAATTCGGCTTCAAAGCGTGTGGGGGGCTCCATTGTCACAAGTGAAAGCATTTGGAGCATATGGTTCTGGAACATGTCCCGCAAACATCCTGCCGACTCATAATATCCGCCCCTGTGCTCTACACCTACTGATTCTGCTACTGTAATCTGGATGTTATCAATATACCGTTGGCTCCACAGGGGTTCGAACATAATGTTTGCAAAGCGGAGCATCAGAATAGATTGCACAGTCTCTTTACCGAGATAATGGTCTATGCGGAAAATCTGTGAGGGATCGAGCATGGAGGACAGATGCTTGTCCAACTCCAGTGCGGAGTTAAGATCGTGTCCGAACGGCTTTTCAAACACCACACGCGCCCAGGGGCTGGCATTTTCGCCTTCCGCGGTAAGGCCACATTCGGATAGACGGCTGACCACAGAAGGGTGCAGTTGAGGAGGAAGAGCAAGATAGAAGAGTTTGTTTTCTTTTTCCGAAAAATCACAGTCACAGGTGGCGGCTTTTGTTTGCAACCGCTTGTAGGCTGCTGGGTCCTTATAGTCACCGGAAACATACATACATTTGGAAAGGAATTTGGTGACAGTCTCAGGGGCATCCGGCTCATGTGCATCCACAAGTGCTTCGCGTGCCCGTTCCCGAAATGCATCATCAGTCATATCTGTTCGAGCGAATCCAAGAATGTAGAATTTTTCCGGCATCAGATTTCGGGCATAGAGATGATACAGGGCAGGAAGGAGCTTTCTGTAAACAAGGTCACCGGAGGCACCGAAGATGATAATCCCGCATCCGTCCGGTCTGCGCTCTTCACATGAGCCGGAGGTAGGAGAAAGAGTTGCTTCTACATTAGGCATCATGAGTGCACCTATCCTTTTTTCACGGCATGGCCGCCAAACTCGTTACGCAGTGCTGCCAGCACCTTGTTGGAGTACACATCTTCCTGACGGGATTCAAAGCGTTTGAACAGTGATTGTGCAAGGACAGGAGCAGATACGCCGTATTCTACGCTGTTAAGCACAGTCCAGCGGCCTTCACCGGAATCATCCACGTAGCCTCTGATTGAGGAAAGATCAGGGTCGCGCTCGTAGGCAAGAACCAGCAGTTCAAGCAGCCAGCATCGAACTACGCTGCCCTGACCCCACAGGTCTGCAATGCCGCCAAGATCGAGGTGTTCGAACGGGCCGTTGCGCATGAGATCAAACCCTTCACCAATGGCTTCCATCATGGCGTATTCAATACCGTTATGAACCATTTTCACGAAATGGCCAGCTCCGACAGGACCCACATGTTTCCAACCGCGCGGTGGTGCAAGAGAATCAAAGATTGGTTTTGCGCGGCGTACATAGCGGTCTTTACCGCCAACCATGGTGCAGTAGCCTATCTTCAGCCCCCACACTCCACCGGAAACTCCGGCATCAATGTATCCGCACCCTTTTTCGACAAACGGTTTTGCATTTTCCTGATCGTCTTTCCAGTAGGAGTTGCCTCCCTCAATGACGAGATCGTCCGGTTCCAGTGCGTCGAGAATCTCTTTAAGCGCGTGTTTGGTGACATTACCCGCAGGTAGCATGCTCCAAATAACACGAGGGCCAGTGAGTTTGTGTACGGCTTCTTCAATAGATTGCGCGCCGATGGCTCCTTCTGAAACCATTGCAGCTACCTTGTCCGGCGAGCGGTTCCAAACAACCACTTCATGTCCGTCCTTAAGGAGCCTGCGTGCCATATTCATTCCCATGCGGCCAAGGCCGATCATTGCAACTTGCATACTATTACCTCGGAAAAAGTAATTTGGTTTTGTAGGGAGGATTCCAGTTCCAAGGTACGTGAGCTACGAGTTTAGTGCAATCCGCAGTGATGATATATGCCGGTGGGAGCTGTTTGCATGGAATGCGTTATAGGTAAGAAGAGTAAGCGATCAGGAAACTCTATTTTTGATTTGTGTTTTTTTAAAGAAGCTTACGGTTCCCCCAAAGGCAAATTTCTCTTGTAGTACTATTTCGAGAATTGAGAACAATCGTTCTTTGCTTAAAAAAGAAATATTTCGCTCTATTTTTTTAGACACTTAATGCAACACATCTTTCTGACGAAGATAGCGAGATAAGGTCTGAATGATTCGGTAGCTGAATTGTCTATAATACGATTCAGCTCTCCGATATCATAGTTGATGGCAAATATCCTAAGGTCTGTATGAATCTTGTCGATAACACATGAGCAGGTGCGAGCATTTTACAGGAGCTGTAACAGCTGGAGTAATACTTAGGCGAAGTAGTTATTGCATATGATTTGCTATTACTACGTCCTTTTTGAAGCATCCAGTGTTACGTCTAGTTATGCTTACATTATGAATTGTAGTACATATTATACTACGGTGCTTTATCGTAAAACTTAATGTTTAGGAGAGAAATATGTTTCGCAATGCTCTTGTTTCAGCAGTGCTACTTTTTGTTCTGGTTTTGTCTGTCTCAACAGCACATGCACAAAAAAAGAAGAACCTTGTTTTTGGTGCTATTGCTGTAGGTAAAGTTTCGAAAGTGAAAAAATCGCTTCAGCCTCTACTCACCTATCTTGAACAGAAAACTGGTACAACAATTACCTTTGAAACAGGTAAAGATTACGCGGATACTA
This sequence comes from Halodesulfovibrio spirochaetisodalis, assembly GCF_001672295.1. GTDB lineage: Bacteria > Desulfobacterota > Desulfovibrionia > Desulfovibrionales > Desulfovibrionaceae > Halodesulfovibrio > Halodesulfovibrio spirochaetisodalis. Next base: position 32,722 of record NZ_JXMS01000007.1, on the reverse strand, counting down.
TTGAAAAATTCCAGAACGGTTACTTTGATTTTGGATTCATTGGACCAAGCCCGTACGTACTTGCCACATCCGGTGCGGAAGGCGCAGGTGTATTTAATATCCTTGGTGGGATAGAAACCAAAGGGAAGCCATTTTTCCATGCCGCTATCATTGCCGCCAAAGATAACTCCGCCATCAATTCTCTCGAGGATCTGAAAGGTAAAAAATTTGCCTTTGGTTCACGACAGTCAACACTTTCTTTTTATGTTCCTTGCAAAATGCTCATGGATAGTGGCGTATTTGGCACATTGGAGAAATACGACTTTCTTGGCAAACACGATAAGGTTGCTAAGTATGTTGCTATGGGTGGCTATGATGCTGGTGGTATTAAAGAAGCTGTTGCTAACAAGAATCTGGATTCCATCAAAATCATCGCTAAGTCCTTACCAATTTACGACTTCCTGTTTGTAGCTCACAAGGGCATGGACGCCGCTCAGACAAAGCAATTACGTACTGCTCTGCTTGGACTGAAGGATCGTGCCATCCTCGGCTCTATCAAAAAAGGCGTTACTGCTATTACTCCAACAAAAGACAGTAATTATGACAGTCTGCGCACTGTTATGAAAAAAGTTGAAGCAGACTTTAAATAGCAACCTGTTATACACAAGCAGCAGGGCATGACCACGTTATAGACCGTCAATGGGAGTATTTTATTATGAAAAATTTGAGTATCCGCGTTAAACTCATTGGCGGATTTTCCGTTATTGCCCTGCTGCTTTTGGTTGCTGGCTGTGTCGGTTGGGTTGGGGTTTCTAATATTACCACATCATTTCGGTATATTACTGATGTGCGATTGCCGTCTGTACAAACATTGATGCAGATACAAAATACAAGCGGCCGTATTATGAGCATCCAGCGCATTCTGCTGACACCGAGGCTGGAAGCGGAGACTGTAGAAGACTTCCACAGTACTTTGGATACACTGGAAAACCGTTTTAATACGCTGTGGACTCAGTACGATGCTCAGGAGCACTCCGGCAGAGAAAAGAAACTGTGGCAGTTGCTACAAGAAAACAGAAGGCAGCGTGATGCAATCAATAGTCAGTTTATGGCTCTTTCACGGCAGCTGCTGGCTACTGATATTCTGGCGCCTGTCCGGTTTAAACGAGATTTGGAGATGCTGCGTAGCGAGTACTACAAGCTTATTGGTGATGTAGGAAATATGCTCCAGTCTGAGATAGAGTTTAAAGGCGGTGATGACTATGCGAACAGTAAACTGGGAACATGGATAGCCAGCCACAGTACAAAAAACACCGCAATCCAGAAAATTTTGGATGATATGGAATCACCGCTGAAGGCATTTTATTCCGCGATTGCTGAGGCTAAACAAGCTATTCGTCGTGGCGATGCCGACGCTGCTTCGTTTCTTTATGAAGTAAAAATTATTAAAGCCTCTACAGCACTACGAAAACAGTTAGACCTACTTATAGCAGAAGCTGACAAGGCCGAAGCTCTCTACCAGAACATGGCAACGCTTATTATGGTGGATGATAAAGAGTTGAGTGCAAAGTCGTCGCAGATTATTGCCGAAATGCTGGCACTGAATTCTCAATCCGTGGCTAGTCAAACCGAAGATGCAGTTGAATATGCACAAGTTTTGAACTCTGTATCACTATACGGTACCGGCGGTGGTTTCTTGTTGGCCTTGCTTATAGGCATAACCCTTACCAGAAATATTACCAGTCCGTTATTTAAGGGAATAGAGTTTGCCCACTCCGTTGCAGGGGGGGATCTTTCCGCAACTCTGGACATACGGCAGAAGGACGAATCCGGTGTGTTGGCAGATTCTCTGCGCACGATGGTAACAACATTGAAGGGGAAAATTCAGGAATCGGAAGAGCGCAGTGCTGAGGCAAAAGAGGAAACTCTCAAAGCTGAACATGCATTGGTGGAAGCCGAGCAGGCTCGCTCAGAGACAGAGGATGCCTTGTATCAAGGCAAGGTGCAGGCGGCAGAAGTGATACAGGAAATTGTACAGCATATTTCCAGCAGTACAGAACAGTTCTCCGAGCAAATCGACAGTATCCGTCACGGTGCTACACTACAGCGTGACCGCAGCGCGCATGTGGCACAGTACGTACAGGATGCTCACAGTATGATTCAGACTGTGGCGGAAAATGCTCAGCATGTTTCTGACCAGAGTATCGCCGCAGGGGAACAGGTACAGAAAAGTACAGAGCAAGTAATGGAAACAGTTTCCTCCATTACTGTACAGCAGCATAAAATTTTAGAACTAAGTGACTCAATGAGGACTCTTGAGGAACGTACAGGCAATATTACCTCGGTACTTTCAATAGTGCTCGATATTGCAGACCAGATTAACCTGCTTGCGTTGAATGCTGCCATTGAAGCAGCCCGCGCTGGCGAGGCTGGAAAAGGATTTTCTGTAGTAGCGGACGAAGTACGTAAGCTGGCAGCTAAAACCCTTACCGCCACTCAAAGTGTGCAGGATACCATTGAAGGCATTCAGCAGCATGTACTTAGTAATGTGCAGGCCACCAGACAAGTGGCGGAAGGAATGACTGCAAGCTCGCGTCTGGCAGAACATTCCGGCCAGCGCATGGAAGAAATTCTCAAGCTGGTGGAAGAAAACACACATCAGGTACAGAATATTGCCCTGCTCAGTAAAGAACAGGCCGCCGGTTCCGAAACTATCCGGCAGGCCATGGATGAGGTTCACAGCATTGCTGTCAGTACCTCGGACGGCGTTTCTATCTGCGCTTCATCCATTTCCGGCCTTGTGGGAAATGCAGGCGAACTGAAGAATTTGGTCAAATCAATGCAGCAAAGATAATTAAAAAGGGTAAATGCACTCTACAAGCATGTACCCTTTCAAACTGTTCCAAACCTCAGATTCGAAATGAAGCTGGGGTGTTTTTATATATAAAATATCTTAAACTGGCATCTGACCCTATAACAAAAAAAGTTTAATCTAACTTTCTGATCTTAAATCAAAAATGTTGTTTTCAAGTTAAGTGATAAGGCCATGCTGTTCATTGCGAGACTCAAAAATGGCAGGGTAAAACCAGCCATTGCTCGAATGCTGCTGTCTTCGATTGTAGTACGTCTCGATGTAGTTAACTAGCTTCGTTCGCTTCCATTCCCCCAAACAAACTATCTATAGACAAAAAAAGTCTCAGGGCATCTGAGACTTTTTGCTATCAATCGATGAGCTATATAGACAACCTCTTAAGCTTTGGCTGCCCCTTGAGCTGCTTTCATCTTTTGTGCCATAGCGGACTGCAGTTGCCCATTAAGAAGAGTCAACTCTTCTGTCTTTGCACTCAGCATGCTTTGTTTTGCTTTCTCGTGCATATTAGACCCCTTAAGGCTCTGAATTTCTTGCTCTACGACTTTAATTTTCTTTTTCAATGTCTCTATCAGCTTATCAAGCGCGCTCTTATTGCCACCTGACTCGCTAGCTCTTTCTTTTTTGACCTGTTTCGCGTCTTTTTTCGCAGTTTTTCCCGCTTGTTCGTCACTTTCTTCTAGTGAAGTAATTTTCTTAGCTAACGCACGCCCTTTTTCAGAAATGGTAACCGCATCCCCTTTCAACTCATTTTCTACCGAAGAAGCGTTTTCTGAAAATTTGTTTTCAAGTTCTTTTTTAAGAAGTTTTTCCGAAGCAACTCCTAACCGGTTATTGCCTATAGAATCTAATGATAAGGACATGGTGTCTCCGATATGAATAATGTTTATGATTTTCTTTATATAATCTTCGGATGTTCAAAATAAATCTTTACATAAAATTAGCTAGTTAAACTTTCAAACAAAATGATCCTGAAAGTTTTTTGAGAAAAAAATACGTCAGAATAGATTGTTAAGACATAGCGCAGTTAGGTAGTAACTATTAAGGAATTAAGAGTTATTGAAAGGTAAAGAAGACGGACTCTCAGTAGTGAAAGATAGTTGCAAATCTTCTCATGTTAAATTCATCAGCTATATATGGTTAAGGAAGTTTCAAAAAAATCTGTGTAAAATGGTTGACGATGGCAACTAATGTGCTTACTTTTCATTCCACAGCGAAATGGAGCAGCAACATGAAGAACATACAGGCATCATCTACATTGGTTGAAAGTATATTGGAAATAGCATGGCACTTTAGTTCCAAAGGGATTAACGGCGCGTGCTGTGACAATTTGTCTTTGTCGGAGTTTCAGGCTCTTAAGACTACTGCCATGACGCCTGACTGTTCTGTGCAGGAAATAGGTAAGCTGCTTGGGTTTACCAAGAGCGGAGCAACACGAATAGTGACTCGGCTGGAAAAGCAGGATCTGGTGACAAAGCATCGTTCTGCTGCTGATGGCAGAGTTTGCTGTGTCTCGCCGACTGAAGCTGGGTATGCGCTGTTGCAGACCGCAATGGAATGTACAAGTGATAGACTTGAAAAGGCGTTGGCCAATATAGATGCATCAGACCGTGAAAATGTAGCGAATGCATTGAATGTACTGGCAAACGCTGTGTCGTTAGCAGGTAAATAAAAGGGGTATCCCCTTTTTTTGAAATAATAGTTGACGATGTCAACCTTAGGAGGAAGCCATGAATAACCTACAAAAGACCTTAGAATATTTTGCATTTATTAGTGTTGAACTGACTATTTTGTTTTTGGGAATCAGTACTGCTGTTGCTTTGGCGCTCATGTACATCCCGCAGGAACGGCTGAAGGGTTGGATTTCCCGTAAAGGAATATGGGGGAATATCTTAGGGGCACTGGTCGGTGGACTTACTCCGTTTTGTGCGTGTTCCACCATTCCTATGACATTGGGCTTACTTAATGCCGGAACCCCGTTCGGGCCTGTTATGTCATTTGTCATTGCATCCCCGATTCTGAACCCGATCATTTTAAGCATGATCGCTACGTTAATGGGGGCAAAGGCTGCACTCATTTATGGTGTCGTGACCTTTGCGGCTTCTATTCTCTTCGGTTTGTTGCTGGATATGTTTGGTTTCGGAAATTACGTGCGCAACGTACGCCTTCAGCAGAGTTGTTGCGCAGGGAACGAAGAAGCTGTGCCTGCAACATTCTGGGGCAAAAGCAAAGCAGCATTCAGTTCTGCGCTTGGTGATTTCAGACGCGTATTTGTCTACCTCTTTATCGGTGTAGCCATTGGTGCCGGTATTTACGGGTACATGCCGCAGGAACTCATTGTTGACTGGGCAGGGCCGACTAATCCGTTTGCAATCCCTGTTGCAGCGCTCGTGGGTATCCCATTGTACATCCGTGCGGAAACAGCAATTCCTATCGGTCTTGCACTTGCCGGAAAAGGTATGGGACTCGGGGCAGTAATTGCTTTGATTATCGGCGGTGCCGGTATGGCTATTCCTGAAATGAGTATGCTGGCGTCTATTTTCAAAAAACGTCTGGTGGCTGCAATTGTTGTTGTCATTTTCTCAACAGCTGTTGTTTCAGGGATCACCTTCACTATGATGATGTAACAACCATATGATGTAATAAAAGGAGATTGTTATGGATAAAACAGAGAAAAAAAGCCTGTGGGCACGGTTAACTGGTGCTGGTTCTGACTGTGGATGCTGTTGCGGAAGCGTCATTGAAGAAGTGCCGGAAACAAATGAGCAGGAAGCTGAAGCAGAACAGCAGGAAACAAAAGAAGAAACTCAGCAGGACAAGTAGCGGCTGCAGATTGTGGCAATTCTCATACTACCAAATACGAACAGGAACTTGTTATGGATACAATTTTGAGTGAAATGGATTTTGAGGCTCTTGCCTGCGGTGAGTTTACTACATCTCCGGAAGCTGTTCAGCGTGTAATCGGTAATGGCAACGTCTTACTGCTGGATGTTCGAACCAGACAGGAAGCTGACATGTGCAGTTACCCGTTTGCGAAGAACATTCCGCTGGAAGAGTTGCCGGATCGTGTGGATGAGCTGTCCAGAGATGCAATGATCATCACGATTGCTTCATCCTCGTTTGAATCTACTGTTGGATTTTCCTTCTTACGGCAGGCTGGATTTGAAATGGTAAAGACAATGGTTGGCGGGTCTGAGCAACTGGCAACACTCCTGAAGCCTGCTCCTTTGTATGCCGCAAAGAAAAATGCCTGATCGACTGTCACCAACTTGCGCTACTAATCTACTTGTACGGAGATACCTATGAATTTCAATATCAGCCCGCTGAAAGAATTAAGTTTTGAAAACCTGGCTAAAGGAACACACTGCGTTACCCAGACTGAGTTTCACAGTCTGCTTGCTTCAGATGATGCGATCTTTTTAGATGTGCGGACAGACGAAGAACAAGAGTATTCAGTGTACCCTTGGGCAAAACATATTCCGCTACACGCACTTCCTGAAAGAATTGGCGAATTGCCTGACCACAAATTGATAATTCCGTTTTGCTCCTCTGTTTTCAGAGCCTCCATGGTATGGTTCTACTTGAAGTCAAAAGGCTTCACACAAGTGCGGACGCTTACCTTAAGTACTGAACAGATCGCTACGTTGATTAAGCCTACGCCTCTCTTCAACCAGAGGTAGCAGGTATGCTTCTCATTGCGGCTGTAGCAACGTTATTTTTGAGCTTTTTGTTTGCTCTTGGTGGTGTGGGTTCTGCCGCAGTTCTTGTGCCAGTGCTGCATAGTCTGGGAATGGCACTGAGCGTTGCCCGTCCTTTGGGGTTGTTGATAAATACCCTTACGCTTTCCAGTGCTTCCTTTGTTAACATCAGAAGTGGAAAGATCCGTGTCAGAGAATGGTTGCCGCTTCTCGGTGCATCACTGTGCAGTGCACCGGCAGGGGCATATGCCTCCACTGTGGTGCCAGAGGGTGTGTTGTTATACTTCTTTGCAGTATTTCTGACTCTCGCGGGACTGGTGATGCTTATAGGCATAAAGAAGACCGGTACAAAGGAAGCAATGGGAACTGGTACGCAACTCTTTTGGGGAGGTGTGTCCGGTTTCATATCAGGCTTGCTTGGTATCGGTAGCGGTGGGATCGTTGTGCCGATTCTGGGGCTGATGAACTTTGCTCCAAAACGTATTGCAGCCATAACATCGTTGATTGTGCCGGTGGCCTCCTTTTCCGGTTTTATGGCATATCTACAAATGGGCGATGTCTCGCTCTTTCTGGCTGTTGTTTGCGGTGGGCTTGCGGTTATCGGTGGATACGCCGGAACCAGCATTATGCACAGGTTCCTTTCGCAAAACAGTATCCGAACGTTTCTTGCGTGTACGATGCTGTTGATGGCTTGTAAAATAGTATACGACATGCTTTGAAAACATAGCAGATCCCTTTTCGGTGACGGAGAGGGATCTGCTTTTGTATTGCAGGCTGCGTATGAAAAGCTGGTGCCTATGTAAGTTCAATGCGGGGCAATTTGTCAGCAAAATCACTTCCTGCTATGCTTCGGCAATGCGAATAGTAGTTCTGTCAGATATCCATGCGAATTATGAAGCACTTGTCAGTGTCCTGAGCGATATTGAAAGGGAATTCCCTGATGTATCCGAGATTATTTCTCTCGGGGATATTGTCGGGTACGGGCCTGACCCTGAATTATGCGTCAAAACAGTTCAGGAACATGGAATAATTTCTGTTGCCGGAAATCATGAACTCGGTGTGGGGCGAAGTAAGTACCGCTCCTGTTTTAACAAGCAATCCATTGAGGTTGTAGATAAAACAGCATTGATGCTCTCTGAAGAATCTTTGAACTACCTTCGTTCACTTCCCCTTGTTATTCAGCGGCATGGTGCACTGTTTGTGCACGGCTTACCGCCGCGTTCTGCTTTTCAATATATTTGGGAGCTGGATGACGAGCGGGTTCTCCTCAAATTTTCCCGTTTTACCGAGCAGGTTGCGTTCCTTGGTCATACCCATGAGCTGGGGCTGGTACGGGCAGCTGATGGGCATGTGGAGCGGTCTGGCCTGCCGGAAGGGACACACAATCTCGATTTTTCCAGCCGATATATGGTGAATGCAGGGGCAGTGGGGCAGCCGCGTGATGGTGACCCGCGAGCCAAGTATCTTGCGTGGGATACAGATTCACATGAGCTAGTTGTGCGCTGTGTTCGCTACGATGCTGCTGAGACTGTCGCAAAAATGAAGGCACGCGGTCTGCCGGAACGCTACGCAAGACGTTTGCTGCCATAGTTACAGGAAGAGACATGAAAATTGGACGCTATACTGTGTGCGGCCTGTTGGGCAGAGGCGGCATGGGCGCTGTGTTTAAAGCACGCCAGCCGGTAACAGGACGCATTGTGGCACTTAAGGTGCTCAAGCCTTCAGACATGATGGAAATGCTGGTTGAGCAGGATGAACTTATTGCGCGCTTTGAATCGGAAGCACGAATAATGGGAAAACTTGATCATCCTAATATCGCAGCCATATGGGACTATGATATAGCAGACGGCACGCCGTTTTTCATTATGGAATATTTTTGCCGTAATCTTGGAATGGTTATCGGTGAAAGCTACCGTGTGGAAGCACCTACACGGAAACTTCCGCTTACCACGGCTGTTTCCTATGCTTCACAAACTCTGGATGCATTGTATCGGATGCATCAGGCAGGGATTGTACACAGAGACGTAAAGCCGTTTAACCTGATGATTACAGGGTTGGATGAGATTAAACTCATCGATTTCGGGTTGTCTCGTTTGCGCGGAGAAGTGCAGCCCACTTCTGCTGCAAAAGGGGAGCGGATCGGCTCTCCATACTATGCGGCACCTGAGCAGGAAGCAGCGCCGGACAGTGTTGACGGCAGAGCAGATATTTTTTCTGTAGGAGTGATGCTATACCGGATGCTTACCGGAGTGTTGCCTACGGACGAAGCTCTGTATACAAACAATGTTGTTCCGCGAGCCAGCCAGTACTCCCTTGATCTTGATAGTGAGTGGGATACTTTTTTTGATACGGCAATGGCATTTGACCCTGAAAAACGTTTTTCCACGGCTAAAGAAATGCGCACAGCCCTTAATGCGCTGGTGGAAATATGGCGGGAGAGGGTTGATAATGAATGCCGGTTTATTGACGAATTTGCGGAAACACCACCATGCCCGACGGATGCTTCGGTACTGAGAACCGAGCCAGTGAAAGCACGGCTTGATGAAGCACAGAGAATTTTTGGTCTGGATTCGCTATGGCGCCCCGACTGTGTGGGCATGGCAGATCTGGTTGAAAATGGAGATGGAACTGTAACGGATGCTGCGACCGGTAAAATGTGGCAGCAGTCCGGCAGTGAGTTTGCCTGCACATGGGACGAGGCGCATGCGTATGTAGCGTCGTTGAATGAGCAAAAATTTGCAGGCTATGATAATTGGCGATTGCCGACAGTAGATGAATTATCGTCTCTGGTTCAGGAACCACCTGAGCTGGGAGCGTTTTGCATACCTCAGCTTCTGGATAGTGCGCAAGATACACTCTGGACGTGCGATACAAAGTCGTATATGGCGGCATGGTTTGTGAGTGCATCAATGGGCTTTGTCGGCTGGCAGGATATGACATGCCAGTTTGCCGTCAGAGCGGTGCGGGGGTAGACGCACTTTCCTATAGATAAAATAAGGAGACCTAACATGGGTCAGGAAATACAAAAAGAATGTACCCGCTGTGGTACATGCTGTGCCAAGGGCGGTCCTGCTCTGCACAAAGCAGATTTGGAACTGTTCGAAAAAGGGGTTTTTCAGCGTAAAGACCTTATGACATTCCGTCGCGGAGAGCTGGTACGTAACAACGTAACCGGTCAGCTTGAGCCGTTGCAGCAGGAAATCGTCAAGATTACCCGTCGTAATGCAAGTACCTGGACATGCTGCTTCTTTAACGTAGTAGATCGTCTTTGCTTTATTTATAATGACCGTCCGGCAGAATGTAGAACGCTGGACTGTTGGAATCCCGATGCACTTCAGGAGATGTACGAAGAAAACCGTATCACCCGTCTGGACGTGCTCGGCGATAATAACGGCTATGCAGAGCTTGTACGCATGCATGAAGAAAAATGCGGCTATGAGTATCTCGGAACTATTTTTGAGCGCATGAAAGAAGATCCTTCTGCTAAAGAAGAGTTTCTTGAAGCTGTGCGTTTTGATATGGCTTTCCGCAAAGTTGTTATGGAAAAAGCCGGCGTGCCTGCAACAGAAATGGAATTTCTTTTCGGTCGCACCCTTGGTGAAACAGTGCATATGTTCGGCCTGCGCGTTGTTGAAACTGAACACGGCCCTGAACTTGAGAATCTTACCGAGAAAAAAGCTAGCTAGCTCCTGCTAGGAGGACAGTATGTACATTGTTACTGGTGGCGCCGGAATGATCGGCAGCGCTATGATCTGGAAGCTCAACGAAATGGGCATTACAGATATTATTGTGGTGGATAACCTTGCTTCTACCGAAAAATGGAAGAACCTTGTTAACCGTACTTACGAAGAATATGTCCATCGCGATACATTTCTCGAAATGGTAATGCATGACCAGCTTCCTTGGGAAGTTGACGCAATTATCCACATGGGTGCCTGTTCTTCCACCACCGAGAAAGATGCAGACTTCCTCATGGAAAACAATCTGCAGTACACTAAAGCAATGTGCGAACTGGCGCTTATGAACGATGCGCGTTTTATCAACGCAAGTTCTGCAGCGACGTACGGTGACGGTCAGTTCGGTTTTGAGGATTCTCTCGAAACCATGCATAAGCTGAAGCCGTTGAACATGTACGGATACTCTAAACAGCTTTTTGATCTCTGGGCAGAGCGTACCGGACGTCTTGATAAAATTGCGTCCCTTAAATTTTTCAATGTGTACGGCCCTAACGAGTACCATAAAGGCAACATGATGAGTGTTGTGTGCAAAGCGTTTTCTCAGATTGGTGAGACTAAAGAGATGAAGCTCTTTAAGTCCTACCATCCGGATTACCCGCACGGTGGACAAAAACGTGACTTTGTATACGTAAAAGACTGCGTGGATGCTATGTGGTGGCTCCTTGAGAACCCGCAGGCAAACGGTATTTTTAACTTCGGTACCGGCACAGCACGCACATGGAACGACCTTGCGAACTCTGTATTTGCTGCAATGGATATTGAGCCGAACATCAGCTACATTGAGATGCCGGAAATCCTGCGTGGTAAGTACCAGTACTTTACTGAAGCACCAATGAAACGCCTTCAGGATGCAGGATGTCCTGTAAAATTCCGTTCTCTTGAAGAGGGTGCAAAAGATTACGTGCAGAACTACCTTGCACAGGAAGACCCGTACCTGTAAGCAACAGGCTTCCTGTTTGGGAGTAAAAACTGCCCGTTGCAGAAGAAATCATAAAGGGTGAAGACCAATGGTCTTCACCCTTTTTTGTTGTGCTGTTGCTGGAGCATTATGAAAAGGCAGGTGTGTACTGCCATCAAAAAGCATCGCGCCTGAATTGCAGACACGTTGTTTGTTGCTGATTTTTTTTGGCAACGAAGTGGTGTTTGCGAATATCTGTCGCTTATTCTTTGATTGTTTCTCCGCCACAACGTACCAGACACATGTGAACAGGCTCACGCAGGATGATACCCTGTTCTACCATTTCGCAGAGATCTTTTGAAAATACATCGAGTTTGTCTTTCTCATCTACGATTCTGATGACTATCGGCAAGTCGGAGTTACGACCAAGCGGACGGTCACGGTGTATGCGTTTTCCGGCACCAAACCCCATAATGCCTCGTGTTACTGTTGCGCCGCCGATTCCATTTTCTTGAGCGGCGTTAACAATAGCGCGATATAATGGTTCGCCGTTGTGTGTTCTATCTTCGTCAACAATACATGTAAGTCGTTCAACTTTTGTGCATTCCTTCATTACTGCCTCCGTCGGAGCTGACCTGAGCGTTACGGTGTCCTGAAATTGTGTGCGTATTCTTTGCTGGTCAAAATATATTGAATACCATCACACAATAGCGTTTCCGTGGTGTTGTATCTGCTATTTTAAACAGAGTAACAGGCAGTTAAGAGTAGAGAAGAGGCTGGAGAGATGTGATTTGATTAACGAGTTCGGCTAACATTCTGTAAAGTAAAAGCTAATTTTGTGATGCGTATAGCATGTTGCTTGATGATTATTTTTGGGGGGTCAATGGTAGGCAAACAAAAAGGCCAGTATGAAACAGACTGGCCTTACGTTATCGGGAGTGGAGTTACCCTTTGCGTTTAAACATCTTTTCCAGATCATCAATGGTGAACTGCAATACAGCAGGGCGGCCGTGCGGGCAGTACGTTCTGTCCGGTGTTTTCAACCATTGGGCAATGAGACCGGCAGCCTCGTCCGAGGTCAGTTTCTGTCCGGCTTTGATGGCGCTTTTGCAGGACATCATGGCCCACAACTCTTCCATTGAGCTCACCTGACCAGAGAGTATCTCGCGCAGAAAATCTTTTGCCTCTGCTGTGTCCAGTGCAGTAGGAATACCCTTTACGCGAACGGCTGCTTCGCCAGCAGTATCCAGCGAGAAGCCGATGGTTTCGAGGTCGCCCCACATTTCTTGCAGTCTGCTTGCTTCTGAAGGATGAAGAGCAAGGTTGATGGGAAGGGCGAGGAGTTGTGAGTGGCCTTGGGAAGCATCACGTTTGATTCGCTCAAATAAAATTCGTTCGTGCACAGCATGTTGATCCAGCAGGACAAGCTTCTGATCCCGCTGGCGGATGATGAGATAGGTGTCTGCCAGCTGACCGAGGTAGGTGAGGTCCCCTACAGTGACTTGCTGCTGGTCATGCGATGGACTGAACGCAGGCTCCTGTGCTGCGTATTCAACATCGGTTTCCGGCTCATCGTGTGCAGCATGGGAAGGTCTGATGGACAGATCGCCTTGCTCAGGTGTGTAGGGCGCAGGTTCTTCAAGCTCCATCACAGGTGCATATGGTGCATTGCTTTTGGATGGTGACGGAGTGAAATCAATGGCAACATTACTATCGTCCATAGCCGCATGGTCTGTTTCAGCCAGATAGGAAGAAGCGAGTACAGCAGAGTCCGTTGAAGCAGAGTCTGCTTCTGCATGGACTGTTGTAGCGTCGGTCGGCACGACTTCGGTTTCGTATCCGGTTGCTGTTGTGTTTGCTCTGCTGCCAATAACGCTGCTGTCGTCTGCTGCGCCCCAGAATCCTGCCGGTTTGGGCGGCGGAGTATCAAGGTTCATGGTTGCCTGCGTTGCCGCAGGTTGCGGTTTGGCAGGTTTTGCAGAAAACGGATCAGTTCCGGCTTCTACCTGTTCCAATACGGTCAGGTCATCCAGAGCACGTTCCACACCTTTGCGGATAGCGAGGTAGACGTTGTTTTCATCCTGAAAACGCACTTCGTTTTTGGCAGGGTGCACGTTGGCGTCCACAAGTGTTGGTTCCATATCAAGGAACAGGGCGATTTGCGGATATTCTTTGCTTAACAGTCTGCCTTTGTATCCATCTCTGACGGCGCGCATGATGAGCCTGTCATTTACAGAGCGATCATTTACCCAAAAAAGCATGCGGTCAGCGCGGGGCTGCGCTTTTTGCGGGTGCCCTGTAAGCCCGCGTACGGTGTAGCCGTCGCGTGAGTAATCAAGGGAAAGAAGTTCTTCTGTAATGGCTGGTGGCCATAAGATAGCCAGTCTGTCGCGCAAGGTCTGGTTTTTCGGGAACCGCCAGACTTCACGACCATTGTTGGTGAACGTAAAGCCCACATCCGGTCGGGCAAGTGCAAGACGCGACAGCATTTCCTGACAGCGTTTGGTTTCTGTATTTTTTGTTTTTAAAAATTTAAGACGTGCCGGGATATTGGCGAAAAGGTCTCTGATTTCAACCACAGTTCCCTGATGGAGCGCCGCAGGTCCCTGACTGACAATGTTGCCATGTTCAACTTTAATGAAAAAGGCGTCAGACGGAGTATTGGGTACTTCCGGCGCAGGGGCTGAAGTAATGGTGAATGTAGAGACAGAGGCAATAGAAGGAAGTGCTTCTCCACGGAAGCCATAGCTTCCGATACTCATCAGTTCCTTCAGGTTGCTTACTTTGCTTGTTGCATGACGGGTGACTGCCATTTCCAGTTCGTCCTGCGGAATACCGTGCCCGTTATCCCGTACCGAAATAAGTGTCTGTCCGCCTTCTTCTATGGTGATGTCTACATGGGTAGCACCTGCGTCAATGCTGTTTTCCACAAGTTCTTTCACGACGGAAGCAGGGCGTTCAACAACCTCGCCTGCTGCAATCTGGTTGCGCAGGTCGGACGGCAGTACTTTAATATGGCGTCTGGTATTGCTATTATGAGTCATACAAAATCCATTTAACAGGACGGTTAGATTTCAGAACTGGCAGTTCAATAATTCATGTACTGAATTAGTTATGGTTTGGCAATTTTCAAGCTGGAAAATAATTTTTCATAGTGGGACAGATAATCAAAGAAGCGTATTGAAAATTGTAAGATCGCAATGAAATCATCCTGTATATGTAATTGTAAAAGCGGTTTACAATATTGCCCTGTACAGTTAGTTGAGTAATAGAATATTATGAAAGAATGGATTGAACTGAATTGAAGTGCATTTTGTTGTAATTAAGAGGCGTGGTTGCAGCAATGTGTAAAAAAAGGGACTCTTATTTGAGTCCCTTTTTTTGTTAATGACCAAGATCTGCATCCATGAATTTAACAAGTTCAAACAGTTTTTTTTGCTGGGTCGAGATGATGTGGAACAAAGAGTTCTGTGGAACAAGGATGTAGGGAACATCCTCCTGCCTTCTGAAAAGAAAGTGAGAGAGGATCATTCTGTTGATAGCCTGATGTCCCACAATAAGGACGCGCTCCGCGTTACCGGAAAGGAAGAGTGCTTTTTTTAACCCTCTGTCCACGCGTTCTTTAAGCGTTACATATCCTTCCCCTTCAGGGTAAATATAGCCGTATTTATCGTATGAACGGTCACGAGCAATTTCCGGATATTTTTCTTTAATCTCCGAATACATCATGTCTTCACATACACCGGCGTTGATTTCATCAAATTCGGGAAGCGGAATAACCGTGCAGTTTTCCATCTGATCGACAACATACTGTGCTGTTTGTTTTGACCTGCGCTTCTTGCTGGTGAACACATAGTTGATGTCGTAGTTTTTTAAATATTCACCAAGACAGCTTGCTTGCCGATGCCCGAGTTCGGTTAATGACGAGTCGCCCCCGATTCTGTCCATTACGTTGTATTCAGTCTGTCCGTGGCGGGCGAGATACAGGTTACGTACCCAGTCTGATACGAGGATGTCTCTGATGTTCGCATAGAATGGAACACCGCTCGGTACGTTTTCGTTCAAAATCAGGTTATGGAGCGAGTCCACAACGACCCACATTTTTTCATCCAGCAACGGAGAGTAAATATGCTCGTAGTATTTGATGCGCTCTTTAAAGCTCATGCAGGCGTCTTTTTCTGAGAGCTTGGAAAATTCGGGAAGTTTGGTTTTGCGCAGGATAGATGCATCAACCAGTTCTTCATCATTATTGACGCATTCAATCCAGAGGATAGGGTAGATTGCCATGCGTTCAATGGTGAGCCTGCGGTGTCTGCTGACGTTGGTAGCGTCAAGGATAGCGACATTACCGCCATTTTGCAGGAACTCTGTGGCGCGGTTCATATTGGTTACAGCAATCCCCTCGCGGGCGGCTCGGCCTGCCTGATTTGTCGGACAATAGAATTCCGGCTCGGAAGATTTCACTCCGAGTTGTTCACGGCGGATATCACCGTTATTGAAAATGGCTGTACGGATTCCTTCTTTGGAAAGGCCATCCAAAATTTTGGCGGCAACAGTAGTTTTTCCGCGAGCAGGTAGACCTACCATACCAATGTAAAGCTTATGCATTCTTCCTCCGGCATGCGCAGCACCGGCACATTGCCGGTTTGAGTATCGCGGTCAGTTTCTCCTTTCCTTGCGGTTATGTCCAGCGTCCAAATAGGCCAGTAAGCTGTGAGAGACGGGTGAACATGGGGTGCTGGAGATGTTCTTTTGTCATGCGCCACTCCCAGTTGCCGTTTGCTGTGGAAGGAGTGTTCATTCGGGCAGAATTGTCCAGCCCGATAATATCCTGCACAGGAAAGATTGCTGTATTGGCAACACTCTGCATTGCGAGGCGCATAAAGGTAAGGTGCACATTATCCATGTCAGTGCATTGCCCCACAAATTCATGCAGGTTATTTCTTCCCTGATCACCGGCTTCGGTTACGTACCATCCTTTGACAGTAGAGTTGTCATGGGTACCGGTGTACAGCACGCAGTGATGCTCGTGATGGAACGGAGTATCAGGGTTCCGTGTAAGGTCACCGCCGAATCCGAATTGAAGAATCTTCATTCCCGGCAGGTTGAACTGCTGTTTCAGTTCACGTACATCCGCTGTTATGACTCCGAGATCCTCTGCGATAATCGGGAGCACCCCGAAGCGCAGAGTAAAAATCCTGAACAACTCCATTCCCGGAGCATCAATCCATTTTCCGTTGATGGCGGTTGTTTCTGATGCAGGGATCTCCCAGTATCCTGCAAAACCGCGGAAATGATCCAGCCGTATCTTATCCACTAGCGCAATGTTATGGCGCATGCGGCGTACCCACCACTCAAAATTATCCTGCCGCATGGCGTCCCAGTTGAAGACAGGGTTTCCCCAGCGTTGTCCTGTGGAACTGAAGTAGTCAGGTGGAACACCACCAACGTGGGTCGGTTCCCCATTACTATCCAGTTTAAAAAGGTGCGGGGATGTCCACACATCGGCACTGTGATGGGTCACATAAATAGGAATGTCGCCAATAAGGTTCAATCCGTTTCTATTGCAATACGCACGTAGCCTGCGCCACTGGGAAAAGAACAGATATTGGACATATTCTTCATACTCAATGGCATCTCGGTGTTCGGCATCCCACTGCAGCAGTGCATCGTCATGTCTGTGCTTAAGCGGCTCCGGCCACTGGCTCCAGATCATGTTCGGATGTTCATCCATGATGGTTACAAAGCGTGCATAGTCATGCAGCCAGTGCGCATGGTTTTCCCTAAAAACAGAAAACCGCGGGCAGGTGCTGAGTGACTTTTTTTTGCGGGCGTAGGCGGCGCGGAGCAGGTGAGCTTTATAGATTTCCACAGCGCCGTAGTTAACGTGTGCTGCATGGCCTTGGGGAGCGTCGCGGACATCTTCCCATGTAATGATGCCGTCTTCGACCATCATCTCAGGACTGATAAGCAGCGGGTTACCGGCAAAGGCAGACCAGCTTGCATAGGGAGAGTTTCCCATGATTCCTGTTGTGGGAGTAGTAGGGAGAAATTGCCAGTACAGCTGGCCGTGTGAGCGCAGAAAATCAGCAAAGTCATAGGCGGCAGGGCCTAAGTCTCCAATGCCGAATCGTGAAGGAAGTGAAGTTATGTGAAGTAATACGCCGCTGGAGCGGATGTTCATAGGAAGCCTCCAAGAGTCTGTCTGACTCTCTTTTATAGCATGGAGGCTGTGGCAGAGACCAGCGCGGAGGCTTAATTATACAGAAGCTGGATAGAGTTCTGTTCCCGCACGGTGTTAACCGGTGAAAGCTCCAGAACAGAGGAAAGGACTTCCTTGAGGAAGCTTGTTTCTTTTTTAGGGCCTTCTTCAAGAGGGAGAGGCGCATCAAGCTTACAGAGCTTGGCAAGTTCCATATAGGCGGTTTCTCTGTCACCGAGCATATCCACCAGACCGGCGTCGAGAGCTTGCTGGCCTGTCATGGCGCGGCCGTCCGCGTATGGAAGAATCTTTTCGCGTTTCATGTGGCGGCCTTCTACAATTACGTCGATGAACTGGTTGTACATGTCCATAATGATAGCCTGAAAGTAGTCGCGTTCTTCTTTCGTCATGGACTGGAAAGGACTGCCTGCTGCTTTCAGTTTGCCACTTGTAAGGGATAGGTAGGATACGCCGATTTTTTTCATCAGCCCCTGAAAATTGGGAAGTTCCATCTTCACACCGATGGAACCGGTGAGTGTGGCAGGGTTGGCCACAATTTTGTGTCCAGCCGCTGCAATATAGTATCCGCCTGAAGCGGCTACAGTGCCCATTGAAACAACAACAGGCTTCACCTCGGCAAGGCGTTTAATCGCGTAGTACATTTCCTGTGATGCAGCTACACCGCCACCGGGGGAGTTGATGCGGACGATGACGCCTTTGATGGAGTCATCCTTACGCAGTTTGTATGCCCAGTCGGAAACTTTTCGGGAATCACCGATAAAGCCGGTTACGTTGATTACACCGAACTTTTCCTGCGTAAAGTACGGCATGTGACTGCCGTTCGAAACGCGTAAAGCCGCAGTAGCGCCTGCGAACAGGGCTACTGCGGCAATAATTAGCATTATGCCAAACAGAAACGGATGTTTCTGCGAGAATTTAAGCTTACTCGCCTGCATCCTCAAGCTGCTTGAAGATATCGCCGAGGGTCTGCTGAGCGCCTTCGGAGCCACCGGAACGGAATTCACGAGGTTTTTTGCGATCTTCTTGTTCTTGGAGCTGTTTGATGGAAAGTCCGAGACGACGTTCTTCAGCGCTAACGTGGATAACTTTAGCTTTGATAGTTACGCCTTCTTTGAACATTTCGGAAGGAGACTTCACTTTCTTCTGAGAGATTTCAGAAACGTGAACGAGACCTTCGATGCCTTCTTCTACTTCAACGAAGAGACCAAAGTCAGTGATGTTAGTTACAACACCTTCAACGATGGTACCGTTAGGGTAGTTGGAAGGAACTTTAGACCATGGATCTTCAGAAAGCTGTTTAACACCAAGGGTGAACTTCTCGCTGTCCTGATCAACTGTAAGAACTTTAGCCTGTACAGTGTCGCCAACCTGGAAGAGTTCATTAGGGTGACGGATCTTTTTGGTCCAGGAAATGTCAGATACGTGAATCAGGCCGTCAATGCCGTCTTCGATACCGATGAACATACCGAACTCAGTGATGTTCTTGATAACACCTTCGAGGATAGTACCTTCTGGGTATTTTTCAGCAACGATTTCCCATGGGTTTGGCTTAACTTGCTTCATGCCGAGGGAGATGCGTTTTTTATCTTCGTCTACGCCGAGGATAACAACTTCAACTTCGTCGCCTACGCGTACCATCTGGGATGGGTGACGGAGTTTGCGGGTCCAGGACATTTCGGAAATGTGTACGAGACCTTCAACACCTGGCTCGAGTTCCACGAATGCACCGTAATCAACGAGGTTAGTAACCTTGCCGCTGAGACGCTGGCCTTCAGGGAATTTAGCAGTGATGTCCTGCCATGGATCTTCAACAAGCTGTTTGAGACCGAGGGAAACCTTCTGGTTCTCTTTGTCGAAGCTGAGAATTTTAAGCTCGAGTTCCTGACCAAGCTGTACCAGTTCTTTTGGATGACGGATACGCTTCCAGGACATGTCGGTGATGTGCAGGAGACCGTCAAGGCCGCCGAGGTCAACGAATACACCGTATTCGGTGATGTTTTTCGCTTTACCGGTAACGATCTGGCCTTCCTCGAGAGTGAGGAGAAGATCAGAACGTTTGGAATCGCGTTCTTCTTCGAGAAGTACACGACGGGAAACGATAACGTTGCTACGACGACGATTGATCTTCAGTACACGGAATTCAAACTCTTCGTTCACGAGTGCGTCCATGTCTGGCACTGGGCGCAGATCAACGTGGGAGCCAGGAAGGAATGCTTCAATACCACCGAGATCGACAGTGTAGCCGCCTTTGATGCGGCGAACGATGCGGCCAGTAACGACGGAGTTCTTTTCCTGAACTTCTTCGAGCTGGTCGAACATCTGCATGCGTTTTGCTTTTTCAAAGGACAGGGTGATGGTGCCTTCCATTTCGTTTTTACGAACAACAAAAACATCCACCTTGTCCCCTACGCCAACGCTTACCGCGCCGTCTGCGTCTGCAAACTCGGAAGCAGGGATCTGACCTTCTGACTTAAAGTTTACGTCAACGAGAACGTAGTCATTGTCCACGCGAACGATTTCGCCCTTAACGATTGAACCTTCATCAAGCTCACCAAAATCAGAGCTAAGGTAATCTTCAAGAGCAGCCTCAAAGCTCATTTCAGCTTCGAGTGAGTTATTTTCCATGGTTTCCATAAAGAATCCTCCAACCAACAAAAAAATTTTTCCCACTTGGAAAGTGAGATGCGAACTGTTAGCAAATTACTGTTGTAAACTCAACAGAAAATGCTGTGAATATCAGGATTTTACCCCTAGGAAAAAGCGCTCATCCTGTTTTCTGTATGTTTTTCGTATCCTAGCTTCTGTTCTGCGAAAAACGATACGACAAAAATGCGTTTGCACTCTACGCAAGAGCTACTAAATCGTAGTCGCGCGTTTCCACAATTTCTGCTTCCACCATTGCCCCCGGCTCGACTCCCGGACCGCTCACGTATGTGATGCCATCCACTTCCGGTGCCTGAAACCATGTGCGTCCCACATGCAGACCTGGCCACTCGTCATGCTCATTATCAACAAGCACTTTCATGCGTTGGCCTTCATACTGTTCCAGAATGTCTTCACTGATGTCCCCTTGAATTTCCATAAGGGCATCGCGACGCCATTCTTTATCAATATCATCAATCTGGTTGTCCATGGCAGCAGCAGGCGTTCCTTCTTCTGCCTGATACGCAAAGACACCAAGGTGATGGAAGCGAGTCTCGATAATGAAATCACGCAGGTATTCCCATTGCTCTTCTGTTTCACCCGGGTAGCCGACAATAATACTGGTACGTATTGCCGCTTCAGGGAACACGTTACGGATTCTGTCGATTACTTCGCGCGGGTTCCGTGCAAATGGACGACCCATACGGGAAAGTACATCAGGGTGCGCATGCTGAATCGGCACATCAAAATATGGTACAAACGGCTCACCTGCATCCCGCAAATATTTCAGGAAGTCATTGGAAAGACCAGCAGGGTACAGATACATGAGGCGTAACCGCTCAAGGCCGTCCAATGGAAGTATTTTATCTAAAAGTTCTCGCAATCCATGTTTTAATCCCAGTTCGCGACCATACGCAGTCACATCCTGCGCCACAAAGATGAGTTCTTTCACTCCCTGCGCAAGTGCATGCTTTGCATCCCGCACTACTGTTTCAGCAGGTGTGGTGCGCAAGTCCCCTCGAATGGAGGGAATAGTACAGAATGCACAGTTGTGGTTACAACCGTCACTTATTTTTAAATATGCATATGACGGACCGGTAGAAATGAGACGAAGCGGTTCTTTAATGAGTGGAAGCTTCATGGCTTTGGCGATCATTTCCGGCCATTCTTCCATCTGGGTGTTGGTCAGCCACAGATCAACTTCAGGAATTTCAGAAGCAAGATCATTTTCACCAAATCGGCCAACAAGGCAGCCCACAACAGCGATGAGCGGACGCTTTCCCGTACCCATACCTTCTACATCAGCAACAGCCTGAAGGATTGTCTGCACGGATTCTTCAATGGCAGGCTGGATAAAGCCGCATGTGTTGATGAGTACAAGGTCTGCATCTTCAGGGGCTTCAACAGGGGTAATCTGTTCACTGACGGCTCCAAGAAGCCATTCTGTATCAACTCTGTTTTTTGGACAGCCGAGGCTGATGGAATAAATATTAATCATGGGGTTGTTTCCGGTATATATACTATTTTGACTGATATGATTGCGTGTACAGCACTGTCATAGGAGCCATACGTGAAAATTAA
This sequence comes from Halodesulfovibrio spirochaetisodalis, assembly GCF_001672295.1. GTDB lineage: Bacteria > Desulfobacterota > Desulfovibrionia > Desulfovibrionales > Desulfovibrionaceae > Halodesulfovibrio > Halodesulfovibrio spirochaetisodalis. The sequence goes on along the minus strand of NZ_JXMS01000007.1, from coordinate 11,094 downwards.
ACAATATGTAGAAACAGGCAAAGATATTTTCACAACGCTGAATGTTGCGACTATCGGGTATCGGGATACGTATCGTGAATTATTGATGCACCTGTTTTCCACGGACGTGCCGGACGGTGTTGTGCGGATAAAAGTTCTTGCAATTGCCTGCGCACCGCACGAAAAATTGCCCGGCCTCATGTCCCTTGACGGCGTGGATTTCTATGACAGTGTAGAGGAGCTATGCGAGAATATAGATGATGTCAACATCGTCTTCGATCTTTCCAGAGAAGGTGAGTATATTGAAAAGGTTAAGAGGTGTGCTCCCGCTGGAGCCTCAGTTGTGGGTGGCGAATCCTTACTCCTTTTCAGAAGAACTGCTGTAGACCCTGAGCCATTGGAGATTACAGCATGCAATCTGGACAGAGGGTTAGGACTGTTCAGCACATTTGTCGATCAGGCAGAAGAAGAATTCTGGTTGCTGGATAGAAATGGAGTTGTGCTTGATGCCAACAGCGCGGTGCTTAATAGACCACGTGATGAAGAATTTGAAGGTACGCAGGGAACTCTTATTAACAATGTCCTCCCTTATGCCAAGCAGCCGGGTAATGCGGTGCTTGAGTCAATAAATACTGCTCGCCGGACAGATCAGGTTATCACCAAAGTAACAAGTGACGGCGAGCTGCAATATTTCGGACTGTCTGCCTACCCCGTTGTAAAACGAGACGGGACAGTCCGTTCTGTTATTTTGACCCGTCGAGATATAACCGAAAATTATTTCATGGTTCGCAAGCTTCAGCAGACAGAAAAACTCGCCGCCATTGGTGAATTGTCCGCATTTGTGGCGCATGAGATACGGAACCCGCTGTTTGCCATTGGCGGCTTTGCTAACGCACTGCTTAAACAGAATAGTCTGGATGAGAGTGATAAGAAAAAAATTGAGATTATTCTTAATGAATCAGAGCGGCTTGAAAACATACTTAAAATTATTTTGAATTTTGCACGCCCTGCTCAGGATTCTGACGGTGAAGTGGACGTTAATGCGGTGGTTACGGAAGCATTGGGGCTGCTTCGATTAAAGTTTGAGTCACAGGGAGGAGTGGTCATTGTGAACCTGATGGAGGATATCGCAAAAGTCAGGGGAAATGCGGATCAGGTAAAGCAGTGTGTCATTAATGGAATCAAGAACGGATTTGAGGCCATGCCGGAAGGGGGAACTCTAAAGGTTGAAACAAATCTCAGTGCGGATAACTGGGTCATCATACGCATTGTGGATACCGGTCATGGCATTCCGGATGACATTCGTGACCAGATATTTAATCCGTTTTTCAGTACCAAAAGCGGAGGCACTGGACTGGGACTGGCTATGACAAAAAAAATTATCGAAGACATGGGGGGGAAGGTGAAGCTGCGCAGCAAGTCGGATAAAGGCACCATGCTGGCCTTCTATTTGCCGCCTGTTTCTCTTGCTTCTCCTCATGTAGATAAAAAGGACACTCAGGGGGGTGAGGACGAAACAGGTAATGTAGGGTTTTTCGGGGGAACGCCGGAGTATATTCCATAGGATAGTAACGGGGAACGTGCCTGTTTTTCTGCTTGATGACCGCATGGATATGTTACTAGGATAAGCGTCCGAGAGAGCATACCAATCAATTCAGATGAATCAGTTGTAGCATCTGGATGATCTAGTCATACGCAGCACGTGCGGAAAATAAGGATTGTGTAATGGAAAAAATTGTTGTGCTTGCAACCCGTAATGCAGGTAAAATTGCTGAGCTTGAGAAAACACTCAGCGAATATGGTCTCACAGTAAAAGGGCTGGATGCATATCCGGAAATTGGTGAGATTGTAGAAGACGGAGAGACTTTCGAAGAAAACTCCCTCATTAAAGCCCGCACAGTAGCGCAGCTTACCGGTCTTGTTGCCGTTGCTGATGACTCCGGCCTTGAGGTGGATGCACTGGATAAAGCGCCGGGCGTCTATTCTGCCCGTTATAGCGATGATACCCCGAACTTGCAGGCAGAAACCCGCGACAAGCGTAATAATGAAAAATTACTGCTGGAGCTTGCAGGTGTGCCGCATGAAAAAAGAACCGCTCGTTTCCGCTGTGTAATGTCAGCCTGTTCTCCTTCCGGAAACTGCATAACTGCATCTGGTGCATGGGAAGGGTTTATCGGTGCAGAAGAGGTCGGGGATAACGGCTTTGGATATGACCCGCTCTTTATTGATGCCAATGACGGCTCAGTTTCTGCTTTGCTCAGCAGAGAGGAAAAGAATAAACGCTCCCATCGGGGGAATGCTCTTGCAGCGTTGCTGTCTCAGTGGGATGAATTCTGGAAAGAGCACGGCCGATAGGAACGTGTAAGTAAATATATTTTTTGAAAGCGCCCGTTATAACTGGGCGCCCAGGTTGATGACAACCCCGCGCATTGCTGTGTTGCTTCGAAAAAGTCAACAACTCACATAGGGTTACTATGCTTCGCCCTTGAGTTTTTCTTGCGCCTTGCACTGCACAGACTTGTCTCAGTCTGGTTGAAAAGCTTTGGTAAAAGCCTTGGCGCCCGTTATGAACGGGCGCCTTTTTTTATGCGTATTGTGGGGGCTAAATGTACGCAGCAACAATAATAAAAATGCCGCAGGCAGAAGCAAAAGCAATGCTTAATTTTCCTCCGGCAACTTCATACGGTGCATCAATGTTATTTTTGCTGCGCTCGTTTCGTAGCTTCCAGCTCATTGCGCATGGCAGGCACAGGCAGAGCACGGCAAATCCGACTCCAGCATGAGCAAGCGCGGCAATAAAGCTATCAGGGGAAAGATAGGAAGCAAGAATTGGTGGTGCAAAGACCACGATGGTTGCAAAAATACGATGCAGCTGAGTTTCCTTGAGAGAAAACGTCTCGCTGGCAAGGTCATAGAGTGACAGGGAGACACCGAAGAATGAAGTAACAAGTGCAAATGACGCAAAAATGGACAGCACAGCTTTCACAAAAACTGAGCCTTGGGAAATTGCAGCAATAAGAGAGTCTACATTGCCAGCCATTTGATCGATTTGTGTCATAGGCACGCTGCCAAGCGCTAGGAACAACCATAATGCGTAGCATGCAAGGGGAACAATGGTGCCGGCGATGATTGCCCAGTAAAGAGTGGTTCTGTTTCCTTCTACAATTTTGCAGCTGCTCGGAATGCAAAAATGGTAGCCATACGCAGCAAATAAAATAGGAAGGCTCGCCAGCAGGTAATCATAATTCGGGGCAACACTCAGCAGGTTGTCAATGTTGACAGAGGTACGCAGTGAGAAGAACGCAAATGCCATGGCCAAAACCATGGTCAAAAAGAATGTGTTATTAAAACGTAGAATGGTTTTGGTTCCACAAAAGACGATGAACGCCATGGTGAACGCAAAGATCATGGAACAGGCGGAGGTGCTGATATTGTGTTCAGCAACTTGCGGGATGTTTGAAAGAATGCTGCCCATGCCCGTGATATACGCAACAAGTAGGGCGTAGAGTAAAAATGCAAGACTGAGTACAGCGATAATCTGCCCCGGCCAGCCTAAGACTTTTTTGACCATCTTGTTGAAATTTAATCCGGGGCCAACCTGCATATCTACCTCAACAAGCAGAAGACCGGAATACAGGGCAAGTGCCCACATGAACACAAGTAGTACGCAGCTCATTGTAAAGCCAAGATTACCCACCGCCATGGGCAGTCCCAACATGCCGGCACCAATGGTAGAGCCGGCAACAATACAGACGGCACTTAATGCCTTCTTGTTCATAACTAAACCTCCCAGTTTGTATATTGTTCTATGTGGTTGTGGTTTCCACAGAAAAAGCAGAACAGTGTTACAAGGCTTATGTATAAAAAAATTCTACAATGGAAAAAATAATCATCTCCTGATGCGAAAAGAAAAATCAAAGCGAAATGTGCCTGAACAAAGTATATGGATGTTGGTATAATGATTAAAGTTTAATTAAATTGATCTTTTACTCATTTTGATTGTGATATTTAGCAAAAAAAAGAAGTTTTAGGTGCCTAAAGCGATTAGAAATTTGTAGCATGAGTTGCATTTTTTAGCGTATCCATTTACTTGCCTTCAACTGTTCACAACAATTAACAATAATGTTTTTTTAAAAAGTATTATGTGTATTGGTTGGCTGATGCTGAATAGTACAGTGCAGAAGCAGAAGATCTGTGGTAATGGATAAGCAAAAATAAGCATGTTGCCTGAGAGTTCGGTACCGTGCATTCTAATACGATACCAAAATACAATGGCTGAATCTGAGGATGAAATACTAGATTTTTGTAGTGTATCCAAAAGGTTCAGAAGTTATAGGGCTGTCAGGCATGGAGGAAGGGCGCCATGAAACAATATTGGATATGTTCACTACTGGTTGTGCTGGCTTTGTTGGCGCCTGTCTCTCATGTGTTTGCAGAGACAAATGTACTTTCCTATGAATTTGAAGATCCTGATACCGATCTGCAGCAAAAAGCAAAGGATGCGATTATTGCCTCAGGGGTTGTTGAGCAAATAACATCCTATGTGAATACCAACCTCCAATTACCTGAGCCTGTACGAATCTTATTTACCGACAGTAATGTTTCATTTCCGCATTATGACAGTAAAACAAAGACTGTTGATATCCCGTATGAATTCTGGGTGGAGTGCAATAAGCGTTTCGATAAGGAGTATCCCGGACATCTGGTAGGGAACGTACTAGATGAACTGTGCGGATCTGTGTTGGCATATACTATTTTGAGAGAATTGGGCGTCGCGTTGGTTGATGTGTTTAATTACAAAACCAATAATGATTTGCAGACTGCGGTAACTGACTTTGCTGTACTGACTTTGCTGGATAGTTTTCAGGAAGGCAGGGATATGGCGCTTGTTGCCGGAGACTATTACCTGCTTGAAGATAAAGAATTACAGCTGGCCGCAGATGAGGTGCTTCTGGGAAATATCGTTGTAAACAGCAACAGAGCATTGGACACATACTGCATGGCGTACGGGGTACTGCCTGATGAAGATTTGGAAAAAGAAATGCTTGAGCATTACTTTACCAAAGAGCGTCTTGACGAATGTGTTCGCGAAGCTGAAATTAAAGTTGAAATCTGGGCTGGGTTGTTACGACAGTTTGGGCGCCCTGAGGCTGCATATTAGCGCAACTTTTTTTGCCTCCGGCGGCTTAAGAACCTCTTGCAAGAGGTTCTTAAGAATCTCTAGAAACTTTTATATGCGATACTAGCTCGTTATTAGAGTAACCTCGCGGCTTTTGCATTACTATCTTTCTCTAACGATAAAAGGGTTGGTCTCAATTTGAAGACCAACCCTTTAGTTTATTCTCAGAAAGGTGGCGTATTGGCGGCTTCCAACGAAAAAAGAAACGGAAGGAGTCGCGTATACTTGGGGTCAAGGGGACGTGTCCCCTTGTGGGGGTGCAGGGGGCAACGCCCGCCTGCCCGTCGGAGACAACAAAAGAGAAAACATTCTCAACAGCCTTCTACGTCTTCTACCCAGATCGCTACGGCATTAGCGGTGCAAGCTGTAAGCCTTCGTTCATATTGATTCCGCACATGAGGTTTGCGTTCGCAAGAGCCTGACCAGATGCACCGCGACAGAGGTTGTCGATGGCACTTACAATAATGAGGCGGTTGGTACGCTTGTCTATAACAAGACCGATGTCGCAGAACATGGTGCCGCGTACATGCTTGGTTTCAGGAAGCTTGCCTGTTGGGAGTACACGAACCCACGGATGCAGGCGATAGGCTTCTTCATAGATTGCATGTACGTCATCCAGCGTCATGTCTTTTGACAGGGTCGTGTAGATTGTGGACAGGATGCCGCGGTTGATCGGCAGTAAATGCGTATTGAAAGAAACCGTGATGTCGTCCTGCGCGATAACGGAAAGTTCCTGTTCAATTTCAGGAGTATGACGGTGTGTAGTCAGGCCGTATGCTTTGAAATTGTCAGAGACTTCGCAGAACAGGGTTCCCACGCTTGCCTTTCTGCCTGCGCCTGTGGAGCCGGACTTGGAGTCTACAACAATACCGCTTTTGAGGATGAAATCTTCGTTAAGCGCCGGATACAGGCCGAGGATTGCGGATGTAGGGTAGCATCCCGGGTTTGCAATAAGCTGTGCCTGCGTGATGGACTCTGCATACAGTTCCGGCAGTCCGTAGACGGCCTGACTGAGCAGCTCGCACTGGGTGTGTTCACACGCGTACCAGTGTTCGTATTCATCTTTGCTTCGCAGACGAAAATCTGCGGACAGGTCAACAACTTTGAGACCTTTTTCCAGCAGAACCGCAGCGATTTCCATAGCGGTACGGTGCGGTACGGCAAGGAAAACAAGGTCGCATGCCTGCGCAAGGTCATCTGCATCCGGTTCGGTGATGGGAAGTTCACCATTGTCCATGCCTTGCATGAACGGGTAAATTTCGGAAAGTTTTTTTCCGGCTTCTGCGCGTGAGGTAACACGCACAAGTTCGAAGTGGTCATGATTCTGCAAAAGGCGCATCAGTTCCATGCCGGTGTATCCGGTAACCCCTACTAAGCCTACTTTTGTCTGTGCCATTTGCATCACACCTTTCGTTGGTGGTTATTTTGTTTTCATTACGTATTTCATACGTAAGTCATAGAGCAGGGTATCGAGCAGCTGCTTCTCGTCTGCTTCAAGGCAGGACTTTGTTTTTTCCTGAAGCATGGAGAGAATGTCGATGGAGTGCTTTGCTGCAAGCAGGTTTTCCACCATCTGTCCGCTTTCAGGGTCAGCTACTTCGCCAAGTTGAACCAGCGCGGAAGAACCGATTGAAAGAATAAATGTCGAGAACGTTACTTCCGGCATGCCGGTATGTTCAGCGTTTTGATCAGCCATGGTGCGCTCCTTTTATGATAAGTCAGAGGCATTCAATGCACTGTGATATGCTTGCAACCCTTTTTCCAGATATCCGGAATTGATGTTGCCGCCACATGCTTTACAGCCTTCAGCTAAAGCATGCAGGCCGGCAGCAAGGTCTGCCCAGTCAACCCAGCCCATGTGCCCGATGCGGATAAGTCGCCCTTTCATGTGTGCCTGACCTCCGGCAAGGATGACTCCGAAATTCTCCTTGGCGTATTCAAGCACTTCGCCTGCATCTACGTTTTCCGGTACCAGTACGCTTGTAAGACCCCATGTGAAGTGATCTTTAGCAAGCAGTTCCAGCCCCATTTCCGTAGCAGCGGTACGTGCCATCATGGTCAAAGCCCATTGCTTTCTAAAAATGGTATCAAATCCTGTTTCTTCAAACATTGCAAGGCTTTCGTTGAGTCCGACGATAAGGCTTACAGGGGTGGTAAACAGGGTCTGATCCTGTGAAATTTTTTGTTTTTCTGCACGCAGATTAAAATAGAAGCAGGAAGGCGTTACGGATTCAGCCTTTTTCCATGCGCGCTCACTGCATGCGATAAGTCCGAGTCCCGGAGGAAGCATAAGGCCTTTCTGGGAGCCGGTAAGCAGGCAGTCAATGCCCCATTCGTCCATTTTGCACGGGGAAATGGAAACAGCAGAAATGCCATCCACCACCAGCAGAACATCGTGGTCTTTTGTTACTCTGGCGATTTCGTCAACAGGGTGGAGCACTCCGGTGGAAGTTTCGGATAGCTGGATGAGCACACCGGTACAATCTGGATGCATGTCCAGCATGTTTGCAACAGCTTCCGCACTAGCGGCTTTGCCCCAGTCGAGGGTAAGCTTTTCAACGCGAATGTTGCTGGCTTCACAAATTTCGCCCCAGCGTTCGCCAAATTTACCCGCTTCAATAACTAAGACTTTTTCACCTGCTGTAAACAAGTTGGTTACAGCTGCTGTCATCACGCCGGTGCCGGAACAGGCAAGCGGCATAACAGGTTGAGTCGTGCCGAACAGTTTTTTTAACCGCTGTTGAACCTGCGCCATAATGGCTTTGAACTCAGGCTTGCGGTGATGGATCATGTCTTGCGCTAATGCGAGACGGACACGTTCTGGAACCGGGGTAGGGCCCGGTGCTAACAATCTTTTTTTGTTAAGCATGATCTTCTCCGCAATTGGTAGTAAATGCTGAAACTTTCTTGCAGACAACAGGATATAGGCTGCGCAAAGCTGCCTGTACGCGGACAGATAATTAGCATGACGCCGTAATGTACGGGGGGGTCATCTATCTGATGATTGCCTGCACTATATCATCCAGATGACTTTACCTTGCCGAAGCAAAAAACAAAAGCAGGGAGAGTGCGTTTTTTTTGGGAAACAGTTGGGCAGGAGGGGAGAGCAGAGGAGTATGTTAGCTGTACCAGCTCCATTGACAAACGAATGCAGAAGTAGGAATTTCACGTAAGAAAGAAAAGCAGTTGCAGTGATGATGCGTGCGTAACAGCTGTAGAATTACGTTGTAAATGCAATTGCACAACAGACATAATGGAAGTCGTATGAAGCAGAATAGATGGGATACCTTACGATACATTACAGTTGGTTTCTTAGTCTTTTTTATACTAAGCGGCTGTAAAGTGGTGGATAGTGATCTGCTTGGGCAGCGAAACGTAGTTACTGATGAAAAAACGACATGTCCGGAAGAGCAGTTTTATGGGGAGTTCACCGATGTAGAAGTATCTGCTTTAGTTGAGCAGCGTATTTTTGCGCCGGAGAAGCTTTCCATGCCGACAGAACGTACTCCATATAAATACGGGCAGGCTGATATAAACGGAGACGGGGAATCTGAGCTGATGGTATTGATTCGCGATCAATATTTCTGCGGCACTGGCGGCTGCTCGGCATATCTTTTCTCCAGTGGCGGACAGATACTATCCAGATTTACTGTGTCGGATACGCCTGTTTTTGTCTCAGAGAAAAAAACACATGGTTGGAACGACCTGATTATCACAAGCAGGGGCGTGCAGCACGTAATGCGCTTTGATGGAAAAAAATATCCGCTAAACCCTTCTGTTCAGCCTACAATAACTCGTGATGATGTCATTAACAAAGCACGTGCAGCCGCAGTGCAGGAAGAAATTTATGTGCAGGACGGGCATAATTTGCGCCTGACCGATGGTGAAGACGTTCCTATTCTCTCACCGTACAACAAGGTGATGTTCTCATTTGATCACTACGGCGACCCAATGGTTACGTACCGTATTGATGTTCTTGTACAGGATGGAAAGGCGGAAGTATTGCCAGACACCACGTTTGAATAGCACAGGCTATAAAGAGCCAGCTTGGTGTGGTCTAAAAAAATGAAAACTGGCGGGCCCTACACCCGCCAGTTATAAAGATTGAGGCGTTCAATCTTGTACAAGTAATGCCTTTCAATTGTGTAAGGAGAGGTTATATACACGAAATTGGCGGCAGGTTACTTGGAAAAAATATGACAGTTACGTTCTTAGTGATTCAACCAGTGTGTTCAGATGGACAGACTGCTCAGCAAGTTTTGTTATTGCCTTTGTAGACTGGGCAATCTCTTCGGCTGTATTGGTTGAGATTGAATTAATCTCTTCAACGGCCTTATTGATATGCTCTGTTGCTTCTGACTGTTCTTCACTTGCCGTGGCGATTTGCCGTACTTGATCAGAACTGTCGGTAACAAGCTTCACAATGTCCTGCAGAGTCCCGCCTGCGTTACGGGCAAGTTTTGTGGTACGAGCTACCACCTCGTTTGTCTCATCCATGTGGTCAATATTGTTGTCAGTAAGTTTTTGGATAGAGCTGACAGCAGCTTCCACTTCTTTTGTTGCAGCAACGGTCTTTTCGGCCAATTTTCGCACCTCATCAGCAACCACTGAGAATCCTCGACCAGCTTCGCCTGCACGGGCAGCTTCAATTGCAGCGTTCAATGCAAGCAAGTTTGTCTGGTCTGCAATGTCATTAATCACATCAATAACAACGCTGATTCCTTGTGCTTCATCTCCTAGTGCGTGAAGACTGAAACGCATATCCTTTGCATGCTCAGACACTGTCCCTACAGACGAAATGACCTCTTCAACAATGGTCAGGCCGGATTGAGCAACAGCCTGAGCGTGCTCTGTTTTTTCTGCTGTTGCTGAAGCGTTGGAAGATACTTCCAGAACCGCTGCTGTCATCTGTTCCATAGAAGTGGCTGTTTCTAAGGTTCGTAGTCTTTGAGTTTCAGCGCCATGTGCCACGTGTTCAACTTGAGTGACGAGGTTGTTGCTCGTTTCAGAAATATGTTTTGAAGATATTTCAAGCGTATTTGCTACATTATTTTTAGTTGTTATTTCAGCTTGTTTTGCTTGCAGCTGTGCTTCTTCTGCTTTTTGCTTTGCCTGCAATGCTTGTGCTTCGTTGCGTTTGGCTGCATCCATTTTATCCATCAGTTGCGTGTTCAGGTCGTTAATCTCCGCCATTCCTTCATCAATTTTTTTCTGAAGATTTTTCTTCTCGTCTTTTGAAAGGCAGGAGAGCGCCCATAGGATAGGAGTGATCAAAAGCAGCAGAATCGCACCCTTAGCAAGGCCGATAAAGATAATGTTGTTTAGCTGCTTGTTGATAAGGTTCATTCTGATATCAGCGCCGCAAACAAAACGGGTTCCATCAGGTGCTGTGAAGGGGATAAAGACAGACCGGAAACTACCGTCGCCATCCTGATAATTTTCATATGTAATTTTCATTGTAGAAAATGCCTGTCGCAAAACAGGACTGGCATCGTTATACACAGAAAGGTGTTCCTCGTACTTTTTGTTCACGATATCTTGTGGAGAAGCACTGGTGCTGGTGAACAGAACTTTTCCCTTTTTATTAACCATGGTGTACGTGTACGCCACATCTGTGTTTCGTATCGCATTGTATAATGATTTTGATTTGGCAAGGTAGGAAGCCGCATCAAGTTGTTTTTGTTTTATGCTTGTCTGGTATTCAGACCCAAGTATTGCATGAGTTGCATATGCAGCAAATTGAAGTTTTTCATCTGTAGTACTGAGTAGAATTGTTTTGCTGTTTACATAGTCGTATGTAGTGAAAGCAATAATTCCGAGCAAATATACAACTAGAGAGAATAGAATACGTATGCTGCTTTTTTTCATAGTGTATTACTTAATGCTGTAGTGTGAAAAAAATAGTAAGATGAAGCTTATTATTGAGAAAATATAAT
>NZ_JXMS01000006.1 GCF_001672295.1 Halodesulfovibrio spirochaetisodalis | reverse complement strand
TTATTAAGAATGGTTATTATTAGCTTGATTATTCTGTTTCAACTGCGTATATCTTTTTTCAACGGCAGGCAGGAAAGGATTAATACCTGCTCAACGCGTTGAACTGATACTGCTTTATGTGTATAGTGACGCTGCTGGAAAATTTCTGGTTAATGGAAAAAGATTTTACCCCGAATACAAATATTACAATGTCGATCAGGAGGCTCCCGATGCCAAATCGTCTCGAAGTTTACAAATGTGAGCACTGCGGAAATATGGCGGAAATTCTCGTAGGTGGCGGCCCATCTTTAGTATGTTGCGGTGAAGATATGGTTCTTCAGGTAGAAGGTACTGTGGACGCAGCACGCGAGAAACACATTCCGGTTATTGAAAAAACCGCAAACGGTTACCTCGTTAAAGTTGGTGAAGTTGCTCACCCTATGATTGACACTCACTGGATTCAGTGGATTGAGCTTATTGCAGACGGCGTAAGCTACACCAAGTTCCTTAACCCTGGTGATGCTCCTGAAGCAGAGTTCTGTGTTGAAGCAGAAAAAGTTACAGCACGTGAGTACTGTAACCTGCACGGACACTGGAAAGCAGAAGCATAAGCAATAACGAAGGGGAAAGAACAATGGAAAAATACGTTTGCGTAATTTGCGGCTATGAGTACGATCCGGCTGAAGGTGACCCAGATAACGGCGTAGAGCCGGGCACTAAGTTCGAAGATATCCCAGAAGACTGGCTCTGTCCGGTTTGTGGCGCTCCTAAGAGCGAATTCGAACCAGCATAAAAAGTACGTTGCCCCCCTCGCCGAGGGGGGCTTTTTTTTGTAAAATGGCGTATGCCAGACTCTGTACAGGATGCATGCCTACATGCTATCGCTGTGCTTGGCTGTTGTGCCAAATTTGTTCGGGACAGTAATTTTGTGTGTAGGACTGTACAGTTATGCGCAGACGTACAGTCTCCCGGGAAGTAGCAATATTGCTAGGGAAGGGGCTACATGCTTTTTGTGCAACACAGCTACAAATTTCTCAAAGACCCTGCAGCGTGAAGCAAGGGCGAGTTATAAGGAAAACATGATGCATCCTGTTGAAATTAAAAAAGACGTTTTTTGGGTTGGTGCCGTTGATTACACAAGCCGTGACTTTCATGGCTATTCACTTTCTCCACAGGGCACAACCTACAATACCTATCTTGTAAAAGATGAAAAAACAGTGCTTTTCGACACTGTTAAAAGCAACTTCATTGATACCATGCTTTGCCGCATGTCCAATGTGACTGAGCTGGAAAAAGTTGATTACATTGTGTGTAACCACCTTGAGCCTGACCACTCCGGTTGTCTGCCTAAGCTTGTAGAACTTTGTAAGCCGGAAAAAATCTTCTGCTCCCCGCTTGGTAAACGTTCCATGCAGGCGCATTACAACACAGAGGGTTGGCCGATTGAAGTGGTGAAAACAGGAGATTCCATTAATATCGGTTCCCGTGACATTCAGTTCATCGAAACTCGTATGCTTCACTGGCCTGACTCCATGGTTTCCTACATTCCGCAGGACAAACTGCTTATCTGCAACGATATTTTCGGTCAGAACATCTCTACTACCGAGCGTTTTGTAGACGAAGTTGAACGTGCTGTTGTTGAGCACGACATGGTAGAATACTACCATAACATCGTGCTTCCATTCTCTCCGCTGGTACTTAAGACCCTTGAAGCTATCGAAGAAATGGGTATTGAAATTGACATGCTCGCTCCTGACCACGGCCTTATTTTCCGCGGTAAAGAAGATGTACAGTGGTGCTTTGACAAGTACCGTGAATTTGCTGAGCAGGCATGGAAGAAACGTGCTGTTATTATTTATGACACCATGTGGCATTCTACTGAAAAAATGGCACGCTCTGTTGCAGAAGGTCTGGAAAGTGAAGGCGTACCTGTACGTATCATGTCACTTAAATCTGACCACCACAGTGCTGTGATGACTGAGCTTGGTCGCTCAAGTGCTGTTATTTTCGGTTCTCCTACACACAACAATGGCATTCTTCCAGAAGTTGCCAAGATGCTGACCTACATGAAAGGACTCCGTCCGCAGAACCGTATTGGTGGTGCATTCGGCTCCTTCGGTTGGTCTGGTGAGTGTGTAAAAGCGCTGACAGAAAGCCTTACCGAAATGGGCTTTGAAATGCCTGTAGACGGCGTTAAAAACCAATTTGTTCCAACCCACGATGCATACAAAAAATGCTACGAAATGGGTGCTGAGATCGCTAAAGCACTTAAAGAAAAGTGCGGTGAATAAGCCTTAGAACTGTTAGTGTCTCCGGCGGACAGGTTTTGTCTTGCAGCCGCAAGGAACCTCTCCTGTAGCCTCGTTTTTAAAGAGGTGCAGAGCACGACAGCAGTGTGGCTACTATGTTGAAAGGAAAGGGCGGGAGAATATCCCGTCCTTTTTTTGTATATTGTAAGGATTAAGGATGACCGAAAATCTGGATACTGCAAAAGCACGTGAGTACTTTCCACGGGGGCTATATCAGCCGGAGGGAACATTCAGGTTTTCCATGGATGCACTGCTACTTGCGCGATTTGCCTATGCCGCAAAATACCGAACGGCAGTTGATCTGGGTACTGGCTGCGGGGTGATTGGTTTGACCATGTTGCTCGAGAATGAGCGCCTGAATATGACTGGCGTGGAATTGCAGTCTTCCTTACTTGATGCTGCGAGGCAAAATGCCAAGGCGCTGGGAGTGAGTGAACGGTTCATAGATGTGCTGACAGATGTGAATGAAGTTCGGACCAGTGGCCTTGTAGCTGAACAAGCCGATGTCGTTGTATCCAATCCACCGTACCGGCGGCAGAATCAGGGTAGGCATGCAGCAACGCAGGAACGGACCTGTGCCTTGTTCGAAACAGAAGGGGCTCTTTCTGCATTTGTGCAGGCTGCGTCTTTTCTGGTAAAGAACAAGGGAGTGTTTTGCTGTATTTTTCCTTCAGAACGTCTTGATGAATTGCTTGGTGTATGTGCACAGCATAGGCTTACCCCTAAGCGCTTGAAATTTATACACAGCAAGGCAGATCAAAAAAGTACGCTTGTGTTGCTTGAAGCCCGAAAAAACGGTAACTGCGGGGTAGTTGTTGAACCTGCGCTTGTTATGTATAGCGGCACTGGCGAGAGCACAGCCCTTACGGACGGGGCTCTTGCATATTGTCCGTATCTGGAATGTAACGCACGCGGGCGATAGCCCTCAGGAGAGTTTATGCTTGGAATGTATCGTAGAAGAGAGCGTCTGCTTGTGACAGAGAATAAATCCAGATCTGTCATCCTTTCTTTTGAACAGACACGGATGGAGAGCGGATTTCCAGCCGCAGCTTCTGCGGCAGCCTGTGTGGAGGTTGTTGATACGCAGACAATCCAGTCTGCGCTTGTTTCCAACGGGTTTGCCCGTACATTCGGCGTAACTATGCCTCCATCCCTTCCGCTTATTGTCCAGCTCGCCACTGCAAGTAAGCATGCGGTACCTTCATGGAACCGGACTGTGGTGTGTACAGTGCTTGAAGCACTTCGCTCAGGTGCGGATGCTGTGGCATTGCAGTTGACTATCGGTAACGAGTATGAAGAGAAGATGCTTCAGGATTTCGGCAGTATTAGTGAAGAAGCTCATTCATACGGGCTTCCGGTCTTGCTTTCAATTTTTGCTAAAGGTGACCGGATTGTTCAGGAATATGATCGTGCGCTTATTGCGGATTCAATCCTTCTCGGTGGTGAGCTAGGAGCAGATATTGTTGCTGTGCCGTATTCAGGGCATGCAGAAAGTTTTGCTCAAGCAGTAGGTGAATCTACTGCGCCTGTATTGTTAACCGGTACACATGGTGCAGCGAATTTTGACGGGTACTGTAAATCCGTGGAGGGCGGTCTCAACTGCGGTGCAGAAGGCGTGATTGTTCCGTATCAGATTCTTCCTCAAGATGATCTGAAAGGAAGCCTTGACCGCATCCAGGCTATCGCAGCAATACCTGAGGAAACAAAGGAAGCTGATGTTTAAGATAGCAGTCCTTTTTTTTGTAGTCGTGTGGATCATGAGCTTTTTCATGAGCAAACGCCGTAAGGTGATTCGTGATTCCAATCACTTGTTTCAGCTTATTATCAGCGCAGCCATAATCTTTAGCGGCATTACCATGCTGCGAAACTCAGAGCTTGCAGCCAGTACTCCGCTCTATTTCCTTGCTCTTGCTGTGCTTTTTGCCAGTGCATGGTTTATTGCGCGGCTCTTGCTGAATCTGGTAACACGACGCAAGTAGGACTTCGGTGGCGCACATTAGTGGGATGCCTTCGGCGACCAAAGAACCTTGTTGAAACAAGGTTCTCTGGACTCTCCAAAAACTTTTAGCCGCGAAACCAGCCCGTTTCTTTAGCTGAAATTTGCGGCTTTTATACCACTACCTTTCTCTAAATATATAAGGGTTGGTCTCATAAGTGAGGCCAACCCTTTTGATCTTAATAACTGAAAGATAGCGTGTTCGCGGCTTCCAACAAGAGAATAAACAGATTGAAGACGCGTATAAATGGAGGCAAGAGGCGAGCACCTTTGCGGGTGCGTGCGAAGTGCCCTTTAGGGTAGGCAGAACTCTTGCCCGTCGGAGACTACTCTCTACCGCTGGTCGCTGTGCCGTGGAAATGTGCTTTATCCAGAATATGCCCTTCCATGCCCCGCAGAATCGCTGCTTTGTCGGCACCCGGTTTAATTCTGAGTCGGGTATCAAGCGCGTAAAGCTTGAAGTAGTACCGGTGCGTTCCAGAAGGCGGACAGGGGCCGTTGTAAAATGCTCTGCGCCAGCTATTAAGGCCGTGGCCTGTGCCTTTGAACGGATCAAACTGCTTAGGTGTATCTTCGGCTAACCCATTGCTCTCAGGGCTGATGTTAAACATGAGCCAGTGATCCCATACGCCGGACGGTGCATCAGGATCATCGCAGATAAGCACAAGGCTTTTGGTTCCTTCAGGAATATCTGACCACTCAAGTGGCGGCGAAATATCTTCACCCGCGCAAGTGTATTTTTTAGGAATTTCTTCTGTATCGGCAAAAGCCGGACTAAAAAACTTCACATTATTCTCCAAGACCGATTCCGGGTTTCATAATGGTTCCTGTCAAAGAGGTTTCATACCCGCCAAGCGCTTCAATGCGTGCCTTGAATGTAGGTGACTGCAATAATTCCAGTACGGACTGTATCTGCGGTGTTTCAAGATGCGCTGTTGGAATAATGAGGTCGTATCGTTCGCGTGCGAGCGGAACAAAATCAAGGTCGAGCGCTTTTGCTGCAGCGTAAATACCCAATCCGGTATCAGCAGCACCTGTCAGCACGTTTACGGCAACTGCCATGTGCGTAAATTCTTCTTTATCATACCCTGTGACAGATGAAGGCTTAATTCCGGCCTGTTTGAGATGATAATCAAAGAGAATGCGAGTTCCTGCGCCGCGCTGCCTGTTCAGGAATCGGATGGAGCCGTCTGCAAGGTCTTCTATAGATGAAATATTTTTCGGGTTACCCTTTGGAACAATGAACCCTTGATGACGGATAGCAAGGTTAACAAGGGTCAGGTCAGTGTCCGGCAGGTATTTTTCTATGAACGGGAAGTTGTAGTCTTTGGTTTCCGGATCAAACAAGTGCGCACCCGCCATGTGGCAGGAACCGTTTTTAACGGCAAGGATGCCGCCCATTGAACCGACATGGCTGGACGCAAGACGCATTGGTGTGTCCAGTCCCATTAATTCGTCAGAAAGAATATCCAGTGTGTTGTCGTGGCTGCCTACGGTAACAAGGACTTCATCAAGACGTTTTTCAGCGACCAGAAGCTCTGTGTGCACAACAGCGTTCTGGTCTATGCCTTCCGCCTGTGGTGGAATGCGCCCGACTCCCTGAGCACGGGACATGGTGGTAATGCACCCTGCACCGCGGGCAAGCGGCGTTGCGACATATTTATCGCCTACTTTACCGACGGAAAGGCGTAAAAATTCTTCAATACCGAGTTTGGAGGGAACCTTTCTGGTCAGCTCAGCTTCAACAACAGGACGCGCAGGAACTGGCTTGCGGCTGATCCATGAGATCAGCGGAGTAAGCAGTTCTTCAAAGCAGATGACTGCGCTTACAGGATAGCCTGGAGCGCCGGCAACGAGCTTGTCTTTGCATACGCCCAGCAGGGAAGGTTTACCCGGCATGGCTGCAACGCCATGCACGATTACATCACCAAGGCTTGCTATGGTGGAGCGGGTAAAATCTTTGGAACCGGCAGAAGAACCGGCGCAGATGATCACAACGTGGTACGGGCTGTTAAGTTTTTCTTCGACAATTTGCTCCAGCAGCTCAGGAACATCCGGCACAGGGGGGATGCGGTCTACAATGCAATCAAGGCTTCGTGCCATGGCACCAAGCACCTGTGAATTGCTTTCAATAACCTGTCCGGGTTTAGGCGTCGGGCGTTTTTCAAAATCAAGCACCTCATCACCTGTCGGGATAATGCAGACCCGAACTTTTTCCCACACACGTACTTCCCAAATACCCGCGCTGAGCAATGCTCCGATATCATAGGCTGAAATTTGCTGGTTCTGGGGAAAGAGCAGCTCTGTGGCAACGATATCTTCACCAATGCGGCGTACATGCTGCCATGGGAACGCCGGAGTTTCAATTTCAACGGTGTTTTCATCAACAGAAACAACGTGTTCAATCATAACAACGGCATCATAGCCTTCAGGGAGCGGATTTCCGGTATTCACAGGAAGGTAGGATACCCCTTTTGTAAGGCGCAAGGGTGCTCCCTCGCGTGCTGTAAAGGTTTCCTTGGCAATAACTGCAATACCGTCCATTGCTGCGCTGTGGAAGGTAGGGGAGGAAAATTCAGCAAAAACTGCTTCAGACAAGACGCGTCCGGCAGCTTCATGTGTCGGCACCATTTTGCTGCGTAACAGCAAGTCTCTGTCGAGTGCAGCTTGAGTTTTGGCGACAGCTTCATTCAGCGGAATTGTTTTAAGGTATACGTTTCGTTTTGATGCAGTCATATTTTCCTCGTGATAATTGTTGTGATCGAGGGGCATGATACATGTTTTGCAGGGGTAATAAAAGAGGCGGGACTCGACAGCATTCAGGCACTTCAGGTGATATTCATGCTGCAAAAAGTATTTTTTGTGTAGCTGAGAATACAGTGCCGTTAAAGTATGGTACAATACAGATTAGCCTATAGGAAAAGTCGCTTTAAGGAGGCTGCTATGCGTATTCGCCCCGAAAATACTCATGATGCCCATGCAATCCGTTCTGTCCAATATCATGCGTATAATGAGCATCAATATTCATATTTATCAGAGTATAAGATTGTAGATGCATTACGAGAGGAAAATGCACTGGCATTATCTCTTGTTGCAGAGGATGAACGAGACGGAGTAATCGGCCATGCAACCATTTCACCGATTACTATCAACGGAAACGGTGTTGGCTGGTATTATCTTGGACCTGTGGGAGTGTTACCAGAACATCAGAAGCACGGTGTAGGCTCTGCACTAATTACTCAGGCAGTGCGGGCAACATATGGAATGGGAGCAAAGGGGCTTGTTTCTCAAGGCGATCCCCGATTCTTTAAGCGCTTTGGTTTTCGTAACGACACCCGGCTGTCGTATAATCAGGTTCAACCGGAGCATGTCGTCATGATTCCAATGGGAAAAGAGGTTCCTCAAGGGGCTGTTGCATTGCATCCGGCATATTTTATTTCATAATTACAATGCGATAATTTCTATTTCTGCGCATGAGTTGTGTCCAGCAACGTTTTTTGTATTTTAAAAAAAGTTATGGACTATATGAAATTTATTAAGTTGCTTACTCACACCACTTGGGTATGATGACTCTTCCTCGCATAACGTGCTTTTTAAGTGCGTTGATGTTGAGTTTTCCGGACACGCTGTTCCGTTTATGTGTTCGGAAAACTCGACAGCAAAAAGAAAAGGTAAAAAAATTAACCCCATCTTAATCCATCATGGAGTAAGATGGGGTTTTCCTATGGGAGAAGTCTTGTATTGTGGTGAAGAGAGTGGGCTTAAACATGTTACGATGTACCAACACCCTGTTGTAACGTTCTTTTTTGCAGCATCATTTTGCATCTTCTTTACATTTAAGGGGAAATTATCTATCAGTACCGAGCATATTTGCTCGTATGAAAAGCAAATAATATGTGTCTTTACTGTATGAACGCATCATCCATGTGCAATATTTTACGCCAAATCGTACATGGGTTTATACAGTATATCCCTACCCAGGAATCCTTTGGTTTTCCTACCCCTAGAGGCTGATTCTTGTATTCGTATGAGAATCAGTCTTTTTTTATTACTATGCATGATATCTTTTTTATCCCATTGCTACAGATTGTTAAGCACGCTATGCTTAGAAAGTTCTTATCAAAAATTGATTTGCTACTGTGATGTGCGTGCTAAAGAAGATGGACTTGTTTGATATATAGATTCATCTGTTGATAGAGCTTTGGCGTGTACGCGGGACGTATCATAGTAGCTGTTCGAATAACTCTGCTGGTAGATGGGAGTGTATGTATGGAAATAACCAAGATTTTGTTGCCTGTGGACGGATCGGAATATTCTCTCAACGCTGCTGCTGAAGCGTTAGATCTGGCAAAAAAATTTGATGCAAAAATTATAGTGCTTTATTGCAGTGAGACCTTTCAAAATTTAAAGCAGTTCAAAGATTTTTCAGTTGAATCTCTTGAATACGCGAATCATGTTCTGACTCCCGTACGCGAGTTGCTGGAAAAGCATCAGGCAAAATTTACTGAACATGTTGTGGATAGCTCTCCAAGCATAGAGATCCCCCGTATGGCAGAAAAAGAAAACGTAGATATGATCATTATGGCACCACGGGGCACAAACCCGCTTGCTTCGATTTTACTTGGAAGCGTTACAACTAGGGTGCTTAAGCAAGCACCGTGTAACGTTTTGGTTGTGCATAAAAAACATTAGCAGCGTTAAAAAAGAAAAGGTCAGCCACATAGTGACTGACCTTTTTTTGTGCGTACAACGCAAAAGAGTCCGGAGTTCAGAACTAGTAACCATCGCCTGAACCCCGGACTCTTTTGAGGAACTCCGGCAGCATTTCGCCCATTGAATGCTACCGAAGAATGTGCAACACGCAGCGCTAAGCCGTTAAGTATAACGACCTATTACCAGATGATATATATGTCAGATTCATCCGGTAAACTGCGATAGAAGAAGGTACGGGGGTACATGTTCTTCTATCAGTCATTTCCCGGAAGCGGTTACACTGTTTAGGTGTAGTGCAAACTTACTGTCTCCGCCATTCCTACTGGAAAGGTGGAAATCATCTGAACCAATTCTGTAAACGGTTTCAGTCTGCCTGTAAAGCTCTGACAGGCTTTTTTACTGGAAAAAAATATGCCGTAACTACTTGATTGTAGATACATACGTAAAAAAGTTTACGATCAGATTGATGGCACCCCGTACATGGCAATGTTGTTTCGAGAAACTAAAACGGGGATATGGGATTAACGATGCTTCGCCTTGAATTTCTCTTGTGCCTGTGCACTGTACATAGTTATTTCACCTAGACTGAAAGGGGGCAGTAGCCTCGGTATGCATTTGTTTGTGAGTGTCAGTGGATAACTGGCATTAGACAAAAAAATACCGCGCAGATCCTGCGCGGTATTTTGTAAGCTTTGTATTATCCTGTTTGCTACTGAGCAAGAATAATGAAGGTTGCAGGCAGCAGGAAGAACACTCCAAGAACGTAACAGGCAGCGTAACGCTTTTTACGTCCAGCGTAATCTGCCAGCCACTCTGCGCAGCGTGGAGGAATTTCGCGCAGAAACGGAATCCCGTAGATAAGAAGCACGCCTGAGATGTTAAACAGTAAGTGAACAAATGCGATTTGCAGAGCAAAGAGGCTGTTGCCACCAACAATTGCTGTTGCAGCAAGCAGAGCAGTAACACAGGTGCCGATGTTGCTGCCTAACGTAAACGGGTAGATCTGGCGCATGCTGAAGATGCCGGAACCAACAAGTGGAATCATGAGGCTGGTTGTTGTTGAAGAAGACTGAACAAGAACAGTAACAACCATGCCGGAAAGGATGCCAGCAAAGGAGCCGCGTCCGATGGCAGTGTGAAGCATGTTTTTAGCACGACCTACCATGAGTTTCTTAAGCAGTTTGCCCATCATGGTGATAGCGCAGAAGATGAGGCCGATACCGAGAATAACGAGAACTGCCCCCTGAACTTCAGGAGCAAATCCACCGAACATTCCCTTTACGCTGCCGATCAAAGGCTTGGTAATCGGTTTGATGAAGTTCATGCCCTTCATGCTCATGGATGTTCCGCCAACAAACATGGAGGCGATAGCATAACTGGATTTTTGTAAAAATCCGGTGAAAATTTCAAGTGGCAGGAAGATGATAACTGCGATCAGGTTAAAGAAGTCATGTACAGTTGCTGCCGAAAAGGCACGCTTAAATTCAGTGCTGCAACGCATATGACCGGCACTTACGATAGTGTTTGTAATGGTTGTGCCAATGTTTGCGCCCATAATCATTGGGATTGCGATGGAGACAGGCAGGCCGCCTGCTACAAGGCCAACAATAATGGAAGTAACAGTACTTGAGGACTGGATAAGGGCAGTACAGACCGTACCGATAATCAGTCCAAGAAACGGGTTGGATGCAAAGGCAAAAAGTGACTTTGCCTGTCCGGCAGTGGCAGTTTTAAAACCTGCGCCGATCATTCCGACAGCAAGCAGCATACAGTAAATGAGGGCTGCAACAGCTAACCAACGACCAATTGATTGAAGATTGCTGTGTCCAGCTTCAGTCACAGAAGACGCTTCCTGCGTCGCTTCCGGAGAGTAAGTCATGTCAGGCATACAAGCTCCATAACGTATATCTAAGTGATCGACCCGATCTGCTCAGACACCCTTGCCTGCTCCTCGAGCCGTGCTCTTGATAGACATTTTATGTGACAGGACTGTTACGATTTTGACGCAATATGACACGGCAATGTAACTCTACTCATATCCTTTTAAAATTCGGTGTGTTTTGGGGGAATATTTGGTCTAAAAAATATCGTTCTTTATCATCAAACTTTTTTACAGTATCGTTCAGCGGTATTTACCAGAGGTTGGTTAACCTTCTTTGTATGTCGTAATATTCCAATTTTAATACCATTTATTCATGGGAGAATGCGCTTTGTGCGCAGTGGGAGATCCTATGCTTAATTTTACTGTAGATGCTGATAAGTGCATTCAATGCAGTCAGTGTGTCACAGATTGCCCTGCTTCGATTATCCGTTTTGACGGAGAGTTTCCTTCCATAGAGGCATCTCGTGAAGAGCGGTGTTTACGGTGTCTTCATTGTTTTGCCATCTGTCCGACAGGCGCGATTTCTATTCTTGATGTGAAGCCGGAACAGTGTGTTCCCCTTAAAGGGAATCTACCGTCAGATGAGCAGCTTGAAGTACTCATGCGGGGAAGACGTTCTGTCCGTCGTTTTAAGCAGGAGAATGTGGATACAGCGCTTATCGACCGTCTTGTTACTCTTTCTGCTAATGCCCCTACAGCAAAGAATGCCATGAAACTGCAGTTCACAGTGGTGGATGACATGGCTGTGATGCAGAAAATTTCAGAGCATACGTATTCGCATATTGCTGAGGCCGTAGCAGAACAGCGTGTGCCTAAAGACATGGCGCATTTTCGGGCGTTCAATAAGGCGCTAGGCGACGGCATTGATATCATTTTCAGAAAAGCGCCGCACATGCTTGTGGTGTCCTCGCCACTTGGTGGTTCATCTCCACAGATTGATGTGGCAATTGCGCTGACTCATTTTGATCTTGCAGCAACCAATGCCGGACTGGGTAGTTTATGGTGCGGTTTTGCGTTGCAGGCATTCACGCGCTTTGTTCCTGACTACAAAGAGCTGCTTGGTCTTCCTGAGGCTCATGAAGCAGCTTACGTAATGATGTTCGGACACCCTGCAGTAAAATATCAACGCACGGTTGACCGTAAGTTCCAGCCGATCCATCGAGTTACATTGTAAAAAAGTAATGCGCCGCTGTGCACGGCGGCGCATTTAGCCTATGAATTTAGCCCAGAGCTTACGGTTTCGGGCTCCGTCGAACTCACAGAAGTAGATTGACTGCCACGTGCCGAGTTGAACACGTCCGTTTTCTACGATGAGCATTTGATCCGGTCCGAACATGCTCGCTTTAATGTGTGCATCACTGTTTCCTTCCATGTGTCTGTAATCTCCCTTGTGCGGTACAAGGTGACGAAGGTTTACAGTAATATCGCGGGCTACATCAGGATCAGCCCCTTCATTTACGGTGACTGCTCCTGTCGTATGCGGGCAGAACAGCAGCAACATTCCGTCCTGCCAGTTTCTTTCGCTGATAAGTGATTGTACACGCGCTGTGATATCAATGAGCTCTTCACGGGTTGATGTCTGAATCTCAAGTAATTCCATAGTGTCCTCTTTGCGGTGTGATCTGTTGTATCTGTTGAAGGATACATAGCATTATTGTGCGGCATCATCCATTAGCGGGGAATAGTTGAGGAGTTGGGTTTTTTCCCATACAACATACAATCCTCATGGCGACAGATGACGCTTGAGGGCTGGATATATTGTATGATGCGCTGCATCCGGTTGCACACACGGGTAAAAGCAGCCTCAGTCAGGAATTACGCCAAGGAGAAACTATGCCTGTTGTAATGGGCACTGCCGGTCATATTGATCATGGTAAGACCACGCTTGTAAAGACACTCACCGGAATCGACTGCGACAGACTGGAAGAAGAAAAAAAGCGCGGGATAACCATTGAATTAGGGTTTGCTTTCTTTGATTTGCCAGATGGTGGCAAAATGGGAATTGTAGACGTTCCGGGGCACGAAAAATTTGTTAAGAACATGGTTGCAGGTGCATCCGGCATCGATTTTGTGATGCTGGTTATTGCAGCGGATGAAGGTGTTATGCCTCAGACCCGTGAGCATCTGGAAATCTGTTCTCTTCTTGGCATTCCTACCGGTTTTGTTGCTCTGACCAAAACAGATATGGTTGATGAGGAGTGGCTCGAACTGGTGCAGGAAGATGTGAAAGCGTTTCTGCAAGGTTCCTTCCTTGAAGATGCTCCTATTTTCCCAGTTTCCTCTCATACTGGTGAGGGGCTTGATACAGTGCGGGCACACATTGCCAAGCTGGAGAAAGAGCTTACCCCTCAGCGCCGTTCAGACTTGTTCCGCATGCCGGTGGACAGGTCGTTTACTATGAAAGGGCATGGCACCGTTGTCACAGGAACCATGGTTTCCGGCTCCTTGAATGTTGGAGATGAGGTTCGTTTCTATCCTCATGATATGACTGGCAAGGTGCGCGGACTTCAGAGTCACGGAAGTGCTGTTGAACAGGCTCCGGCAGGGAAGCGTACAGCAATTAATATTGCCGGTGTGGAAGTGGCTGAAGTGCACAGAGGTGATGTGCTGGCGCGGCCTGAAACATTATTTCCTTCCGATACGTGGCACATTGAACTGACATGCCTCTCTTCATCCCCATCGCCGCTTAAAAATCGTACTGAAATCCATTTCCACCACGGTGCTCGTGATGTTCTGGCTCGTCTCTATTTTCCTGACAGGGATAAATTGATGCCGGGGGACACTGCCATCTGCGAAGTACGCTTTACAGAACCAATGGTGGGAGTCGCCAATGACCGTTGTGTAATCCGGTCATTTTCTCCGCTGCGCACTGTTGCTGGTGGTAAGTTGCTGCATCCTGAAGCTGAACGTCTGCGTAAAAAGAACCCGCACTATGACGTTATCTGGAATAGTTTGCAGGAGCTTCCAAAAGCAGAACCGGAAGATAGAGTACGCCTGCATCTGGCAATGGCAGCCGAAAAAGGCTTATCCTTTGCCCGTCTTTGCATTTTTACTGACATCGAAACAAAGAAACTCGACAAAATACTGAATCTGTTTGGTGGAAAGCAGGAGGCGCTTTGTTTTGATAAGGAAGAGCGCCTGTATATTGCAGGAAATATCCTGACAGAACTTTCTGAGAGCTGCATAGAGTTTATGGCAGCTTTCCATAAAAACGAGCCGATGAAGGCTGGTCTCTCTAGAGGCATGCTTGCTTCAGGTTGGGGCAAAGAACTTTCCCCTAAGCTTGTTCACTTCTTAGTGGAGCGGCTTATTAAAGCCAAGTCCATCGTCATTGATGGTGATGTGCTGCGCCTTCCGGCACATAAGGTTTCAATGGCGGCAGATCAGGAAGGTTTGCGCAAAGTGATTCTTGAGGCTTATGAAAAAGGTGGCATTACCCCGCCTAACCTTAAAGAAGTTCTGGAGCCCCTAGAAGTGGAAGTGAAGGAAGCTGTGCCTGTACTGAAACTTATGGAAGATGCAGGGGAGATGGTGAAGGTCAAAGACACCCTGTATTACCATGCCCCGTCCTTAGAGAAAGTGAAAGACATGGTGCGGGAATACCTTTCCTCGCATGACGATATGGGACCGGCTGAGTTACGAGATCTTACAGGCCTTTCCCGTAAATATGCTATTCCATTGCTTGAATATTTTGATCGTGTCCGCCTGACTATGCGCATAGGCGATAAGCGGCAGTTACGCGGTTCCGGTGGTGCTTGATATGAATCTTTTGCCTCCGGCGGCTTAAGAACCTCTTGCAAGAGGTTCTTAAGAATCTCCAGAAACCTTTATATGCGATATTAGTTCGTTGCTAAAGTAATTTTACGGCTTTTGCACCACTACCTTTCTGTAAATATAAAAAGGGTTGGCCTACATAATTGAGGCCAACCCTTTTAGTTTAGTATCGGAAAGATAGCGTATTCGCGGCTTCCAACAAAATGAGAAATGAACTGAGTCGCGTATACTTGGGGTCAAGGGGACGAGTCCCCTTGTGGGGGTGCAGGGGGCAGCGCCCGCCTGCCCGTCGGAGACAAATGTACTAGGTAGCCGGACGCTCAAAAACTTCGAAGGGAATGGTGGTTTGCATCCCTTTGAGGAATGCGCGCATTTCACGTTCTTGATGCGGTGAAAACGTAATTTTGAGTATGCATTCGTAATTATCAACTACGGATGCGTAGCCGAGATTGTCCTGTGCCTCGAGCAGGAAGCGGAACATGCCGATGTATTTTTTATCAATTCGTGCATACAGCATGCTTGACCAGCTTGGAGCCGGTAACGGTGGACGTGGTTTTCTTGTACGTTTTTTTGCCATTGTAGTTCCTCGGTGGTGGAAATTGTCTCATTTCAATACCCTTGTCAACAGAGCAATGCAGAGCCATAGTATCGAAGCAGGCAGGGGCAGGCGTTTTGCTAACCCGCCGACACTCTGCTATTATGAGACAATTGCACAATAACGTACTGGAGAAATGAGTATTACTACTTTTTTAGAACTCAAAAACGTTACGCGCAGGTTTTCTGTAAACCAGCCCTTGTTTTCAGCTGCTCCTCGTGAATTGACTGCTGTTCATGATGTAAATTTGAGCATTGAAAAAGGCACAACCCTTGGGCTGGTAGGCGAAAGCGGGTGCGGAAAATCTACGCTGGCAAAAATTGTTGCCCACTTACTGCCTCCGACCTCCGGTGATGTATTGCTGGAAGGCAAATCGATATGGCACGCAGACAGCGCCATGAAGCGTTCACTGCCACGGCGTATCCAAATGATTTTTCAGGATCCGGTTTCTTCGCTGAATCCACGCAAAAGCATCGGGAAAAGCATTCAGGAAGCCTTGGATGTTCATCGTGTTGGAAGCAGTGCAGATAGAAAAAAAGTCGTAACTGACTTGCTGGAGCGTGTTGGCATGCGGGCTGAGCACTATGTTCGGTATCCACATGAGTTTTCCGGTGGTCAGCGTCAGCGTATTGCCATTGCCCGTTCATTGGTATTGAATCCAGATTTTATTGTCTGTGATGAAGCAGTTTCTGCTCTGGATGTTTCTGTACAGGCACAGGTGCTCAATCTTCTGGCAGAGCTGCAGAAAGACTTCGGGCTGACCTATATGTTCATATCGCATGATTTGGCTGTGGTGGGGCATGTGAGTGATATTATTGCTGTCATGTACCTTGGCCGTCTTGTTGAGCTTGCCAGTGCACAGACGCTGTTTGACAATGCGCTGCATCCATATACGCAAATGCTGCTTGCTGCGGTTCCGGTTCCAGTACCGGGAAGACGAAGCGCTTCTGATGTGCAGACCGGAGACTTACCAAGTCCGCTGACTCCTCCTAAAGGGTGCCCGTTCAATCCCCGTTGTACTCGTGCAATGCCAGTGTGTAGAGAAGAAACGCCTAACTGGCTCGAAGTAGATAAAAACCATCATGTTCTCTGCCATCTGTATGGGTAAGAGGTGATTGTGAAAAAAGTAACTTGACGTATGGTCATTCAATGACCATAGTTAGTTGTACCCACTCATTGGGAGAAACAGAGAAAGGAGTGCCACATGGCGGTTACAGAATTTTCTAAGGCAGTTAAATCTATCAGCGAAGTTCTTATTTTTGAGAACTGGTTACGTTTCTATTTTATTAGCGAAGAAGATGAAGGCAAACTTTTCATACGCATTCCTGAAAAGGCTGACATGCGTATACGAGAAAATTGGCCGCACATTCATTCGCTTGCTGACGAGCTTAACAACAAGGAAATCACTCCAGAAACCTCCCGTGAAGCTGTTATTGTGCATATTTCCAACGAGCTTGATGGAAACACTATGAAGCCGGGCATGGCAGAGCGTGTACTTAGCAGTGTTACCTTCCAGTTTGAAATGCATCTGTTCAGCATGTGGGTTGAAGGGCACGAAGAGCAGCTGGATCAATCGTTCCTTGATTTTGGTAATTGGCTTAGCATGTACTCAGAGTGGAAGCAGACCGATAAGGTGAAGCAGTATATTGATGAAGCCCGTGAAAAGATGAAAGCAGCAGAAGCTGCCACTGCGACGGATACAACAGAGAAGAAGCAGTAGTCATCAGTTACCGGACTTAGATCTCGGTACACCATTTTTTAAAGCGCAAAGAGCAGGCAACGGACATAGAGTCCGCTGCCTGTTTTTTTATGGTAATAGCGCGGTCTGCTTTTACTGGTTGTATGGGCTGGTAAATAGAAAAGGCGTTTCCCGAAGGAAACGCCTTGTAATATCTACTAACAAAAAGCTATATTACTACTGGATAAGTGCAAACTCTGCGCGGCGATCTTGTGCCCATGCAGCTTCGTTTGAACCCTGAACAGCAGGACGCTCTTCACCGTAGGATACGATCTCAAGCTGAGTTGCTGGTACGCCGAGAACGATCAGGTAATCCTGAACAGCGCGTGCGCGGCGTTCACCAAGAGCGAGGTTGTATTCGGAAGTACCGCGTGGGTCAGTGTGACCTGCGATAAGAATACGCATGCTTGGAAGTTTTTTGAGCAGTTCAGCGTTCTGCTTAAGAATTGCACGGTAGCTAGGTTTGATATCGAATTTGTCGAAATCAAAAAGAATTGGTGTGTCAGCCAATGCTACTGCAGCTGCAGCAACTTCTTCTGCAAGCTGAGCTTCATTAGCCTGAGCAGTACCGTTCATGGAAGCGCTGTCTTCAGTTTCAACAACCTCAACAACGGCTGTTTCAGAGCTGGAAGCTTCTTCCGGGGTTACAGCTACCTGTTTTTTTGCACAACCGAAGCTCATGGCCATAACCATGATCAGCATCAGTGCAAAACCGAATCGTTTCATCATTGCATCCTCCTAAATTTTGCAAAAAAGGACTCTAGAGATAGAATCTCTTTTATAACAAGCATTTAAAAACCGATTTGAATAGCGCGAACATATATGTATTACGAATAAAAAAACCGTAATATCCTACATTCATGTGAATTCAAAAGACTCCGTCCATTTCTTACACGGTTTCAGGTTGTTGGCAAGTCTGATGACCTTAGGAACCTAAATGTCATCTTCCTGACACAGCTGGTACCATTCCCCATGAAGGTAGAGTCGCTTCTCCTGAGCCAGTCTTAACCATCCTTGGAGTCCCCCCGTGGCGGGTGGTAAGATATATTTTGTATTCGCCGCTGCGATTAGACGAAAACGCTACAAAAAAGCCATCCGGACCAAAGGCAGGCATTTCATCGTTGCCCGGCCCGAAGGTAATCTGCTTTTCTTTGCCAGTGACAAGATCCATGGCAAAGATTCTATGGCCTTGTGGTGTTCTTCGTGCGAAGACTACCAGTTCACCGTCAGGCGAAATCGACGGACTGGTATTGTATTTGCCATTTCGAGTAATACGGGTTTCCTTACCTGAAGGCAGGTCTTTAAGGAAAATGTGCGGGTTACCGCGTCTGCTGGAAACAAAGACCATCTTTTTGCCTGTTTCATCAAAGCTTGGAGAAACATCGATTGCCCAGTTCTGAACAAGCGTTTTTTCACGTTTGAACTTATGGTTCAGCAGATAGATATCCGGATTGCCACCTGCGGCCAGGCTGACAGCAACTTTGTTGTCAGGCAGGAAAGCAGGGCCGATAATGGTGTTACCCGGGAATTTTACTTTTTGCACTCGCTGGGTCAGACGATCCCAGATTCCAAGTGAGTGGTACCGTTTGCCGATGTGGCTGAACAAAATGTAGCGGCCGTCTGGAGACCATGTCGGAGACATGGCAAGGCCGGACATATTGGTCAGCCTGTTCAGATCACGACCGGTTGGCCGTACTGTCCAAATATCTTTCTTTTTCGGGTTTGCTTTCTTTACAAAAGCAAGTGTGGAGAGGAAAAATTCTCCACGCCCAGTAAGCTTTTTCATTAACGCAGAACAGAATCTGTCTGCGACGTTAGGCATATTTTCCGGTGTCAGCTCAGAATACGCTTTGCCGAGAACCAGTTTCCCTGTGAACACTTCAAATGCCCGCAGCTCAACGCGTGGGCGTCCATTGTTAGGTACTTCCGGCCAGACTTCCGTAACAAGCAGGTCTACATTTGCCAGTTGATACTTTTTGAAGTCAATAGATTTTCCGGTGCCACCAGCAACTATATTACCACCGAGAATGTTTTTACCTTTAATGAGGTTCATAAACGGAAGGTAGTACAGGTTGTTATGGATAAGCTTGGAAAGTTCGGCAGCACTTTCTACTGTTTGTGGGCTTTTCTGGGCAGCAGGGGCAATAACCGGTTTGGACTGGATGAGATTGATCTTATTTTGCCCCGGCCCGTAAATATCGATTTCCAAAGAACGGGCGTTTGCGTTTGCAGTCATGGCAAAAACCATGCACACAAATAATATCAGTATATAGCTACGCTTCATGTTATGCATCCAGACGTTATGTCAGAGTTATTGTTCCTGACTGTTAAAGTTCAGGGTTATTTCTGTCAGGTCAGGGCTGGGTGGGCTTGGTAGCTGTTCAGTGTCAGCAATGGCCCGTAATGTTGAAGAATCGAAATCAGGACGTCCAGATGAGTTTTTAAGCTGGGCGTCTAGGATTTCCCCTGTCTGCGAAATAATTATCCGTACCTGTGCAACAAGAACGGTGCGTGTGGCAAGCTTTGGATAGCGCCAATTTGGCCTGATGGCGGCCATAACTGTTAACGCATATAAATCTTCAATACTGCCTATAACTCCATCTTGTGGAGTCCCTTCAATACCTTGCTCAGCCTTAATGGCGTCTTCTTTTTCAACGGCCTTTTGTAAAGCGGCAAGCTCATTTTCAAGGTCACGTACCTTTTTCTGGTCGTCTTTTTTTACAGTAGCTTTAGTTGAAGCCAGCGCTTTACGCAAAAGATCTTCGGGTGTTGGTTTTGGTGGTGTTTTCTTTTTGGTCTTTTTCTTTTGCGTTTTTTTCTTTGTGTTAGCTTTTTTTACAGCTTTTTTCTTTTTTGGTTTCTGCTTTTTGGCAACAGCTTTTTTAGGCTGGTCTTTCTTTTTCGTGCTAACTGGCTTGGCTTTTGGTTTTGCCTTTGCCGGTGCTTTTTTCACTACTTCTTTTTCAGGCGCAGGCTTAGGAGCCTCTTTCTTGGGTGCTTCCTTGGCCGGAGCTGGCTTTTTAGCCACAGTTTTGGCAGCAGTTGCTTTTTTCTTGGTGACGGGAGCCTTTTTTGCCAGTTGTACAATTTTTACTTTGTATAACGGCACGTCCAGACTCACCTTCATGGTGGAAGCTGGCCAGTAAAGAATAGCGACAATAAGCCCTACATGAAGGCAAAGGGAAAACAACATACTCAAAAAGCGCATGTGTTACGCACCTATTTTTTTGCTGTCGCAGTTTCCGGGGTTTCGGCAAGTACCCCTAAGTTAGTAATGCCTGCACCTTTAATGATGCCCATCGCTTTGACAACGTTGCCATAGGCGACATTTTTATCAGCACGCAGGAAAAGCTGCTTGTTTTGCTTTTTGACAAGACGCTCCAGATGACCGGGAAGTTCCTTTTCAGTCACCTTGTAGTCATCAAGCATCATTACCCCGTTCTTATCTATCGTAAGGATAAGGTGGTCTTTGTCTGAAGGCAGTGCTGAAACCGTTTGTGTCTGCGGTAATTCAACGTCTAAGCCCTGTGTCATAAGCGGTGCTGTCACCATAAAAATGATGAGCAGTACCAGCATTACGTCAACAAAGGGGGTAACGTTGATTTCAGATACAAAGCCTTTTTTGTTTCCGAGAGATATAGCCATATGGACTATCCTTCACCGGAAGTTCGCTTGGTACGCTGGGTGTGGAGTTCGCGCTGTACGCGGTTTAAGAATACTCCGGCAAAAGCACCGAGCTGTACTTCGATATCCTGTAATTTACCAAGGAACATGTTATAGCCGATGGCAGCAGGGATAGCGACAGCAAGGCCGATAGCAGTTGCAACCAGTGCTTCGGAAATACCCGGTGCAACAGCAGCAAGGGCAGCAGTTTTCATCTGACCGATAGTCTGGAAGGAGTGCATAATACCCCAAACAGTACCGAAAAGGCCGATAAATGGTGCTGAGTTAGCACATGTTGCAAGGAAAGGTAGCGCTGAAGAAAGAGTCGCAGACTGCATGGAAACGCCCTGATCCAGAGAACGTTTTACGTTGTCTGCGATGACTGATGAAGAAGTTACGCTTTCGCGTAAGCGTGTGTATTCGTCTACGCCCTGCTGTGCTACAAAATAGAGAGGAGAGGAAGAATCAGTGCCGACGGCCTGAACAGCTTCGCGTAGGGATTTAGCGCTCTGAAATGCATCGATGCCGTTTGCTGCACGTTTTTTTGCAGAGTTCAGCGTAATCCATTTGTTAAACATGATTGTCCAGCTGATAAGGGACATTCCTGCAAGCATACCGAGTACTACTTTTACGACAATGGTGGCTTGCCCAATGAGCATGAAGATATTGGTGTCACCCATATATTTCTCCGTTTGATGTTTCGGATGTTATTATTTTTAGTTTGAAGGGTTGTACCCTAAATAAGTTACGGTTTAAAGTTCTTAGGTATCCAATTAATTTTTTTGTTATTTTATCGCTCTTTCACCAGTGCCGTTAGTAAGGAGGAGACGGCAGGAACCTGTTAGATCGATTTTGGCGTATAGCGTAATGTGTCTTGCAGTTGACGGGTATTTTGAGTATCTATCTCTCTTATTCAAACAGTGTTTGAATGTCCTTAATATATTGGGACTTATCCTGATCATTCAGTGCTTCTCCTCACACACGGAAGCATACCTGAAACACAGCGTGATTATACGTATAGATCAGTTTTTTTATCCACTTACCCTTGAAACAGCATATGAACGCGCATATTCTTTTCAAAAGGAGTGCGTATCATTGCTAGCTGCGAGTCTATGAGACAAACGCAAGGAGACCTGACCATGAGATGCCCACGTTGGCAACAGCTGCTGATACTCTTCGTACTGAGTGTAATCTTCGCGGCTCCTGTTTCTGCTGAAACTGTGCCTGTATCTGACGATATGACCCAATCGGAAGATATGAAAGAACTTGATGAAGGCGCAATGGACATACAAATTCAGAGAGAAGCTTCTCCTGAAGAACGAAGCGCCGTTGAAAAAGAGATTAAAAATGCTGCGGAAGCAGTAAAACCAGAATCCACAGCCGGTATTCTTTTTTCCGGTAAATATAATCTTAAGGATGCCGTATTAAAGGCTCTTAAAGATAACCCTTCCATTGAAGCTGCCCGCAGAGGCGCAACCAGTGCCGAAGAAAGCAGAAAATCTGCTCGCGGTGCATTCGGCCCTGCACTTAATACTTCGTACTCTGCTACCCATACAGACCCTAAGCAGTTTGGAAGCCACACCAATTACCAGTGGAATGTTGAAGTTACTCAGCAGATCTTTACTGGTTTCAGACTGCTGGCAACCTACAACAGTGCAGCACTTACTGCTTTGAGTCAGGATCTGGCGTTGAGTCAGGCTGAATTGAACCTGATTCTTCTTGTGCAGCAGAACTTCATTAATCTGCTGACCGCCCGTGAAAACGTTGAGTCCGCAAAAGACTCTGTAGAACGTCTTGCTTCACAGCTCAAGGTTGCGCAGGCCTTCTACGATGTTGGTCTGAAACCTCGTATCGACGTACTTCGTGCTGAAGCACAGCTTTCTGAAGCGGAAAATACACTTATTTCAGCACAGAACACCGTTGTTATTCAGGAAGCACGCTTAAATACTTTGCTGAACCTTCCGGTTAACGCTCACATTAACTATGTGGGTGAGCTTGCGTACTTCCCGTTCGATCAGCCGCTTGAAGTAAGCCTTGATACTGCGGCGCACTATCGCCCAGATATCCTGATTGCCCGCAAATCTACTGAAATTTCTCAGGAAAATGTTACCATTGCTGCAAGTGAATTTTACCCGCAGGTTACTGGTAACATCAAATGGACTAAAAATGGGGACAGCATTGAAGCTAACGGGTACGACAGCTCAAGTGGCCCTGATCGTTCCGTAACCCAGTTTGGTGCACAGGCAACTTGGAGCTTGTTCTCCTGGGGTACCACATACTTTGCAACAACCAGTGCACAACAAACCGTGCTTTCCAACAAAGCTACTGAAGCCAACACATGGCAGGAAGCTGCGTTCGAAGTTAAGTCCCGTTACTTGAATATCATCAACGCTGCAAAGCGTATCAAAGTGGCAGAAAAAACTCTTGCCGCAGCGGAAGAAGCGTACCGTATGGCTGTAGCCCGTTATCAGGCACAGGTTGGTACCAACACAGACGTGCTTGATGCACAGGCTGACCTTTCTTCTGCTGAAGCTTCGTTGATTACAGCTCGCGGTGACTATATGATCTCCGTAGCTTCCTTGTACAACGCAACAGGTAGCAAAGTTCCTGGTCTTACAACCAGCAATGCAATTAACGAAACAGGTAAAGGGCTTGAAGCAGATATCGCCAGCGACATCAAAAAAGATGAAGCTGCTGAACGCAGTGGCGATACAAGCGCTCTTGATCAGTCCCTTGATACAGAAAAAGATCGTCAGCTTGAGAATAAACTTGAGCAGGAATCTAACTAGTCGACGTATCGTAACGTATTTACAGAATACAATTAAAGGCTGTTCCTCATATGAGGAACAGCCTTTTTTATGCATTACTTTAAATCGTACTGTAGAGGCTCACTGTTGCTTACAGTAAGTTCAAGTCCCAGTTGAACGGGGATGTACGTTTTGCTTCAGGTACTGCTGCCGGTGGTTTTTCCATCAGTTTTACAAACAAGGTATACCCAGCCTGAAGAAGCTGCTGCTTGTTCTTTTCGATGTCCATAGGCCAGCCCGGGTAAATCCATGAATTCTGCCCGTAGCGGCGCAGCCAGAAGCATTCACCCTTTGGTGAGTAAAATGGCTCGTTCGGCTTTACGCCCTCCAGAGGGAAGCGGGAAATTCCCATAGGCCAGTAGCCGTAAAGAACCACGCCGAGCGGCAGACAGCTCTGCTTTGGCAGTTCCATAACATCTTCCTGAGAAAGTTCAGGAGAGATGATTGCGCCTTTAAAGCCCATCTTTTTCAGTGCAGCAATAGCTGCAGGGTTGGACGGGTTACAGAACGGCCCGGCAATGAGGTCAATGTTGCGGGCTCCTTCAAAGAAGACAGCCTGCCACGGAGAGCCGAGTACAAAGTGTCTGGCACCTTGGCGCAACGCCTGTTTGACCATGGAGCGCCATTTGTTCTCTTCATTCGGCCAGATCACAGGTGGAAGCCACCATGACATACGTCCGAAGAGAGTACGCCCGACTGTTTTTAGCGAACGCTGTCCAAGCCAGATACCGTTGGCAGTATCAGTAAATTTACCAGCTTTGCCCTGCTTGCCGTGTGGTAAATGATCGCGCATGAGAATTGTCATAGAGCGCGGACGCTTACCCATTGCAGGGTAGGAGAGAGGAACTTCAATAGATTCGCTCTTCTTGCCTTTGCAGCGTGAAAGCTTTCCTTCCCACTCGCGCAGGATTTTAATCATCTCGTGTTCGCGGCGGTCAATCAGGAATACCGGAGTACCGCTTTTCGGGCGTTTTCCTGCTGGTGCACGCAGAACAAATGTACCGTTTTTCGGCACAGGGTGCGGAACACGATCGGTAAAGTGCCATTGCTCATCTTCATACCCGATACGCAGGAAGTCGGATTTCAGCAGTTCAAAGCGAGGTTTGAAGAAATATTTAGGGTAAGTTCGCTCGCCTTTTTTAGCTTTTTTCGGTGGTTCAACTGTAATTTTGCCTACAAGGCGACCAGAGCTTGTCTGTTCGCTCGGGTTTACAGGAGAATGCCGCTTTTGTGGCAGGAACGTACCGTGTGTTGATGGGCGACCAAGCGCCTGTTCAAGAATCTGTTCTGCCTGCTTACGTGCTTTTGGATCATCAGGATTATCGCGCAGCAGTTTGTATGCCGTGGTCACGTAGTACACATAGTGAGGGCCTTTTTTACGGCCTTCAATTTTCCATGACTTCAGGTTTTCAATCGGCAGCAGAGTTTTTGCCAGAACATCCAGAGATAAGTCCTGACAGGAGAAGAAGCGACCTTTACGTGCTTTTTGCTGGTACACGCGACGACAAGGCTGAACACAGCGCCCGCGCAGGCCGGATTTGCCGCCCATGTAGCTGGACCAGTAACATCGGCCGGATACACAGTAGCAAAGTGCTCCGTGAACGAATAATTCAAGAGACATATCGTCAGGGCAGGCATCGCTACACTGGCGTACTTCATCAATATCCAGCTCACGTGGAAGAATGACACGGCTTACACCCAAGTCCTTGGCAGCTTGAAACGCGGCAGGGTGTGTCACGTTTGCAAGGGTGGAAAGGTGCAGCTCTCCAGCAAATCCTGCTTGTTTGGCAACTTCTACCATGCCTAAATCCTGCATGATAAGAGCGTCCGGACTTACGTCACGCTGAAGTCGTCCGATAAGGCGTGCAGCGGAATCTGGGTCTCCCGGCTTAACAAGTGTGTTCATTGCCACATAAACCTTACGGTCTTCTTTGTGGGCAAGCTCTACCATCTTAGAAAGTTCGGTAGTGGAAAAGTTGTCCGCCGCCATACGGGCGGAGAAGTGTTTTAAGCCAAGGTATACCGCGTCGGCTCCGGCTGCAATTGCAGCAAGAAACGCGTTTTTATCACCGGCAGGTGCCAAAATTTCAGGTTTATTTTGCATAGTATATATCTCTTGTGATTCCGCCTTGTAAGGTGGTTCAACCAGTTGCCAAGCAGCTGGCTGGAAAAAATTTGCTGGCGGAAATAATTTTCTTCGTAGTCTGCGGTGTAGCACATACCCATTGAATTAGGCGTTGGCAACTCTAATACCTGTCACATGGCAACTCTTTTTAGGGTCAAAAGTAAACCGTGCGGTGTAAATGGTGTCAAAGCAGCAGTGTGTGCTGAATATTTTTTTTCTACTTCGTTTGTATGATTAATAAATTCTATGAATACATTCCAGCCGATGTGAGAAATGTGATACAGAAGAAAACAGAGGCTTTTTTTGCGAACTCAGGTGCATTCATCAAATACTCAATAATGGGTAAAGTATTGATTGCGACCTGAGGAGAAAGAACGTACACGTAAACAGCCCGACGTTCGGGTAATACTTTACTATCAGGATTTGCACGCTTTGGGCAGGGCTGACATGCCTTAAGAAATTGCAATAAGGTTACAGGAATTATGCATCAGGAACAATGCACTACGCTTACAGTCCTTGATAATGTTCCCTTTGGAACAGTATCTGGCGAAAATCTCTTTTTCGCCCTGCGCATTGAGCGCCCGGAATGGGCAGATTGGCAACCAGGCCAGTTTGTGATGCTTCGCCCGGAAGGGTGGGCGCTTGATATGATGTGGGCGCGTCCCTTTTCTATCTGTCGTGTAAGCAAACGCGATCTCGTAATTTTCTTTCAGGTTGTCGGACGCGGAACCAAACGTCTTGCTACACTGAAAACAGGTGATAAAGTCGTGCTGTGGGGGCCTCTCGGTACTCCTTTTGCGGTGGAAGACAAAACTCCTACCCTGCTTCTTGCTGGCGGAATCGGTATTGCTCCGCTTGTTGCCTACGCACAGAAGCACCCGCAGCCGTGGAACCTGCATATGGAGTTCGGGCACAGAATGCCGCTGAACTGCTACCCGTTTGAATCCATTAATGAGCGCATTACAGCTGCAAATCATCACGAGCGCAGCCCTGAAGATCTGGCGCATTTTCTGGATTTGATTGAAACCAGCATTGCTGAATATGCAGAAAGTGACGGTCTTGTACTGGCCTGTGGGCCTACCCCGTTCTTAAAAGCGGTACAGGCCTTTGCAGCAAAACATAATGCCCGTTGCCAGCTTTCTCTGGAAAACCGTATGGCTTGCGGTGTCGGGGCATGTCTTGGCTGTGTCACTAAAACCACCGAAAAAATGACTGCCAAAGGCGTTGCAGCCGGACGCGCTCAAGCATGTGAGCACGGCCCTGTATTCTGGGCAGATCAGATTATTCTGGATGAAGAGTAGGAGGCTTGAATGAGTACTAATGTAACGCTTCCCGGCTCTACTGGCTTACAGTTTAAAAACCCTATTCTTACCGCATCAGGTACCTTCGGGTACGGTGTTGAGTTTGCCCCGTACGGCGATCTTACTACACTTGGCGGTATCGTGGTAAAAGGGCTTTCCCTTGAGCCTCGCGCAGGGAATCCGATGCCGCGTATTGCGGAAACTCCATGCGGTATGCTCAACGCTGTAGGTCTTCAGAACTCTGGTGTAGAGAATTTTATTACAGAAAAATTGCCCAAGCTTCCTACGGAACAACTTCCGGTTATTGCCAATATCTACGCATGTGACCCTGCTGAGTTCGGCGAACTCACAGCAGTCCTTGCAGCGGAAGAAGGTATTGCGGCAATCGAAGTGAATATCTCCTGCCCGAATGTGCAGGAAGGCGGTATCCTTTTTGGTCAGGATCCGCAGCAGGCTGCCCGTGTAACCGAAGCTGTAAAAAAAGCTGCTGGCGTAAAGCCGGTCATCATTAAACTCAGCCCGAACGTTACCGACATCACCACCATTGCCAAAGCCGTTGAAGGTGCAGGCGCTAATGTGATCTCCTGCATCAATACACTGTCCGGCATGGGCGTTGATATCCGTAAGCGCAAGCCGCTTATCGCAAACGTTATCGGTGGTCTTTCTGGCCCTGCAATTAAACCTGTAGCGCTTCGCTGTACCTATCAGGTCTGCAAAGCTGTTTCTATTCCGGTAATCGGTATGGGCGGCATTGCTTCAGCAGAAGATGTGCTTGAGTTCATCCTTGTAGGAGCACACGCAGTGCAGGTTGGTACCGCCAACTTCCTGCGTCCGGACTTCTCGTTCCGTCTTGTTAAAGAGCTTGAAGAGCTTATGGAACAGATGAATATTACCGATCTTGAAGAATACAGAGGGTCTTTGCAACTCTAGTCTATGCGTGTCGTTGATGGGCGCAGGCTGTTGTCTCCGTAGGGAGAAGACTGTCTCCGACGGGCAGGCGGGCTTTGCCCCTGCACCCCCACAAGGGGACGCGTCCCCTTGACCCCATTTATACGCGTCTTCAATCCGTTTCTTTTCTTGTTGGAAGCCGCGAACACGCTATCTTTCCGTTATTAAAAAGGGTTGGCCTCAATTATGAGGCCAACCCTTTTATAGTTTGAGAAAGGTAGTGGTGCAAAAGCCGCGAGGTTCAGATGAAAAACGGGCTGGTATCGCGACTAAAAGTTTTTGGAGAGTCCAGAGAACCTTGTTTCAACAAGGTTCTTTGGCCGCCGGAGGCATGCTACTGCCCGAGAACATCAGTAATGATGTCTGCGTTCGCATCTTCAATGGATTCACAGCCTGTAAGTACCATTGCAGATGTAAGCTCTCCGGTAAGTTGCTGGATGTATTTGGATGCACCTTCTTCCAGACCGCCAACAGTGGCGATAGAGAATGGACGACCTATCATAACGGCATCAGCGCCAAGGGCGATCATTTTAAGTACGTCAGCACCAGTGCGGATACCACCGTCAACGAGTACTGCAATTTCACCATTCACAGCGTCTGCGATGTCGGAAATTACGTGCGCTGTACCCGGTGTGTGATCAAGAACACGACCACCGTGGTTGGAGACTACGATACCTGCTGCACCGGCTTCGGCTGCAGCCTGAGCGTCTTCAGCTGTCATCACGCCCTTAAGGAGTACCTGTCCTGGAATTTGTTCAATAAGAGCACGCAGGCGTTCAACACCACGCGGTGCTACTGGACGACCCATTTTAGCAAGAGTGATGAGGCCGATTGCGTCGATGTCTATACCGAAGGTTGTACAGCCTGTTGCAGCTGCCTTTTCGATTTTTTCAAAGAACTCATCGCCTTCCCACGGTTTGATGAACGGAATGCCATTGCCGTTTACTGCGGTAAGAGCAGCAAAACCTGCTTCGGAGATAAACGGTGGTACACCGTCGCCAGTACAGCCCACAATGCCGTTGGCATCGCACGCTTTAACCTTTGAGAGAATGTACTCTTCTTCAGTAATCTGACCGCCCATGTTGAAAGATACGCCGCCGATAGGGGCAGCAAAAACTGGAATGGACAGAGCATACCCCAGAACACTGGTGGATGTTGATGGGGCAGAAACATCGTGGATAGTGCGCATGCGCAGTTTGTAGTCTGCCAGAGCCTCTACATTGCCTTTGAATGAAGCAGCTGTACCAAGACCACCCATTCCCGGAACTTCGCCTGCACAGGCTCGTCCGTCACATTCTCTACAGACTCTGCAAAAGCCCTTCATACGTTCATGGGCTGCTTTACGAACTTCTTGCATAGCATTTCCTTACCTGACGGTGGTTAAGCCGCAGAACGTTTGCTCGCGCTCTGCGTATGGTTATTCTGTTGAAAAGAGCATGCTGTGTACCAATTTCAGGTGCTTGTGCATGCAGCGTTCTGCCAAAGCTTCGTTTCCGGCAGCAATGGCATTGTAAATTTCTTTATGCATGGAGCAGGATTGTTCTCTGCGTTCCGGTGATTGCAGCGGTTCCTGCCGTGTCTCTTCAAGTGCGGCCTTTGCGTTGACGAGCGCCTGTTCAAAAAGCGGATTGCCGGAGGCTTTGGCAATGGCGCAATGGAAACGAATGTCTTTTTCCCACGGCTTATCCTCCGGTGCTTTTTCTTTCATAATAGCAGCAATGGCCTCAAGCTGCTCCGGTGTTGCATTACGTGCAGCCAGACCAGCTATTGCAGGCTCAATAGCCTGACGGAATTCCATGATTTGCAGCAAGTAAATGCGTTGCTCTGTTACCGCTTCAGCAAGTGGTTCAATAATGCTTGTTGTACTCACAACAAATGTTCCGTTGCCGCGTCTGCTTTCAACAATACCTTTTTCCTGAAGGGAACGGATTGCTTCGCGGATAGAGCTTCGCGAAACCTGAAAGGTCGCAGCCAGATCTCGTTCCGGCGGGAGCTTGTCCCCAACATTGATTGTTCCGGTGTGCAGCATTTCCTGAATACGGAGCACAACCTGCTCGTATATCTTTAACTGCTTTTGTGTGGGAGCACTGTCGGCTGCAAATGATACCTTGTTCATGTCTTCCTTTTGTTGGTCTGACCAATTTGTTTGGTCTGACCACTACCATATTGATGAGTGGTTTTGAAGAATTTTATTAGAGAGGTTTGAGATCAGTTAATGCTACTTGCTGAAAGGCTAGGCAAAGGTGGGTGGTGAGATATGAAAAAAGCCAAGCTATCGTGCGTTGGAACGCATTTGAGCTTGGCTTTTATATTCATGTTACTGCACAGATTTGTGTATCCGGCAGGCGGAACTGTTGTTGGTTAACAGGTTCCTATTTTTCGTTTTCCTGAATGGTGTACAGATGGTTTTTATACGCTCTGAACACGTCCGCTCTGTTGATAAGGCCGAGGATCTCATGCGGGTTATCTTCTTGAACAACAGGAATCTGTCCGAGGTCAGAGTCAACAAACTTAACAAGTGCAGTGTACAGGTCATCATCGTCATAGAGCGTTACGCCTTTACGGGCGAGGTCGCCTACCACAACAAGGTCAAACAGGCTTTCTTCATACAGGATGTTTCGTACATCGTTAATGGACAGGATTCCTGTAATTTCTCCGGCAATGTTTTTGACGGGGAAGAAGAATTCGTTTGTTCCTGTAATGATGTTCGTAAGTGCTTTAAGGGTGATAGATTCTTCAAGAATCGTTACGCGTCCGCGCTGGTAGAAATCTTTAACCTGCAGGTTTTCAAGGATGTTTACTGTAGAGTCAACAATGTGTGCAGGGGATTCAAATTTGTTCTCAACCTGATTTTCATAGAGAGAAACTTTGCGGCTGATAACAACACAGATAGCACCGGAAAGCATGAGAGGTGCCAGCAGGCCGTAGCCTTTTGACAATTCGCATACCATGATGAGCGGCCCGATTGGCGCATTCGCTACACCGGCAAAGAAGGTTGCCATACCTACGAGCGCGTAGCCACCCGGTTGGGTAACGATATTCGGGTAGAAGCTGTTGGCTGTAAAACCGACAACACCGCCTGTCATGCCGCCTACAAACAGTGCAGGGGCAAACATACCACCACTCATGCCGGAGCCGAGGGTCAAGGACGTTGCCAAGGTTTTGCCGAACAGCAGTACAAGCATTGTGAGTATCGGCAGGTTGCCGTTAATTGCCTGTTCCAGTCCGTGGTGGCCTGTTGAAAGAACCTGCGGGTAAAACATGCCGTAGATACCCATAATCAGGGCGCCAGCCACCATTGTCCACATAATGCCCACACGCTGGCGGAGCTTTTCAAACACAGAGTATTTGAGGAAATGGAAGGTGCGTACGTAGAACCATGCTGCAAGCGCACAGGCTACGGAAAGGATGGCGTAGAACAGCAGTTCGCGGGCATCACGGAAATGAAACTGAGGAATATCGAACATCGGCTTGGAGCCGAATGCCATGAAGAACAAGGAGTACGCCACAACGGATGAAGTAACGGCAGAAACAATGGCTTCGGATTCAAAGTCCTCTTTGTAGATAACTTCAATGGCAGTCATCGCGCCGCCAAGCGGAGCAAGGAAGATAGCGCCAAGGCCGCCTGCTGCACCTGTAAGCATGAGAATGCGGCGCTCTTTGGTGGAAAGCCCGAACTTGTGGGCAAACCAGCAGCCAAGACCTGCTCCGAGCTGGGAAACAGGGCCTTCCTGACCAGCAGAACCACCGGAAGCAATGGTCAGGATGGATGTGATGCCTTTGATGATAGGTGCCTTTGGCTTGATATCACCTTTGTTCCGGTGAAAGGCTTTGATCATGGCATCGGTGCCGTCAGTAACGCCGTGTATGGAGTCCGGCAAAAATTTATTAACAAGATAGCCGGTAACAAACGCAACGCTGACTAACGCTACAGGGATAACCCACGGGCGGTATTCGCCATGCGCACCATGTGTGGAAATACCTGCGAGGTGGTTCTGGATAAAATCCTGAGAAAAATCGAGACCAAGGCGGAAGGCAATGGCAACCAATCCGGCAAAGATACCGACCAGTACGCCGAGTACAAGCATACGTACGTATGTAACGCTGTGGTACACACGCAGGTATTCTTGCCAAATTCGTTTAAAAGGACCGAGCATCGGGCGCTCCCAATTGTATATTCATGCTAGAGACGGGCTTCAGGAGCGTCGAGCAATTGTCGGGCTAGAGAAACATCACTGGTGATTTGTTCGATAAGTTCATCAAGTCCGTTGAATTTTTTCTCGTCTCTGATGCGTGCAACAAAGTTCAGTCGCAACTCCCATCCGTAAATGTCTGCATCGAAGTCGAGAATAAAGGTTTCAACGCTGATTTCGTCGTTTCCGAACGTCGGGTTGTATCCAATATTGGTGACGGCCTTGTGGACTTTGCCATCCAGCTCTGCCCATGTGGCATATACACCTGGTTTCGGGTGCAGTTCGTCACGTACACGCATGTTTGCGGTAGGGAAGCCAAGCAGTTTGCCACCTCTGTCCATGCCATGCACAACAGTCCCGCGGATGATGTAGAATCTGTCCATAAGCGGTTTCACATCCCACACTTTGCCGGCCTTAATGAGGTCGCGGATGCGTGTAGAACTGACAATTGCGTCGTTGATCATGACAGGTTCGAGGCGCTCTATGCC
Organism: Halodesulfovibrio spirochaetisodalis; assembly: GCF_001672295.1. GTDB lineage: Bacteria > Desulfobacterota > Desulfovibrionia > Desulfovibrionales > Desulfovibrionaceae > Halodesulfovibrio > Halodesulfovibrio spirochaetisodalis. Next base: position 109,545 of record NZ_JXMS01000006.1, on the reverse strand, counting down.
GTACCCGAATTTTTCTCCCAGTGCGGAGAGCAGCTCAAAATTACCTTTGCGTCCTTTGCCGAAAGCGTAATCGTATCCAACAACAAGCTCTTTCATCTTGAGCTGATCTACAAGGATAGATTTAACAAATTCTTCTGGTTCCAGCGCAGCAAGTTCCCGCGTGAACTCAAGCAGAAGAACTAAATCAACGTCGATTTTTTCAAGCAGGTCTAACTTTTTTTCGTAGTCGGTAATAAGAGCAGGGGCATGCGAGCCGGCAAGCACCTTGAGTGGGTGCGGGCAAAAGGTAACAACAACACTCGGGACGCCCATAGACGCCGCTTTCTCTTTAGTGCGGTTGATTAACTTTCTATGACCGTTGTGAACACCGTCGAAGTTTCCGATAGTGAGACAACAACCTTTGGAAAGATCGAGTGAAATTTCCTGTATGCTTCGTGCGATTTGCATGGGTACCACCAGCAGCATGTGAATTCATAAAATATGTTCGCGAACAGGCAGCCTGTTGCGCGAAGGCGATTATTGTTACAGCAAAAGAGGTGGTGCTTCAAGTGGCAGATGGCAGGAATGGTGGTTTTATGTTCCTGCGTTATTGTTTTGCATGTTTTGTGTAAAATAAGTATGTTAGCGAAATGTGGTGCGGTGTTTAGAGCTTTTTAGGTGATAAGCAGGCGGTAAAAGTTTTATTTTTTCTTAAAAAAAGCTTGCATGCTTTTCATATTATCGCTAAACACCACTCCTCGAAGCGCAACAAAAGCTTCGACGAAAACGTGCCGAGGTGGTGGAATTGGTAGACACGCTAGGTTCAGGGTCTAGTGGATGTATTTCCGTGAGAGTTCGAGTCTCTCCCCCGGCACCATCGATATCAAAAGCTCTTAATTCGAAAGAATTAAGAGCTTTTTTCGTTTTGGTTACCTTGTAGCTTCTGGACATATTGCGTGGGGCAACGCGGGTCAGAATTCTGTTTTTGCCCATAACTGCTAGCAATCTTCAAAAATAAAAAAGGGTGGAGTCATAAACTCCACCCTTTTTCTATTTCATAAGAAAGTGAGGCGTAAGCCGCGGTGTTTGGCAAGAAACGGATTGTTCTCGCAGGCAAAGGTTTTGGGAGATTCTTAAGAAGCCCTTTTCCTGAAAAACGGTTCTTAAGCCGCCGGAGGCACGTCGAAGACCCACCGGAGGTGTTCGCAACCAATGCTACACCTTGCTTTCTGCGACTTGTACTGGTGTTTCTTCCGGATGCAGCAGCTTTACCTTTTCCTTGAGCAGAACGAGCTGCTCTTTGGTTGCTTTTGGTGCACGCGGGTTTATTGCCCGTGTCGGGTTGATGTATTTACCGTTCTTTTTCATACGGAAATCAAGGTGCGGCCCAGTGGATAGTCCTGTGGAGCCAACGTAGGCAATGGTTTGCCCTTGCTTTACCTTTTTGTCGACTTTAAGCCCTCGGGCGAAACGGTTGAGGTGCAGATACGCTGATTCATAGCCGTTGCTGTGGCGAATTTTAACGTATTTTCCTGCGCCTCTGCTACGGGCAATTTTAATAACCTTGCCGTTGCCGATGGCAGATACCGGAGTGCCGCGCGGAGCAGCGTAGTCGATACCGTGATGCGGCCGGTAGGTTTTAAGAATAGGGTGCAGGCGACGGTTTGAGTACTTGGAGGAAATACGGGTGAAACTGAGCGGTGCTTTTAAGAAAGCACGACGCAGGTTTTTTCCTTCAGCAGTGTAGTACTGAGTAAACCCGTTGTTGTCTTTCAAGTAGTAGCCTTCGTAGGCGTTACCCTGATTCATGAAGCGTGCGGCAAGAATTTTTCCATAGCTTTGGAATTTGCCATCACGGAAGCGTTTTTCCACAACGACGGTAAAATTATCGTTTTTACGGATGTCGCGGATAAAGTCGATTTCCCACCCGAAGATGTCCCCAATTCGAGCGGCAAGAGCTGCTTTTTCCCCTGCAGCAGCCAATGCTTCATATAAATTGGAAGAGATGGTGCCGTTCACGCGTTCAGTGATGACATCGTACTCAATATCTTTGAGTTCAGCGTCATATCCGTTGTCTATCTTGGCAACAGACAGGTACTTGTCGTTGTCGATTTCGTACTCAAAACGGGTGAATTCGCCGTCGGTTGTGACAACCCTGTATGGTCGTCCACGACGAAGGCTCGTAAGGCGGAATGTTGTATCCGTTGCTGATGCAAGACGGTAAACTTCTGCCTTGGAAAGCCACTTGTTGAGAAGGGTGGAGGCGGTTTCGCCTTTGCCGATTTTTCCGCTGACTACTTCAATAATCGGTTGCGGAACCTGTTCTGCAGGTTGGCTTGGTGTCGCGGGAGTGTTTGAAATATCTCCGGAAGAGGCGACGGAGGTGGTGTTTTCGGAAGTTTGTTTATTCTGCGTAAATGTTAGAGAACCATACGCAATTCCAGCAATAATTATTGCTGAGACAATGGTCAGACATACTTTTTTGGTACTAATTTTCTGTTGAATAGACATAAAACCCTTACAAACGTCCCCAAATAGTTACCACATTCCTTATTATACACGAACTAATAAAGATCATTTAAAACGGGTTTACGTCAAGTTTTTAGATGTAATTGTTTATAATAATAGGGTCATGAGTACAGATTTATAATAACTTCACCATGCTATGTATTATGGATGTGTTATAAAATGGGTAGGTTGAATGAGCATATAGTGCACTGGATTATCGGGACATCGCCAGCCACATTCCAAAAGTGTTATTATTGCAAGGAATAACGTTATGGATATCATAATTCCATATCCAATGTGGACTATTTTGTCGTTATAGGTAGGTGTATCTAATGGTGACCATACATTTTCTATGAGTAACAACAGAGCAGTAACAACCAGTGCAATAAAAAATATGAGTGACGACCATGTATATAGATGCATTCCAAAGACAGGAGCACCGTAATTTCCTGTTCCCGGTACTATATGCAGCAATACCTGCCGTACGCTGACTGCTATACCGAACAGAGCAAACATGAGCGTAACTGAGAGATGACGCGGGCGTATACCAAACCGCAAGTTCAGCAGAGGCCCCATTGCCAGACCAATCATTGCATAGCGTTGCAGTATGCAGAGGGGACATGGCAAATCACCAAGTATGAACTGTACAGAAAGGGAGCCGCACATGACGCCTGCAACCATGAGCAGCAACAGTAAATTAATTTTGCGTGCAAGTTCCGGATGCATAGTCCTGCCTACAGATTAACGTTTAGCGAGTCTGTAGCATGGGACATGAACCAGATGATGGCGAGTATGATTGAAAGAATAGTGACGTAGATTGCGCCCATCCGGTGCCCATACCATCCAATACCCATAGCCAGTATCAGTAGTAAAAATAAGATAGTACTCATACTGCCAGTGTATTAGAGGCAGGGCTGTAGTGCTAAGATAATTTGAGGGATCTGCACTACCATCCGGATTGGTGCGTCAGGATGAAGCTATCCTGTTATGTCGTCAAATCAGTTTGTGGTTCCTGATACATTGCGGAGTATTTTTGTGCACGGGCACTTGCAAATGCTCCCGCAACCCCGATTGCACTAATGACTGTAAAGATGGTGAAGCCGGTTTGCAGTGCGGAAATAAATGCTTCCGGTGACTGCGAAACTGACTGTCTGCCCATGAACAGACTCAGAATGAACGAGATTGCGGACATGGCAGTAAGCATGCCCAGCGTACGCATAGTCGCTGAAAGGCTTGCTGCTACACCATAGTGCTTAGGTTCTACACAGGTCATGATTACGGTCAGGTTCGGTGTTGAGAAGAATGAGAAACCAAGGCCGAGCAGAGCGAGAATCATGAGTAATGTCGGCAGAGTTGTTTCTGCGTTGACGGTGGTGCAGGTTGCCAGTGCAATCGTGCATAATCCCATACCGAAAACAGTCAACTTGCCCGGGTCAATCTTGTCTGCCAGCCGTCCGGCAATCGGCGATAAAATGGCCATGATTACCGGCTGGGTCACAAGAATGATCCCTGCATACTGCGGTGGAATTCCCTTAACCTGCTGCAAGTAGAGGCTGAAGAAGAATGTCACGCCAAAAGAGGATGCATAGTTCGCAAGCAGAACCAGTGTACTGAGGGAAAAGGTACGGTTTGCCTTCAGCAGCGGTACGTTCAGGATCGGATGCTCAGTCTTTGACTCCCAGTAAAAGAAGAAACAGAGGCCGAGCAGACCGGCAGCAAACAGAAGAGTAAATATTCCACCCTGATTAAGATGGGTTACTCCTGTCATTGCCATACAGACTGCACCTGCATACATGATGCTTCCGATCCAGTCGAAAGGAGCACCTTTTGCTCCATGCCATTCACCGTGCAAACGGGTCAGTGTAAGCCACAGTGCAGCAAGCTGAAGCGGTAGCACACCCCAGAAAATCCAGCGCCAGCTACCGTATTGAATAATAAAACCGGTCAGAGTCGGACTTGCGGAAAGTCCTAAATATACTGAAGCAGCGACTATCCCCATAGCCCTACCGCGTACCTGCTGCGGTACAACGGATGAGATGATGGCTACGCTTGTTGTTGCAATAAGTGCAGACCCTGCCCCTTGAACAAAACGCAACAAAATGAGTGCTTCCATTGTCGGAGCCAGTGCAATGCAGAACGTAGCAAGAATAAAGACGCAGAGTCCTATGGAAAAAATACGCTTACGCCCGCGGATGTCCGCAAAGCGCCCTGCCGGCAGCATCAAAATACCACCGGCAAGTATGTAGGCCATCTCAACAAGGCCGAGCTGGAACGCTCCAGCGGAAAATTCCCTGCCAATGGCAGGCAGTGCCACACCTACAGCTGACATCATGAATGGTGTCAAAAATTGTACGACAGAAACAATGAATGTCGCTGCCGCCGGTGAGACGGTTTTTTGGGTTGTCATTTAATGGTCCTCCCCAGTCTAGGATAGTGTGTCGTAGCGGCTGGATGTTATTTCTGCATATTGTGCTTGCAAACCTTGGCGAGAAGTTTTGAAAGTGTTTCCTGCTCTTCCGGTGTCAGTGCTTCAAGCATTTCCTGTGTGCCTTCACGCAATGATGCACGTAGCTCGCCTTTCATCCAATTTGCTTTATCTGTTGCTGATACAAGTTTTTGTCTTCGGTTTTTAGGGTTCACTTTCCGTTTAACCAGCCCTTTTTTTTCCAACTGCTCAATTGCTCTCGCGGTAGCTGCCGGATCAATGAAAAGTGCTTTGGAAAGTTCGTCCTGCGTCATTGGCTCCTTGTTTCGGAGCACTTCCATTAGGAAAGGCACTTGGCCGAACGTGACATCAAACTTAGTGATCTTTTCTTTGGCCTTTGCCGCCTGAATACGGCTGGTCATTGAAACTGCGTATCCAAGTGGGAACTGCTCATCAGTAAAACCGTTCATATCTTCCTCTAATGTAAGTTAATCGACTGTATTGTTGTATCAACAGTTGATAAATCAATAAAGTCTTTCTATTGATAAGTCAATAGTTGGTTTGTTGTATATTGCCTGCAACATCTTGCCTAATTGATCTCTTGACGCATGGGGCTGAGGCACCTACTTTCACTGCGTTATGTTGTTGTACTTACACGTTCCATTTTGCCGCAGTAAATGCGGGTACTGTGCGTTCCACTCCCAAGTGCCGAATGATGATGCAATGCAGGTCTATCTTGATGCTGTAATGCGCGAAATTGCCCTCTGGGGCGACAGGCTTGGCAATGTGCCTGTGGAAACAGTCTTTTTAGGCGGCGGTACGCCTTCCATGTTGCCTGCAAGAGCTATTGATGCCCTCTTGAATCGGCTTTCAAAGACATTCGCTGTAAAGCAGGGTGCCGAAATCAGTATGGAGGCAAACCCTGAGTCTGTTGTGCGGGATACCTTTTTGTACGATATCCACGCAGCGGGCATTAACAGGTTAAGCCTTGGTGTACAAAGCCTTAATCGTGATCTTCTCCATATTTTGGGCAGACCTCATACAGCAAAGCAGGCTGTAGTTGCTGTTGAACAGGCTCGAAAAAACGGTTTCGGGAATATAAATCTTGATTTTATATGGGGATTACCGGGGCAGAGTTTAGGTAACTGGCTCAAGGAATTAAAATCGATTGTGAAGCTGAAGCCGGATCATATTTCCTGCTACAGTTTAAGTATTGAAGAGAATACTCCGTTTGAAAAAGCCCATGATGATGGGACAATCGAACTGCCTTCTGATGATGATCAGAGCAAAATGTTTTTGTACGGGGCGGAATTCTTAGAATTGCAAGGGTACGCACACTACGAAATTTCCAACTTTGCCCGAATGGGCTACCAGTGTCGTCATAATCTGGGATACTGGGAAGGTGCAGACTATCTCGGACTCGGGCCTTCAGCAGTTTCAACCGTTAACAGCAGGCGTTGGTCAAATGTCAAAGACCTCAATACCTATGTGCAACATGTGGAAAGCGGAGAAATAGGTAATAATACAGAGGCGCTGACTCCGCATGAACGTATGCAGGAACTGATTATGCTTCGGCTGCGTACTGCGCGCGGGTTACGACTTGCCGCTTATAAGGAACTCACGGGCAGAACTTTTATGGAAGATTTTCGGCCTATGATTACAGCACTGCATCAGCATGGTTTGATTAAAATTCGCAATGGGTATCTGAACCTTACAAAGCGCGGCATGCTGGTCTCCAATACGATCATCGAGAACCTGTTCGATGCAATGGATCGCTTGCAGGGATTGAAGTGTTGACATTCTCGGAGTGAGTACTACTCTATGACCTCAGCCTGAAGCTTCAGGCGAAATATGGGGGGATGGGGTTTTATGAAAAAGTGTCTGGTACTGGCAGCAGTAGCTGCCTTTGCTTTTGTTTTGCTTCCGGAATCCGCATACGCGTGGGGACCCGGTGTTCATATCTCAATAGCCGAATGGTTACTTTCCAATCTTTCAATTCTTCCTGCATCTGTTGCACACACCATTGCAACACATAAGGACGCGTTTAAATACGGCGCTCTTTCAGCAGATATTTTTATAGGTAAAGGCAGTACTGTTGTTCCCGGTCATAGTCATAACTGGGAAACAGGCCTTACTCTTTTGCAAAATGTCCAAAGCCCGAAGCTGCGTTCCTATGCCTACGGATACCTCTCACACCTTGCAGCAGATGTCGTAGCACACAATAATTACGTACCAAGCCTCATGTCCGGGGCACCAACCTCCGGTAAGTTTGGGCACGTGTATATTGAAGCACAGGCTGACCGTATGGTGCGTTGGAACAGTAACAGCGTCCGCGGTCTCTTCAAAATTCCATGCACCGACCATGACTGCGAACTACTGGCGGCAACCAACAAGAACAAAAGTGGTTTTGCCATCCGCAAACAAGTTTTTCGAAGCAGTGTAGCCCTGTGTGGCGGATACCCTTGGAAAACTTCTCTTAAACTTATTCATCACACTATGCCGGGCGCAGCCGACAGAAAGTACCTGCGTTCCATGATTGATGCCAGTGTCCGGTCAGTAGTTAATATTCTTTCAAAACAAGATAAGTCAGCTGTAATCGGGGTAGACCCGATTGGCGCAACAGCGCTCGCTGACTCAAAAGGTATGTGCGCGGGCACCCCTGTTTTGCCGAGACGTAATCCCTTTCCACTCGTATTCCCGCTTGATAAGCGGGTATCAACATTGCCGGAGCTGAGAGCTGCGCACAGGATTGTGCTGTAGTACAGTCTGGTTGGTGGTTGCTTCCGGCGGGTCTCCGACGGGCAGGCGGGCTCTGCCCCCTGCACCCCCGCAAGGGGACACGTCCCCTTGACTCCGATTATACGCGAAACTGTCCGTTATGTATGACGTTGGAAGCCGCGAACACGTTATTTTTCTGATATGAAAATAAAAAGGGTTGGCCTCAATTATGTAGGCCAACCCTTTTATAGTTAGAGAAAGGTCGTGGAATAATGCCGTGCGACTATTTTCGTACGCGTACAATGCGTCCATTATTGGCATGGAGCATCTCATTCGTTTTTACTCGCACCAACGAGCATTCCGAACCACCTCCGGTAATCACGGACTGAATTTCTGCTACACGCGGGTCAATAAGGAAAGTTGCGTTGTAGCCGAAAGATGGTGTTCCACCGCAAGGGTACCCTGTCTTTTCGAGTATTTCTTCTGCTGTTGCTAGTCTTGGACGTTCTGTACCAAGAGCTTTACCTACGCGTGATGTACTTGCCCTGTCAGTGCCGTGTACAATTGCAACGATAAAATCACCGTTAGAGCCGATCATGCAGACATTTTTAACGAATTCTTCTGGTGAAGCGTTTGCCGCGTCTGCTGCGTCTGCCACACTGTGGCAGGACTGATTAAAGCTCATATGTTCAGCTGCTGGGATGTGAGCCTTCAAGTAGGTTTTGAGGTTTTCTTCATGGTGGGAGTTCATAACAATCTCTTTAAATTTGTATGTGCGCGAGTGTAAGTTCGTTTCGCGAAATCAGCTAGTATTGCATGACTACAGTCTCAAAAAGCATATGTCAAAATAGAGCGTTATGAGATTGTCTCCGACGGGCAGGAGGGCTCTGCCCCCTGCACCCCCGCAAGGGGACACGTCCCCTTGACCCCGATTATACGCGAAGCTGACCGTTATGTATGACGTTGGAAGCCGCGAACATGCTATCTTTCTGATATGAAAATAAAAAGGGTTGGCCTCAATTATGTAGGCCAACCTTTTTATAGTTAGAGAAAGGTAGTGACATAAAGCCGCGTGAGGTCATATTTAACGGGCTATTCTCGTATATAAAGGTTTCTGGAGGTTCTTAAGCCGCCGGAGGCAAAAAAATCCCGCTGATAAGCGCCGCCAGAGGCATACAAACTCTATGCAGGTTGCAGTCCAGCGGCTAAGCGTACTTTTTCAATGTACCCTTCCACGTTAAATTTTCGTTTGGCGCCGTTGTAGTTCATGTACCGGACGGTTCCGAAGATGGGGCGCTCTTTCCACGGCCTGTCGTGCACTCCGCCTATTGACCATGCAATGCCTGTGTAGCCGTTGGAATCCACGCCATCCAGTGAGTAGGTGTCATTAAGATGCAGGGCAATGTTCATGGCGTCTTCTGGAGAGTGCGTCCATTCCAAAATTTTCTTTGCCCAGTACATCCGCATATACCCGTGCATTTTTCCAAGATGCGTCAGTTCTTGTTGTGCAGCATTCCAAAGCGGGTCGTGTGTTTGTGCGTGCTCAAACTGGGGTAAGGTGTAGATGTAGTCCCGCGGATCTGACAGGTGCTTTTGGAGCGTGTCCTTTGCCCACTGCGGAAAACCGGAGATGGAGTCGTAGTTCTGGTTGTAAATGCAGAAGTTGTCCGCAAGCTCTCTGCGGACGACGAGCTCTTCCAGAAAGACTTCTTTGGCTTCGTGCTTGATGTGTTTATGTTGCAGGGTTTCCAGAACAATCCGTTGGGCGGATAGCATACCGAAATGCAGGTATGGTGACAGGTTGGACAGTGCGTCCTGTGTGGGATCGTTTCTGTCCTCATAATGTTGGATTGTTTTGGTCAAAAAGTGCTGCAGCGCTGCGTCGGCTGCTTTTTCACCGGATTTGATGTGTGTTACTGGAGACGGGGAGGAAGCGCTTGATAGCGGGGCTGAGAGCGGCTGACCTTTTGGTTTGCCGTTCCATGAGGCTGCGGGAGAAGTAAGCGCTGGGAATTGGGTAAGAAACAGATCAAGTGACCTGTGTATTTTAGGACGGATAGTTCGCGCTGCATATTCTTGTTTCTCAGAAACATAGCGTGCTGGAACAACATTACGACCATCCACAGTGGCAACTGCACATTCGGTGAGATTTATGATGGTTTCCAGCCAGTGCTTTTGTGGCTTGAGAGCGGAGTGGTCTGTGATGAGCATTTGGGGGGAGTTGTGTTTTACTACCGTTGCGAGCTGCTCTGGAGTGTTTGCTGTGGAATTAATGAAAGGGATGTTCTTTTTTTCCAGAGTGCGCTGAGTTTCCTGAATGCCGGTGTAGAGAAAATGCTTTTGCCGATAAGAGCTGGCAGGGGTTGAGCCGGAGAGGCAAAAGAGTACGAGCAGGGGCAGATTCTGGCTGCTTGCCTGTTCCAGTGCATACAGTAGTGCCCAGTTGTCTTTCGCTCTGTGTTCGCAACGCATCCAATATATGATGCTTTGCGGGTTGGATATGGTTGTGGTTCGTTCCTGCAAAATTCGCTCTGTTTGCATGGTCTTTCTCCTGATGCGGGATAGGTATATTTGGGAGTTTACCAGAAGAATATGGACGTGGAAATGGCAGGCAGGTTGGGAAGCTTTTGGGGTACACAGGCGTGGGCGTTGGGAACTGAAAGACGTTGCGACACCCTTCTTTCTTGACCAAAGCAGGGTCTTTGTGGAATAGGCAGTCAGCAACAGCGTAGTATGTAAAATTGTACGCTTACAAAATCATCACAACAGCAGCGCGGTAACACGCGCTGTTTTTTGCGATATCGCACCGTTTTTATGAATAAAACGGAATACAGAGGAATAACCATGAGTAAAGCTTTAGCACGTGAAGTTGATAAACGTCGTACATTCGGCATCATCAGTCACCCGGATGCCGGTAAAACCACCCTTACAGAAAAATTGCTTTTGTACGGTGGTGCAATTCAGATGGCGGGTTCCGTAAAATCCCGTAAAGCGGCACGTCACGCTACTTCTGACTGGATGGCGATGGAGCAGGAACGTGGTATTTCTGTTACTTCTTCCGTTATGAAGTTTGAATACAAAGGGCATGAAGTAAACCTGCTCGATACACCGGGTCACCAGGACTTTTCTGAAGATACCTACCGTGTATTGACTGCTGTTGACTCCGGTCTGCTGGTTATTGACTCTGCAAAGGGTGTAGAAGCACAGACATTGAAACTTATGGATGTTTGTCGTCTGCGTAACACTCCTATTGTAACGTTCATCAACAAACTCGACCGTGACGGCCTTGATCCTCTGGATGTTATGGCTGACATTGAAGAGCACTTGAAGATTGAATGTGCGCCTCTCACATGGCCTATCGGCATGGGGCAGGAATTTAAAGGCACATGGAATATCTACAAGAATGAATTACACCTGTTCAGTGCTGTGCACGAAGGAAAAACTCAGGAAGGACTTGTTTTCAATGATGTAAACGATCCGCGTCTTGAAGAGTACCTTGGTGAATACGCTGCTCAGCTTCGTGATGAACTGGAGTTGCTTGAAGGTGCTGGTAACCCGTTTGATAAAGAGCGTTACCTTAAAGGGGAACAGACTCCGGTATTCTTCGGTTCTGCCATCAATAACTTTGGTGTGCAGGAAATGCTGGATGCATTTGTTGACCTTGCTCCTGCGCCTAAGAGCCGCCCGACGACAACGCGTGAAGTTTCACCGTACGAGACAGATTTTTCCGGTGTTGTTTTTAAGATTCAGGCGAACATGGATAAAAACCACCGTGACCGTATTGCGTTCATGCGTATTTGCTCCGGTAAATTTACCCGTGGTATGAAGGTGAAACATCACCGCTTAGGCAAAGATTTTACCATTGCGAACGCAACCATCTTCATGGCGCAGGATCGTACCGGCGTAGAAGAAGCGTATGCAGGTGACATCATCGGTGTTCATAACCACGGCACAATTAAAATCGGTGATACCTTTACCACAAAGGAAGAGCTGAAGTTTATCGGCATACCGAACTTCTCCCCGGAACATTTCCGCCGTGTACAGCTTAAAGACCCTATGAAGCGTAAACAGTTGCAGAAGGGACTTGAGCAGCTTGCAGAAGAAGGCGCAGTACAGTTGTTCCGCCCGATTGCGAATAGTGACTACATTCTTGGTGCGGTCGGTATTCTGCAGTTTGATGTAATCGTCCACCGTTTGAAAGAAGAGTACAGCGTGAATGCGCTGTATGAACCATGCATGATTACAACCGCACGCTGGATCAGCAGTGAAGATGAGAAGGTGCTGGCAGATTTTAAAGATTACTACCGTAGCGATCTTGCCATCGATGCGGAAGGCTGCCTTGCCTACCTTGCTCCTAACCCTTGGAAGCTTGAGTCCGCGCAGGAACGCTACTCCAAGGTTGTCTTCAGCACTACGCGCGAAATTCGCTAGTACAAATACTAAAAACCCGCACAGAATTATTCGTTCTGTGCGGGTTTTTTTGTCAGATGCATGCAGCGTGCATAGAGATTGCTATGTTGAGACTGCAATGCTGAGCTGTCATCTATTGAAGACTATTTTTTCTTACGTTTTTCCCACAGGCGCATGTCTTTCATTTTCTTTCTACGCTCGCGCTGCAGTGATTTGCAAACAAGCGGCATGCCTTTTTTGTAGCCGTATTTTTCACGATATTCCTGCATAGTCAGGTCGTGAGAAAGCAAGTGTTTGCGGGTAAGGATTTTGAATGACTTACCACATTCAAGACACGTAATGGATTTTTCTTTAATGGCCTTGCTAGGCTCCATTATCGGCTCTTGCTCTATTTCTTCCTGAGTACCTTCAGCGATCTGTTTAATGCCGAAAGCTAATTTTTGCATCATAGAGCCGATTTCATCTTCGGTCATGGTGCGGACACTAGCCTGCGCTTTCACAATATCCAAAGCCTGCTTCAGATATTCTTCCATATTCCCTCCTTCCGTTACGCCACATAATAGTTTGAAACCTATTCCACACGTATTAATCGTCTTTAGTAGAACACCGGCACTGTTCAGAGATTAATACTGGCTTCTTAAATTCTTAGCTGACGCTACGTAGTAAAATGTAACATTTCCATTATATTATGTTGAAATATTGCTTTTGCGATAAAAAAAATCGTTTTTTGCCCCTTGAAACAGCTGTTGTAATCTAAAGCGATGTGTTGCGTGCGTTATTAATTAGAAGTGGCGCTTTAATAGAAGATTAGTAGAGTCCGCTTCTGCAGGCAGGTGGCAAGCAAAGTACACTGAAGCCATTCAGCGCTTTTATTCAACTCACTATCGTTACTGGTAACATTTCGTAAGTATGTAAAAGGTTATGACAGATTATAAAATAAAGTCGAATTTGCTTTTCATAAGTCTGAATAAAATTACATAGAAAATTTTCGTATTAGAATGCCTGATAATCACATTATAAATTGCATGTACAGGTGGTAGATAGAGTTATAATTGCATTATTTTGCATTTCTCAGCTGCTCTGTTGCCAAACTGCCTGTTCGGGCGCTACCCTGTGCTCTCACTACTGTACGGGAGAATACCAATGGTTACGGACAAGCGGTACTGCATCGGGATTGATACGGGTGGAACATTTACGGATGCTGTGATTGTGGACACAGTTTCCGGTGCGGTTGTGTGCACTGCCAAAAGCCCCACAACGCATTATGATATTCAAAAAGGCATTCAGTCGGTTGTTGAAAAAGTACTGGCCGCATCTGCAGTTTCGCCTGATGCAATTGCCAGAACCTGTGTCTCGACCACATTGGCAACAAATGCACTGGTAGAGAACAAAGGTGCGGATGTTGCCTTGTTTGTCATCGGGTTTAATCAGCGGCTGGAAGTTCCCGCAGTAGCAGCCCGTTTTGTTCCCGGCGGTCACACTATTAAAGGTGAAGAAGTGGAGCCGTTAGGCATCCAGTACATTGTAGATGGGGTAAACGAGCTTAAAAATGATGTGGAGGCATGGGCAGTATGCAGTTCCATGGCGTTTGTGAATCCAGTACATGAACTGGTGGCTGCAAAAGCCGTAAAGCTGGTGAGTGAAGCTCCGGTGTTTTGTTCGCATGAAGCGAGCTGCCGTGCAGGCATGAAGGAACGAGCCTCTACTGCATGTCTGAATGCCCAGTTGCTGCCCGTGATGAAAAAATTTCTTTCCGGTATCAGTAATGCACTTACTGCATGCGGAATTTCGGGTGAGGTGCTGGTTGTACGCGGTGATGCTACTGCCATGAATATGCAGGAGGCACTGACGCATGCTGCGACAACTATTGCCAGCGGTCCTGCTGCAACAGCACTTTTCGGGGCAAAAACAACCAATACTACCGATGCGCTTATTCTTGATGTGGGTGGAACCACCACGGATATTACGCTCATCAAAGATGGGAAACCGGTTGTGGATACTTCCGGTATGTCCATCGGTAAGTGGGAAACCCATGTTGAAGCTGTTGAGATGTTTACAGTGGGCGTCGGAGGTGACAGCCTTGTCCATCTTACAAATGGTAAACCGATGGAAGTGGGGCCTGCGCGAGTGACGCCTGTCTGTATGGCGCGGGATATCCCCGCACCTGAGACATGGATCGGGCAGAGCAGGCTTTCACGGTGCATTACCATGTTACCGGATGTTTCGCACGAAAACATTACCGCTTCCCCGATACTTGCCGCGTTGCAGGAACATGGTGGGATGACACCGCATGCGCTTCTTACGTTGTTAGGTGTGGCGGAAATTACTTTTGAGCAGGAGTTAACTAAGTTGCTTCATAAACAGCACGTTCGTGAAGTCGGTTTTACGCCGACTGATGCTTTGCACGTGCTGGATAAGCTCAGTATTGGTGACCAGGATGCTGCTTGCAATGCGGCGAAGACTCTAGCAGACATTGAGGGATGTTCAGCAGAGGGGTTTGCCCGTAGTGTTCTTACAAAAGCAGAACGGACTATTGAAGAGACGGTGCTGCGGCATCTTTCTAAGCGGGAAATTGGCGGTAACTTGGTAGGCTATCTTGCCAACCGTGAAGAGAATCAGTTGCTGCAAATTACTGTGTCACTCAATGTGCCGATGATTGGAATAGGTGCAGCTGCACCGTATTTGCTTACAAATGTTGCAAAACGTTTGAACACGACGATCTCGTTCCCTGAACATTTTGCTGTGGGGAATGCGCTTGGCTCCGTGTTCATGGCAGAGCGCAACTGCTAAGTTTTGCAACATTAGTCGATGGAAAAAGGAAGAGGATATGGAATATAAAGAACAGAGTTTTGAAGCTGTTATTGAAGTGGGAAGTGAATGTGAAGACTGCACAATTGTTCACGGCTGGCTCTATGACGGCAGCAAGTGGGTACTGCATGCATGGGGAGAAACAGAAGAAGCTGTGTATGATCTGACAGAATCCCGTGACCCGCAGCATCGTGATGAATATTACAAGAATCACGGTGTGACAGAAGAGCGTTTGCGCCGGTACTCCCGAGTAGAATTTTTTACTCTTCTGGGAGACACAAAACATTTCGGGCCGTATGACAAAGAATTGTTTTTCGCGACAACATCAGATGTTGATCCGTTGAAGAAGTAGTGTCTCCAACGGGCAGGCGGGCTTTGCCCCCTGCACCCCCACAAGGGGACGCGTCCCCTTGACCCCGATTGTACGCGTCTTCGCCTGTTGTTTCTCACATTGGAAGCCGCGAACATGCTAACTTTCCAATACAAAAATCAAAAGGGTTGGCCACAATTATGTAGGCCAACCCTTTTATACTCATCGAAAGGTAGTGGAGCAAAAGCCGCGAGGTATTGTAAAGAACGGGCTGATATCGCGTACAAAGGTTTCTGGAGATTCTTAAGAACCTCTTGCAAGAGGTTCTTAAGCCGCCGGAGGCTCGTCGAAGACAAAAGAATTGTCCCGCTGGCAAGCGCCGCCGGAGGCAAAAAGCGCTGATAAACGTTTTGCCTACTGGAAACTTTTACAGTTTTTGCCTGTAATTCAGTGACTGCCTGAGCGTTGCTTTGTCCACAAATTTTACGTCGGATCCAAGGGGAATCCCTTGCGCCAGACGACTGACATTGATGTGCGGAAACTCCCGTTTAACAAGCTCCTTGATGTAGGAGACGGTGTTTTCTGCTTCAATGGTCGTACCGAGCGCAAAGATGATCTCGGTAATGGTGCCTTCGAGAAGGCGTTGTTTCAGTTTATCCAGCTCCAGCTGTTCGGGTGTAACGTTCTCCAGCGGTGCGATAAGCCCGCCGATGATGAAGTATTGCCCTTTGTAGAAGCCGCCGTCCTCGAGCGCGAGCATGGCATCCCATTCCGGCACAAGACACAGGGTGTCTGTAGCGCGGTGTTCATTGATGCAGATGGCGCAGGGGTCGGTATCTGACAGAGCGCCGCACCGGTCGCAAAGGTGCAGTTTATCCCGAAGATCGTGGATGTTCTGCCCAAGGTCACGGGTTTGTTTTTCCGGCCATTTGAGCAGTGTCATGGCAAGCCGTTGTGCAGATTTGGGACCGAGCCCCGGCAGTTTGGAAAGTTGCCCTACAAGTACTTTAAGCGGTTCTGGGAGCTGTTGCACTGGTAATCCTGAATTAGAACATGCCTGGAATGTTCATGCCGCCAGTGAGGGCGCCCATTTCATTTTCAGCCATTTCTTTTGATTTACGCAGAGCATCGTTAGTTGCAGCAAGAACGAGATCCTGCAGCATTTCAACGTCTTCAGGATCTACAGCGTTTTTGTCGATAACGATTGAGCGGATTTCCTGCTTGCCTGTGCAGACAACAGTAACCATACCACCACCGGAAGTACCGGTTACTTCGCGTTCTGCAAGTTCGTCCTGAAGTTTAGTCATTTTTTTCTGAAGCATCTGAGCCTGACGAAGCATATCGTTCATTCCACGCATGGTAGTCTCCTTGAGAATGTTTTCTTTTATATAAGCAGAAGGGAACTTCTGCATAGTTTGTGTATGGAAAAGGAGCCCGTTTCCGGCGGGCGATTGTGTGCAGGAAACGGAAACCTTGCAGACCGGAAGCTATTTCCGGCTCGGGTCATCTTTATGTTTGAATGTCAGCAACTCAGCACCAAGTTCCTCTTTCAGGAGCTGTGCTGCCGGATTCGATTCAATTTCTTCTTTTAATTCGTGATAGCTGCGCGCCTCTGTTTCAGGCTCATGCAATGCCACCTCTGTTGTTCCGTACCATTCCATCGCACGATTCCTAATTTTAGCGATGGCGTCCGTATTGTTCAACATGTCGTACTGCGTGCGTCCTGCAGCAGTAATATGCAAGGTGTCACCAAAACGTTTGCCGGTAGCCTGAGCGAGATACTGTAAGCTTTTGCCGCCCGTCTCGTCCTGCTTTTGACAGGACTCTAAGAACTCGCTCCAACGGGTAAGATCGGACGGCTGATTATTGCTTGAAGAGTCTCCACCGCTGGAAGAAGGAATATCCGGTGGTGCGCTCATGCTGTTGTTTGCTCCGCCAAGTTCCGGCGGAAGCTCTGCAGGAGGTGCATCCATTGGTGGCATGGAAGGCGGCATGCTGCTCTGCACAGGAGGCCGCTGTTGCTGCTGCCTATGCGGTGGTTCCTGTCTGTGAGGAGGCTGCTGGCGTTGTTCCTGTTGCTGCCTGTGTGGCGGCTGTGACTGAGGCGCTGGTGCTTGTTGCGGTGCCTGTTGTGGCGCTTGAGGTGTGCTTTGTGCAGCAGGCTGTTGAGGCACCGGACGTTGGGCTGCGGGTTGCTGCGGTGCAGCAGTTCCGCGGGAAAGCGATTCTGTTGAAATCAACTTCGGCAGGAAAGCAAGGTTCAGCAAGAGCAGTTCTAAAGCCATTGCTGGCTCAAGGCTGGAAAGCACACGGCGCTGGCCTTCCAATGTAAGCTGCCAGCATGCATGCACATGCGATAAGGCAAATTGCGGTGCCAGTTCAAGCCATTGCTTTGCTTCCGCTTCAGGAAGGTTGAGGAGCGGTAGAGCTTGTTCCCCAGCCTGTTTAAGCATGAACAGGTTTCGCCATGTGTTGCCGAGTTCACGAAGGAAGAACCCTATATCAACCCCCTGCTCCAGAATATCACGGATAACCTGTGAGAGTGCGACTACGTCCTGCGTTTTCATGGCGTCCATGACGCTGAAAAACAGTTCCTGTCCCGCAAGGCCGAGGATAGAGCGTACATCCGCCACTTCGAGGCGGTCGTTACCAAGTGCTAGTACCTGTCCTAGCAGGGACATGGAGTCTCGCACGGAACCTGCGGCTCTGCGTGCAATAAGTCGTACTGCTGCTGGGTCGTATTCATGCTTTTCCAGCTCAAGAATTTTTGTCAGATGATCGACCAGCTCCTGCTCTGTGAGCATTTTAAATGTGTAATGCTGACAGCGGCTGATGATGGTGATCGGAAATTTGTGTGATTCAGTTGTTGCAAGAATAAAGGTGACGCCCTTTGGCGGCTCCTCAAGAGTTTTTAGCAGTGCGTTGAACGCGTCTCTGGTGAGCATGTGGGCTTCGTCGATGATGAAGACTTTGTAACGGCCTTCCATGGCAGCGTAGCCGATGGATTCGCGCAGTCTGCGTGCATCGTCGATACCTCGGTTGGAGGCACCGTCAATTTCCACCACGTCTACATGCATGCCCTGAGTTATTTTTTTGCAATGTTCGCATTCGTTGCAAGGCTCATCTGTAGGAGCGTTCTGGCAGTTAAGTGCTTTTGCAAAAATACGTGCAATGGTGGTCTTACCGACACCGCGTGTGCCGCTGAAAAGGTAGGCCGGAGCCACCTTGTCTTCTTTGGCTGCACGGGAGAGAACAGATTTGACTGTCTCCTGTCCTGCAACTTCGGCAAAGCGTTGTGGTCTGTAGGCTGTGGTTAATGCTGCTGTACTCATTATGGTCCTGCAATTGGGATTTGTGTGCGTTGCATTTGTGTATTCAAAACAAGGAATACGCAAAAAGAACTACAATTCGTCACGCTAAAAAAAATTTAGCGCAAAGGCAAGATGAACACGTTGAAGCGGCAGCTGAGAACATTATTTTTCGCTGATACGCGGGAAATGATCAGATACGGAAAAACATTTTAGTATCATTGGGCATTTCTCTTGCATGTGATCTGTGGGGCGTACTTTTACAACATATTACTGTTACAAGCCGCAAGAGCGGTGCAGACTGAAACAGATATCATTAATAAACAGGGTTTGATTTTAGGCTGAAATGGCGTACTTTTCTTTCGCAATAAACAGCGATCATGCTGCTATGTCTTTATTTTTTCCAAGAGTACTGTATGAATAGGCGATTCTTTTTACAACAAATCTGTATTGCATCAGCGGTTGCAATGCCATGTAACTCGTTTGCCGCAGGGTTGATTGAGGAGAAGCCTCAAGAGCAGCACGGGCAGTTTGATTTGCATGTAAAAGACTATATTTCAAAGATGAGTCATTTTGATTCTGCGCATCCTGACGACATTGTGTTGAAAGATGAAGACTTGAAATTACTCAAAGAATGCACAAATAAGATTACCCGTGTAATGCGTACAGTTGGGTACGGCAATTTTAACCTCGTAAGTATAGATCAGGCATTTTATTTCGGGAAACAGTATTCGAGAATAGGTATATTTTCGAAGGAAGAAAAAGAGTTTCTGGAAAAGATGTTTTACTATGATGCTGATACATTAGGTTTTTACGGTGAAAAACCTATTACTGCGTTTACACAGACAATTTCACGAAAAGATGTGATAAAAATCCGTCACAGCGGACATTATCTTTTTAGAGGACATCCGTTTGAGGTGTGGAAGGAGATTAAAAGCGCGCTGGGATCTGACGTAATTTTGACATCAGGTGTGCGCGGAATTGTGAAACAGTTCCATCTGTTCCTTATGAAAGCGAGCAGTAATGGTGGGAATCTGTCCCTTGCTTCACGCTCCTTGGCTCCTCCGGGCTACTCGTTCCACGGGATAAGTGATTTTGATGTGGGACAGCGGAAGTACGGAGAATTTAATTTTACTTCACGTTTTACAGAGACTCGTGTGTTTACCAAGTTAAGCGAACTTGGTTATCTGACATTGCGATACCCTAGAGGGAATATGCTGGGGGTACGGTATGAACCCTGGCACGTTAAGGTGAGTTCATAATGCGATTGTTATTATCTATCATACTTGTTGTCATGACTGCGGTCTCTGCGTTTGCACAAAACCCGCTTGCGTTTTCTTTGCATAAGCTTGGAAATGATCCCAAGGGTCCGACTATTCTGGTTGTAGGCGGTATTCAGGGAGATGAGCCGGGCGGTTTCAGTGCTGCGGGCATGCTTGTATCTCATTACAACATTACAAAAGGGAACATCTGGGTTGTTCCTAACTTGAACTTTTTAAGTATTATCAAAAGTTCTCGTGGTTCATATGGTGATATGAACCGCAAATTTGCTTCATTGGATAAAAATGATCCGGATTACGAGTCCGTACAGCGTATTAAGGAAATTATCCGTAACGATCAGGTGGACATGGTACTCAACCTGCATGATGGAAGTGGATTTTTTAACCCGAAATATATCGATAAACTGCACAACCCTCGGTATTGGGGGCAGTGTGTTATTATTGACCAGAAAATGATTGCTAGTCATAAGTTCGGTGACCTGAACAGAATGGCTAGCATTGCTGTTAAAAAAGCGAATACAGAATTGCTTAAACCAAGTGACAAGTTCCATTTAAAGAATACCCGCACCCGCGAAGGTGATCATGAAATGGAAAAGTCACTTACCTACTACGCCATTACGCATGGAAAGCCTGCCTTTGGTATTGAAGCAAGTAAGTCCTTTATGACTCCTACGCGCACCTACTATCACCTCTCTGTTCTTGAGTCCTTTCTTAAGCAGGTTGGTGTAGAGTTTACGCGTGACTTCAAGTTGGACCCGCGCTCAATTAAGCAGGCTATGTTCAGCAGAGTTAAACTTGCGCTCTATGGCGGGAAGTTGCAGCTTGAGCTGGATAACGTGCGAAAGTACCTGAACTATGTTCCTATGAATAAAAATCTGGCAACAGAGTTTGAGGCGTCAAAGCCGTTGTTGACTATGGTTGATGCCCCGAACGGGTATAAGGTCTACTATGGCAATAGAAACCTGACGAACCTGTCTCCGCAGTTTTTTGAATTTGATGATAGTTTGTCTTTATTGCATTTAACTGTAGATGGGAAAAAGCAGGAAGTTCCGGTCGGAACCATTGTCGAGGTAGATAGCCATTTCAGAGTAAATTCACTGAAAGGGTATCGTTTTAATATTATCGGCTATGTTGCACCGAACAAGGGGCCTGAAGTTGATGTGACGGTCCGCAAGAGAGATCTTGTTAAACGCTTCTCTCTTGATAAAGGTGGGCGTGTGTATCGTATTGAAGCGTATCGAGGTGAAAAATTCTCCGGAATGGTGCTGGTGCGATTCAGTAAGAATAGCGCTGTTGCTGTGCGGTAGCCCAAAAACTGCATGGGGTGTTGTTCATTAATCGAA
This sequence comes from Halodesulfovibrio spirochaetisodalis, assembly GCF_001672295.1. Classification (GTDB taxonomy): domain Bacteria; phylum Desulfobacterota; class Desulfovibrionia; order Desulfovibrionales; family Desulfovibrionaceae; genus Halodesulfovibrio; species Halodesulfovibrio spirochaetisodalis. The sequence continues at coordinate 88,456 of NZ_JXMS01000006.1, read as the reverse complement.
CGCGTATCCTTTTGACCATTGACGTAAAAAAAGGTGTTCTTCAATCGAAGAACACCTTTTTTTATTCGAAACTTTTCCAGCCTACCGGCAGAACCAGCATAGGGTTGTGTTCCGGCGGGAGTTCAAGAAGATCCATAAGGTGCTCTTCTTTAAAGGCTCCAACTTCTGTTACCCCAAGTCCGAGCGCTTCAGCCTGAAGATAGCAGTTTTGTGCCATGTGGCCTGCTTCAAAGAAGGTGTACGCCACGCCGCGTTCGCCAAATTTTTGGGAAATACGGTCGAATGCAGCTGTAATAACAAGAATAGCAGGTGCTTTTGCCATCCAGTCCTGCTCTATGCATACCTCGGCTACCTCTTCACGAAGATCGCCGTCTTCCACCTCTTCCAGAGAATGACCGAGTGCATCGTAACGGTAGACTCCAGCTTCCAGTCCTTCAACATCACCAGCTACCACATACAATTCCATTGGGTACATTGCTGCGGGAGATGGCACAGTGCGCCGGTTCCAAGGGCCTTCTTCGCTTACTCCGTATGTCGCCCATAAAATTTGACCGAGAGAGTCCGGTGTCAGCGGCTCGTCAGCAAATTCACGGACACTACGTCGGTTAGCCAGCGCTGTTTCTACGGAAATAGGGCCTTCCATGCTTGGTTCTGGAAACTGCATATATATTCTCCTTGCTCTGTCACGATAGCGTGCTTGGAGCATTTCGTATCATTGTTGAGCTGATTGATACAGTCGATCGTCTGTTCCCGCAAGACCCGCCCGAAACTAAATTACGGGCGGATATGTAATATGTTCAGGAAACAGGAGTTTTAGACCTCTGTGTAAAGGCTACCATATCATTAGGATAGAGGAAACGCCACGAGGTCTTGTCTAGTACGACGTTGTTTTCAGCAGATGTTGAAAGTGGGAGTCGATAGAGAGATGCTTATGGGGGAAATGAGTCTTTTATGTCCAAAAAATGCAAAAAAATGCAGTTTATACATAATTGTAGAAAAGAAAGAGGCACGAACAGTGTTTGCATCCTTTTTCGTAGTAATTGAAGCTTTCATCATATGTTACGAGAGGAGTAGGTCTTTACTTATCTGTATGTTTTTTAATGATTTTAGCAAAGGAAAGGTGAGGTGGATTAGCTGGTGTTCATGTTAACGTATAAATTGAGCACACAAACTGCAGAAATGTGCAGCGTAAAGTTTGTTTTTCATGTAGAACATGCGCAAAATATAGCAGTACTTAGGTGATGAAGTGCTGTTATCACGGCATGATGAAGTAAAATGTATAGAGAAGTTGTTATTTTTATGCTTCTGTTGTACTCAAATGCGCATGGCAAACGGTTTTGCCTTAGTTACTTACTTGAAATTAATAGCTGTTTACGTAAATGGAAAATATTGAATGCCGTTTTTTAAGAGTGTGGCTTTGCGTATTTCACGTACGCTATGCCTGCTTTTAGCGCATAGGGTAGATGGCGCTTCAATCTTTCTGTTTTACAGATTCAATGAATTTACCTGTTGTTATATTTGAGAAAATATGTGTGCTCTGTCTCTTAGTGTTGAAATGGGGTACTACGCAGTGAAGGGAGTTTTTCTGCGGCAATAGGTTCCTCTATCGCAAAAAAGCTTGACTTAGAAAGGCCTGAAGGGTTCTTATTTCGAGCTTTAATGTTGTTTGGAGTGCTGCTGAAAAGCGAAAAACGCATTTTGAACAATTTTGTGGTCTCTATATTGTTTTAGGTTGTTAGAAGTATTTCTAGTTTTGGAGGTTTCATGAAACGTTTGTTAACAGTGCTTGCTCTTGCTGCTGTATTAGCATTTGCTGCAGCTCCTGCTTCTGCTAAGACTTTGCGTTTAGCAGTGGATGCTGACCCTGTATCTCTTGACCCGCATGTACAGCTTTCCGGCGGCATGCTTCAGTACTCCCACTTAGTTTTCGACCCGCTCGTACGTTGGAACCAGGACATGGGCTTTGATCCTCGTCTGGCAACCAGCTGGGAACGTATTGATGACAAAACCATGCGTTTCCACCTCCGCAAGGGCGTAAAGTTCCACTCCGGTAACGAATTTACTGCTAAAGACGTTGCATGGACTCTTGATCGTCTTAAAAAATCTATCGACTACAAAGGTCTTTACGAAGTATTTGAGCCTGCTGTTGTAGTTGATGACTACACTGTAGACCTTAAAACAAAAGTTCCTTACCCGCTGCTTATCAACATGGCGACCTACCTCTTCCCGATGGACTCCAAGTTCTACTCCGGTAAAGATGAAAATGGTGAGCCTAAAGATAAAATCGGTAAGACATCCCCATCTTTCGCAAACACCCACGCTTCCGGTACTGGTCCTTTCACTGTTGCAGAACGTGAACAGGGCGTAAAAATGGTTTTCAAAGCCAACCCTAACTACTGGACTGACCGTGGTAACATTGAAGAAATCGACATGCGTCCTATTAAGAACGAAGCTACCCGTGTTGCTTCCATTCTTTCCAGCGACGTAGATTTCATCATGCCTGTACCTCCACAGGATTACGACCGTCTTGATGCTGCTGACAACGTAGACCTCATTACCATGCCTGGTACCCGCGTTATCATGTTCCAGCTCAACCAGGAACGTAACAAAGCATTCAAGAACCCTAAAGTTCGTGAAGCTATCGTATACGCTACCAACAACCCTGGTATCGTTAAAAAGATCCTCAAAGGCCGTGGTACTGCAGCAGCACAGCAGAGCCCTAAAGGCTACCAGGGTCACGATGCTAACCTCAAGCCTCGTTACGACCTCAAAAAAGCTAAAGCTCTCATGAAAGAAGCTGGTTACGCTGATGGTTTTGAAGCAACTATGATTGCTCCTAACAACCGTTACGTAAAAGATGAGCAGATCGCTCAGGCATTCGTATCCATGATGGCTCGTATCGGCATCAAAGTTAACCTCAAGACTATGCCTAAAGCACAGTACTGGGATCAGTTCGATGCACGCGCAGCTGACATCCAGATGATCGGTTGGCACTCTGATACTGAAGACTCCGCTAACTTCACCGAATACCTCGCTGTATGCCCTAACAAAGACACAGGCGCAGGCCAGTACAACTCCGGTGAGTACTGCAACCCTGAAGTTGATAAGCTCGTAGCACTTGCTAACTCCGAGACTGATACTGCAAAGCGTAAAGCTCAGCTCCAGAAAATCGAGCAGATCCTTAACGCTGAAGCAGCATTCGTACCACTTCACTGGCAGGACCTTTCCTGGGCAGGTGGTAAGAACCTTGAGAACGCACGTGAGATTGTAAACGTAATGAACTACCCTTACTTTGGCGATCTCGTAATGAAATAGCATTTATTCGGGGCGGCTTATGCCGCCCCGTTTTATGAAGGAGACAAATAGGCCGACGGTCTGTTTGCTCAGTTCTCCGCTACACAGCGCGGAACCATCTGAACCGACCTTAGGCCGGTTCTCTTCGGTTTTAAGATACTGGGAATTGGATTAACTTATAACCCCAAAAACCCCATATGTTTGCTTTTATTGTTCGAAGAGTGGCACAGGCGTTGATCGTCATGTTTGTCATATCGATCATCGGATTCGGTATTAAATACTCATTTGGTGATCCGGTACGTGAGATGGTCGGCATTAACGTTTCCGCTGCAGAGCGCGAGGCGTATCGTGACCAGCTGGGTCTGAACGACCCTATTTTGGTTCAGTGGGTTCGGTTTGTAAAAAAAGCAGTGCATGGCGACCTTGGTCGTTCCTTTTTCTACCGTAAACCGGCTACTGAAGTTATTTTAAAAAAGGCTCCTGCAACACTGGAACTGGTATTTGCCAGTGCTTTGCTCGTTATTTTTCTTTCTGTACCTATTGGTATTTATGCTGCGGTTAAACCGCGTTCATGGCTTGCCCGTCTGTTTATGGGAGCCAGTATCGTAGGTGTTTCTATTCCTGTATTTCTTACCGCGCTCCTGCTGATCTACGTCTTTGCGGTAGAACTGCACTGGCTTCCGTCCTACGGACGAGGGCCTACATCGCTGCTCTTCCCGGGATGGGAAAGTAACTTCACAAGCTGGAAGGCTTTCAGACATATTATTCTTCCTTCCATTGCATTGTCTTCAATTATGCTTCCACTCTTCATCCGTCTTATCCGAGCAGAGATGGTTGAGGTTTTACAGACAGAATACGTTAAATTTGCTCACGCAAAAGGTCTTAACCCTACCCGTGTTCTCATGGTTCACGCCTTCAAGAACACCCTTCTTCCGGTTATTACCGTGGGCGGCGTACAGCTCGGTATTATGATTGCGTACACAATCCTCACTGAAACAGTATTCCAGTGGCAGGGTATGGGCTTTATGTTCATTGAAGCTGTTGAACGTTCAGACACTGCTTTGCTCGTTGCATACCTTGTTTTCGTTGGTGTTCTTTTCGTAATTGTGAACACTGTTGTGGATGTTATTTACGGACTGGTTAACCCGATGGTCCGTGTTTCGGGGAGGAAGTAATCCATGTGGCAAAAATTTAAGGAATCATACTTTTGGTATAGCTTCCGGCGCGACCCAGTTGCAGTCGGCAGCTTCATAGTATTGCTCATTCTTATTACAATGGCTGTGCTTGCACCTGTGTTCGCAAGCCAGAACCCGTATGACGGTTCTGCCATTGATCTGATGGACGCAGAAACACCGCCAATGTGGACTCCTGACGGTATGGATGCTTTCTGGCTGGGAACAGATGCTCAGGGACGCGATATCTGGTCTACCATCTTGTACGGTACCCGTATCTCTCTGTTAATTGGTCTTGGCGCTGTCGCATTGCAGTCCTTTTTGGGGATTATCGTCGGCTTGACCGCAGGGTACAAAGGCGGTCGTGTAGACTCCTTCCTTATGCGTGTTGCTGATGTTCAGCTTTCCTTCTCATCCTACATGGTTGCGATCTTCTTTGGTGCAATTTTGCAGGCTGCATTGGGTGTTGCCCGCTATGCAGACGTAGCTGTTCCATTCCTAATTTTTGTTATCGGGTTCTCTGAATGGCCGCAGTATGCACGTACTGTCCGTGCCTCCGTACTTGCAGAGAAAAAGAAAGAATATGTTGAAGCAGCGCGTGTTATCGGCCTTCGTCCTATGCGCATCATGTTCCGTCATATTCTGCCGAACACCCTGACCCCTGTACTCGTTATTTCTACAGTTCAGGTTGCTAACGCTGTAATGAGTGAAGCGGCTCTGTCTTTCCTCGGGCTCGGTATGCCTGTTAACCAGCCTTCACTCGGTTCTCTCATTAAATCCGGCTTTGCCTACTTTATGAGTGGCAGCTGGTGGATTACCCTCTTCCCGGGACTTGTTCTCGTGTTGCTGGTTCTTTCCATCAACCTGCTCGGCGACTGGCTCAGGGACTTCCTGAATCCAAAACTGTACAAGGACTAAGGAACAATGGAACACCTTTTAGATGTAAAAAATATGGTTGTTCAGTTCCGTATGCGCGATATTGCGCTTACGGCTGTGAATAATGTTTCGTTTTCAGTAGATAAAGGCGAACGCCTTGGTCTTGTGGGGGAATCTGGTGCTGGTAAGTCTGTTACCGGTTTTTCCATCATCAATCAGATTTCCAAGCCGGGCTTTATTGCCGGTGGTTCTGTAATGTTTGAAGGTCAGGATCTTGCGCAGCTTAACAATAAGCAGCTCCGTACTATCCGCGGTAACCGCATTTCCATGATCTTTCAGGACCCGATGATGACACTCAATCCTGTTTTGACCGTTGGGCAGCAGATGATTGAAACTGTGCTTGCACACAGCAAAGTGTCAAAGAAAGAAGCCGAAAAAATCGCACTGGAGAAGCTGCGCAAAGTATACATTCCTTCACCGGAAAAACGCTTGAAGCAGTACCCGCACGAATTTTCCGGGGGGATGCGCCAGCGTATCGTTATTGCAATTGCATTGCTGACCGATCCTGCGCTGATTATTGCTGACGAGCCTACAACTGCTCTTGATGTTACCATCCAGGCTGAGATTATGGATTTGCTTCTCGAACTTTGCGAGAAGGATAACATGGGGCTTATCCTCATTACGCACGATCTTGGTGTGGTATCTCAGGTTACTGAAAAAATCGCTGTTATGTATGCCGGACGTATTGTTGAGCTTGGTTCAACAGATACTGTCTGTGCTACTCCTACCCATCCGTACACACAGGGGCTTATTGCAGCATTACCGGACGGCGCCGAAGGCGATCGTCTTAACCAGATTCGCGGCTCTATGCCTAGCCTTACCAACATTCCTAAAGGCTGTGCATTCAACAACCGTTGCGACTACTGTAAAGACATCTGTTTTGAAGTGGTGCCGGAGCTCGAACTTAAAAAATCCGGCGTTCTTGCAGCCTGTCATGTAGTGGAGTAGGCGATGAGTAATACACCTCTTCTTCAAATTAAAAATCTAGTAAAGCACTTTGATATTTCCGGCGGTCTTCTTGATCAGCTGGGTTTTCATGATGGAAAGTTTACCCGTAAGAAAACTGTTGTTCACGCTGTGAACGATGTGAGCTTTGAAATCAATCAGGGTGAAACCCTTTCCGTTGTTGGTGAGTCTGGCTGTGGTAAGTCCACCCTCGCACGAACTGTAATCGGCCTTTATGAGCCGACAGGCGGTCAGGTTTACTACCGTGGTGAGCGTGTGGACGATAAGTCAGGCGAATCCCGCAAACAGTTTCGTACTGCGGCGCAGATGATCTTTCAGGATCCGTATGCGTCTTTGAATCCACGTATGAAGGTTTCCCAGATTCTGGAGGAACCTGTACGTTTTCATTACCCGGCATTGAACGATGCTGAAGTAAAGCAGCGTGTTGCAGATGTTATGGAGCAGGTAGGCATCAACCCTGTATGGGGAGAGCGTTATCCGCACGAATTCTCAGGTGGTCAGCGCCAGCGTATCTCCATTGCGCGTGCACTCGTGCTTGAGCCGGAATTCATCGTAGCTGATGAACCTATTTCTGCGCTGGACGTATCCATTCAGGCTCAGGTGCTTAACCTGATGATGGATTTGCAGCGTGACCGCAACCTTACCTACCTTTTCATCAGTCATGACTTATCTGTTGTTGAGCACATCTCCAACAGAGTTGCTGTAATGTACCTGGGTTCCCTGTGTGAGCTTGCTGATGCAAAAGAGCTGTTCGCAAATCCGCAGCACCCGTACACAAAAGCGTTGCTTTCAGCGATTCCGCGCATGGGTAAAAAAGGTTTCTCACACATTAAGCTTACAGGTGATGTACCGACCCCGATTAACCTGCCTACAGGCTGTGTTTTCCATGGTCGCTGTCGTCTTGCAAACCAGCGTTGTGTGAATGAGATTCCGCACCCGCTCACACTTGATAACGGCACTATCTGTGCCTGTCATGCCGTGCAGGAAGGCCGTTCTACACACATGCCTTCATAGGCGTATGCAGGAAGTGCTTCCTGCTGCGTTTTAGAAAATAACAAAGCCCGCTCTACATGGTAGAGCGGGCTTTATTCGTTACGTTAAAAAAACGAACGCCTTATATGTCGAACCTACCGAGGACGGAAGGTAATACGACCGCGAGTGAGGTCATAAGGTGAAAGTTCTACTGTAACTGTATCTCCTGGAAGTACGCGAATGCGGAACTTACGCATTTTGCCGGAGATATGGGCGAGACATTCGTGACCGTTTTCGAGGCGAACAAGAAACATTGCGTTCGGCAGTGCTTCCATTACTTCACCGTTTACTTGAATGGCTTCTTCTTTTGCCATCTGCGATCTCCTTTATCGTGATTTAACGTCGGGAGTACAAAAAACAATAACCCCCCTGCAGTGCAGGGGGGTTAAATATTGGTAGCGGGGGCAGGATTTGAACCTACGGCCTTCGGGTTATGAGCCCGACGAGCTACCGAGCTGCTCCACCCCGCGTCATAGCTTGTTTGCGATGCGGTTCTTGCTCTGAAAGCAATTCCCTCTCGAGGTGGACATATCTATACGCCACGCTCTCAACTGTCAACAGTTTTTTTAGCACTTGCTAAAAAACATGGTACACTTTTTTTTGCTCAACAATACTATAATTTCGAAAAAGAAGCTTGTGGGTAGCACTGCTGTACGCGTGTTTTTAAGCAGGGCAAAAAGGAATTACATCTCAAGAAGTTCTGCGCGAACAGTTGTTCCTTCCAGAGTAACCTTTGCGTATCCGCCGGCTGAAAGCATGCCGGTGTTGATTATGGTCGTGTCCCCGATTGAGTCTACAGAGCGCGCTTCATGGATATGTCCGCAGAGAACAAGCTGCGGCTGGTGTTTTTCAATAAAGGCGCGCACTGCTTTGCTTCCTACGTGTACGCCGTTCCCCAGATCATCACAGTGAGTGTCAAAAGGAGGGTCGTGTACGACAACGACAGTGGCATTGTACTGTGATGTTGCGGCATATGTTTCTTCGAGCCATTGACCGAGCTTTTCGTCTGGTGTTTCCGAAGGCGTGTTGAACGGGGTGATGCCGGACGTACCTACGCCCATGACAGCAACAGAAGGGGTGAGCTCTTTTACCGCACGGTGAATGTTACACCCTTGTTCTTGCAGAAAATTCGTCACTTCAGGCTTATCCATATTGCCTATCTGCGCATAGATGACAGGGTTGATCTCAGCTACTGCGTCAATAACACGACGCGCAGCTGCAGTCCCTTTTGCCATGGTCAAATCACCGCTGATGATGACTCCGCGTGCTTGCGCAAGTCCCGGAATATCTTTGAGGCGGGCGATCTCGTCATGAATGTCACCAATACAAATCCAATAATCACTCATAGGTAACTCCGTAAGGCACAGTTTGTAGAACATAGTAGCTGCGAGATTGCTGACAAATCCTTTATCTGCCCGATTAAGACAAATCTGTGCAGTGCAAGGAAAGAGAAAACGTATGTGTTACGCATAGATAGACATAATAAGCGTCTGGCGTTTTCGAAACAACGCCGCAATGAGCGGGTTTGTCATCAATCTGTGCTGTGCGTATAGTTGACGCAAAAGGAATCATTTGCAACCGTTGGGATAGATTTACTGAGCGTTTGAGTCATTAGTTGCAAAAGAAGTTGAGCAGATGCGGTGTAAATGCTACTGCGTTTTGCAGATGAATTCACAATTCGTGCTGTATTTTTCTATTTTCATCAGGAGTGTCTTTTGTCTAAAGCAGCCTTACGCAAAGAGCTACTTGCGAAACGGGAGTGTCTGGGCGGAATATATGTGCAGGAAGCCTCTATCAGTGCACAGCGCAACCTCATGGCTGATGACATCTGGAAGACGTCGCAGCAGGTTATCCTGTACTCTCCTATACGAAACGAGCTTCGAACCGACCTGCTTTTTAACGCTATATGGGAGTCAGGCAGAACTCTGCTTCTTCCCCGTTGTGATGAAGCGCAGGGACAGATGTCTCTTGTTCGGTGCGATGGGCATCATGAACTGGAAGAAGGTGCATACGGTATTCTTGAACCCCGTACTCATTGTACAGTTGTTGATTATGACGCTCCGGACTTTACTCCTTCCCTGGTTGTTGTGCCTGGTGTCGGTTTTGACCGCGCCGGAAACAGGCTTGGGTTCGGAGGCGGATACTATGATAGAATGCTGGCTAGACCAGCCTTTGCGCGTGCAACCTTTGTAGGTTTGGCTTATTCTTTTCAGATAGTCCCCGCTGTGGAAACAGAAGCATGGGATCAGACAATGCATGCACTATGTACTGAGGAGGCGTTACAATGGCTTTGAGCGGTGTTGAATTTGCGTTCCCCGGTGTTCCTAATGTCCGGTGTTTTTTTCAGAATCGTCTTGGTGGAGAAAGTACCGGCGCGTTTATGTCCGGTAATATTTCTATGGATGTGGGGGATAATCCCAAGCATGTTGTGTACAACCGCATCCGACTGCAAAAAGAGCTGAATGTTCAGTCCTGGTGTGAACTGAAGCAGGTTCATGGTGATGTTGTTCTTTTTGATCCACCGGAAACGCCTGTTGGCGAGGCCGCAGTGCATGAGGCTGATGGAAGCGCGACTGACAAACTAGAAAAAGCACTAGTTATTAAGACTGCTGATTGTCAGCCTGTGTTACTTGCCCATAAAAGCGGTAAGTATGTAGCAGGGCTACATGTGGGATGGCGGGGGAACCGCATTGCGTTTCCTGTTTCCGGAGTGCGCACGTTTTGTGAACAGTACGGAATAGAGCCTGCTGATGTGCTTGCAGTACGGGGGCCAAGTCTCGGCCCGGCAGAATCTCAGTTTGTTAATTTTGATACAGAATGGGGTGTTGAGTGGGCTGAATGGTTCTGCAAGGAAACCAAAACAATGGACTTGTGGCAGCTTACAAAGCATCAGTTACGGCTTGCAGGTATCCCCGAAAAGCAAATTTTCAGCCTTGACCTTTGTACTAAAACGCTTGAAGAGGAGTTTTATTCGTATCGGCGTGACAGGGTAACAGGGCGGCAGGCAGCCGTTATCTGGATTGAGCCGAGTTTGTAACAGGAACGTATAGTGCGTATTGTATTAATAGATAACAACGACAGCTTTACTCGTAATCTTGAACACCTTCTTGTTACGGCAACTTGTTTTGTACCGGACATCGTCACGTATGGTGAGCAGGGGACATCTCTGCAACATTGCCCGTTTGATCAATACGATCTGATTGTTATTTCCCCCGGCCCGGGGCACCCGTCTGAATACGCTGCATACAACTGTGTTTTTGAAAGTGGAAAACCTGTGCTTGGTGTCTGTATGGGAATGCAGATTATCAACCAGTTTTTTGGCGGAACCACAGACCGTTTGCCTGATTGTGTACATGGAAAAACAGATACTCTTGAAATAAATGGTGAGGCACGCACAGTCGCGCGCTATCATTCATTGTATCTTTCTTCTGTAGGCGCAGGGTTGAGGGTTACGGCGACGTTGAGCGGGACAGACGTTCCAATGATTGTTGAACATGAAACCCGCCCTGTAATGGGGCTTCAGTTCCATCCTGAATCGTTTTTGACGGAGCAGGGTGAGTGGTACATTCACCATGCAATGCGCTTTTTCGGTCTTTCTTGATGCAGGTACAGTGCAGCGCGAGAAGCTTGCAGCACTGTTCAACAGCTTTGCCACCAATTTTGATGCGGATATGTTTTTATCCGGCGTCACAAAAGATGATGCTCCGCTTCGTCGTTCTGCCAATGTGTGCGTTATCGGCATTGACCCTGTTGCGGAACTCATTGTTCAGCCAGAAACAACGCGGGAAGATGTTAAGGAATTCTGCTTTGCTTCCGGTCATGAAACTCTTGGCTACCTATCCTATACATATGGCCTGAAAGAACACGGTATTCCCTCTGAGAAGCGTAACGACCTGCCGCTAGGGCATTTCCGTCAGTATGCCATTCTCATTACAGTCAATATTTCCACAGGCCTTTTAGAGTGTGCTGCGCTGGAAAGTGCGGACAGCCGCATTCTACAACGTCTCAAAGATGTGTGCACAACTCCGCCGTCCCCTGCCAGACTGCTGCCGGAATGCACCGCTTTTTCCGTTCCTGTTCCTTCCATGAACCGTGACGACTATATTGCGGGTGTAGAGAAGGTGCTGGAGCATATTCGCAGCGGCGACACATATCAGTTATGCCTTTCATCAGCTTTTTCCATGACTGTACCGGATAATTTTACAGTGGTTCCGACGAAACTCGCTGACGGTAAAAAGCAGTGTGATGCAGCAGGCCTGTTCATGCATCTGTGGCAGCACTATCCGGCTGCGTACTATGCATGGTTCTCATCAGAAGATGTTAAAATTATTTCAACGTCTCCGGAATGTTTTCTGCGTGTGGAGGAGGGAATAATTACCTCTGAGCCGATCAAGGGTACGGTGGCGTATTCTGAGTTTTCTGAAAAACTAGTTTCGGATCTTAAAAATTCACCAAAAGAAAGTGCGGAACTGTCTATGATTGTAGACCTTATCCGTAACGATATCTCAGCACACTGCGAATACGGCTCTGTCCGCGTTGAGCGGCACAAGGGCATATTCACGGTAGATAATATGCTGCAAATGTATTCTGTGGTGCGCGGAACATTGAAAGAGGAATCCACCTGTCTTGATCTGCTCTTTGATGCATTTCCCGGTGGTTCCATTACCGGTTGCCCAAAATTACGAACCATGCAGATTATCGAACAGTTAGAGCCGCACAGCAGGGATTTGTACTGCGGCAGCTTCCTTCATATCAAAAATCCTGTGACCATGAATTCAAGTATTGCAATTCGTACCGGATGGTTTACATATGATCTTAGTGGTATACAAAAGTTCCGGTATTTTGCAGGAAGCGGGCTGGTGATTGATTCAGTGCCGGAGCAGGAATTTGCAGAGACTATCGCGAAAGCAGAAAAGTTTCGAAAGGTGCTATCTACATGACCTACTACAAATCTGGTGAATACCATACAGACGGAGTAACGCAGAATATTGCCGCTCCGTCTTTTCGTTTTGGGGCAGGAGTTTTTGAAACCATCCTGTTCAACGGAAAAAACTTGTGTTTCTTTAATCAGCATCTCTACAGGATGGAGAGTTCGCTGGAAAAGCTGGGATTTGTTGTCCCGCAGATTGATTACGCAGAACTTGCTATGGAAGTTGTCCAGCGGAACGGACTGATGGGGCAGACCGCACGGGTTAATATTTTTTCGCTGATTGAAGAAAATGACATGGTTGACCCTGTCATTACTGCTGCTCCCTATACTCCGCAGCCAGATAAATTATATAGACTATGTACTGTTACTGACGGTGTGCAACACCCGTTGCTAGGCCACAAGACAATGAATTATATGTATAACTGGTTACAGCGCCGTTCTGCCATTGAAAAAGGGTATGACGACGCTGTTTTACTTTCACGCGATAACCACATTACCGAAACAACCACAGCAGCGTTGCTGTTTGGAGATGGTGAGCGTTTTTGCGTGCCGGGTGGTAAGCTTCGTCTACCTTCCATTGCTTTGGAAGCTGCACGTTCCATTTTGCCTATTTATGACTGCTCAGTGCGTTCGTACTCAGTAAGTAATTTCCGGTATGCATATGTTCTTAATTCACTCATAGGCATGCGTCCTGTTACTGCCATAAACGGCACAATGTTTATGCCGGATGAACATAGCTGCAAGGCTGTGACAGAAAAGGTGTGCGGGTGTTAGCTGTTCAATAATTATGCTTTTGCTGTTGGGCTTAGAGCATAAATTGGTACTTGGAGCTGTTCTTTTGAAAGAACAGCTTTTTTTATTGCTGAGGCCTTTGTTTTTCAGGTGTTTTTTGTTGGCTTCTCAATGGTGGTTCGCCAAAAAATGTAAACAGTGTTCGGCATATTGTCTGTTGGGTGGGACATGTGGTGCTGTTTTGGATGCTACGATTGTTATTTCTTATAATTGTAAGCGTTATACCATTTGCTGCCGTACACAATAAACGCTACAGTCAATCAATGCACACAACGTCTTCCGCTTGTGGTTTTACCACTTGTTGTGGGCAGTAAAACATTTGGGGAGGTACCTCCCCCGATGTTCAGACGCTCCTGCCAGAAATGGCTGAGAGTCTCCTCGTGCAAGGATGCAGAAAACTAGCTAGATTCTGCATCCTTGCTTTGTTTTGTGCATCCCCCCGACTGTCGCGGACTTTACCTAAATCTTCCATTTGCTGTATTACTCAGGCACGCGTATAGTCATTGATGACTCCTTGACTTTATATGAAGTCCTATTACACATCTAAACAAATTAATTTGTCAGAATATTGATGGAGAAAAATATATATGAGTAACACAGAACACCGCTGCGGATGGGTCGCTATGATGGGACCACCTAATGCGGGTAAATCTACTATGCTTAACGCATACTTAGGGCAGAAAGTAGCAATTGTTACCCCTAAGCCACAAACTACCCGAAATCAGGTCAGCGGTATCCTGTCCAGCCCAGACTCTCAGGTTATCTTCATGGATACCCCGGGTATTCACCAGCTTCGTGGTAAAATGAACAAAATTTTGCTGCAGACTGCATGGCACACCCTTAGTGGTGCAGATGTAGTTATGGTGGTTCTGGATGGTTCCCTGTACGTTGACCGTCCCGGTGCATTTGATAAAGACATCGAGCCGTTGAAAGAAGCTATTCTTAACGAAAAACGTGCTGTGGTAGTTGCTGTCAACAAAGTGGATAAGTTCCGCGATAAAGCCAAGATGCTTCCTCTTCTCGAAAAATTGAGCGCACTTTGGCCAAATGCAGAAGTATTTCCAGTTTCCGCTATGCGCAGAGACGGCCTTGAGCCGATGCTCGAATACCTTAAGAAGCATCTTCCGGTTTCTGAAAAGCTGTACCCTGAAGATCAGCTTTCCACAGTACCTGTACGCTTTATGGCTTCTGAAGTTGTGCGTGAAAAGCTCTTTATGGAATTACGTCAGGAGCTTCCGTATAACTGCGCAGTTGAAATTGAAAAATGGGATGACACGGGCGAGCGCGTTTTCGTGAACGCTGTTATTTATGTTTCCCGTAAGAGCCATAAATCAATGGTTATTGGTAAGCAGGGACAGAACCTGAAGAAAGTGGGCACCGAAGCCCGTAAAGAGCTTCAGGAAATGCTTCGCCAGAAAGTTCACCTTGAGCTTTGGGTGAAGGTTCGCGAAGGCTGGACAGAAGATGTAAGCTTTATGCGCTTGCTTGGTCTTTCTTCTTCGTAAGCTGCTTCATTTCAGCAAATAGTAGGCGGCATATGCTGCTTCAGATTGCTGACAACGTCCTTACCTGTCAGATTGAGACAAATCTGTGCAGTGCAAGGAATGAGAAAATGTCAGGAGCAATGCATAGATAACTATGTGAGCATCTGGCTTTTTTGAAGTGACGCCGCAATGTGCGGGTTTGTCATCAATCTGAGGCGGCGTATGCCGCCTTTTTTATTGGGGGTGTCAAAACCCCGTACTCACACATACCGGTGAGGGGTAATAACCGCCGGAAAAATGGATTAAGAACTATGAATGAATGTCAGGTAGACGGTGCTGCAATTATTGCCCGATACGATGCTGTCGTAGAAAAAATCGCTGAAGCTGCCCGCAATGCGGGGCGTAATCCGGAAGAAGTAAAACTGATTGCCGTGTCAAAACGACATCCGGCTGAGTCTGTGCGAATTCTTAACAATCACGGACAATTAGACTTTGGGGAGAACTATGTTCAAGAGGCTCTTGCAAAGCAGGAAGAGCTGGCGGAGCATACTATTAACTGGCATTTTATCGGTCATTTACAGTCCAAGAAAGCAAAGGATGTAGCTGGTAAGTTTGCTCTTATCCACTCCATAGATCGCTTGAGCTTGGCACAGAAACTGCAAAAACGCATGGAGATGCTTCCCGTTTCCGGTTTGGACGGTGAAAGAAAAGTTCAGGATATTCTGCTTCAGGTGAACATTGGTGATGAAGCACAAAAGTCCGGCGTAGATAAAGACGGACTCTTTGAACTTGCTGAACAGATTATGGCACTTCCACAGCTACGTATTTGCGGCCTGATGGGAATGCCACCGGCATCTTGTGTTGCAGAGGAAGCACGTCCTTTCTTCAGTAATTTGCGTATGCTGCGCGATGAGCTTGCGACACGCCTCGGCATGCCTTTGAAGCACCTTTCAATGGGTATGACGCAGGATTATGTGCAGGCAATTGAAGAAGGCGCCACATTTGTGCGTATAGGAACAGAAATTTTCGGCCCGCGTCCTTACTAACACGCGAAAAAAGAGCATTCTATGGATTTGGCAACGGTTCTCGGGATAGTAATTTCCTTTGGTCTGGTACTCTCTGCTATCATGATGGGTGGCAGTCTTCTTATCTTTATTTCCATACCGTCATTACTCATCGTTCTTGGCGGCACCATCGGCGCAACGCTTGTTAACTATCCATTGCACCGCGTTGTTTCCGTAATGAGCGTTATCAAGAAAACTCTCTTTGCTGCAGAACTTTCACAGCAGGAAACCATTGATCAGTTTAAAGATTACGCTGACCGCGCACGCCGTGAAGGTATTCTTTCTCTTGAGCCTATTATCAGCGGTATTGATGATCCCTACCTTAAAAAGGGCTTACAGTTGACCGTTGACGGCCTTGAGCCGCAGGCGATTCAGGAGATTATGGAATCGGAAATTGCCAACACAGAAGCCCGTCACAGCGACGGACAGGACATAATGAAATCGTTTGGTGAGTATGCTCCTGCTCTGGGTATGATCGGTACGGTTATCGGTCTGGTGCAGATGCTGCAAACCATGAACGACCCTAGTTCAATTGGCCCTGCTATGGCGGTTGCTCTTATTACAACTTTCTATGGTGCGTGTCTTGCTAACCTTGTCTTCATCCCGATGGCAGGTAAGCTCAAGTCTCGCAGTAACAGCGAAATCCGCATTAAAGAGATGCAGCTGGAAGGTGTAATCTCTATTTCACGCGGTGAGAACCCGCGTATTATTCAGGAAAAACTGTCCTGCTACCAGCCGGTCGGCGATCGTGAAGATGCTGCTTAGCAGTTCCCATACTTACATGTAGCGGGAGTACGATATGGCTAAGCGTAAAAAGAAAGAAGAAGAAGGCGGAGGAGCAACCTGGCTCATCACGTTCTCAGACATGATGACCCTTTTGCTTACGTTCTTTGTTTTGCTCGTAAGTATGGCGATTCCTGACTCACGAAGAAAGCTTATTGTACTTACCTCTGTCTCAGGTCAATTTGGCGAGGGGCACGGCAACCTTAACCCCGCCACACAAAAAGACACGAAACGTGTTGTTGACCCGGGGCCGATGGAGATGGATACAGATGACCTTTCTCCGCTTAAAGACCTCTTGTGGGAAGATGACAAAGAAGATTTGAACTTTCAGGAGAACAAGTATGTTCAAGTGTTCTCCATTAGTGAAGACGTTCTTTTCCAACCGGGTACAACCCAGTTAAGCAGACGGGGTGTTGTATTGCTCAACCGTATTCTTCCGTGGGTAATGCGTATTAAGCATCCGCTGCTGCTCGCTGGCCATACATCCGCTTTGCGCGATGAGGCCGGTGTTGATTACGAAGTTTCTTTTACGCGTGATGAAGAACTTTCTCCTACTTGGAATCTTTCATTCATGCGCGTTATGAGCGTCTACAGCTACCTTAAAAGCCGTGGCATCGATACAGAGCATATGATGGTAGAAGCTTTTGGCAATTACCATCCGCGGTGGAGCGACAACACTCCTAAAGGTAGAAAGAAGAACAGACGCGTTGATATTGTGCTTGATAAACGCAACATGGAATGGATCAATAAGCTGGAAGAACTCACTCGCGAGGCACCGGAAAAGCAGAAACAATTTGATTTTAAAGATTTCAAATTTGATCTAAGTGTTCGCGAAGGCGGTGATAAAGTGTCCGCAACAGACGGTTCAACGCCGAGTGGAGTGTAACAATGGCACGTAAAAAGAAAGAAGAGCCGAAAGGCAACCCTTCGTGGCTGGTTACCTTCTCTGATCTTGTGACATTGCTGCTTACCTTCTTTGTATTATTGCTCAGTATGTCTTCAATGGACAGAACGTTACTTACAAAGATTAACCCGTTCGACAGGGGCTTCGGTGCGATTAAGTACCATGGCTCCGGACGAGTGCCCCAGCGCATCAAATTGATTGTCGATCTGGTGAAAGATCCTAAGACTGCGTTTGAACAGCGGGATAGAATTAAAGACTTGCTGTTTCCAGAGGATGTGTTGCCTCCGGACATTGATATGAGCACGCTGGATCGTAACTTACGTATCCTGCAAAAGCCGGAAGGCCTTGCCATTGTTCTCACAAATAATCTTGTGTTTAAGCCGGGCAGCTATACGCTGACTTCATCGGCAGAACAACTGCTCTCTCAAATTGTCCTGATGCTGCAATATACATCGGCAGATGTGAATATTTCAGGACATGCAGATAATACCGGTGGTAACACTGCCGCCAACTATCCGTTGTCTGGAAAGCGTGCAATGTCCGTACTTGAGTATTTCTTGGATCAGGGATTAAAGCCCTCCCGTTTTTCAGTAAGCGGATACGGTGCTGATAAGCCTGTTGAGTCAAATGCGACAGAATACGGACGGGCACAGAATAGGCGAGTAGAAATTTTGATTAAAACAACTCAGCGTCTTGGACGCTATGTATAAGAGATTGCTGCAAGAAACTGTAAAGGAGCTGTATCGTGATTGAAGAAGGAAGTGAATCTAAGAAAAAAAGCGGTAAGATGAAATGGATCATCATGCTTTTGGTCCTTCTGCTTTTGGGAGGCGGCGGGTACTATGCGTACACAACGTACTTCCAGAACTCTACCGAAGCGGCTGCACCTCAGGATGTCCAGCTGGAAGAAGTAGATACTTCGGACTCTATGGTGGTTACCCTGCCTAGTTTCCTTGTAAACCTCTCTGATCCGCTTGGCCGACGCTACATCAAGCTTACTCTTGATGTTGAAGTTGCCAACGCTGACTCTGCTCAAACTCTGGAAGCGCAAGGTGCAAAAGTGCGTGATGCCGTTATCTTGCTTCTTTCCAGTAAGTCATATGCAGATCTTGCCTCCCTTGAGAGCAAACTCCTGCTTAAAAATGAGCTGGTAACCCGTCTTAACCAGATTATTGGCAGCTCTAAAGTTGTACGTGTGTATTTTACAGAACTGGTTATCCAGTAATTAACTAGCAATAATTCCCTTTCAGAGAAGGAAGGTTACTATGTCTGACGATGTAAACCAGGATTTACTGGCTGAACAGTGGGCTGCTGCTCTTGACGATCAGGATGATGATCCAATTGGCGATCTCGGCAATTTTGACGATATTGGCGGTGGTGCTGGTGGCGGTGAACAGCCGCAGAACATGAGCCAGAACGAAGCGCTTGCTGAGGAATGGGCTGCTGCTCTTGCTGCTGATGAGCAGGAGGACGTGAAGAAAGAGAAAGAACAGAGCTTGCTCTCCAGCAAAGCAAGCCAGGCTGAGTTCAAGGATTTGACAGAAGATGCGAAAGCTATTCGTCCGGAATCCGGCAAGCATGAACTCGACTTTATTCTTGATATTCCACTTGATGTTTCTGCAGAACTTGGTCGTACCCGCTTGCTTATCAACGAACTCCTCCAGCTTGGTCAGGGCTCTGTAGTAGAGTTGAACAAGCTTGCAGGTGAGCCGCTTGAAATTTTTGTTAACGGCAAGCTTGTTGCTCGTGGCGAAGCTGTTGTTATCAACGAAAAGTTTGGTGTTCGTTTGACAGATATCATCAGCCCGATCGAAAGGGTGAAGCAACTTGCATAACATTTTCGTGACAGCCGCTCATGCGGCAGTGGAATCTTCCGCTGACATCGTCAACGGAACGTCACCGGCTGCCCCTGAAGTGGTTGGCTGGGGAAGCTATATACAGGCCATCGGCATCCTGCTGTTGCTTTTAGCGGTACTGTACGGAATGCTCTGGTTTGTTAAGAAAATCGGCATGAATAAAGGCTTTAGAGGTAAAAAAGGTAGTCAGGTCACCTTGGATGTGGAAGAGCGTTTCCACATTGCACCGAAAAAGCAGTTAGTCGTGGTACGCTTCTTGAATAAAAGGCTGTTACTGGGGGTTACGGACCACCAGATCAACCTTTTATCTGAAACGGAAGCGGAAGATGACTCTAGCGACTCCTCAAGCACGGAAGAATTTAAAAAAGTTATGGGACAGTTCCACGACAAGGATTCTGACTCTTAGTGTTTTATTGCTGCTGGTTCCCGCGGTGGCGTTTGCAGCGCGGGACCTTGCAGTACCATCCCTCTCCCTGGCATTAGGGGCAGGTCAATCAGAACCGGAAAACGTATCCGTTCTTTTAGAAATCCTGTTCCTGCTCACCATTCTGTCATTGGCACCAGCCATTATGCTGACAGTGACAAGCTTTACCCGCATCATCATCGTGTTCTCGTTCCTCAGGCAGGCACTGGGAACACAGCAATTGCCACCGTCACAGGTTCTGGCAAGCCTCGCAATTTTCATGACCTTCGTCATTATGCGCCCTGTGGGTGTTGAAATAAACGACAAAGCACTGCAGCCTTACCTTAATGAGGAAATTGGCTTTACGCAGGCTATTGATGTGGCTCAGCAGCCTCTCAGAGAGTTTATGTTCAAGCATACGCGTGAAAAAGATCTCGCGTTGTTTTACACCATCAGTAAAATAGAGCGCCCTCAGACAAAAAAAGAAGTTCCAACGCTTATGCTGGCAGCAGCTTACGTAATCAGCGAACTTAAAACCGGCTTTACTATTGGCTTCCTCATCTACGTTCCATTTCTCATTATTGATATGGTTGTTTCGAGTATCCTGCTTGCTATGGGTATGATGATGCTTCCACCGATGATGGTATCCATGCCGTTCAAGCTGCTTCTTTTTGTTCTGGTTGATGGTTGGAGCCTGCTCACCGGTTCTCTCGTTAACAGCTTCCTATTGTGAGGATAAACAACATGACTCCCGAATTTGTAATCGGTTATGCCCGTAAAGCCATTGAGCTTACCTTGATGATCTCGTTGCCTATGCTTCTTGTCGGTCTGATTGTCGGTCTGGTTGTATCTATTATTCAGGCGGCAACACAGGTACAGGAACAGACGCTTACCTTTGTGCCGAAAATTATCGCAATGTTTGTTGCACTGCTGATTGCCTTTCCGTGGATTATGGAAAAGATGACGACGTTCACACGTGAAGTGTTCATTAATATCCCGAATTATATCCGCTAGGCATAAACGAGTAGAATCCCGTTGTGCTTGCACGTCAGGGAATATATTTTTGCTCTGCACTTGTTGCTGAATTGAAGAGCAATAAAAAGGCTGTCTTTGTTACAAAGACAGCCTTTTTATATGGAAAAGCAAGAAGAAAGGGGGAGCGTTTTTTTCACCCCTTTTATGGAAATACAAATGTTCCGTAATAGCTGTATAAGACGTGTAGAGTTGCTGAATATCGTAGGAGGTTCGGAAAGCTACCGGAGAAGTCGTACGCTATTTTTCGCTCCAAAGAACACGTTTTCCTTTTACTTTCAGGCGGCCAAGTCGAAGACCTTTGAAGTACAGGCCAGTTTCCTTGCCCTTAACCTCAACTTGCATAGATTGACCGGTAAGCAGCCGTTCGATAGGTTCTGTTTCTTCAAGATTGATGCCGTTACCTTCTTGGTACTCAGGCATCAAGGCGCGTAGTCTCGGAGACGGACGCACTTCTCCGCGAGCCATTTTGCCTATAGGGAAACCTCTCCATCGGAATGTTTCTGGGAAATTATCCAGTGCATACTGAGGAAGGAATAGTGCGTTTTCCCGAACATGGGCAAGTTCGCCTTCAGGGAGAAGGTTTGCATCTACACCCGGCATGCTCAGGGCACGGCGCGGCATGATGTCTGCTTTGAGTCCTGCTTCGAACGGTTCTGGGGGATCAGCGTCCTCTGGTTTTGTAAAGGCAGCAATGTAGAAACCTTGTGCGCCGGATTTTTCAGGATCAACACGTAAGGTGCCTTCACAGCCCTCGATGTATGGTTCTTCAAAAGTGAAGCCTTCCGGCGGGGTGACAGGCAGGAGGTTGAATCCTACTTCGTCGACGGCAAAGCGAACCTGTTCTTCGTTTTCCTGAACGTTGGTTGTACAGGTGGAGAAGACGACCTTGCCGCCGGGAGCAAGAAGACGAAATGCTTCCTGCAGCAGTTTGCGTTGAATCCCGATAAGGGGCTTTACCTTGTCGCCTTGCCACAATTTAAGAACATTGGGGTTACGCTCAACAGTACCCCAACCGCTGCATGGCGGGTCGAGCTGGATTTTTTGCCATCCTCCGGATGGAAGTGGAAGATTCTCTCCCGGGTATGAGCAGGTTGCTGTGTGGAGCAGGTTCATTGTGAACAGGTTTTGTCGCAAGGTTGCCAGACGGTTTCTGCTGGGTTCGTTCCCCATAACAAAACCATCAGGGCCGACGAGTTGCGCAAGAAAGCCTGTTTTACTGCCCGGGCTTGCGCACATGTCGAGTACCGCATCTCCTGCATCAGGATTGAGTATGACAGGCGGGAGCATGGACGATCTGTCCTGAATGTAGATAAGACCGAAAAAAGCAGCCAGACTGGAGCCGAGAGGCTTTGGTTCATGAGTAATCTTTCGGGACCATTCAGAAAATGGTTCAGGCTCAAAATCGTACCCTTGCGCACGCAAAAGTTCTTCTACAAGTGGTCGCTCTTCAGGGGTACACACAAGCCTGAAAGAACGGGATGAGGTTGTTACTGTCACAAAGTCTCCTGCTCGATCCAGTTTATTTTAGAATTATGCTTGCCGCTGTACCTTATGGTTGCTTCATCGATCAAGTGATATTATGGATGTGATGCTAGTTAAGCGAAATGAGATTCTTTTTGTCGTATGATTTGGCATTAAGTCATATAAAAAAAGTAAGATACCGGTCTTGTGCGTTGATAATGTACACGACAGACCGTTGGGAAAGCGTTAGGTAAGCACGCTGTAAATGGCATTACAGTCCGACTTTCCCAAATAACCTGCGATTGTTCTGGGTGAATACGCTACCCAGTAAGTTATTTCTAAGGAGAACGTATGCAATCTGTTGTGCGCACTGTGATTTTAGCGGTGCTTATGCTGATGTTAAGCATGTCAGCTGCGTTTGCAGAGGGGGTAAAAACTTTCGGGATTGTGCCGTTTACTGTTAACGGACCAAAAACATTTAAATACCTTGAGCGTGCAATTCCGCAAATGCTCAGCTCCCGTTTGTTCTGGAAAGATCATTTTATTCCTGTTGATGCCAGCGCTGTCGAGGGCATTGCAGCTCCTGCAAATAAGGCAGATGCTCTTAAAGCTCTTGCAGATTCCGGTGCGGACTACCTTGTATACGGTAGCGTTAATATTATCGGTGACCAGACTTCTTTGGATGTTCGCGTTGCGGATAAAAAAGGTGCGATCTGGCCTCGCTCTGCTTCAAGCTCTTTAAATGATATGATCCCGACCCTGCAGAATATTGCTGGTGCGATTAACACAGAAGTGTTTGATCGTCCTGACGCCCGCGCACAGGCTGTTGCAAAGGCTAAGGATCGTGTTAACCAGATGAACCCTGCAATTACAGTTAACCAGACCTCTGCGAATCAGGAAGTATACCTGAACCCGCAGTTCCGGTATGCAGGAAGTAATGAATCCACAAACCGCCTGCGTTCCAACACACTGCGTTTTGCAGCGCATGGTATGGTTGTAGCAGACCTTACCGGTGACAAGAAAAATCAGGTAGTCCTGCTTGATGATCAGTTTGTGCGTGTTTACAACTTCAATAAAAATACGCTCGACCCGATTGCGCAGATTAAGCCTTCCAGCCGTTATGAGATGCTGACTGTCCGTGCTCTTGATTTGGATAGAGACGGTAAATCTGAATTGATTGTCAGCGCAATGGATAAAGATCAGGCGTCTATTACCTTCTTCTATTCTTTGAAAGGTGACCGCCTTGTTGAGTTTGCACCAACAATTAAAATGCTTGTAAACGTTGTGCCTCTTCCGCCTACCTACCAGCCGGTTCTGTTGGGACAGAAAACCCGTAAGGGCGGTACCGTGTTTGTACCGGGCGTGAAAGAGCTTGCATACGTAAACGGTAAGGTTGTTGTCAGCCGTGGCATTATGTTGCCGAAGAAAGCAAACTTGTACAACTTTGCGTGGGTACCGGATGAGCAGGACGGTGATAAGATTATCGTACTTCTCCCTGATAACGAAAAGATTGCTGTCTTTAACTCTAAGTTTGACCGCATGGTATCCACCTCCGCTTCATACTCTGGCAGCACCATTAGTGTTGAAAACGACGACACTATGCCGGGACTCGGAAAAGATAAGCTCCTTATCCCTGCCAAGTACTACATTCCTATGCCGTTTGTTGTGAAAGACCTTGATCACAACGGTAAATATGAAGTGCTGGTAAACAAGCCTATTTCTGTTGCTGCCCAATTCTTTGACCGTTACCGTTTCTTCCCGCAGGGTGAAATTCACTCTTTGCAATGGGATGGCGTAGGTCTTGGACTCCAGTGGAAAACCCGTCGCATCAAGGGTGGTGTAATGGGCTATCAGGTTGCTGATCTTAACAACGACGGAATTATGGATCTTGTTGTGGGTATTAACACACACCCAGGTGCTACTGGTTTTGAATCACGTAAGACCATGGTCCTCGGGTACCCGCTTGATCTTGAAAGAACCAACCCGAATACCCCTGCAGCTAAGGAATTTTCCGAAGACCAGTAGGAACGGTTCATTGACAGGTAACGTGTAGCTGCATAGGTAGCTAACACGAATTTATCAGTCGAATACGTATCATCAAAGCCTCTGTTGCATTTGCAGCAGGGGCTTTTTTGTTGTCCTTTTATATGTGTTCAGAGTGTGTTTGTGTGTTGAATGCGATTGGAAATGAGTACTGTATGGTTAACCGTACCGAATGTGCTCAGTGTCAATACAAGTTGTTTCCAGTAGGCTCAGATGGATTCAGATGGCGTAAGGTTAGTAAAATTATCTCATAACGATACTGTGTGGTGTTAATGAGTAAAAATAAGCATAGGTTGTATGTGTTTTGCACAGCCTGTTCGTAAAATGTTCCTTATTTTGTCACTAACTATGTTGTTTTTTATTTGGAAAAGTTTCGTAAAGTAAGGCTGTTAAGGAGATATACTCTCCTTTATGTCAGTAAAAGTTTTGCACAGGTCGTTTCTAGAATGTTCGTACAAATGTGCATAATGTTTGTGTCGGATAATTGCATGATGCAAAAAAAGAGGGTGAAGCATTTGCTCCACCCTCTTTGTATTTGGTGTCGTTCGTTTCATTACTCTGCCCATCTTACGAACGGCAGATATGGGGAATATGTTTACACAGCTTCCTCAACTTTTTTGATGACTGTTCCGGTGTCAACCGGAGCGCTGTTGTAGCAAAGGCGGTCATCGTATTCCATTTGCTTTCCTTTGTTCCATTGCGAGACCGGACGGTAGTAGCCGACAATACGGGTGTAGACCTCTGCATCAGCATTACAGGTCGGGCAGGAGAAGTGCTCACCTGCAATATACCCGTGGTCCTTGCACACAGAGAATGTCGGTGTGATGGAAATGTACGGAAGCTTGGTTTTGGTAAATGCTTTGACGATGAATTTTTTTAGAGCCGCATGGTCAGCAACGGCTTCGCCAAGATATGTATGGAATACAGTACCACCGGTAAATAACGGTTGCAGTTGATCCTGATGTTCAAGCGCTGCAAATACGTCTTCTGTTGCTCCAACCGGAAGAGCGGTTGAGTTTGTGTAGTACGGTGTTCCATTACCGGAAGCGACGATATCTTCGTATAGCTTTTTGTCTGTGCGTGCGAGACGGTAGCTTGTTCCTTCAGCAGGTGTTGCTTCAAGGTTGTATAAGTTGCCTGTTTCTTCCTGATAATTGGAAGTAAGGTCTCGTAAGTGGTTTAGTACTCGGCGCATGAGCCGGACGCCACCTTCAGTTTCAATGCCTTTCCCGAGCAGGTTCTGGCATGCTTCATGTCCGCCCACAATGCCGATGGTGGC
Source organism: Halodesulfovibrio spirochaetisodalis (assembly GCF_001672295.1). Classification (GTDB taxonomy): domain Bacteria; phylum Desulfobacterota; class Desulfovibrionia; order Desulfovibrionales; family Desulfovibrionaceae; genus Halodesulfovibrio; species Halodesulfovibrio spirochaetisodalis. The sequence goes on along the minus strand of NZ_JXMS01000006.1, from coordinate 63,022 downwards.
AAAATGAGCTTTAAACCCGTTCTTAAGATAGCGTGCAGACCACGGGAACATACCGCGATCAAGGTTTTCCTGAATAAGCTTGCGTTTGAATTCAAGTGATTCTTTGGCCATGTCTGCATATTCAGTAACAAGGTCAAGGAAGTCATCTTCGTTATTCGCAAGGTAAGCCAGTTTCGGCAGGTTAAGGGTGACAACACCGATAGAACCGGTGAGGTCTCCTGCTCCGAACAGGCCGCCTGTTTTTTTGCGCAGTTCGCGTAAGTCCATTTGTAAACGGCAGCACATGGAACGCACATCCTCAGGATCAAGGTCTGAGTTGATGAAGTTCTGGAAATACGGAACACCGTATTTGGCTGTCAGTTGCATGAGCAGGTCGCCGTTTTCTGTTTCCCATGGAAATTCTGAAGTGACGTTGTACGTCGGAATCGGGAACGAGAATATGCGCCCGTGATGATCGCCTTGCAGCATTACTTCGAGGAACGCTTTGTTGATCATTGCCATTTCTTCAACATAATCTCCGTAAGTGGAGTCCTGAAGAACACCGCCGATGATGACGGCTTCTTTGGCAATGTGCTTCGGAGGCACAATGTCGAATGTCAGGTTTGTAAACGGACTTTGTCCGCCCCAGCGAGACGTTGTGTTGAGATTAAAAATAAATTTTTGCATGGCCTGACGTACTTGTTTGTACGAAAGACCGTCTTTTCTGACAAACGGTGCAAGGTACGTATCTACATTGTTAAATGCCTGAGCGCCTGCCCATTCGTTTTGCAGTGTTCCGAGGAAATTAACCATCTGGCCGAGAACGGCATCAAAATGGTGAGCAGGGCCTGCACTGGAGCGGCCTTCAAGGTTGAATCCCTCGAGCAGCAGGTCACGTAGACTCCAACCTGCACAATATCCCGCAAGGCCGAATGACAGATCGTGAATGTGAAAGTACCCGTGCTCATGGGCAAGGCGAATTTCTTCTGGATACTTTTCCAGAGCATATTTTGCCTGCAGTGTTCCGGAAAGGTGAAGCATGAGCCCCTGAAAAGAGTGGGTCATGTTGGCATTTTCATGTACGCGCCAATCTGCTTTATCGAGGTAATTATTTATAGTTTCCTTGATATCAAGGTACGCAGCTTTTTGTTCCCGCAATTGTCTGCGCTGCTCGCGGTAGATAATAAAGCGTTTTGCAACAAGATACAGTCGGGACTCCATGAGAACCTGCTCAATGACGTCCTGTACCATTTCCTGATGTACGACTTCTTCAGCTCCGAGTTTGCTTTCAACTTTTCGGGCTAGCCGTTTGGAAAGGAGCGGATCTTTAATTCCACTTGCTTTAAGTGCCTTGAGGATTGCATATGCAATTCGCTCAAGCGACCATGTCTCCAGACACTTGTCGCGCTTCAGAATCTGTTTCGGCATGTTCTCTCCTTGGGGGAACGTACTCCTGATGCTTAAGCGTAAAACCTTCCGGCAGGTAACTTTCAGCTTCCTGAATATCTTCTTCTGTCAGCACAGGCACTTTAGTAATGCGGAACAGGAACTTGTCAGGATACTGCTTTGCTAATTCAAAAACCTGAGAGAGATTTTCTTCCGCTACTTCTGGGGATGTAGTACCGCCGGTAAGCACAGGATATTTCTGATAAGGGCCTTTAACATCTACCGCAAAAAGCTTGACGAGATCTTCGTCCAGCAACTCTTGTAATACATCCGGACGCATGCCGTTACTGTCCATTTTAACTGGCATGCCAAGGTGTTTCAGATCTCGGATAAGGTCTGCAAGTCCGGGCGTAATCGTAGCTTCCCCCCCTGTGATAACAACACCGTCAATCCAACGTGCGCGTTTGGTAAGGTAATTCTCAATCGCTTGCTGCGGGATAACGTCCATCGTGTCGCTATGCCAGGCAAGGTTATAGTTGTGGCAAGTTGGACAGTGCATATTGCAGCCGCCAAGGAAAATGACGCTTGCATTCATGCCGGGCCAGTCACACAGACTTACCCTCTCAAAACCAAAAACACGTGACCAAGCTGAAGCCATACTCTAATCCTTAAAAGCGTGTGTCTTTTCTGTATAAAGAAAGCTGTTATTTATAGTCTAACTAATTGAAATAAAAAGAATAATACAACTAAACGAACGTTTGAAATTACTCAGTCGCAAGAAGTAAATCATACTCATGCTGACAGTTTTTTAGCAATAGACTTTTTCTCAGTTGTGGTATGGTATCGATTAGAAGTGAGACATCTCAACAGGTTTGGTTACAAAAAAAAGTAATAACGAAATGTCAAAATCTAACATTCAACTGTGGAAAGAGTGTGCATAAGTATTGTGAAACATTTTAATTAGCTGTGAAACTACCGAAAATAGCTGAGTTAACGCTGTGTACGAAAAAAAGCCCGTATGAAAATACGGGCTTTTTCAGGTGAAAAATAGGCTATTTGCCTGTAATAAAGGCTAGTTATCCAAAAGAAAACTCAATGGTGAACTCACCATGGTCGGTAGTGAAGGGAACAGCAATTACAGGACTGGCAGTTACATGAGTAACTGTGTGGGCGTCGCCCATGATAATGGAAGGGGTTGAACCGTCAAATTTAAACCCCATTTCGGAAAGACCTGCACGAGCCTGTCCGGAAATCATATTACAAATTTCCCCTACAGCATCCTTTGTATCAGCGATAATATCCTGAATGTCGTCACCAAGCATCGCACGAACAAGGGCAACGGCACATTTTTTGGTAAATGTCACAGAGATACTTCCGTGCTTTTCACCGGTAAGACCGATGATAGCAGATACATCACCGCACGCGATATCATCTTTTTTTACAAAAGGAGTTCCTGGAACAGGGGTTATACCAGCCATTGTAGAAAGCACACTGCTTGTAGCGCTAATAAATGGCTTAGCAAAGGTTACGTCAGAATTCATAGCAGCTCCTATAGCAATACGCAGCATGTAGGACTTTATGCAGCAATATATTTTACAATACCTGTTATATACCAATAATACTCGGTCGTTGCAGTACGACAACAGAAAGAGCGTTTTTTGGCAACAGTATTGTTAGAGATAAAAACCAAAGTTAATAAAGAATGATGGTTACAGTTTTGAGTTGTTCTACAGGAGAAGCGGGTGGTGGTAAAGCAAAAGGTGTTAACGCGTGTTAATGGTTCACTAAGTTCTTCTGTGGTGATGTGGTGCTCATAACAAGAAAAAGCACTGGCTCTGCAGAGCCAGTGCTTTATGTGCGGGGTATGGAACTATCCCTCGTATGCGATACAGTTCACGGGACAGGTGTCTATGGACTCGTCAACACAGTCGTCTTCAAGGTCTTCATTGACTACAATTGCTTTGTCGCCGTCTGCGTTCATCTGGAATGCCTGCGGGCAAATCTCTACACAGGATTCACAGCCAATACATTCATCTTCATCAATACGTATCTTTTTAGCCATATGATTCTCCCTTTTAGAGTTTGATTACAAGTGTACTTTGTGAATAGCATGAGTGGAGGCTTGTACAATGATATTTGACTTTCAGTGTTATTTTACTATTGTAGCCTCGTATTTACTAACATGGTGTAAGGTGACTGTATGAAAGACGATTCCAAAGTTGCTAAAGAGCACTTAGCTCGTGCAAAAGCATATTTTCAAAGACACGATATCCTGCGGGCCACTGCCTCTGTGATTGCTACCCTCAGGCTTGTTCTGGCGGGAAAAGTCACCGGAATTGACAGGATCACGGTTGACACCGCACTTAAAGAAGTGCTGCACAACATGAACAGGGTGACAGAAGTTGAAAAAATGTTCCCGCGTGGCATTCAATACGTTAAGGGACACGAAAAACTTGTTCATGACAGTCTGGTGAAACTGTTTCTTGAGTTGAAGAAAGCTCAGGACTCAGAATCATATACCCAGCAGCTTACACGTAAGCTGACGTTGGATAAAGCATTAAGTAGGGGTAGAAGATACCTTGCCGGTGGCAGTCTCAATGATGCTACCGAGGCTTTTGAAGAAGCAAAATCACTTTATGTGGATGAACACAGCATGTTCCGCATGATTGGTGAGTGGTGTATGGAGTGCAAGCAGCCTAAAATGGCAGTGCGGTACTTAAAAAAGGCTGTTTCAGTAGATCCTGATAAGCAGAAAGCAAAGAGAATGCTATTTAAGGCTGTTGATGCTACCGGGGACAAGGTAGGGGCAGCAAAAATTAAGGCTCAGTTGCAGGCTGATCTTTCGTAATTTTTTGTATCTGGCGTATGCTACATGTATGAATTGTTTTCAGGGAGTGTTGCCACCCCCTGAAACATTGCAGGCTAAAAATCTTCAAGCAATGCTGCAACTCGTGCAGGATCAAGAGCATGCGCTGACTGGTCGGATGCTTGCTGACCGTTTTCAAGGGCAGTTACGGTATTACCGTAGGCAATGTTTGCCGCTTCTGTTTCAGTAAGGCTTGGTGCAGCTGCCTGAACTGGTGCCTGTGGTGTCGTCTCATGCTGCTGTGCTTTTTGGCTTGCAGCCTTTGCAAGGTTGCCAAGCTTAAAAGAAAACGCGTCCTGCCCGACAGATTCGATAGGTGCCATTGGAATTCTCCTGAGGTAAAAATTTCTTTTTCCATTGGGAGTAGCAAAAATTGCGCCGGAGTTAAGAAAAAAAGATGTGTGCTTAAGGGTAAGTTAATATTGGCTTAAGGAAGTGCATGTTGCTTTGTTATGAAAAAAGAAGCCAAGCTGTTTAGTAGTTGATCTACATAACAGCTTGGCTTTTTGTTTTCTTCAGGCCAGCATTTTTGCGCTGCTGGTACGTTACTCGAGAAAGCGTAAATGGTTATCCAGAAAGTTCATGCTCCGTGAGAACGTCTGGTACAGTCTGATTACCATCAGATTGCTCGTTTCATAAAATAACAGCACAGGGTATTGCGTAGCAGAGTTTGCTAAGCATCGGCTTTGAGTTTTTCGATAACACGGTTGAGATTTTCAGATTGTGCCACAAGCTGTTTTGTATTTTCAGCTGAATTGTCCACAAGACCTGTGTTTTCTTTTGCAATCTGATCAATCTCTTCCACACTGCGGGTGATTTCTTCGGAAGCAGCAGATTGTTGTTCAGCTGCAGTCGCAATGGATTGCACTTGCTCAGCTGCAGAATCAACAGCAAGTACGATTTCGCGCAACACTTCTCCAGATTTTCCAGAAAGCTCTTGAACAGTACTGAAAGCTTCCAGCGTCTCATCCATGCCATGTGTGTTTAATTTAGCTAAATTTTGTATACTGTTGATGTTTTCACTAACTTCATGCGTGGCATTCATGGTTTTTTCAGCCAGTTTACGCACTTCATCCGCAACAACAGCAAAGCCGCGTCCAGCATCACCAGCACGTGCAGCCTCAATGGCAGCATTAAGAGCCAACAGGTTCGTCTGGTCAGCAATATCGTTGATAACATTGATAATGCTGCCGATTGACTCTGACTGTGAGTTTAGGGTCGTCATGTTGCTTTTCAGCTCCTCACTGCGTGCGTGAAGCTGTGTAATAGCAGCTACAGATTCTGTGATAACTTCTTCTCCATGCTGCGCCATACTTCGAGAACGCTCGGTTTCTGCGGCTGCTTCACTTGCGTTGCGTGCTACTTCCAGAACGGTAGCGTTCATCTCTTCCATGGCTGTTGCTGCATCACTGATACGATTCATCTGCGTATTTGTGCCCTGAAGGACGTTGGAGTTCTGCTCAAATAAGGAGCCTATTTCGTCGTTCATATTGTGCACAAGCCCTTCCAAAGTGGATGCTGCCGTGAGAATTCCCTCTCTAGTGGCGACTTCCGCCTGCGCCATGGCGTCTCTGGCTTGCTGGGCTGCTTGCTTGGCAATAGTTGCTTGCTCCTGCGCTACGGCTTCCTTCTCTTCCATTTCAGTTTTATCTCGTTTGAAGGTGACAACCATTTGCGTCAGTGAGCGCTGCAGGCTTGTGACCTCATCTTTTCCATCAACGGAAATGGAGACTTCAAGATTTCCAGCGGCGACTTCCTGTGCTGCATTTGTTGCGTCTCCAAGCGGACGTAAAATACTGCGTGAAATTAGCACGCAAAGCGGAGTGATGATGGCAAAGATGACAGAGAATATTATCAGCGTTTCGAGAAACGCATCATCAGTCATTGTCGTAATAGTATTACTGATCACCGCACCGCGGGTATCTATGTTATCAATGTATACGCCGGTGCCCAGAACATAACCGGTTGTACCAATTGGCGCTCCGTAACTAATTTTGGGTTGTTTTCCTTTGCCTGGTTTATCGTAAATATATTCAACAAAGCCGCCACCGGTTTTTGCCTTTATGAGCAACTCCTTAATGAATTGTACCCCGTTTGCATCTTTTAAGTTGAGGATGTTCATCCCTACTCTTTTAGGGTCAGGCGGGAATGCTGCGAACTTGTTATCTTTGATGACAAAGAAGTATCCAGAGGCATCTTCTTCATATCTCAGGTTGTTTACTGCTACTTGAATATGCGTGAGTTGTTCCCCCTCTGGTAATTGTTTCACTTCTTTTTCTAATGCGTGCGCTAAACTGGTAACAGCAAGTTTAATAGCTTCTTTACGGCCTTTAAACATTTCTTCTTTGGCTGTTTGCACTGAGTATATTTCGACCTCTTGAGTGGTCATATAAAAAAGTGTGAATGCTCCAGTGATGCACAAAAAATTTATGAGCAGTAGGAAGAAAATTCTGTGCTGAATTGTAAACCTGCGTAGCATAAACCCCTCCATGATACGCACCGGTTATAAGCGGCTGTTTGGCGTTAATAAGAACTACTTAAGAAGCAGTTACCTTTGCTAAAATTCAAAAATCAACGTTGACTATTTGCAATATTAGTTACTATTATCGATATAAAGGTCAATAAGATTCTGTTGTTTTTATAAAAATTTGTTTTCCCGTCACAGAAATGGAACAAAAGGAAAAGAACGAGTTGTGGTGCAGTACGGTGGGGGAATGTCAAAATACGAAAAAGTCAGGCTGTTGCTTTTGTAGAGCAACAGCCTGACTTTTGTTTAATAAAGACGAGGTAGGTATCAGGTAGGATACCGCTATTACGCGGGGGGCTTTTTTAGAGACTGGAAGTCGCTACAAGCAGCCAGCCTGTAGATATAATGACGACTCCTGCAATAACGGAAAATGATGTATGAATAACAGATATTGCTTTGGAACTTCTACCGGCAACGTGCATCAGCATTTTGCGGGAATGGATGCTGGCAATGCCGAAAAGAGATGTGGTGATCCCCATGCCCATTGTAAAAAAGAGGGCTCCCAGAAGACCAGTTACCAGTAAATTAAGGCTGAGTGCAAAGGAAAGGAGCAGGGCAACTCCCGGGCATGGGACAAGGCCGGAGATAACAGAGACTGTTACGATACCTTTATTGTTAGCTTCTTTTGTAGGTTCACTTTTTTTGCTGGGAAGGGCTTCGAATAGTGCGTGGAGTAAAATAAATATGCCAAGCCCGATGATAAGATAATAGCTGGTAGCTTTCAGCGGTTCACTTGCAGAGGAAAGGGCGCGGCTTCCTTTCAGGTTGAGTAGATAATATGCCCCAAGAACAACTGTGACGGCAGATAGGGTATGAACTGCTGTAAGCAGGTGCCCCATCAGTACGCCTTTGAGCAAAGTACCTTTCCTGCCCAGAAAGTATGAAAAAACAATAGATTTTCCATGTCCGGGGCCAATGGCGTGAATAATTCCGTACAGGAAAGAAAAGAGTAAAAACGCCCAAAACGCTTTACCGTTCGGGTGTTTTTTTATTTCACGCCCGAGCGATGTCATTTTTGAACGCATGGAGCGTTGTGCAAGGTTTACCTTGCGCAGGAGCTTTGAATATTGAAGTGCAAAGAAGCCAGCCTCATGCTGTTGCTGAACTGGTTGCTCAAGCGTTGTTTTTGAATGGCTTTTTGCGCCTCCGCCAGTAAATGGGCTGGCTTGGACAGCAGTAGCGAAAATCAGAATGAGAATGGCCGTGAGTAATACTTTATGCATTGTTAGAACTCGAAAGTCACAGCTGTAGGGATGATTTGTCCCTGATAAAAGGCAAGTTCGGGTGCGTCATCTATTGAGAGTGGCATGTTTTTTTTCCCGCTAACAGAAACTGCTTCAAGTGCGGTATAGAAATCTGTGTAGTAGGAAGGATCAAAGATAGCGATCTGTACTTTCTGTCTATCTGTTTTCTTTGCAATATTTACTGGAAGAGTCATCGCATATTTCAGGATTCCACCAGAAAATGTGGCGGTAAAATTCTTGATTTTCTCTAAGGTAATGCGTTTGCCATTACATGTGACATGGACAAAGAAACTTTGTTCTCCAAGGTAGCCTTCAATATCCGGTCTCTGTTTTACCCACTCTGCAGTAGTAAGGGCACCATCTGCGTTAGTATCCAGATCAATCAGAAACATATCGCTGGACATTTCATCAAACGTCCAAACAACATCAATAGAGGTCAGCGTATTATTTGTAAAATTCAGCTTCAGAGAGCTGTCAACGAATACATGCGGGTGTGCTTTTGCTGTTTGCGGGACAATACAGGCTGTGCAAAAGGCTGCAAGAAGGAATAGGTAGCGAACTGTTTTCATGTCATGACCGTTTGTAAAAGGGTGACAGCTTAACAAAAAGTGGCTGATAGCAAGGGGTTTGATCGAATGTAAGCCTGACTATTTTCCTCATATATCAATGCAGCGTGATGAAAAAAAGCATTTTCTAGTTGACATTGAAAATCGTTTTCAATTAAACAGGAGGTAATGAAGAGATCGGAATACATTTTGGAGGCGTTATGTGCGCAACGTTAATTGGTGGAATGGACAGGCTTAAACGTGAATATATCAACACGGCAAAAAATCAGGGTGTAAAACTGAAGGTATTTACCGGAAAAGAAAACTCTATTGCCGGAAAGATGGGAAGACCAGATATGGTAATCCTGTTCACAAACAAAGTTTCGCATGCTGCCCGCAGAGAAGTTCTGCAATACGCAAAATCAAAAGATATTCCGGTTCATATGGCTCACTCCTGCGGCGTGTCTACGCTCAAGCAGGTGTTGCAATAGAATAAGGGGAAGTACAATGTGTGTTGCAAAAGAAATTGGTGCGCTTAGCAAAGCAGGTATGGCAGCTATGGCTGAAGGTAATTACATGAACGCAGAGTTTATGATGCATCAGGCAATTCGCAGAGCGGAACAGCTTGGAGTAGATACCTACACAGCAAAGCTAAAAAATAACTACGGAATCATTCTCAACTTGCAAGGTAAAAATCAGGAAGCTGCCACCTACTTTGATGATGCACTCACTACGATTACCCGAACAATTGGAACAGAAAACAAGCTTTACCGAGTAATAGAAGCAAACCTGCACGATGCACGCACAGCGCAGGTTTAGAAAGAGCTACTGAGATATCGGGCACAACAGACCGATTTTTTTAGACACAGTATTTATCTCAGTGTATAGATATTTCAAAAGGGATTGCCGTAAGGCCACGAATTAACCTTTATCCTCCTCAAGACATATGACAAATGGGCAAAGTTCGAAAAGACGATAGCATACAGCTATCGTCTTTTTGTTTGAGCATCAGTAAGTGTTATTCTTCCCGTAGTTCACGTTTCATAAGCTCCCGCCATGCTTCGTGAGGATCTTTTCCATCATGAATGACAGCATGCATGGTGGCTGTGATTGGTAGTTCTACGTTAAGGCGCTGGGCAAGATGATGTACTGCCGTCGTTGTTTTAACGCCCTCAGCAACCTGTTTCATCTCGCTGAGAATTTCATCGAGTGTTTTACCTTGTCCGAGTTTTAGACCTACCTGCCGGTTTCGTGAAAGATCGCCAGTACATGTGAGAACTAAATCTCCCATGCCGGAAAGTCCCATGAAGGTTTCAGCTTTTGCTCCCATGGCAACTCCAAGACGGGACATTTCAGCTAATCCGCGGGTAATAAGAGCTGCGCGAGCGTTTGAGCCGAAACGTAATCCGTCAGACATGCCTGCTGCAATAGCAATAACGTTTTTAAATGCTCCGCCAAGCTCGACCCCGAGAACATCTGTGGATGAGTATGCACGGAAGCTTTCGTTTGAGAACATTTCACGCAAGTCTTTCCCGCATCGCTGATTGCAGCAGCCAAGTACAACTGCAGTTGGCATTCCCCGTACGACTTCTGCGGCAAAGGAAGGGCCGGAGAGCATAGCAAAAATGGGTTTCTTGTGCCCAAGTTCTTCTGTAACAACTTCGGAAACGGTTTTTCCTGTATCAAGCTCCAAGCCTTTGTTTGAGCAGATAATAGTCGTCCCATGCTCAACTAAAGGCTCGCATTTTTGAAGTGTGTTGCGAAATACCTGACACGGAACAGAAAAGAGAATGTGTTTTGTTCCGTTGAGCGCTGTTTCTGCATTTGTAGTTGCAGTAATGTTTACGTGTAGAGGCACGTTAGGAAGATATTTAGCGTTTTCCCGAGTGCTATTGATGGCATCAGCTTGTTTTTCATCACGCACCAGCAACGGGACAGTATATCCTTTTTCTGCGAGCAGTTGTGCCAGGGCTGTTCCCCAGCTGCCACCACCGATGACAGTAATATTCATAAAAGACTCCGATAAGGTTCAACAGAGATAGTAAAAGGATCTATACGCTTAAATGTATACGGTTACATTTTGAGTCCAACGTCCATGTATCGTATCGTCCTCTGGGCTACAAGGCTATTCTTACTATGTATACTAGGCCAGAATCTGCCAAGCGAAGAGTGTTTTAATAGTAAGTTTATGGTTGCTTGAGCTAGGAACAATTCTGTATTTACTGCAAGTTATGGGGATATATTCTCTGGTTGATTAGCGGTTGCAACACACGGTGCTAACAGGTATCAACACTGGGTAAATAAAAAAGGAATGTGAGGACGAATCATGGCGAAAACCGAGTTCACGGAAATCGAAAAAAAGATTTTGCATATTGTGCAAGCCAACCTTCCAGACAGTGCAACCCCTTATGCTGATATTGCTGAAGAAGTAGGCACAGATGAGAAGACAGTGCTTGATCTGCTGCAGCTCATGAAGGATGAAGGCACAATCCGTCGCTTTGGTGCCAGCTTAAAGCATCAGAAAGCAGGGTTTAACCATAATGCAATGGTTGCATGGAAAGTGGATGAAAAAGTTATTGATGAAATAGGCAAGGTTGCTGCGAAACACCAGCTCATTTCCCACTGTTACCATCGTCCGACCACTCATCCTGATTGGCATTACAACTTGTTCACTATGATTCATGGCCGCCATGAAGATGAATATATGGAAGTTGTTGAAGAGTTACGCAGGACAACTGAGCTTGATGAATTTGCTGTGCTCACGTCCTTGAAAGAACTTAAAAAGATTTCCATGACCTATTTTTAGATTTTTCAGCAGAGTATGCATGCTAGGCGTGCGGACTCAGCTTTTTATTTTATACAATCCAAGAGGAGAGCCGTATGGAACGCTCCAGTGAATTATACGCACGTGCAAAAGATCTTATGCCGGGCGGTGTAAATAGTCCTATTCGTGCTTGTCTCAGTGTTGAATGTGAACCGCTTTTTATTAAAAAAGGCGACGGTGCCGTTCTGACAACTGAAGATGGCAAGACCTATATCGATTACGTTGAAGGCTGGGGGCCGATGCTGCTTGGTCATGCTCATCCTGACGTAACTAAAGCAATTCAGGAATCTGCTGCAAACAGCGCCTGTTTTGGTGCTCCTTGCCTTGCAGAAGTTGAACTTGCAGAAATGATCGTAGACGCAATGCCTGGCGTGGACATGGTTCGTATGGTTAGCTCTGGTACAGAAGCAACCATGACAGCCCTGCGTCTTGCTCGCGGTTACACTGGACGCAACAAATTTATCAAGTTCACCGGTAACTACCATGGTCACGGTGACCCGTTCCTTGCTGCTGCTGGCTCCGGCTTTGCTGATCTTGCAATTCCGGGTACTCCGGGCGTTCCTTCCGGTACTGTGCAGGATACTCTGCTGGTTCCGTACAATGATCTTGAAGCTGTTCGCAAACAGTTTGAAACAAACGGCGACGAGATTGCCTGCATTATCGTAGAACCAACAGCCGGTAACATGGGGCTGGTTCCTCCTGTTGAAGGATTCCTCGAAGGCTTGCGCGAAGTCTGCGACCAGTACGGCGCGTTACTCATTTTTGATGAAGTTATTACCGGCTTCCGTCTTTCCTACGGTGGCGCTCAAAAGCGTTTCGGCGTAACTCCGGATCTTACCACGCTTGGTAAGGTTATCGGTGGTGGTATGCCTGTAGGCGCATACGGTGGTAAACGCGAGATTATGGATCGCGTAGCTCCAACCGGTAATATTTTTCAGGCCGGTACTAACTCCGGTAACCCTGTTGTTATGGCAGCAGGTATTGCTACCCTTAAAGTACTGCGTGATGCTGATTACGACGCGCTTGAAGCACGTGTTGCAGCGTTTGCTAAAGAGCTTCATGCCATCATTGCTTCCAAGGGTGTGGATGTAACGTACAATACCATTGCATCCATGTTCACCATGTTCTTCACTAACGAAAAAGTAACGCATTTCGATCAGGCTAAAGCTTGCAATGCGAAAATGTACGCTTCTTTCTACCAGCAGATGCGCGCTCAGGGCGTATACCTTGCTTCCCTCGGTCTTGAGGCTGCAATGGTTTCCTTTGCGCATACTGATGAGCATTTTGAGAAAACTCTTGAAGCTGCCCGCAACGTAACGTTTTAGCCAGCAGCTTTTATTTGCCTCCGGCGGGCAAGGGGCCAGCCCCTTGCATTCCCGCGAGAGGGGCGCCCTCTCGACTGCGTTACCGTGCTGACTAGTCATTGATCGTTAGACAATGTGGTGAGCTAGGTTAGCGTGTCGAGGGTTGTTTTCTATTCAGCTCATTCGAGTACATTCGAAAGGGTGGAGTGTTCGTCACTTCACCCTTTTTTAGGTTATGTTTGTAGCCGAGACTTTTCAGGAAAAATTGCATCGTCCATACGTAATAGAATCGCAGTCATGCGGGTACAGGGCAGCGCCCTTGTCCCTCGGAGAGCCGCCGGAGGCAAAGGAAAACTATGAATCACATTGCAGTGTATGCTGTTACCCCAAAGGGAGTAACGTTAGCACGCCAACTGGTCAGTACGTTTGGAGGTACTGCTTTTGTCCCTGCACGGTTGTACGATGCAGATTGTGACGTTGATGAAGTATCCTTTGAAAGTTTGCGTGAGTGTGTTGCAGAATCATTCAGCGAATTTTCTGCGCATGTGTTTATAACTGCTGCGGGCATTGCTGTACGTACCATTGCGCCACATTTGGCTGGTAAGGACGTAGATCCTGCTGTGGTGGTTATGGATCAGAACGGCCAGCATGTAATCAGTTTACTTTCCGGTCACCTCGGCGGTGCTAATGAGCTGGCAGGTGCCATTGCAAATATTGTGGGTGGCGTTGCAGTTATTACCACAGCCACTGACACAGAACAGCTGCCGTCTTTGGATATGGTTGCAGCTCAGGCTGAATGTTCCATACATAATATCGGGGCGGTAAAGCATGTAAACGGGGCATTGCTGGCAGGCGAAAAAGTTGTGCTGGATGATCCGGCAGATGTGCTGGGGCTAAAGCATGGTGACCATGCAGAACATTTTATAGCAGCAGAGCTGGTGCCGTTTTCAGAAGAAGATGTTCCCACTGTTATTGTTTCGTGGCGTAGTGCAGAATTGCTTGAGCCGGAAGAAAAAACGCTGCTTGTACATCCTAAAGTCCTGTGTGTGGGTGTCGGGGCAAAGCGTGGGGCACCTAAAGATGCTGTGCTCGGATTGATTACGGATGTATTTCATAAAAAAGACATGGCGTTGGAGAGCATTGCCTGTCTTGCATCGGTAGATGCCAAGGCTGATGAAGCAGGAATTATTGAGGCTGCTGAAACGTTAGGCGTGCCTTTTGTCACCTTTGCCGCTAGTCTGCTTGATACTGTAGATGTTCCTAACCCGTCTGATGCACCTAAGCAGGCTGTAGGAACAAAGAGCGTTGCCGAAGCCGCTGCGCTTCATGGTGCCTCCCTGAAGCACGGGGCACGTCTGGTTGTAGAAAAAGAAAAGGGCGATGGCGCAACAGTTGCCGTTGCTTTGGAGATATAATGAGTTGTTCTTTGAAAGTTGTCGGGCTTGGGCCCGGTGACAGTGCGCTGCTAACTCCGCAGGCGCAGAAAGCTATTGCTGATGCTGATGTTATTGTTGGATATACCTTGTATGTTGATTTGGTGCCTGAAGCGCTCAAAGAGGGCAAGGAGCTTATCTCAACAGGCATGATGGGTGAAATGGCTCGGTGTGAAAAGGCGATTGAAGTGGCGCTGGAAGGTAAAAACACTGTTGTTGTTTGTTCCGGCGATCCGGGAATTTATGCAATGTCCGGTTTGGTCTATGAATTGGCAGAAGAACATCTTGACACATTAGAAATCGAAGTTGTGGCAGGTATTCCTGCATTATCTGCTGCTTCAGCTCTGCTTGGTGCGCCTTTGATGCATGACTTTGCCGTGATTAGCCTTTCTGATTTGCTTACGGAGTGGGCAGTTATAGAAAAACGCCTGAAGGCAGCAGCCGAAGCTGATTTTGTGATAGTATTGTATAATCCTAAATCAAAGCGTAGAGATTGGCAGATAGGTAAAGCACTTGAAATCGTTCAAAGTGTCAGAAGTGCTGATACTCCGGTAGGTTTGGTAAAATCTGCGTATCGTAAGGAACAGGAAACCCATGTGTTTTCTCTGAATTCCTTTGACATAGAACAAGTGGATATGCTTTCTACAATAATAATAGGCAATTCTTCCACTCGAATGATAGGTGAAAAAGTCGTAACTCCCCGTGGTTACCTGAAAAAATATCGTAACTAACAATTGGAAACGTTATGCTACATCGCTACCTTGTTCCTTCTGTTCCATTGATAATTTCGCTGTTTTTTGCAGCTGTCTGTATTGCTGCGGCTCAAAAAGCGCCGCAAGAACCTGTCATTATCGGCGTACCTGCCGGAGCAAAGATCAAGAAGCCAAAAGTAATGTTCCCGCATGCTGCTCATGCTGCCTTGCAGTGTGAGGCCTGTCACCACATGCTCAAAGAGAAGCCGGACGTGTATTCATGCTCATCAAAAGGGTGTCATGATCTCGGCAATCCGACTTCATCCAAAGAACGTAAGTCCATTATGTACTTTAGAAACGCATTCCATGCGAACAGCTTGGTAAGTTGTAATGGCTGTCATAAATCACTTAAGAAAGCAGGTAAGCCTGCTGGCCCAACTTCATGTAAGAAATGCCATACTGTAAAATAATACAGTATAGATTGAGTGAGCAAACAATGCACATTATACATTGTCGAGTCGCTGTGTATCCTTTGTTCATAAGGATAGCTCTGTGATTACTATAGAGTAGGTGTCCTTTGCTTGACAGTGTAATAGAGGTACAATATAGCCTAATGTGAAAATCATAACATGCCTTGTGAAGGAGGTTGTACTGTCATGAAAAGAGTAATGGTACTCGCTTTGGCTGCAGTGCTTTGTGTTGCTTTTGCTATGGTTGCTTATGCTGTTGAAGCTCCATCTGGTCCAGTTAAGATGGAAGCAACTAAAAAGCCAGTTATCTTTAATCATTCAACACACACAGAATACAAATGTGTTGAGTGTCACCATCTTGTTGATGGTAAAGAAAACTACCAGAAATGTGCTACTGCAGGCTGCCACTCTGCTGCTAAAGCCGATAAAAAGAAAGCTGGTTCTTACTACAAAGTTGTTCACAACAAAAAAGCTGGTAAGAAAACTGGCATCGCAACCTGTGTATCTTGCCACAAAAAAGTTGCTGGTAAAGATAAAGCTAAGAAGAAAGCTCTTACCGGTTGTAAAAAATCTAAGTGTCACCCATAAGGTGCACTGCTGCTGATGAATGTAAAGACCGCCTGAAAAGGCGGTCTTTTTTTATGTTCTGGCAGTTGTCGGGACGTCTACAGTAGTTCTCTCTTGCTGTTGTTTCAAATCAGGTTGTTTTAGTTGTGTGTTAAATATAGATCTTACAGTCTGTTAGCGCGGTTTAGAAGTATGTTGTTCTATGCGTATTGTATGAATTACGTAAGGTTGTGCTGTGCTCAGAATGTTACGAAGTGTTACATCATTAATGCAGCAAAAATATCATAGATATAACAGAGTGTATGAATGCTGAAGACGAGAGGGCGATTGTACTTTGTACCCCAAAACCAGAGCCTTCACACCTTGCTTTATGCAGTAATGTATGGTTAATTTCGTGAAATAATGTATGTTGCGATGTGTTTGTTATCATCCACCACTGTACGATAAATTTGTGTTCAAAACTGCCTAACCGAATGTGAAGGTGTGTAATGTCCGATAATACAAAGAATGGAATTATCGATCTAACTGAAATTGTAGAGATGGGAACTCCGCCAGCGGAGACCGAAAAGACAATTCCTGCCAGCTCAGCGGGCACAGTTGATTTTGATAGTGAATTGGAAGACCTTTTCAATACAACAGATTTTTCAGAGTTTGCGGACGATTCCACTCCGAATCAAGAGCAGGCGGAAGAACCTGTAATTGATCTTGTAGCTGACACACCGACAAGTGAGCCAACGGTTGAAGACCTCTTAACAGATTTTGCCCCTGAAGTTGACGTCGCTGTACCTTCAAATGACACAACTCCTTCGGACTCCTCCTATCAATCTGATATTGAGAGTATGCTTGATGCAGCAGAGGGACAGGGCACTTCAGATGGGTTCGATGTTGACTTTGAAGATTTACTTGAAGATTTTTCTGAGCCGTCAGGCGCAGTGCAAGAGTCAGTGCATCAACCAGATTTTGATGAAGATTTATCTGCAATGTCAGCCGGGGCTGCAGATGAACAACCTTCTTTTGAAGAAGAGGCAGTTTCTGAGTCTCAGGCAGTGGCTTCGGAACCTGTACATACCGCATCTAACGGTGATGGTGTAAGTGATTCGGACGTGGATGACATGTTCGCAGATTTTGATTTTGACGTGGATGAAGGTTCAGCAGCAGTTGCAAGTGCAGAATCTTCTGCAGCACCAGCTGATGAAGATGACTTGTTGGCAGGTTTTGATTTTGACTCATTGGAATCGGAAGAAGAAACGCAAGCAGTACAAGTGCCTGACCCTGCACCAGCTTCCTCGACGGCTCCTTCTGATGAGGATTTATTTGCTGATTTGGGGCTTGAGTTTGATGTGGAAGATACTGAGAGTACTCCACTTCAGGGTGGTGAGCCTGAAGTGGCTCCTTCTGCGGCTGAGCCTGTGGAGCCACCTTCCAGTACCGAGCCCGTCAGTGCAGTTGCATCAGGAGCCTTCGACTTTGATGAAGACTCTGATGTAGATGATTTGTTTGCTGATATCGATCTGGAAGCTGAGCTTGCAAAGCCGGAACCGGAACCAAAGCCAAAGTCAGCACCAAAGCCAAAGCAAGGTGCCTCAAATGAGTCATTTTCTTTGGATGATCCGTTTGATGTTGAAGATATTTTACAAGAAACCAGTGATGATTTGCCACCGGATGCTGAACAGGATGACTCTGGACTTTCAGATTTGGATGATCTTTTGCGGGGCGATGATATGTCTCCGCGAACAGATTTTACTCCTGCCGATGGCGTTACACTGGAATCTGAAGAAGTGGATATGGATGATATTGGCTCGCTGTTGTTGGACTTTGATGAAACAGTTGAGCCTGTTCGATCAACTTCGCCAAGCCAGCCAGCACAACAGGTTGCTGATGATGCCTTTGAGCAGGATGCACCGGTAGAGGTTGTTGAAGAGCAGCCTGCCGCCCCTGTTGATCCTTCTGTTTTTGATGCAGATATTGATGCGCTTCTTGATGATCTTGAAATGGCTTCTGCAGAGCCTGCTGCCTCTGTTGAGGAACAGGTTGCACCTGCAGCTGTTATGGATGAAGTGGAAGAGGTTATCCCTGCTTCGGCTCCTGAGGTTCCAGATGATGAGATAGATCTGGATGCGTTGCTTGAAAGTGATTCATTTGCTGATGCAGAGCCTGTTGCAGCAAATGAACGTGAGGTACTACTTGCTCCCCCAGCACCCGCAAGTGTGGAACCTAATGTAATCGATGATGCTTCCATTGACGAAGGATCTGTTGAGCTTGAAAGCATGCTTAATGAGCCAGCCTTTGACATTGAAGAAGTTTCTGCAGCTGTGGAGGATATTGAAATTGCTCCTTCAGATGAGCTAGCTTCTTCTCCGGCTGGAGCTACAGATGAGTTCGAAACAATTCTTGATGAGTTAGACTCTCTTCTCGATGATCAGGATGCTGTAATAACTGCTGCTGATGAGGCTGGATCTGTTTCTTCAGATAAGTCTCCTGACTCTTTGCTTGAAGTCCCTGTAGATGATGTCCTTGATGACAGTTTTGAGCTTCCGCATGATGTTCAAGAAGAAAGTGCAGCCGTTGCTGTTGATAGTGTGCCTGAGTCAGATCCTCTTGGTGATCCAACATCCTTGGAAGAAGATTTAGATTCAACATTGGGACGAATTTTAGGTGAAGAGCCACTTGGTTCTGAAGCTGTCGAACCGGTTGAAGCCGTTTCTGACGTTGAACCAGCAGATTTTTCACATACAGATATTGATGAAATTTTATCAGAAGCTGTAGAAGATCCAACTGACGTTACAGAGTCAGCATTCGATGGAGAAGTAGATATTGATGCTGCACTATCTGAAGCCTTGGCTTCAGATGATGTGCCGCTTAATGAATTGTCCGGTGAATATTCTGAGCAAGACGATTTAGGACCGGCAGATGAGCCAGACCTCTTTGGAGACATTGATTCTGCTGGGGTGGACAATGTTGGTGGCGAGATTGATGGCAACCCTGCGTTTGATGAGTCAGTATTAGATGTTGCTACAGAAGCCTTGGCTGCTGATGAGGCATTGTCCGAGTCTGCTGAACTGGCAGAAAATGTCGATGAAACCTTAGGTGTTGAGTCAGTAGAAGATGCAGACGAGATAGCAGAATTTGCTGCAGAAGCTGCTCTGCAAGTTGAGACACCAGTTGAGAGTGCTCTTGATACTGATGCTGATGAACAACTGGAATTAGCTGAAATATCTGATGCTGAATCTGAAGATGCTTCTAGTGAGTTCACTTCTGTTACTGAGGTGATGGATGCTATAGACGAACTTGCTCCAGTCGAAGATATCGCGCAGGAAGCAATGGCTGATTTGGAGATGTTTGCTGAAGAAGAGCCTGAAGTGCTGCCTGAAGACACTCTTGAGGAGGTTGGGCAGCAGGCAGGTTCTGGCTTTGACATGGAAGAGATTGACGCAAACGCCGCGCCAGTACCACATGATGCGAGTCTTGAGGACTTGATGCGAGAATCTACAGTGGTTCCGCCTGAATTTACGGATTCTTCCATGGAGTTGCTTGATACAACGCCTGAAGTTAATTCTGGTGAAGGAGCTGACTCTGTATTCGAAGAAGCTCCGGCGCCTGTGGTAACGGCTGGCGAGCTGGCAGAAATGACAGAACGTATTTCGTATCTTGAGAACACATTACAACGAGTATTGGAAATGCAGGAAGCTCAAGCACAGACTCCGCCACCAGCTCCGGTTGTGGAAAAAGAGTTTCTTGTTGATGCAATAGATGAAGCCTTTGATATGGATGGTCCGTTAATGGCGCGTGTCCTGAGCGCTGTTGAGGTTCGAACAGAGACTCTGATTGAATCGTTGGGCACCAGAATTGAAGGGCAGATGAGAGGAGCAATTGAACAGACTGCTGCAAGGTCTGCTGCAGAAGTTATTCGGGAAGAGCTGAGAGCCTTGTTAGCCGAAGATTCTGCCGAATAATACATTCTGTAACATGATTGTAACACTAATGTAACAATTCTCCGCTTGGAACTACGTATTGAGAAAGGGCTGCATACTTCGCAGCCCTTGAGACTGATGGCAAAGCCCAAAGCGTTGCTATTGGAAAAGTCACCCTGCTATTTGGGTACCGTACTATAGTTGGTGGCTTTTTCTCCTTGTATACCACAGGTTTTTATAATCTGTAGGCAAGGATTTTGTCAGCAGTCTCAGGGGCTGCGGATTTTGCAGCTTTTTTTATGCGTAATTGGAGTTAAGGATGCAGCTTTTCTTAGAAACATATGGGTATCAGCAAAAGAAAGATTCTTTTTGCTTGAAGTTCTAAGAAATATCTATTAGCTGTTCGTTCAAACAGCCTTTTTACAGGGCGTAGGACTTTTTAGTATCAGGAGTAGGTTGATGCGTGACTATTTAGCAAATCCAGCACCACTTGGTCTTATGGGCTTTGGTATGACTACAGTGTTGTTGAACATTCACAATGCGGGTTTCTTTCCAATTTCTTCTATGATCCTCGCAATGGGTATTTTTTACGGCGGTATTGCACAGGTAATCGCCGGTATCATGGAATTTAAAAAGGGTAATACCTTTGGCACAACTGCGTTTACCTCTTACGGCCTGTTCTGGCTTTCTCTGGTTGCGTTGATTGTGATGCCTAAACTTGGTTGGGCAGAGGCAACACCACATGCATACATGGGTTGTTATCTCGCGATGTGGGGCTTGCTTACTTTCTTCCTCTTCCTCGGAACTCTTAAAGGCAACTTCTGCATCAAGTTTATCTTTGCTTCCCTTACAATTCTGTTCTTCCTGCTTGCAATCCGTGATTTTACCGGTTCTGCACTTGTAGGTACCATTGCAGGATACGAAGGCATCGTATGTGGTCTTTCCGCAATTTACCTTGCGATGGCTGAAGTACTTAATGAAGTATACGACAGAGTAGTGCTGCCAATCGGCTAGTGCTTCTATAAAAAGGAGTATGCGTACTCCTTGCCAAGCCTTGAGCCTGATTATTGTCAGGCAGGCGTGTTTCACTGTCAGGACAAAGTGAAATAGTAACGACCGGAAAAGCGACGCTTCTCCGGTCGTTTTTTTGTGCGTGCAGAAAGGAGGGGCATTGCCTTGAAAGCTCTGCTGTAACCGTTTACATTGCATGGATAGCTTTTTTTTATCCTATGGGTAGGTGGTTGGGAAATGTTTTTTTTATTCATAACGTGTTGATATTAAGCTTTTTTGCTTTGAGAAGCGTGTAGAGTTGCAAAAGTTTTGAAACCGCAATATAAAGCAGAAAATGAAAACAATTGATTTGTTTGTTGCATTGTTTTCATGGCGCTGCACGTTCAGAGTAACAATGCGGTTTCTTAAGTTTTTTGTCGTGATGACAAAACGTTAGATGCTTCCCCTCAGCCTAAGCACGCGTTTCGGGGATTATGCATCCCTTAAAAACATGACGCGTTAATATCCTATGACTATGAGCAAATCTTTACAGCCTACAATTAGGGACATTGCCCGTGAGGCAAAAGTTTCCATTGCTACTGTCTCCCGTTTTCTGAATATGCCGGAGAAAGTGCGTAAGGAAACCGGGGAGCGCATTCAACGCATTATTGATAAGCATAATTATCGTTGTAACTTTGCTGCTAAAGCGTTGGCGACCCAGCGTACAAAAACTATTGGTTACATTATTCCAGCTGTAAATAACCAGATTTACAGTGAGTGTGCGCGAGGTGTGCAGGATGAAGCGCAGCTGCACGGGTATCAGGTTTTTATAGCCAGTGCTGAGTACAACCGGCAGCGCGAAAAGCAGATGGTGGAAAATTTTCTTGAGCGTCGCGTAGACGGCATTATTCTTACTGTGTCTGACTCCTTGGGGGATATAGCTCAGAAGCTGTATCAGGAAAAGATTCCTGCGGTTAACCTGTTTAACAAGCAGGGTTGCCTTCCATGTGTTTCAGTGGATAACGTGCAGGCCAGCTATGATGCTACCGAGTACTTGATTAAGCTCGGGCATAGAAGTTTTGCTATGCTCGGTGTGCCGTTTACGGCTTCTGACCGTTGTCGTATGCGGTATGAGGGCTTTTTACACTGCTTGCAGGATCACGATATTCCAACCCACCCGCAAAGCTTTGTTCAGGTGTCTTCAAATACACTGGATTGCTCTGAGGGGGTTGAAAAGTTGATGAACTCTTCCAACCCGCCGACTGCTATTTTTGCTTCCAACGATCTGGTTGCAATTAATACCATCAGTGCATTGCGTCGCCTTGGGTTTGAGATTCCTAAAGATGTTTCTGTCATTGGTTTTGATGATATTCCGATGGCAAAGCATGTGTGGCCGCCGCTTACAACAGTGCTGCAACCGGGGTATCGCATGGGACGTCAGGCGACGTCTGTTCTTCTGGATATCTTGCGAACAGGAAAACACCCAGAAGAGACTATTCCGTCTGTACAGCATGATTTGATTATTCGAGAATCCTCTGGTGTGCCACCTCGCTAACGTACAAAAAAAGACAAAGCACTTCTGCTTATATATGCAGAAGTGCTTTTTTTTGTTCAAAATTTTGCAAAATTATTCAAAATCGTACTGCATTTTACGTCATGGTTGTTTTTAGTGCTAAAAATCAACTGGTTATAAGTATGTAGAAGAGTTTTATGTAAAGCGAAGGTGGTGTATTAGAATTTGATATCATACAAAATATAGGAAATTTGACTAATATATATTTTTAATGTACAACCTATAATACAGCGAGTCATAACTGCGAAAAACGCTGTACAATTTGTGAACACACTGTAATTTATAATGTAGAAATTCTGTTTTGCATTGTTTTTTATGTGTACAATAAGCTGTAACTGTGAATTGTACATTGCGCATAAGTAAGAGGAGGAGTTTTGGGAATTCATTCAAACCTCACCAACAGTGATGGGGCGAAAGTAAAATATGATGTACATCCGTATATTTTCTTTATTTCTGCAGGACTGATTCTGGTCCTCGTCGGCCTTACCCTGTATCTGGGTAAAGATATCAAAGACTTTTTCGGGATAGTTCAGACCGGAATTTCAACATACACGGGCTGGTTTTTTGTTCTGACCATGAACATAATTCTCGTCAGTGTACTTCTTTTTATGTTCTCCAGATTCGGAGATATCCGGCTCGGCGGTGATGACGCTGTTCCGGAATTTACTACTGCCGGATGGTTTGCAATGCTTTTCAGTGCCGGTATGGGGATTGGCCTCCTGTTCTACGGCGTTGCCGAGCCAATGTTCCACTTCATATCATCACCGTTTTCAGACACTCCGGGTTCACCGGAAGCTGCACGAAGAGCAATGGATTTGACCTTCCTGCACTGGGGACTTCATCCTTGGAGTGTTTACGCCATCGTAGGCCTTTCACTGGCATTCTTTTCCTTCAACAAAGGCTACCCGCTGACTATTCGTTCTGCGTTCGTACCGCTCCTTGGTGACAAGGTTAACGGCCCTATCGGGTATGCAATCGATATCTCTGCTACTGTCGCAACTCTCTTTGGTGTTGCTACCTCTCTCGGGGTAGGTGTGCAGCAGGTAAATGCCGGTTTATTTCATGTCTTCGGCGTGCCGCAGACAACAAATGTTCAGCTTGTTTTAATTTGCGGTATTACACTCATTGCTACATATTCTGTAGTCAGAGGGCTGGACGCAGGTATCCGTAAGCTTAGTGAACTTAACATCGGCCTTGCTCTTATGCTGATGTTCTTTGTGCTTCTGCTCGGACCAACCCTGTTCATTCTCAATGCACTTGTTGAGAACATTGGTATCTATCTGCAAAACTTCATGCAGCTTTCAACTTGGAATGAAACGTACGAAAACTCCTCATGGCAGAACGGCTGGACCGTTTTCTACTGGGGTTGGTGGATCGGGTGGTCACCATTCGTAGGTATGTTTATTGCCCGAATTTCAAAAGGTCGTACTATTCGCGAATTTATCGCAGGTGTACTTCTTGTTCCAACGCTTGTTACCTTTGTATGGATTACCGTATTTGGTAACAGTGCGCTGTTCATCGACATGTTCGGTGGTGGCGGTATTGCAAAAGCAGTTCAGGAAAACGTTCCGGTTTCTCTGTTCGTTCTGCTTGAGCACTTCCCGTTTTCTTCTGTAACAAGTGTGCTTGCAATTTTCGTTGTTATCACGTTCTTTGTAACCTCCTCTGACTCCGGTTCGCTGGTTATTGATATCATCACAGCCGACGGTAACCCTGATCCGCCTATTCCACAGCGCGTATTCTGGGCTTTGATGGAGGGTGCAGTAGCTGCTGTGCTGCTGTATGGTGGCGGACTCATTGCGTTGCAGACAGCAACCATTGCTTCCGGCCTGCCTTTTGCGGTGATTCTGCTCTTTATGGCGTACAGTCTGTTCAGAGGACTCAAGGACTACTCAGGACCTCAGCAGTTCTACATTGATCCTGATAAGAAACCGAAGAAGATGAGCATTACACCAAAGGCGTTTCCTGCTAAACGTCGTCGGCACAAGATTCGCTAGGAGAGTTCTATGTATACAACTTCTGCAGAAAAATTCACTGGCGGCTGCATGATGCTCATGCGGCAGGATGATTGCGGCGCAGCGTTTTTAGGTTCCTGCTTCCTTGTTCATGAAGAAGGCTACATGCTCACCACAAGCCATATCTTTGGTGAGAACCATGAAAATCTTTGTGTTGTGCCTTACTCACCTGAGGCAACAGATTTTCAGACTATCAGGCGTGAACATGTTCGTTCCATTCCTGTTGAGGTTATCCGTGTAGATAAAGACCGTGACATTGCTCTTCTTGCATTTGATGTAGAAGCAGATGTCGTTATGCCGGACTTCCTTCTTGGCAATACAGAGAATCTGCGTTTCGGTGCAGCGCTTGTGAGCCTCGGCTATCCGTTTGGCTTTCAGAATATGCACCACTTGACCGTAGTAAGCTCCGTAGTAAGTTCCAAGCTTACGTCACCTCTCGGGAATAACCATATCCTGTTTGATTCTCGTGTACATGCGGGTGATGTTGGTGGACCTCTGGTTAGCGTTGCTGAAGACCGTATTGTTGGTATTGTCTGCGGTCGCTACTGCCCGATGGCAGACGGTAGCTCAATTGCTGCGTACTCACGCGAGCAGGCACTTGATACTGACCTGTCATACGCCATAGCTATTGAATACGGTATTAAGTTGATGGAAGAAGAAGGACTGGAAGTGATCTAGCCCGTATCCTGACCATCCAGAATGAATAAAAAAACGCCCGTCAGCTGGCTCTGACGGGCGTTTTCGTATTTACGTAGTTTGGGGAAGCCGTGCTTTTCACGCATAGTTGCAGCTAGGTGCAAAGAGCATTGGCTGTTCTACGAAAATTGAATGCTATTTTGCGTAACGTGCTTCCAGTTCTTCCGCGCTCTTGATAACCGCGGCTTTGCCTTCATCACGTGCTTTTTTAAGGTTTGTCGCAATGCTGCTATCTGTAAGCGCAATGATCTGTGCTGCAAGCCATGCAGCGTTTTTTGCGCCTGCTTTATCAAGAGCAACAGTTGCAACAGGGTATCCCGGAGGCATCTGAACAGTTGCGAGCATCGCATCAAGGCCGGAGAGGTTTGATGCGGTCACCGGTACACCGATAACTGGTTTAAGAGTGCGCGCAGCAACTGCACCTGCAAGGTGTGCAGCCATACCGGCAGCACAGATAAATACCTGACAGCCGTCTGCTTCCAGAGAATCCACCAGATGTTCTGTGCGTTCCGGTGTTCTGTGAGCAGAGCTTACAGTAAAGATGTATGAAATTTTAAGCTGGTCTAATAATTCGGTACATGGACGCATAGTTTCTTCATCTGAAGCACTGCCCATGAAAATAGCAACCTGAGGCATAGTTTCTATCTCCTGAAAGTCTTATTTAAAGCCTTTAAAGCCAATGTCTTTGCGGTAGTATGCGTTATCCATTTTAATGTACTCAAGCGCTTCGTATGCACGCTTTTGAGCCGCGGAGAGATCGGAACCAAGTGCTGTTACGCAAAGAACTCGCCCGCCAGTGGACACGGTTTGTCCGTTTTCAATGGTTGTACCTGCCTGAAACACTTTTACGTCACCCAGTGCTTCTGCTTCTGCAAAGCCTGTAATGCCCATACCTTTAGGGTAGCTGCCAGGATATCCATCAGCTGCTACAACAACCCCGAGGGTTGTTTCTTTTTTGATAGGGAGTGGGGTTTCAGCAAGTTTGCCCTGAACACACGCCATCATAACATCTGCTAAGTCACAATCAAGGCGCATGAGGAGCGGCTGGCATTCCGGATCACCGAAACGTACGTTGAATTCAAGTACGTATGGTCCGTTTTCGGTCATCATGATTCCTGCATACAGGATACCGATAAACGGTTTGTCCTTTTTACCAAGCAGGTTCACAACAGGTTTCATGACGGATTCAATAATCTCGTCGTAGCGGCTGTCCGGAAGAACCGGTGCAGGGCTGTATGCACCCATGCCGCCTGTGTTAGGGCCTGTGTCGCCGTCGTAGACGGCTTTATGATCCTGAGAGGAAGGAAGTGGTTTTACAGTATTGCCGTCACAGAAGCATATGAAAGAGGCTTCTTCACCGACAAGGCACTCTTCAACAACAACATGTTTGCCTGAGTCGCCAAAGGACTTTTGCACCATGATTTCTTCAAGTGCCTGAATGGCCTCATCTGTGGACTGAGCCACAATAACCCCTTTACCGGCAGCAAGACCGTCTGCCTTAACAACGATAGGGGCACCTTTTTCCAGCACAAAATTACGGGCTTCGGAAAAGTCTTCAAACACTCCGAACGCAGCAGTGGGTACACCGGCTTCCTGCATAATGTTCTTG
This sequence comes from Halodesulfovibrio spirochaetisodalis, assembly GCF_001672295.1. Lineage (GTDB taxonomy): Bacteria > Desulfobacterota > Desulfovibrionia > Desulfovibrionales > Desulfovibrionaceae > Halodesulfovibrio > Halodesulfovibrio spirochaetisodalis. Next base: position 36,391 of record NZ_JXMS01000006.1, on the reverse strand, counting down.
GCAAATGCTTTGGAGCCTTCAAGCTGGGCTGCAAAAGCATTAGGGCCAAAGCAGGGAATCCCTTCCAGATCAAGCGCATCTTTGATTCCAAGAACCAAAGGAAGCTCCGGACCCGGAACAACGAGATCGATTGCCTGTTCTTTAGCGAAAGCCACCAGTGCGGGAAGGTCGTCTGCTTTAATTGGTACGTTTGTACCTTCGAGTGCAGTACCACCATTACCCGGGGCAATGAAGATTTCTTCAACCTTTGCACTCTGACGAAGTTTCCAAGCGAGGGCGTGTTCACGACCACCGGAACCGACGATAAGAATCCGCACGTCTGGCCTCCTAGGCTGGGAATGGGGAGCCATTCCTGTTTATGGTGCTGAGCGCACCATTGAAAGTTCTTGTTGAGCGCCTGATACAGTTTTTTAGGCTTTGGTTCAAGGTTGAGCCTTTTTTTGTCTCGTTCCGTCTCAAGTCATAGCTTAGAGCAGACAGGCTCTGGAATCACACCTATTGATCTTTACTCATGTGAACATCCAGTTGCGGGAACGGAATGGACACACCATTTTCTGTAAGGGCGTTTTTACTTTCTTCCAGCAGTTCAAATTTGGTGGAAAGATATTTAGGTGTCGGTACCCATGCGCGCATGGTTAAATTCACACTGCTATCCGCCAGCGCTTCTACAGCAACAATCGGCTCCGGTGTAGAGCGCACAACCGGATGTTGTTCCAGCACCCTCAGGAGCGTCTTTTTCGCGGTAACAACATCATCGCTATAATCAATGCCAATAGTAAGATCTAATCTGCGGGTAGGGTTTGCACTGTAGTTGGTGATGATACTGCTCATGACAAGGCTGTTGGGAATAAACACTTTTTTATTATCAGTGGTGTTTAACACAGTGCTGAAAAGGTTTGTGGCTTCCACTGTGCCGGTAGCATTTGATACTTCAACAAAATCGCCTTTGGTGAACGGGCGGAAAAAGACAAGCAGCATTCCTGATGAAAAGTTGGACAGGTTGTCTTTAACAGCAAGGCCGATTGCCAAGGCAGCAGCACCGAAAACAGCAATGAGTGAAGTTATGTTGATACCAAGTTTGGAAGCAGCAATGAGCAGAACGGAAATAACAATGCCGTACCGGATTATAGTAGCCAGAAAACCGGCCTGAAGCGGGTCTACATTGTATTTATTCAGTGAAATGCGGACAAGGCGAGTAAAGTGGCGCGCAAACCAGAAGCCGAAAATAAGAACAAGGCCTGCGTAGAGAATATTGGTGCCGCCATCCACAAGCCAGACAGAGACAAGAGAGCTGATTTCATCGCTCATGGTTTGAAGGTCAAGCATAAGGTCTCCCGTAATAGTATATGAAAATATGTATGTTATGGATTTTCGGGCAATGTATCATGATACTAAGAAAGGTAAAAGTTATAGAACGCATGGTGTCAGGCAGAGTGCTGCCTTGGGAAGAAAAGATAAATATCCTTGAAGCTACGCACTGTCGCAGGTCATACTAGGTGGAATTGTACGCGTTGTGATATCGAGCATTTTTTACCCTTACAGGTTATCGGCCTCAGCATGCCGTGAGACGATAAGCGCACGGAGGCACTCATGTTTTTTAAAAAAATTCTTGTACCGGTTGATGGTTCCAAGCATGCCTTGCTTGCCAAGCACAGAGCACTTGCAATTGCAGAAAGTATGGACGCAGAAATAGTGCTTGTTCATGTGCTTGATCCTATTCCTTCGATCATTGGCGGGCATGCACGTTCAGAACTGCATGCGGAAATGGAAGCGGATGCAAATAAGATATTTGAAGAATATACACCAAGTCTGGAAGAGAAAAGGATCAGATACAAAACAGTTGTTGTGTCCGGTCGTCCTTTCGGCGCAATCTGTAAAGTGGCCGATGAAGAACAATGTGACTTGATTTGTATCGGTGCACGGGGATTGAGTAACGTGGAAGGTATGTTGCTTGGCAGCGTTTCTTCCTCGATTATTGCACATTGCCGCCTGCCGGTACTGGTTGTACGATAACGTCTGGAAAGAGCGCGAACCATTTGGTTTCGCGCTTTTATTTTGCATATGGACAAAGAATAAAACTTGCAAAAAAGAATAACGCAACGGTATTGATAACGAGCTGTCTTCTATCAGGTGAGTACGGAATATTGAGTCTTCATACTGCATACTGGAGCGTGCATGTCTCCTTACGTTTTATTATTCAATTTCTTTTTCATCTTGTCGGTAATCGGAGCGGGACACGCACTGCTGACCCGAAAGCAGCCCAATTCAGCGCTGGTTTGGGTCACCGTGTGTCTTTCGCTGCCAGTAGTCGGCGTGCTTGCGTATGTGATTTTCGGGGTTAACCGTGTCCGGCGTAGTGCGACCCGATTGCGTGAAGAATTTGAACAACAGAATGTCATGGGGCATCTTAAGCCGCCCGATCACAGGGCGCACACCTGCCTGCTCAAAGAGCTTCCAAAAGAGCTCATAATGCTCGAAAAAATCGGTCGTGCCATGACTGGTACCTTCCCATTGAAAGGCAACAGCATCCAGCCCTTGTATAACGGGAAAGAAGCCTATCCCGCCATGTTGGAGGCCATCAAGGAAGCACGGGAGTCAATTTACCTATCCACCTTCCTGCTCGATAAAGACCCTGTCGGGCGAAAGTTCGTTAAAAGCCTTATTGATGCCCATAACAGGGGCGTACACGTTGCTGTACTGATAGATGGATTCGGTAGGCTCCTGTCATGGTATTCCGTTGTGCGAATCCTCAAAAGAAACGGTGTGCCAGCCACCATATTCCTTCCACTCAGCCTGTTCCCGCCGCAGATTCGTCTGAATTTGCGTAACCACCGCAAGCTTCTTGCAGTGGACGGAAAAATCGGTTTCACAGGCGGTATGAACATAGGCGGAACCCGCGATTCAAAAGGGCACCGCAGGCTTTCAGACATGCACTACCGGCTGACAGGTCCCATCGTCTCTCAGCTACAGCAAATTTTCATGGAAGATTGGGCATATTCAAACGGAGCACCGCATCAGCCGCTCCCTGCGCCCATGGATCATACAGGCAATGTCCTCGCCCGTGTTCTCAAAGACGGGCCGGATAATCCCGATAACCCCCTTCAAACCTCTATTCTGGCCACCATCAGTGCTGCAAAGCATTCAGTACGTATAATCACCCCGTATTTCCTGCCATCCGCAGAGCTACTCAGTGTACTGTCCATTGCAGCGCTACGCGGCATAGCCGTCACCATTGTTTTACCGGTGAAATCCAACTGGCCGTTTGTACACTGGGCAAGCAGAAACTACTTCATCGGCTTACTCGAAGCAGGTGTGCGTATTTTTTATCAGCCCCAGCCGTTCTGCCACACAAAGCTTCTCATCGTCGACGATTGCTACGTGCAATTTGGCTCCGCTAATATGGATCCACGGAGCCTTCAGCTTAATTTCGAGCTTAATGTGGAAGTGCTGGACATGAATTTAGCGCAGCAGCTTATTGAGCATGTGGATGATACCGTGCGTCAGTCGCAGGAAGTGACGCACCGCGAAATGGTTTCTCGGCCGCTTCCAGTGCGTATTCGTGATGCGTTCTTCTGGCTGTTTTCTCCTTATTTGTAGGCGGGGAAGCCGTTATGACGTTGTTTTTTGTCTCTGACGGGCAGGCGGGCGTTGCCCCCTGCACCCCCACAAGGGGACTCGTCCCCTTGACCCCGAATATACGCGAATCAGTTTGTTATTTATGACATTGGAAGCCGCGTAGGAGCTAACTTTCCACGGCAAAAGAATAAAGGCTGTCCCTCATATGAAGGTCAGCCTTATGTATTGGAACGGTAGTGGGGAAAAGCCGCGAGGGATTTTTAAAAAAAGAAAAGACTCGCAGGTAGAAAGTTTGAAAGGGGGTCTGGGGGAAAACTTTCCAAAGTTTTCAGCCCAGCCGTCGGAGACAAGCCCCGCAGGGTCGCCGAAGGCACTCCGCATACAGTCCAGCCTACGTCAAAAAAGACGAAAAAAGGGCGGCATATTCATGCCGCCCTTTTGGGTATGTTGTAGACTGCGAAGCTTTGTTATCTACTGAACTTAACGCGTCCTTTGCCGAGGAGGTCGTGCATATGCACGATACCGCAAAGGGTCCCGTCTTCTTCCACAACTGGAAGTACAGTGATTGCTTTTTCTTCCATAAAGTCGAGAAGTTCCGCCACGGATGAGCCTTTTTTAGCTCTGTAGGGATTGCTGACCATAATTTGGGAAGAAGGTTGTTCCATATCCAGTTTTCCTTGGCAGATGAGGCGACGCAGATCGCCGTCTGTGAGGATACCGGTAAGGCAGCCTTCAGCGTCGGTAAATACGACTGTGCCGAGGCGTCCTTGATCCATGACACGGAGTGCTTCTGAAAGCGGAGTTTCTTGCAGCACAACCGGATCGGATTCGCGCAGCATCAGGGCATCGATTGACATAGTCAGGCGTTGCCCGAGTGCTCCACCCGGATGGTAGCGTTTGAAGTCAGCCGCGGTGAATGCTTTTGCTTCAATCAGGCATGCTGCGAGAGCATCACCGATAGCAAGCGTGGCAGTTGTTGAGCTTGTCGGAGCAAGATCAAGCGGGCAGGCTTCTTTAGGTACACCGGTGTTAATGACGATGTCGGACAGACGCGCCATTGTTGATGTTACGCCTCCAGTAAGGGAGATCACAGACGCTCCGAGGGAGCGCATTGCCGGAAGAACTGCATTAAGTTCGTCAGTTTCTCCGGAGTTGGATATGGACACCACTACGTCTTCTTCGCGAATCATGCCGAGGTCGCCGTGGGCGCCTTCAACAGGATGCAGGTAGAAGGACGCAGTCCCTGTGGAAGACAGGGTAGCTGCAAGCTTACGACCGACAAGGCCGGATTTACCGAGACCTGTGATGATCACACGGCCTTTGCATTCTGCAAGCAATTCGACTGCGCGTACAAAAGATTCGTCAAGGTTCGTTTTTACGGTTTCCAGACCTTCGATTTCGATCTGGAGTGCCTGACGTCCTTTTGCGAGCCAGTCACCAGCAGGTGTGCAGATACACTTATTCATTCTTAATTAAGCTCCGGCGGACATACAGCTAGCAGCTGCAAGATCCGCAATTGCCGCCCGGACATGGGATTGCATAATCCCCGTTAAAGCAGGCAAGACAGTAATCATCAGGAGACGAAACCGATTTGAGCAGACCTTCGATAGTAAGATAATGAAGGCTGTCCAGACCGATGTAATCTTCGATCTCCTTTATGGAATTATTGGCAGCAATGAGTTCTCCTTTGGAGGAGAAGTTGATGCCGTAGTAACACGGGAACTTGATTGGCGGGCAACTCACTCTGAAGTGAATTTCCTTTGCACCGAGTTCCCGCAGCTTCTTAACACGGGAGCGGATTGTTGTACCACGGACAACGGAGTCGTCCACGATGACAATACGCTTACCTTCTATAAGGCTTTTTACCGGGTTGATTTTAACACGGGTGCTAAAATCACGCATGCTCTGTGAAGGCTGAATGAAGGTTCGACCCACATAGTGGTTTCGAATCATCGCATGCTCGTACGGTAACCCGGATTCCTGTGCATAGCCCACAGCACAGTAGATACCGGAATCGGGGAACGGCATGACAAAGTCAGCATCCACATGTGACTCCAGCGCGAGCTGGCGTCCCATTTCTTTTCGACAGGTATACACGTTTTCGCCAAAGACAAGTGAGTCTGGACGGGAGAAGTAAACAAGCTCGAAAATACAGTGGCGTTTTTTCTCTACTTCAACGTCCATTTTGTAGGACTCCATAGAGTTGCCGTCGATTACGAGCATTTCTCCCGGCTCAATGTTGCGCACAAGCTCTGCTTCAAGCAGGTCGAATGCGCATGTCTCCGATGCGATGACGTGTGATTCTCCGAGACGTCCAAGAACCAGAGGACGAATTCCGAGCGGGTCACGCACTGCAATAAGCTTATTATTCACCATAAGCAAAAGCGAGTACGAACCTTGAGCTTCTTTGCATGCAGCAAGTACTGCTTCTTCAAGCGGCATTGTGCGCAGGTTTTGTACAATCAGATGCACAATGACTTCACTGTCAATTGTGGTCTGAAAAATGGAGCCGCGTTCTTCAAGTTTAGCACGCAGTTCCATAGTGTTTACAAGGTTCCCGTTGTGCGCAATGGCGAGCTCTAAGTCTTTGTACTGAACCATAAATGGTTGAGCATTTCTGAGGCGTGAACCACCGGTAGTTGAATACCGGACATGGCCCATACCAATATTGCCCTTCAGTTCTCTGCTGAGATGCTCTTCGTTAAACACATCGGGAACAAGCCCCATGCCACGTTCTTCACGAAGCTTTGTGCCGTCCCATGTTACGATACCGGCACTTTCCTGTCCTCTATGCTGTTGAGCATATAGACCAAAGTAAGTAAGGCGGGCTGCCTCTTCGTGATTATAGATCCCGAACACACCACAATATTCACGTTTCATGGCATCCCTTCCAGCCTTTTTCGGAGGATTATTCTCCGGCGTAGTATTCCTGCAGACTCTTAACAGTGAGTTCGCAGTTTCTCTGTTCTGCTATAGCCATAGATATAGCACGAGCTCCGGAAACTGTGGTGGAGTAAGGTACTCCGTACACCAATGCTTCCTGTCGGATGGACTTGGAATCCTGCACGGTGCGTTTTCCTGAAGCCGTGTTCAAGAGGAGAGCTACTTCACCATTCTTAATAAAGTCAACTATGTTTGGTCGACCTTCGTAGACTTTTGCAACTCTTGTCGCCGGAATTCCGTTCTCAATGAACAGTTTAGCGGTACCTGAAGTTGCAAGAACTTCGAAGCCGAGATCAGCGAAGCGCTTGGCTACATCAAGGATGTACGGCTTGTCGCGATCATTCACAGAGATGAATACTTTTCCTTCCTGAGGCAGAACCTGTCCGCAGGCAACCTGACCTTTCATGAAGGCTTCTTCAACAGTTTTAGCAATACCCATAACCTCACCGGTGGAACGCATCTCAGGTCCGAGAAGAATATCTACACCAGGGAAGCGTGAGAATGGGAATACTGATTCTTTAACAGATACGTATCCGTGCTTGCGCATGGACCAAGGATCAAGGTCTGCCAGCTTTTCGCCGAGCATTACCTGAGTAGCCAGTCGCGGCAGTGGTACGCCGGTAGCTTTGGATACGAACGGTGCGGTTCGGGACGCACGCGGGTTAACTTCGAGAACAAAGATCTGCTTGTCTTTGACCGCGAACTGAATGTTCATGAGGCCGATAACGCGAAGCTCTTTTGCAAGCTCGATAGTCTGTCTGCGAATCTCACCTACGATGTCAGCAGGCAAGGTGTGTGGAGGCAGAACGCAAGCGGAGTCACCAGAGTGGATACCTGCTTCTTCAATGTGCTCCATGATGCCTGCAACGTATACTTCGTCACCGTCGCTGATGGCATCCACGTCAACTTCTGTCGCGTTCTCAAGGAACTTATCCAGAAGGATCGGGTGCTCAAGGTTAACTGGAACATATTTGTCAAAGTAGGTTGCAAGCTGCTCTTCATCGAACACTATTTCCATAGCGCGTCCGCCAAGTACGTAGGAAGGACGAACAACAAGCGGGTAGGTGATACCTTTTGCTGCCTTGCGTGCCTCTTCGAAGGACATCACAGTGGCGTTAGCAGGTTGCATGAGGTCGAGCTTGTTGATGAGCGCCTGGAAGCGTTCACGGTCTTCTGCACGGTCAATGGAGTCCGGATGGGTACCGAGGATAGGCACACCGGCGCGTAATAACGGTACAGCAAGGTTCAGTGGAGTCTGGCCACCGAACTGGATGATAACGCCGTCCGGCTTTTCCATTTCTACGATGTTCATTACATCTTCAAAGGTGAGCGGCTCAAAGTAGAGGCGATCAGATGTATCGTAGTCAGTGGAAACAGTCTCAGGGTTGGAGTTAACCATGATGGACTGTACATCCATGTCGCGCAGAGCAAAGGATGCATGACAGCAGCAGTAGTCAAACTCGATGCCCTGACCGATACGGTTAGGACCGCCACCGAGGATGATTACTTTCTTTTTGTCCGCAACTTCAATCTCTTTTCCTGTTTCGTAGGTAGAGTAGTAGTACGGTGTGTATGCTTCAAATTCGGAAGCACAGGTGTCTACAAGGTAGTACACCGGCTCAAGATCGAGGTCTTTACGCAGCTGACGGATTGCTGTTTCCGGCTGCTTCCACATTTCAGCAAGCTGACGGTCGGAGAAACCGTACTCTTTTGCACGTTTCATGAGTGCGTAGAGTTCGTCATTGCCAGGAGCAAGGGAGTTTGCAAGGCCGAAGTCCTTGATCTCTTCTTCCATGGAAATGATGTCCTTGAGCTGGTGGAGGAACCACGGATCAATGTGCGTAATTTCGTGCAGTTCCTCAATGGTCATGCCAAGGAGGAATGCGTGACGCAGGGCGAATACACGCTTGGAGTTCGGTGTGCGCAGCAGACCCATGATGTCTTCACGTTCTGGAAGCTTACCACGGTAGTCGCTGCCGAATCCTGCAACACCAACTTCAAGAGAGCGCATGCCTTTCTGGAAGGATTCTTTGAAGGTACGTCCGATGGACATAGCTTCACCAACACTCTTCATAGCGGTGTTCAGTTCGTCCTGAGCGCCAGGGAATTTTTCAAAAGTAAAACGAGGCAGCTTGGTTACGCAGTAGTCAATGGTCGGTTCAAAAGAAGCCATTGTCTCACGGGTAATATCGTTAGGGATTTCATCAAGTGTATATCCCACAGCAAGCTTTGCCGCGATTTTAGCAATAGGGAAGCCGGTTGCTTTAGAAGCAAGGGCAGAGGAACGGGAAACACGCGGGTTCATTTCGATAACCACGAGGTCGCCGTTTTTAGGGTTAACACCGAACTGTACGTTTGAACCACCAGTTTCAACGCCGATCTCACGCATGATGGCGATGGATGCGTCACGCATCTTCTGGTATTCAAGGTCAGTGAGTGTCTGTGCTGGTGCTACGGTAATGGAGTCACCGGTGTGCACGCCCATTGGGTCAAAGTTTTCAATGGAACAAATGATAACGCAGTTATCCGCTTTATCGCGCATAACTTCCATTTCGTACTCTTTCCAGCCGATGATGGACTGTTCAAGAAGTAACTCTGACTGAATAGACGCTGCAAGACCCTGTGAGGCAATAGTCTCAAGGTCTTCCATGTTGTAGGCGATACCGCCGCCTTTACCGCCCATTGTAAATGCAGGACGGATAATGATCGGGAAGTTCATTTCTTCGCCGATGCGACGTACGTCGTCCATACTGCGGGCAATGTCAGAACCCGGAACGCTGAGGCCGATATTGGCCATTGCTTCACGGAAAAGTTCACGGCTTTCCGCTTTTTCAATAACTGACTTGGTTGCCCCGATAAGTTCAACGCCACACTCTTCAAGCACACCGGACTCTGCAACTGCAAGCGCAGTGTTCAGACCGGTCTGGCCGCCAAGTGTGGGCAGAAGAGCACAAGGTCGCTCTTTACGGATAATTTCAGCAACCGTTTCAGGTTCAATTGGCTCAATGTACGTCCGGTCAGCAAGTTCAGGGTCTGTCATGATCGTAGCCGGGTTGGAGTTAACCAACACAACTTCGTACCCTTCTTCTTTCAAGGCTTTAACAGCCTGAGTTCCGGAGTAATCAAACTCACAAGCCTGACCGATAACGATCGGTCCGGAGCCAATAACCATAATGCGCTTTAAATCTGTCCTTTTTGGCATGGTGGCAAAAATCTCTGGTTGTAAAGGTTGCACCTTCTCGGTGAAGACAGAATATTCTGTCGGGCACAAAAATAGCGGGAAAGAATTCCCCGCGAGATAAAATGACGTAAGAACCCGAGATTACCGTCAACCTGTAAGACAAGGAGCGGATTGAACCTCGTGCCCTCGCCAGAAATCTCCGTGTCTTACGCTAACGGGAATCAAAAGGCAAACGAAAAAATATTTTCTTTTGCCAAAATATATCCTGCCATGCTGCGTAATGCAAGCGGCCGCGTAAATACTTGCTCTTCTCCTTTGCGCCTGTTACTCCCACAATCTGAATCATTGTAAACTACTGCCGTATACTGCGATTATATGGCAATAGAACACCAACATACTATATAAGGAGGCCGCTCACATGCTCGCGATTCTTGAGTACAAAGCGGGGAACCAGACAAGCGTGAAACGTGCGCTTGATCATCTCGGTATCCCAAATAAAATTACAGCAAACCCAGATGAAGTGTTGGCGGCTCATGGAATTATTTTTCCAGGCGTCGGCGCAGCAGGTCAGGCCATGGAGGAGCTTGCAGCTTCCGGTCTAGAATCAGTACTGCGTAAAGCCATTGAACAGGAAAAGCCGTTGCTCGGTATCTGTGTTGGTTGTCAGATTATGCTCGATTACAGTCAGGAAGGTAATACCAAGACTCTCGGTATTATCCCTGGGCAGTGTAATCTGTTTAATGATGAATGGAAGGACATGAACGGTGAGCCGATTCGCGTTCCGCACATGGGCTGGAACAAAGTAACCCAGCATAAGCCATGCGAACTGCTTAAAGGCATCAGCGATGAAGACGAATTCTACTTCGTGCATTCCTACTTCCCAGATCCGGCACCGGAATATGTGATTGCCACAACCCAGTACGGCTTCGAGTTCTGCTCCATCCACGGTGGCCCGGGATTATGGGCTGTACAGTTCCATCCGGAAAAAAGCGGTCGCGCTGGCCTGCGCCTTATGAAAAACTTCTACAACTACTGTGAGGAGGCCGCTAATGCTAAGTAAACGTATTATTCCGTGCCTCGATGTACGTGATGGAAGATTGACCAAAGGCATCAAGTTTAAAGGCAACGTTGATATTGGCGATCCAGTGGAAACTGCCAAAAAATACTACGATGAAGGTGCCGATGAGATCGTATTCTACGATATCACAGCCTCCCATGAAGGACGCGGTATCTTTCTTGATGTTGTAGAAAAAGTTGCTTCCACAATTTTTATTCCGTTCTCCGTGGGCGGTGGCATTAACTCCGTACAAGACATGCGTGATGCCCTGAACGCAGGTGCTGAAAAAGTTTCCGTGAACTCCGGTGCTGTTAAAAATCCTGATATCATCAGCGAAGGCGCTGCACGATTCGGGAATCAGGCAATCGTACTGGGTATGGATGTAAAGCAGGTTCCAGTAACCGCAGATATCCCTTCCGGCTACGAAATCGTCATCCACGGTGGCAGAAAGCATATGAATATGGACGCCATTGAGTGGGCAAAGACAGCTGAAGCACTTGGTGCTGGCGAAATTTGCGTGAACTCCATCGATGCAGACGGTACCAAAGACGGCTATGAGTTGAATCTCACCCGTACCATTGCCGAAGCTGTAAGTATTCCGATCATTGCTTCAGGCGGTGCCGGAAACCCACAGCATATGTACGATGCCGTGACACAAGGTAAAGCAACTGCTGCGCTCATCGCCTCCATTGTTCATTACGGGGAATACACCATCCCTGAACTGAAACGCCAAATGTCCGCCATGGGCGCAAAAATGCGTATGAGCTGGTAGCAATTTTTGTAAGAAGTTTGCCTTTGGCGACTGGGCTGAAAACTTTGTAAAGTTTTCCCCCAGACCCCCTTTCAAACTTTTTACTCGCGAGTTGTTTCTTTTTTTAAGATCACCTCGCGGCTTTCGCGCCACTACCTTTCAAAAAAGTAAGGCTGTCCTTCAGATGAGGGACAGCCTTTTTTGTGATAGAAAGTTAGCTTTTTCGCGGCTTCCAATACCATAAAAATGCGGGTTGCTTCGCGTATAAATGGGTCAAGGGGCGAGCCCCTTGCGGGTGCAGGGCAGAGCCCTTGCCCGCCGGAGGCATTAAAAAAGCCTAAGACTAAATATCAAGTTCCAGCCAGACAGGGCAGTGGTCAGAGCCGAACTGCGTATCTTCAATCCAAGCGTCTTTGACGGCATCTTTGAGTTCGTCTGAGACAAAGAAGTAGTCGATACGCCATCCGGTGTTGTTTTTACGTGCATTGAATCGGTATGACCACCACGAGTATTTGTCGGTGGTGTCGGGATTCACATGGCGGAAGGTGTCTACGTAGCCGGCAGCAACAAACTTATCGAGCCATTCCCGTTCGATTGGCAGGAAACCGGATGTTTTTTCGTTTTGCTTCGGGCGTGCGAGGTCAACAGGCTTGTGTGCAGTGTTGAAGTCGCCGCAGACCACGATTGGCTTTGTTTTACGCAGTTCTTCTGCGTGCGCCAGAAAGGAGTCGTAGAAACCGAGCTTGTATTCAAGCCGGTCATCGCCTGCCTGCCCGTTCGGGAAATAGATGTTGAAATAGTGGAATGCATCAAACTCAAGATGAATGACTCTTCCTTCTCCTTGGTATGCGGGGTCGGGAAGATCGTAGCTTACGCTGAGCGGTTTTATTTTGGAGAAAACTGCTGTGCCGGAGTACCCTTTTTTAACGGTTGAGCCGAGCCAGTAGCTGAAAACACCTTCGGGATGTCTGTCCTCTTCGGCAATTTGCTCTGGCATTGCCTTTGTTTCCTGCACACCGACAATGTCGGCTTCATTTTCTTCGAACCATTGCCACTCTGGCTTTTTCCGTACAGCGCGAAAGCCGTTCACATTCCAGGAAGTAAGTTTCATTTCCGTTTCCTTAAGCTGGTAAAATTTGCTGTAGAGAAGGTAGCCCAGTGATAATGAGTCGTCAATCAGGAATTATTCCTGATTGATGCCTTGCCTGAGTATATTGTCAGGAGTATGGTGATGCACTGTGCACAGAACATGTTACGGATAGAGAACCATCCTTTGACAGGAGACGTATAGAGTATGAATCAGGTATGCCAGACAAGGCGCGAGAAGCTTCGCGCGCTAATGCATGAAAAAGGTATTGATGCACTTTTTATCAGCCATGAGGCTAACCGGTATTATTTGTCCGGTTTTGAGCTGCATGACGGGCAGAAGAATGAGTATGCAGGCTATCTGCTGATTACGAAGGACGGAAAAGACTGGCTGTTTACGGATTCCCGATACTGGGATGCTGCAAAACGGCTGTGGGATGAGTCCCGTATCTATATTTATCGTGCGAACCCTGCCGGCTCTATTAATGAGCATATTAAGCAGCTTGGCTATGGCACAATCGGTTTTGAGTCGAAGACCATTCCGTATGCATTCCAGAAGAGCTTTTCAGAAGGGTTGCATTGCGTTGAAGGCGACGGCTTGGTTGAAGAGCTGCGAATTATTAAAGACGAGCATGAGATTGCATGTCTGAAGGAAGCGTGTGCCCTTAACCATAAGCTGATGCAGTGGGTGCCGTCTGTTTGCAGACCGGGACGTACTGAAAAGGCTGTGGCGTGGGATATTGAAAAGTTTTTCCGCGATCATGGCGCGAGCGAACTGGCATTTTCTTCTATTGTTGCTGTGGGGCCTAATGCTGCTCTGCCGCATGCTATCCCCGGTGATACAGTGATTAAAGAGGAGTGCCCTGTGCTGATTGATGTGGGGTGCCGTCTGAATGATTATTGTTCTGACCAGACCCGTACTATCTGGGTCGGCTCCAAACCTTCGGATGAGTTCCAGCAGACTATGGAATTTGTGCGTACTGCGCAGGATGCGGCTATTGCAGCCATGAGACCGGGAATGCCTGTTAAAGAAGCACATGAAGTTGCTGTGAAGGTGTTTGAAGACGCCGGAGTGGCTGATGCGTTTACCCATTCATTAGGTCACGGCATTGGTCTGGAGACCCACGAAGCCCCGTCTGTGAATATGCGTTCGGATGCTGTTTTGAAGCCGGGAATGGTGATAACTGCCGAACCGGGATTGTATTATCCTGAGTGGGGTGGAGTGCGTTGGGAGCACATGGTTCTGGTAACAGAAGATGGTGTTGTACGCATGTAACTATACAGCGGATAACTGTTGTATGACATTGTTGTCATTAGTTTTCTAGACTTTCTAAAGCCTGCAATACCTTTTGGGTAGTGCAGGCTTTTTTGTAATCCTGAGACTCCAGATAATCCTCTCTGTTATCCCATCCCTAATCTGTTTTATCAACGTTCCGGCGGCTCGCGAGTGCTACAATTGCCCACAGTTAAAACAGGTTTTGGATCATGGCCACGGGAGGGCATGGTATGACAAAGATAGTTCAGTTTTTCGCACTGGTGTTGTGTTTGTGTCTGCTCAGTGTTTCGCTTGCATCGGCAAAGAAATATACCCAGCAGGAATGCGATAAGTATTACTTCTCCGCGCAATATGATGAGGCATATCAATGCATCCGCTCAATGGCAAAAGAAGGTGATCCGCAATCACAGTTTAATCTGGCTGTGCTGTATCATTTAGGGCAGGGTGTAAAGAAGGATACATCGAAAACTATCTACTGGCTGACCCGCGCTGCAGAAAACGAGCACCCGAATGCACAGTTTGGCGTAGGTGCTGCGTATGAAGCCGGTTTTGGAGTAGATAAAGACCTTGGTATTGCAGCAAAGTGGTACTTACGGGCTGCCAATCAGGGTCACCCTGCTGCACAGACTAACCTTGGTGTTATGTACGGTAACGGTGAAGGTGTTGAAAAAAATCTTGTTGAAGCAATGAAGTGGTTCAGGCTTGCGGCTTCAAGTGGTAGCAGTAAAGCAAAGCGCAATGCAGAAGTGCTTGAGCAGCATATGTCCAAAGAGGATCTTATTGAGGCGGATGCGCTGGCTGCAGCTTGGGAGCCGGTGATTTTGAAGAAGTCGATTCCGCTGCCTGATTCATCTGTTCGTAAGTGAGGTAGACATGCTGAAGTTACTGGAAGGATTCGGTGATGAGACCATTGCCATTGAGACACACGGCGAAATAACACGCAGTGACTATGAAGAAGTGCTGATTCCCCGTGCAAAAGAGATTTTAGAGACGTATGAAAAAGTGAAATGCTTTATGCATATTACTGAAGGCTCAACCTATTCAATGGGAGCAGTGGCGACAGATACAGTGTTTGGGTTACGTCATCTTTTTGCGTGGGAAAGAATCGCTCTTGTGACCGATGTAGAATGGGTGCATAAAGCTGCCGGATTCTTTTTGCCGTTGATGCCGTTTGAGGCAAAACTGTTTTCTGAGAAGGAATATGAGTACGCGAAAACGTGGCTGGAAAGCTAGAGACTCGTTCTTTTTACAAAATAAAACGGGCTGCTTAAGATAAGCAGCCCGTTTTTTTATTTTGGCGTTCGACAGCGCCCTGCATAGGCTTTTGCAAGCCCGCCTGTGGAGGTTTCCCTGTACAGGCTTGGCAGATCGTGCCCTGTTTGCTTCATAACGTGTACAACCTCATCAAACGTAATGTGGTGTGTGCCGTCTGAAAGAATAGCCATCTGTGCGCAGGAAAGTGCGCGGGTAGCAGCACAGGCGTTACGTTCGATGCAAGGAATTTGCACCAGTCCGTCTACCGGATCGCATGTAAGCCCTAAATGATGCTCAAGCCCCATTTCTGCTGCATATTCGATTTGGCGTAGCGTACCACCAAGCAGCTCTGCCGCGGCACCTGCCGCCATAGCGCATGCTGATCCGACTTCACCCTGACACCCGACCTCTGCACCGGAAATTGAGCCATTAAACTTAATGACATTACCGAACAGGGCTGCTGTTGCCAGCGCTCGTAAGATATCGATACGTTTCAGCTGCTGCTGTTCCTGCAGGTAATAGAGCACTGCCGGAACAACGCCGCTTGCGCCGCAAGTAGGAGCGGTGACAATGATGCCGCCGCCAGCGTTTTCTTCTGATACAGCAAGAGCGTATGCGGTGATAAGCCCTGTCTGCTGCATATCTTCAGAGGCATTGCGGCATCGTCTGAGATAACGCCATGCCTGTCTGCTGAGGCCGATTGAACCCGGTAAAACACCTTGGTTTTCAAGACCTTTTTTTACTGCAGATTCCATTGTTTCCCAGACAGTATCCAAGAAATCAAAAATTGTTTCCCCTTCGCATTCCACTACATATTCCCAGTACGTGATGCCTTTTTGCGAACAGTACTCCATAATATCTTTGACTGTCGTGAGCGGGTACACCGATTTTTGCTCTTGTTCCTCTTCGCCGAGTTCGCGAATTGCGCCCCCGCCGACACTGAAGAACGTACGAGTTCCTAACAGTTCCCCTTGTTCATCAAACGCTTCAAATGTCATGGCGTTTGGATGTTGCGGCAAACATTTTTCAGGATGCCATTGTATTTTAGTATACTCCTCACCAAGCACTTCCAGCACAGCCTTATCAGTAAGGTGTCCTTTGCCGGTTGCTGCAAGGCTTTCGTACAGATGTACAACATACCGGTTTGCATGTGTATATTGCTGTAAAAACAGTTCTGCAGCCTTTTTTGGGCCCATAGTATGGCTGGAAGAAGGTCCTACACCAATTCTGTACAATTCACGGATGGATTCCATAACAGCTCATCTCCATTTCAAATGTAGAATTGCCTGCCGCTACGACCCCAACACTGCGGTTTAACAATTTTTTACATTTGCAATAAACCAATTTTCTGTGTTCATCACCAGTGTCTTGCACACAATCAAAATCTCGCTCGAGAAGCAAGCTTTTCTCAAAGGTTTTTTTCTATCTCCCTAAAATGCCTGAACACTGTTCACTGCACGCATGTGCGTAGAAGCTATTCTAAATAATAGCAAAACTGCTTTTTGAGATACAAAGACTCTCAAATAGGATGGATAATAGTAACACTCTCAGCAGTGTATGCGACTGTGTTTTGAAGTGCTGTCTGGTGCGTAATATCTTGAATTAGCTTGCAAAAATAGAGTTTTGTTATTAGGTGAGTGCTACTTCATTTCTGCTTAAAAATGACTGAATCGAACGAGGGACGACACGCTTGTGGAGGCAACTTAAGGGGAACGGTTGTCTTACTTTTAACTCACATTAGGAGAGAATGTGACTCGTCGTGTAATCCAACTTATTGTTATCTGTTCTGTGCTGCTTGTTGCTGTAGCTGCGCAGGCTGCCGGTTTTGGTATCTACGAATACAGTGCCCGTGCAAACGCGCTGGGTAACTCTGTAATGGCCGGTAAGGCCGACCCTTCCTCCATTGCGATCAACCCTGCTCAGTTGACTGAACTGGAAGGGACTCAGTTTGCGCTTGGCGTAAGTGGTATTTACCCGTCTGCCACCGTTAAAATTGATTCACCTGCTGAAGATGCAGGCAGCTACGATGGTGAAAGTAGCCTTTGGACTATTCCGCATTTTTACGCAACTCACGCCCTTACTGATGACGTGTATGTCGGTGTTGGTGTGTTTTCACGCTTCGGTCTTGGGACCAAGTTCGATAGTGACTGGCCGGGTGCAAGCGATGTGCATGATGTGCGCATTCGTTCCGTGTCAATCAACCCGCTTATCGGCTACAAGGTAACAAAGAACTTCTCTGTTGCCATCGGGCCGGAAATTATGTGGTTTGACTTCATGTTGAAGAAGAAAACCGGTCACCCGATGATTCCGGGCTATCTTGATACTAAGATGTCAGGCGACAGCTGGGGTGCAGGCGTTTCCGTAGGTGCCCGTTACCAGATCACAGAATGGCTTTCTGCAGGTGCAAGCTACC
The DNA here is from genome assembly GCF_001672295.1 of Halodesulfovibrio spirochaetisodalis. Classification (GTDB taxonomy): domain Bacteria; phylum Desulfobacterota; class Desulfovibrionia; order Desulfovibrionales; family Desulfovibrionaceae; genus Halodesulfovibrio; species Halodesulfovibrio spirochaetisodalis. The sequence goes on along the minus strand of NZ_JXMS01000006.1, from coordinate 18,854 downwards.
GTTCACAGGTCACACAGAGTGTGAAAGGTGATATCAATATGGATGCTGGAAGCAACAGAATTAAAGATACCAGCGCATCCGGTAAAATCACTCTGCCTGAACAGGTTGGCTTTGGTATCAATGTGAAACCGACTGATAAATTAAGTGTGGAAGTCGGCGCAACATGGATTGGCTGGAGCAGCTACAGTGAGTTGAAGGTTGAGTTCGAAGGCGGCCCGTTTGTAAAGAAAAGTGATTACAAAGATACTTGGCGCTACAATGCAGGTGCAGAGTACGCTTTGACTGAAAACTGGGATGTACGTGCAAGTTATGTGTACGATAACTCCCCGTTGAACGGTGACAGCCTGAGTTACATGGTTCCTGCAAACGATCGTCATCTGTTTGGCTTTGGTGCCGGTTGGCACAATGAAAGCTGGTCTGTTGATGCGAGCTACAACTACCTCCTCATGAAAGAACGATCTGCAACCGTACATGTAACTAAGTCCAACGGTATGCCGTATGCACAGAAAGGTGAGTTCAAAGATGGTGATGCACACATCTTTGGTCTTACTGTTGGCTACAGATTCTAATTGTTGCGCTTGAACGCAGCATTGTTGCAAGTAATAAAAAAGGCTGTCCTTGTGTAAGGACAGCCTTTTTTTGTTTTTTTGTCAGGAGGCTCTGTGAAATATAGGGTTTTCGACAAGGTACGCTTGCCGTACCTGACTAGCGAACATGCTAAACAACAAAGTCGATTGCTTTGCGGGAAGCGATAACTTTTTTGATGAAGTTTACGCATTCAACGTGCAGGCGGTGCTGGTTGTAGTTTGCAAGACCTTCTTCATCATCGTGAGTGGAAAGAAGAACTACCTGCACATCTTCCGTTGTAGTGCTGGCAAATTCCATGGATACATCGATGGTTTTAAGGGAAGGGATTTTGCCTTCAAGATTGCGGAGCATAGAAACTGCTTTTGCTGCGTTTTCGGATGCGGTTGCGCCTTCAGCTTCTTCTTTGAATGTAAACCAGACAATATGTTTAATCATGGGATAATCCTTCTATGAAATAATGTAGTACACGTATTCTTATGCTCAAAGGGTCTAAAAGGTCAATTGAGGGGGGTGGGAGTCAGGGACAGACTGACATGCCGTTGCAGAGTTGCTCATCTTCGCGTAGAGACAAATCGTTTGGCAGTGAACAGTATTTATCGGTTTGAAAGGATGACTTTTTTACGGAGCCTTCATGTACCCACTTACAACGTATACACTCACGGCAGTGCTGGAGCGCAGTGCTGATTTATTTTCTGATCACCCCGCTCTGTCGAATGTCGGCGGTGTTCCTATTACGTACAAGGAATTTGCCACTGCTGTTCAGGGCTTGCAGGGTGTACTTGTAAAGCACGGGATTGTTGCCGGTGATAAGGTGGCAATTTTAAGTGAAAGTACTCCTAACTGGGGTATTGCGTATTTTGCCATTACCGCCATGGGGGCTGTGGCTGTTCCGATTTTGCCGGATTTTCATCCTGATGCTGTGCACCATATCATCCGTCATTCTGAAGCCCGCGCAGTTATTGTTTCTCAAAAACTGTTCTGCAAGGTGGAAGACGGACAATATGATGAGCCGCCTGAATTATTCCTTATGGAAACATTTTCTCCGGTTGCATTTGATGAAGAGCCTCAGAAGCTTAAAGAGCTGAAGAAAGCTGGATTACGTGAATTTCGTTCTATTATGGAAAAGGCTCGTGATCTCACCCAGAAGTTTATTGAGCGCGAACATGCTGAAAAGATAGAAGGCACAATCAGCCTTTTTTCTGCAGACAACAGCGTTGCCCCTGATGATGTGGCGGCGATTATTTACACATCCGGTACAACAGGTCACTCCAAAGGGGTAGTACTCACCCACGAGAACATAGTTTCCAATGCGTATGCCGTGCGCAATATTGTAGAAGTGGGGCCGGGTGACAGATTGCTCTCAATTCTTCCGTTATCCCATACGTATGAATGTACTTTGGGGCTTATCCTGCCCCTCATGAACGGTGCCCATATTTATTACATGGATAAGCCGCCTACAGCACGTGCGCTTCTTCCTGCTATGGCGCAGGTTAAGCCGACTGTAATGCTTTCTGTCCCGCTTGTTATTGAGAAAATTTTTAAAGCTGCAATTTTGCCGAAGCTGACCGGAAGCTGGTTTAAGCGCGTATTGTACAAAGTTGCCCGTCCGAAGCTGCATGAAATAGCAGGGAAAAAGCTGCTGGCAACATTTGGCGGTAGCCTGCGGGTGTTCTGTATCGGCGGTGCAGCCATTGCACCGGAAGTAGAACGATTCTTAAAAGAAGCGCATTTCCCGTATGCCATCGGCTACGGTCTTACAGAAACCAGTCCGTTGCTTGCGGGCACAGGCCCTGCGCAGACTCGTCTGCAATCGACCGGATATAAGTTGTCCGGTGTGGAGTTGAAGATAGATAACCCGAATCCGAAAACTGGAGAGGGGGAGATTCTTGCCAAAGGGCCTAGCGTGATGCGTGAGTATTACAAAGCGCCTGAGATAACCAAATCTGTATTTACCGAAGACGGGTGGTTCCGTACCGGTGATCTGGGTAAATTTGATGCTGACGACTACCTGTACATTCGAGGTCGCCTTAAAAATGTTATTGTAGGGCCAAGCGGCGAGAACATTTATCCGGAAGAACTGGAGGGCATGATTATGCAGTCTCCTTGGGTTCTGGAAACAATTGTGTACGAGCAGGACAGAAAATTGATTGCCCGTATTCACATGGACAGAACCAAAGTGGATGACGAGTTCGGTAACTTGCACGCGGCAAAAGTCGAAGAAAAAGTGCTGAAGCTGCTTGAAGAAATTCGCGTCAGTGTGAACAGCAAAGTGGCTGGATTCTCAAGAATTGTGAAAGTCATTGAGCAGACCGAACCGTTTGAAAAAACACCGACACAAAAAATTAAACGCTACTTATACGTTCATTAGCTGCGACAGAATATATTGCGTATACTGACAAAAAAATTGTCAGTTCACTGCGATAATTGTACGCAGTTGTAGAGAAATAACAGAGCCAGACTCGAAAATACCTTGTTGGTATGGTTGAGTCTGGCTTTTTTAGTGCTGTGCAGTGAGTTTTAGGGAGATTACGTTTCATTTGCTGGTTCAAAAATTTTTTCTAAAGCCCTTGGAATTGGCGGAAGCATTTTCCGAAGTAAAAATTACTTTACTTAGATTGATGGTCTGTAAAATGAGAGTGTTTGTCTTACCTTTTGTTTTTACAGTGTTTTTAGAAAATACTGTTTTTTAGAAAAAGTTGGCACGCAGGTTGCTAATATGAGAGTACCTTCTTTTTTTCATCTAAGGATTCAGGGTAAGGGGTGGCTCCCCTTAACCAAGTTTTGAAAGCGGAGTGTCTGTCAAACACTCCGCTTTTTTTTGTGGTCTTTTTTGCTCCATGCCTGCCTGTCCCCCCTGTACCTTGTGTTTTTTCTTGGCTACAGTATTCAATCATACAACGATAACGTGTGCTGATGTCAGTACGTCTACTGAAGGAAAAAACATGAACGCCATACCAGAAAAATTATACGGAATAATCGGGCATCCTCTCGGTCACACCATGAGCCCTGCGTTGCATAACAGCGGGTTCTCCATGTTTTCCCTTCCGTCAGTGTATATGGCTTTTCCGACTCCACCGGAGAAACTGGCTGATTTCATGACTGCTTTCCGCACGCTTCCGCTTTACGGAGCAAGTGTCACCATTCCTCATAAAGAAACGGTCATGGAGTATGTGGACAGAATTACCCCGCGGGCAACGCTGGTGGGGGCTGTGAATACACTTTACTGGGACAATGGTGTTCTGGTGGGAGACAATACGGATGTACTGGGCTTTATGGCTCCGCTTATAGATAGCCCTGCAACGTATTCCCGCGCGCTTGTTCTGGGAGCAGGTGGTGCTGCAAAGGCTGTACTTGCAGGCTTGAAGGAGCTAGGTGTCCACAATGTTACCATTTGCAACCGCACTGCGCACAGGGCGGCGAGTCTTGCTGTTCAGTTTGATGTGGATTGCGTTGATTGGGATGCAAGAGGAATCGTAGAAGCAGATCTTGTGATTAACACCACGCCTATGGGCATGGCAGGTGATCATGTTGATAAGACAACATTTGCAGAAGAGATGTTTACAGGGAAAGGCACAGCCTATGACCTTGTCTATAATCCGCTGGAAACTGTATTTCTACGCACTGCCAAAGCCGCAGGCTGGGAAACCATAGACGGTTTGCATATGTTCGCAGCGCAAGGGGCGGAGCAATTCCGGCTCTGGACAGGCGAAAATATCCCTCACGATCATATCCGCAACCTTGTGACAGACATGCTCAATCTGTAGTCTGTTCCTCTTCTCTACGTTTCTTTTTCATTGTTATTTCTCCCTGTGGCTGATGGAAAAACCCATCAGCTAACAGGGGCTTCGTGCTATGCTTATTGAGTAGGGTCAGGCTGTTTGTGCTGTTGTTTTCGGTGCAGGAACAGCCTTCAGGTTTACCAGTAGCATTGTTTTTTATGATCGAACGTACTGTTCCTCCGGCGTGTTGTCTGGGGATGGTGTGCAGATTGGAAGAAACGTGGAATAGCAATGAACAGCGATTTTCCTGTCGATATAGTATACCCTTGGGTAGATGGTAACGACCAGAAATGGCTCGAGAAGAAGGAGTTGTACGCCCGAAGGAAAAGTGCGGCGAATCTTGAAAGCGCAACTGATGAGAGCAGATTTCGCGATAATAATGAGCTGCTGTATTCGCTTCGTTCCGTAGACCGCTATGCCCCGTGGGTGAACAGGGTGTTCATTGTCACAGACGGACAGGTACCGTCTTTCATAAATCTGGATGCGGTTACTATTGTTGACCACAAAGACATTTTTCCCAGCCAGACCTACCTTCCTTCGTTTAACAGCAACGCTATTGAGATGTGTCTTACCCAGATAAAAGGTTTGGCAGAGCATTTTTTACTTTTCAATGATGATGTGATGTTCGGGAACAAGGTTTCCAGAAGCGATTTTTTTGATGATTCAGGAGCACCTGTTATCTGGGGTGTAACAGAAAAACGCCCCATGAAGGATTGTCTTACTGTGCGGGATGACATGGGAGATCTGGATGCAGCCGTTGCGAACACCCGCTGTGCTTTTATGGAAAAAGGATACGGGTTCAAGCCTGTTAAGTTCAGACATACTCCCAAGCCGATCCAGAAAAAAATGGCTGATCTCTTGCTGGATACCTTTCCTGGAGAGTGCGAAAAGACATTTATTAATCGCTTCAGATCCCGTGATGATTTTATTTTTTCAAGTGCGTATTGCTTGTTGTGTCTCGATTTAGGTGTAAGCAGGATGGTTAATATCGGCGGAGTGAATAAGGCGTTTGCCATGTTGACGTTTGATCTGAAGCATGTAGAAACAACTGCGGGAAACAGCAGGTTCAGAAAACGGTTGGCGTTAATACGATACTGTAAGCCGAAAACATTCTGCATAAATGATGCGGAAGACACAACCGAAGAGGGTGTACGTATTACGCAGCGTTTTTTGCGACGCCTGTTTCCTGATAAATCAAAGTTTGAACGGTAAAAAAGCGAAAAAAGTCAGGTGCAGACATGGGGTAGGTATGTCTGCACCTGACTTTTTTATGTGTTGAACTGCACAAATCTGTTTACTAAGGCAGTGGGACTATCTCTGCTTATCAGGTAGCTTCTTATTAGGCAGCGCCTTGTAAGGCAGAGAGCTGTCTTTTGTAACAGTAGTTGGACGAGTTACAACGGTTCACCAGTACGAATGCGACGCACGTTGTGAATTTCCTGGAAGTAGATAATGCCGTCGCCTTCAGTTTCGGTGCGGGCACCGGTTTCTATGGCAGAGATAGCATCATTGAGTCGTTCTTCTTGAACAACCAGTTCAATTCGCAGCTTTTTAAGAAGGTTCACTTCTTCTGTGACGCCACGGTAGGTTTCTGTAAATCCCTTCTGCTGACCACTGCCAAGAATATTGGTGACAGACAGTCCAAAAAGGTCTCTTGCGAACAACTCCTGCTTAACCTGCGGGAGACGTTCCGGTCTGATAAAAGCAACGACATTTTTCATTGTTTTTCTCCGATCAGGTTATTCGACACTAAAAATCTGGAAACCGTTGTAGGCTTCTGAGCCGTGTTCGGTAATATCCAGTCCCTTAATTTCTTCAGCGCGGCTTACACGTAAGCCCACTGCATTATCGACAAGTTTAAAACAGACGGTTCCTGCACCGAATGCCCAGAGGAAAAAGGCTGCAACTCCGAGCAACTGCACTCCGAACAGGCTGAGATCGCCGTTGTAGAAGAATCCGGTAGCAGAGCCGAATTCAGGCGACGCAAACAGACCTACTGAAAGAGTACCTATTGCACCGCAGACGCCGTGCACAGAGATGGCACCTACCGGGTCATCCACACACAGAATGGTGTCGATAAACTCAATGGAAAGAACCACTGCTGAGCCGCAAATTCCACCCACAATAATTGCGCCGAAAGGTGAAAGTTCGCTACATCCTGCGGTTACACCTACCAGTCCGGCAAGAATGCCGTTCATGGTCATGGATGCTTCAGGTTTTCCAAAGCGTGTCCAGACGGTACACATGGCTGTAATCATGCCTGCACAGCCAGCTAAGCTGGTGTTTAAGGCGATATAGCCGATGCTGCCGTCTGCCATTGTGGTTGAGCCTGCGTTAAAGCCGAACCAGCCGAACCATAAAATAAAGACGCCGAGTCCTGCCATTGGCATGTTGTGTCCAAGAATGGCACGGGGTTTTTTGTCCGGCATGTATTTACCGATTCTTGGTCCCACAGCGATGGCACCTGCAAGGGCAATCCATCCACCAAGGGAGTGAACCACTGTTGATCCAGCAAAATCTACAAACCCTAAGGATTCGAGCCAGCCGGCGTTTCCGCTGAGTCCACCCCATGCCCAGTGGCCGGAAATAGGGTAGATAAGGCCTGTCACTAGTACACTGATGACAATGTAGGCCTGAAATTTTGTTCGTTCTGCCACGCTGCCGGAAACAATGGTTGCAGCAGTGGCGGCAAAGACAGACTGGAAGAACCAGAAGGTGATATCAAAGTCCCTGCTGGCTGACGGGCCGTCAATAAATGACAGGAAGAACCCGTCTGTTCCGAATAATCCGAAAAAGTCTCCACCAAACATCAATCCGTACCCGATCATGAGAAACAGCATGGTGCCGACGGCAAAATCCAGCATGTTTTTCATCAGAATATTACCGGCGTTTTTTGATCGGGTGAGTCCGCATTCAACCAGTGTGAATCCGGCCTGCATAAACATAACAAGCATGGCAGCGAGCAGAGTCCATACTATGTTCGCGTTTGTTTGTGTAAGGTACACCGCCTCCTCTTCCGCATGTACCAACGTTGCGCTTGCTCCAAGCGCTAAAACGGTCATAACCGCAACCAACCCTGATCGGGACAACGTGCTTTTGCACACAGACATAGTAACCTCCTGCTTTTCAGATTTTGCTCTGAATAAAGCAGGGTTTGTGCCAATGTTTGTAACTGTCTGTTTTTATTAAATGTAATTGAAAATGGATTTTTGCATATTTTACAAAATTGTAAATTATGACTCTTAAAAAATGATTTTTTGAGCTTAAATTTACAATTTTGTAAAATTTGACATTTTTAAAAATACTTCATTCGTACTTGGCATTGCTGCCCGATGTTTCTAATCGTTCTTCTTAAATAAAAGAGAATATTCCCTCGCATTGTATTGAAAGTATTTGAGAATAAAAAAAGGGTGGCTCCAAGCAGAGCCACCCTCGTCGTTTGTTTTAACGGATACGATTACAGGAGACTTCCTACCAGTTCGCCGAATGCTTTACAGCCTACGGTCTTCGCGTTTTCCATCTGGCTTGCAAGGTCACACGTTACTGTTTTTGCAGAAATAGCTTTGCTTACTGCGGTATGGATAGAATCCGCAGCTTCAGTCCAGCCAATATGCTCTAGAAGCATTGCACCGGATAGAATAAGGCTGCCAGGGTTTGCCATGTCTTTACCTGCAATAGTCGGTGCTGTGCCATGAGTCGGTTCAAAGAACGCAAGGTCATCAGACATGTTTACGCCCGGCGCAAGGCCGAGGCCACCAACCTGCGCTGCGAGTGCATCAGAAAGGTAGTCGCCGTTGAGGTTGGTAGTCGCCAGAACAGAATATTGCTCTGGTCGGATGAGAGCTTCCTGGAACATTGCGTCTGCAATGCGATCTTTTACGACAACTTTGCCCTCAGCAGGGGCATCTTCTGTCGTTGTCTGGGCAGAAAACTCGTCTGCAGCTACATCGTAGCCCCACTGGCGGAATCCGCCTTCGGTGTACTTCATGATGTTGCCTTTATGAACAAGGGTGACACTCGGTTTTCCCTGTGCCACAGCAAATTCAAGAGCCTTACGTACCAGCCGCTTGGAACCGTTCGGGGTTATTGGTTTTAAACCAACACCCGCTGTCGGGTTTACGGTGATGCCCAGTTCATCATTGAAAAATGCGATAAGACGTTTTGCCTCATCACTGCCGGACTCGAATTCAATACCGGCGTACACATCTTCGGTGTTTTCACGGAACACAACCATATCCACGAGATCAGGACGCTTAACCGGTGACATGATGCCGTCGTAATAGCGGATAGGACGGATACATGCGTACAGATCAAGTGTTTGTCTCAACGTGACGTTGAGGCTTCTGAACCCTTTACCTACAGGTGTCATGAGCGGGCCTTTCATGGCGAGCTCTGCATTTTGCAGCGCAGTCAACGTATCCTGCGGCAAGTATTCACCTGTTTCGTTAAATGCTTTTTCTCCGGCGAGAAGCTCCTTAAATTCCAAGGAACGTTCGTTACCGTACGCTTTTTCGATCGCAGCAGTAAGAACCGGACGTGCGGCTTCCCACACCTCTTTCCCGATCCCGTCGCCTTCGATAAAATACACTGTTTTTTGCACGGATGAACTCTCCTTGTGACATCTAAAAGTCTGATTTGAACAGGAACATAGCCTGAATGTTATATCCTTTGCAAGCGCTCTGAGTTCAGTATTTTACTGGTTTTGCTTACTATACTAATATAGTTACAAAATTGTTATTTATAGTTTTGGGTAAAAGGAAGCCTCCGGTAGTTATACCGGAGGCTTTAATCTGGCAGGTAAGGGGGCTTGCTCCCCGTCTCTATTTTTTGTTTTCGTGATCCAGCGCGATCTCTACTGCTTCAGAATACAGATCAAGCGGCAACGCACCGCGAATGAGGATGTTGTTCACGAGGAAGTATGGTGTACCTTCAAGCTCAAGTGCTTTTGCATCAGCCATATCTTCATCGATGATTGCATTTACAGGCTCAGTGCGTGCTTCTGCTGCGAGCTTTTCAGGATCAAGACCTACTTTTTCAGCTGTTTTTTTCATAAACGGTTCACCCTCTGCAATAAGGGTTTCGCGGTTTGCGAAAAATTCATCATACAGCTTCCAAGCCTTTTCAGGATCAAGATTGTTGGCAGCTACAAAGTACTGTGATGCCATACGGGCATTTTCGTGGGAAGCAAGCGGGTAGTTTTTGAAAATAAAGCGTACAGTTTTGCCGTAATGTGACAGGAGGCTGTTGAGGGTAAATGCTGCGCGTTCGCAGTACGGACAAGTGAAGTCAGAAAATGCAATAATGGTTACCGGTGCGTCTGCATTGCCGCGGATAGCACGGTCATTCAGCGCTACTTCTTTAGGTACTGCTACGTCTTGTTTCCACTGCGCCTTCATGGCTGCAATTTTTGCTTTGGAGTTGCCCTCACGCAGTGCAAGAAGCACTTGCTCACTGTTTTCGCGGATAATATTAAGTAAAATTTCCGGGTTTTCACGCAGGATGGATTCTACTTGAGCTTTTAATTCTTTATTATTTTCAGCAGATGCACTGTGCGGGATGAAAAGAAGCAGTGCAAGAACTGCTATAAAAATTCTTTGAACCATGCGTCCTCCGGACAGGTCTTTCAGAAGGTTAACGTGCAGAAAAAAAGAATCGTCGTGACAGGCGAGTCAATTGAGAATGAAAAGATGTCTCATTCTTTGTATTTTTGTACTGTTTGCCCCAAGCTCTTACAATAACGCAAGGCATTTCTTTTTTCAGCTACAGACAAAGTACGAATATACATAGTTCGTATCAGTGGAATTGAGTCAATATAATTGGCCTCATGCAACTCCCGTTAGTTCTGTTTTATCCCTGATTTCAGGAGGTAACACGATGAAAATTCTCCCCATTCATACAGTAATATCAAATTGCAGTGGAGATACAAGTCAGTTATAGAGCATCAATACCAAGTAAATAACGGTGCTGTGTATGGTGCCGTATACCGCTATACGACTGTAAGGAGACAGGGACATGCGTAGAACCCCCATTGTTGATGCATTGCAGGCAGAAGAGGCTTCCAAAGAAATAAAGATTTGCGGTTGGGTTCGAACCCGCCGTGATGCAAAAGGTTTTTCATTTCTTGAGCTGAATGACGGCTCTTGTCTTAAAAACCTGCAGGCAATTGTCGACGAGGCCGTACCTACGTACGAGATCATTAAGGATGTTACCACAGGCGCAGCTGTTGAAGTTCTTGGTGAGCTTGTTCCGTCTCCGGGTAAAGGACAAAAGTGGGAAGTGCGCGTAACTAAGCTCGCTCTGCTCGGTTCTGCTGATGCAGATGATTTTCCATTACAGAAGAAGCGCCATTCTGATGAATTCCTTCGTCAGATTGCACACCTTCGTCCTCGTACTAATAAATACGGTGCAGCATTCCGTATCCGTTCTGAAGCTGCCTTTGCAGTGCACAAATTTTACCGTGACAAAGGGTTCTTCAATGTTCACACCCCGATCCTTACCGGTTCTGACTGCGAAGGTGCAGGGGAAATGTTCCGTGTTTCTACGCTGCCTGCTACAGGCGTAGAGGCTCCGAAAGAAGGCTCTGTATTTGATAATGACTTCTTTGGTCGTGAAGCAAACTTGACTGTGTCCGGTCAGCTGGAAGCAGAACTTCTGGCTATGGGACTTGGCAAGGTGTACACCTTCGGCCCTACCTTCCGTGCTGAGAACTCCAACACACCGCGTCACGCTGCTGAATTCTGGATGATCGAGCCGGAAGTTGCTTTTGCAGATAACGTTGACAACATGGATCTTGCGGAAGAAATGACCAAGTATGTTGTTAAGCACATTCTTGAAAATTGCGCCGATGACATCGAGCTGTTCGCAAAATTTGTGGACAAAGAGCTTATGGGGCGTCTTGAGAATATCATCAACGAACCGTTTGCCCGTGTGAGCTACACAGAAGCTGTTGATTTACTGTTGGCTGCCAAGAAGAAGTGGGAATTCCCTGTGGAATGGGGCATTGACCTTCAGACTGAGCACGAGCGTTACCTCGCGGAAGAGCATTTTAAAAAGCCTGTAATCGTATATGATTACCCAAAGGATATTAAAGCGTTTTACATGCGTCTTAATGATGACGGAAAAACCGTAGCTGCCATGGACGTGCTTGTGCCGCGCATTGGTGAGCTTATTGGTGGTTCCCAGCGTGAAGAGCGTATGGACGTGCTTCTTGAGCGTATTAATGAAATGGGACAGAATCCGGAAGATTACTGGTGGTACACTGACCTGCGTCGTTTCGGTTCCGTGCCGCATGCAGGATTTGGAATGGGCTTTGAGCGTCTGCTCATGCTGGTGACTGGTATTACAAACATTCGCGACGTAATTCCGTTTCCACGTACTCCGCAGCATATCGAATTTTAATTTACTGCTTCAGCACATTGACATTAAAAAGGGCTGTTTTGCTTCTGCAAAACAGCCCTTTTTCTGTTGTCTCCCAGCATTGGTTAATGCTGGAGTCAAACAGCCCCTCCCGACGTGCGGAATCGGTCTAAATGCGGCGTAGACTCTCCGTTTGCTTAGTGTAGCTTCGTCTTCCTGTTCGTGCGCTCCAGAGGGCAGCGACACCGAGAAGCATAGCGAACAGGAGGTGTGTCCAATCTATAAGCATGGTGAACGTCGGTGAAAAATGAATGTCAGGTAGGTTTTTAACTACGCGGATGTAGCCAGTACATATGAGCAGCGCCAGCAGGGTAATGCGAAGTGTGCCGGACGTCGTCAGTGGTTCTCTGTCTGCGAACCATCGGATTGTTATTACGGCAACCATGAACATGAGCACTGCTGCGCCTGCATAGTGCACCCAATGAACCGTAAACGGTTCTCCAAGCCATGCAAGACCGGGAATATCCGCTACATAGTACCGTTTAAATATGGGCATCTGTCCCATGCCTGTGATTGCCATAAGCGTCATTACCGGCACCCAGAGTTTACGGATGAGATTAGTCATTCTGTTTCTCCTTGCGGGCGTCAGAGAAGATTTTAAGCACACCTGCTGCGATACCGGCTAGTGGCGCAGCAATAAGGGCAGACGTAAGTGTTTCTTCGTTGGCCATGGAGTTTTTAACCGGAGCAAGATTTGGTCTTCCTCTTCCTTTCTCAATGGCGTTGTTGATTTTTTCAAATGGCACGGGTGATACATAGATTGTGTTGGTTCCGCCATTTTCATCAAGGCCGTAAATGTAGCCATTCATGGAAGCGGCAAGCGCTTTAGCGTGTTTAATCATCATGCTGCGAGGGCCGATGGTCTGTATATCTTCAGGGCAGGCTGTGATGCATGCCGGTTCTTTTCCCTCTGCTATCTTGTCATAGCAGCGGTCGCATTTGAGCATGGTTCCGTTACCGGCAAAGCGGGGAAGCAGGTCAAGATATAGTCCGGCTCCGCTCTGGCGTTGGGGAATGTGCCACGGACAGACTGTACGGCATTTTGCGCCACCAAGGCAGATATCTTCATCAATACGTACAATGCCTGTGTCTTCCTTGAGTGCTGCACCCCACGGGCACAGGTTTGCACATGGCGGGTTGGTACAGTGCAGGCAGCGCCGAGGAATATTGAGTTCAAAGTCTTCGCCGTCATGTTCCAGTTCTGCTGTCTGGATGTAGAGCCAGTTGTACGGGGTGAGGCGGTCGTCGACGTCTTTTTTGTCTGACCAGTCCTCCACTTTTACGCGTGGCGGGAACATCTTAGGTATCGGTTTTCGCACTGTGGGATATTTGTGCGCGTTTGATTCTTTGCAGGCGGCAACACATTCTCCGCAGCCGACACATTTTGATATGTCGAGTACGGTCATAAGCTCTTCCTGTTTTTCTGTGTTCTGTGCCTCTGCAGGTTTTGCTGCAGAGGCACAGGCGGCGGCTCCGGCAGCACTGAAAACTTTCAGGAAAGATCTACGTGAGAATGACGGCCGTCGGGAGAGTGGCGAATTGGGTGTTGACTCGATCACAGAGTGTTTTCTCATATGAGTACCTGTTGGCGGCGTCATGCTTATCCTTAATAGTCTTCAGCTTGAGCGCCAGTAATGTTGATATGGGTATCAGCATGACTTCATATGCCGGAGCAAAACGTTGAGAAGCCACCGCATTTGGCGAGGGTGAAGCATTATAATGTGAGAAACAATGATCTAGGTTAAGAGAATTGACATAGATATAAAAAATGCTCCGCAGAAATCTGCGGAGCATTAGAGTAGGCGAGGTGAGAGATGTCTGTACGGCACATGGCGAAAGACTGTTAGTCAGAAAAGCCGTGCCGCCTGGCATGTTCTAAACATTCTTGTCTGGTTTCGTATCCTTTGGGGGATGCGCCGACAGTTTTTCCGTTGGCTTCTTTTCTTCGCCAACGCCATTGTTGAGCATAATCTTTGTAAAAGTCCCATTTCTCTGTCACGGGTCTTCTCCCGTTACCGGTACCTTGCCATTGTTATACGGGATACTCTTTTTATAGTAATGCTATTTTGCATGATTATACACTGACTACAATGACGTGTGGCAGCAACAAAAAAAGGCTTACAGAATATTCTGTAAGCCTTTGCAATCAATGTGGTGGAGCTAAACGGGGTTGAACCGATGACCTCTTGACTGCCAGTCAAGCGCTCTCCCAACTGAGCTATAGCCCCACATCGTGAAGTCGGTGTTTAGCGGACTCCGGCTGTTTTTGTCAATACAAAAATATGAAAAAAGTAAAAACAGCAGAGAAAATCAGCAACTATGCATAACGGATAGAAGCGTGACTGAATTATGCATAAAAATAACAGAAAAGCGTAAAGAGAAAATCGTCAGCGCCGATATGCTTAGTAACTAAAGACGTTTTACTACCTATGGGGATAACCTCCCACAAAAAAGGCGACCAGTTGCGAGGTCGCCTTTTTTTGTGCTTCAAGATCACGATCACAATGTGCTGCATGCACTCGTGATAAATCTAGTTAGCAATAAGTTTTTGAAAAATAAGGTTGTATGTAGAGCGGATTGAGAGAGCAAGTTTAAGAGTAATGTACTCTCTACGGCTGGAATCTTTCACGAGCTGATCTGTCAAGAAGTCAGCCACGTTGGAAAAGTTTGATGTGCCGTGCTCCGCCAGCAGGGTGTTATATACTTCTACGCTGCGAAAGAACGTGGTTGCATTGCCTGCTGCGTCTTTCTCCAGATTGTTGTCCTTACAATAGGTTGAGAAGAAGCGTTCATAATCGTCCGGAAAAGATTGCTTAAGTGCAAGTTTCCAAAGTGCGTAAAACAGCGCTTTGAGTTCTTGCTTGGCTTTTCTTTTACGCAGGAAATGAAACTTCCCCAGTTCAAACACCATGAGCTCGTTGCTGATATCGTACGTTTCAAGCAGTGCATCAAAGTTTTCGAATAAGTCGGATTCCGCATAAGTCGTCTGCACTAACTGCACCATCCTGTAAGAATTAATCTATGACTTGTCAGCGCTCCTCGGCGAAGGTTTTCTGCGGCGTGGACGCGAGTTGCGTTTCTGCTGCTGAGAGCCTTGTGAGTTACGCTGCCCCCTCTGATTGCTGCTACCCTTGCTGCGCTCTTTGGAAGTTTCCGGCGCAGGCGGCGGGGAGTGCAATGTCTGCTGGTACAACTCGTCAAGAAGTTGCGCAGCCAGAAGAAGCTGTTCGTCATCTTGAGAAAGTTCTTTAAGAAGTGGAACAAACCGCTTCATTCTCTCTTTCTCAAGGCCGGTTTTACCGCGTAATTTACCTTCCAGCATTGCTGTAAGGCGGAGTCCGGCAACCTTGGCAACATCCTCATCTGTCGGAGTTTCGCGCTCCTGAAGAGAGATTTTGTAGTAATTGCCAATGCGCTCCAGTTCCAGCTTCTGCATAATATCTACAAGAGAAATTACTTCGCCGCTGGCACCCGCACGTCCAGTACGGCCTGCACGGTGGATGTAGGATTCACGATCTTCTGGCGGTTCATACAGAATTACGTGGGAGAGCTCCGGAATATCAATACCGCGCGCGGCAACGTCTGTTGCCACAAGGAAGCGTACGCGACCTTCACGCAGTTTTTTGAGTACTTGTTCGCGTTTTGACTGGGACAGGTCGGCAGAAAGTTCGTCAGCATCATAGCCAAAGCCTTTGAGTACGGCTGTTACGTAATGAACATTGGCTTTGGTGTTACAGAAAATGATGGCAGAAGACGGGTTTTCCACTTCCAGCACACGTACCAGAACACGGTCTTTATCCATTGGCTTTGCGTTGTAGAACACATGTGGTGTGTCTACGACGTGCACCTGCTGGTGCGAAAGACTCAGCATGGACGGCTTATGCATGAACTCTCCTGCAAGCTGGATAACTCGCGGAGGGTAGGTTGCAGAAAGCAGGAATGTTGAACGTTTTCGCGGCAGGTAGCTTTTGATTTCAACCATGTCCGGATAGAAGCCGATGGAAAGCATTCTGTCAGCTTCGTCAAAAACAAGAATACGGGTCTTGGAGAGGTTCAAAGTGTGCCGGATGAGATGGTCGAGTACGCGACCCGGGGTGCCGATAACTACATGGGCACCTTGCTTCAGCTTTTCAACCTGCTTGCCGTAACCGACACCGCCGTAGACGGCACAGGATGAAATTCCGGTATCTTTGAACAGAGTGGATGCTTCGTATTCAACCTGCAGGGCAAGTTCTCGTGTCGGCACAAGTACGAGCATTTGAGTGTAATCTTTGGATGTGTCTACCCGTTCCAGCGCAGGGAGAAGATATGTTCCGGTCTTGCCGCTGCCTGTGCGTGACTGCACCATGATGTCCCGTTTTGCCAGCTCGTACGGAATAGCATGAGCCTGTACAGGCATAAGCTTGTTCCATCCTGCACGGGTACAGGCTTCGCGGATGGCGTCCGGGAGTTCTTCCAGTGTGGTCGGCGGCAGCGCATCTTCCGGCTCAGTGATGCCTGTAATTTCTGCGGCAATTCTGTCCGCAGGGTCTACAAATTGTTTCTGTTTTTTAGGGGCTTCATCTGAAACGCTGTTACGGGGTTCGTCAGTCATAGTACATCCTGTCAGTCAAAGGACTGTTAATTAGCAAAATCAAAGCTCCACAGAACACTATAGCAGGTGTGGCATGTTGCTGCAACTTGCTGGAAAAATAGTTAATAAATGGTAGCGGACTATGGAGTGGAGGCAAGTATCGCCAACGCGTTTACTGTGGCGGCTGCCAATGGAGAACCGCCTTTGCGTCCGCGAATGGTTATATAAGGAACACTGGATTGTGCAAGAAGTATTTCTTTGGATTCAGCGGCATTAACGAAACCGACGGGCATTCCGACGATCAACGCAGGAGGTGTTCCGCCTTGTTCAAGGTGCTGCATCAGGCGGATGAGTGCGGTCGGAGCATTGCCGATTGCCATGATGGAACCGCCGATTTCCGGTGCTGCTGCATCCATTGCGGCCTGAGCGCGCGTTGAACCTGTTTCCTGTGCTTTGGCAACAACATCCGAGCGGTTCAGCAGGCACTGTGTGGTGCAGCCGAATGGACTTGTGCGACGGGGCGGGATGCCGGAACGCGCCATTTCTGTATCAGTAAAAATAGTACAGCCGTTTTTGATAGCTTCTACACCGGCCGCAATGGCCTGCGGGTGGATAACAATATGGTTGAGCAGATCAAAGTCGGCAGTGGTGTGAATCAGGCGGCGCGCAATAGTCCATTCGTCACCTTCAAACGGGCGGGGTTCCGGTACTTCGCTGTCGATGATTTCAAATGATCGTTGCTCGATATTATCCGGTGAAAAGAAGGGCTGCAGTGTTGTTTTAGTCATGAACATTCCTTGCTTGTAAACAGGCTTCTACAAATGCTTCGGGAACTTTTGGTTGTGAAGCAAAGTGCAGATGCACATATGATCCGACAGTGTTGTTGGAAACATAGCCGGAGGTTGAAGTTGGTGCGCCTTTTCTGTCAGTTACTGCGTAAAGCGATGTGTGCGGAGCGTTTTCTTCCGCAAATGAGTAATGAAATTCGTGGCCGCGCGCGGTTGTGCCTGTACCTCCCAGAATGGAATCTGCCGTTGTGGTTATTTCTCTATATCCCAGTGCCCTGCGGCGGTTGTCCATTGTGCATTGTATGTTGAATATGCCGCACATGGGATACGTGGCAGCATCAGTTGTTATCTGCTGTGTCAGATACATGAAGCCGCCGCATTCTGCATACACAGGCTTTCCTGATTCTGAAAATGCGCGGATAGCCGAACGCATGGTAGCATTAAGGCTTAATCTTTCTGCATATAATTCCGGATATCCTCCGGGCAAGTACATGCCGTCAATATTTTCTGGAAGTACGTGATCATTCAGTGGAGAGAATGGAACAATGTCTGCCCCGTTTTTTTCGAGAAGCCGTAAATTATCAGGGTAACAGAAGCAGAAGGCTGTGTCCTGCGCCACTGCAATACGAACGTTCTTTTCTGGTTTGTGAGCAGTTTCAGCAGACACGGTACGTTTTGGAAGGTTTGCGAGTAGCTGATTAAAATCTATGCTTGCTTCAGCCCAGTCGGCCAGTTTTTTGATGCGCTCAGCTGAAAGTACGCCTTCTTCTGCTGTGACCAGTCCCAGATGGCGCGATGGTAAGGTTATTTCCTCGTTTCGCGGCATGCACCCCGTCAGCGGTATGTCTGGACAGTATGTTTGCATGGCTTCATGGATGAGGCTTTTATGATTGGCACTTCCCACCTTGTTTGCAATGCATCCAGCGAATGTAAGCTCGGGATCAAGAGTAGTGAATCCGTGCGCCACAGCTGCAAAAGATCGCGCCATTGAGCGCCCGTCAATGACCAGAAGCACCGGAGCGTTAATCCACTTTGCTATTTGTGCTGTGGAACCCTCGTCGCTGCTGCCGCTTGCTCCGTCAAAAAGTCCCATTACCCCCTCGATAACAGCAATGTCCGGCTGTGTCCCTGTTTCAGGATTCATTGCTGAGGCATAGGTAGCGAGGCATGAGTCTTTCGAAAGCATCCAGCCGTCAAGGTTGATGCTTTTGTTGCCGGTAACGGCTTTGTGTAATCCCGGATCGATAAAATCTGGCCCGCATTTAAAGGGCTGTACGGTAATGCCTCTGCGTGTAAGTGCTGTCATAATGGCGAGGCTGACGAGGGTTTTTCCGCTGCCACTTTGGGTGCCGCCAATAATGATTGATGTGTGCATAAGTATTAAGCTCCGGGATGCTAGCTGTATTTTATGATTCTACAGCACCTATGGTGACGCTGATAATGCGTTCAAAGAATCAGAGTGTATAAAAAAAACACATAAGATAGAAGTTTTTTACTCAGCGGGAGGGAATGAAGGGTTAGAAAAAATATTGTGGTAGAGTGATGGTGCCCATTGCATCTTACAATGTTTGAATAACAAACATGATGTATGAAGAAGTGAGAACGGTGTTCATATGTTATATTGTATTTTTTTATACAACATAAAGTTTGTAGATTATAAGTTGTGCTGTCTCTGGTAGGCTTGTGAATGTCTTTTAAATATAGCACGAG
>NZ_JXMS01000059.1 GCF_001672295.1 Halodesulfovibrio spirochaetisodalis | reverse complement strand
TATCTACGGAGAAGACGGGGACGATACTATTACCACCACAGGAAGCGCCTATCAGCATGTTCAAGGTGGCAATGGTAATGACACTATACGAACTGGTTCTGCAAATGATGCCATAATCGGAGGAGCAGACAACGATACCATTTGGGCTGGTGAAGGTGACAACTCCATATGGGGTGGAACTGGGGAAGATGAAATTCATTCTGGCTCTGGAAATGATACTATAGACGCAGGTGACGATAACGATACCATTTGGGCTGGTGATGGTACAAATACCATTGATGCCGGCAAAGGGAATGACATAATTCATGCCGGAGCTAATGCTGATACCTACAAGTATAGCAAAGGCGACGGTCACGACGTCATCTA
>NZ_JXMS01000058.1 GCF_001672295.1 Halodesulfovibrio spirochaetisodalis | reverse complement strand
ATCTATGACAATCCCGACGGAAAATCTGGTTCATACAGTGACAAAATTACCTTTGGAGAAGGTATTACATTTGACCAGTTAACACTCACGGTTGATGCGCAGGACTGGCTTATTACATTTAAAAATAACCCTGCTGATTCTATTCGCGTTAAGAATGTCATGACACAGTATTACAGCCGAATTGAATCTCTGACATTCTCAGACGACACCACTATCTCAACTTCCAACATCAAATTTACCCTTAACAACCTCACCGAAGACATTGATATTGTAGACATGTCTGCCTTTGTTATGCCTGTAACTGTCAATGCACTTAGCGGTAATGATGTTATTACAGCAGGAACTGGTGCAACTACTATCTACGCCGGAACAGGTGACGATACCATTTCCTCTGCTGGCGGCCCACTTACTGCTTATGGTGAAGACGGCGACGACAAGATCACTGGCGGCGGCAATGCAGACTACATCTATGGTGGTGCCGGAAATGACACCATTGATGCTAGCTACGGTGATAACTACGTGTCTGGAGGAGCCGGCAACGACACCTTAACTACTAGTTCAGGGAAAGACACCATAGACGGAGGGTCTGGCGCTGACATTATCGACTCTGGGGCAGGAAATGACACTGTCACAGGCGGTGACGGCAATGACACTATCAGACTAGGTGCCGGCAATAACACCGTTACCGGTGGGCATGGCGATGATACCATCTACGGCGGCATTGATAATGACACCTATATCTTCAACATTGGTGATGGTCATGACACTATCTATGACAATCCCGACGGAAAATCTGGTTC
>NZ_JXMS01000057.1 GCF_001672295.1 Halodesulfovibrio spirochaetisodalis | reverse complement strand
CCCCGCCGTGTCGAAACACGACGGTTTGGGCTATTCCCCGTTCGCTCGCCGCTACTAAGAGAGTCTCGTTTGATTTCCTTTCCTCGGGGTACTGAGATGTTTCACTTCCCCCGGTTAGCCTCTCTAAACCTATGTATTCAGTAAAGAGATAACGGGACATAACTCCCGCTGGGTTTCCCCATTCAGAAATCTGTGGGTCAAAGGATGTTTGGCTCCTCACCACAGCATATCGCAGCCTACCACGTCTTTCATCGCCTTCTAGTGCCAAGGCATCCGCCAGTTGCCCTTAATAACTTATTTTTCTACGGACATTCTTTTCCGTCCCTATCGATTGTAAAAGAGCAGAAGCCGTTAAGGCTTCAGCCAAGTATATTACTTGGATTGTAACCACTACTTAAGTGAAGTAATGATGACTACCAAAAAACTACTTGTAAAAGATCATGTAAGCTATTCCACCAAAATGGTGGAGGCGAACGGGATTGAACCGTTGACCCCCTGCGTGCAAGGCAGGTGCTCTCCCAGCTGAGCTACGCCCCCACTTGGGTAGATGGTGGGCCTGGGAAGATTTGAACTTCCGACCTCACGCTTATCAGGCGTGCGCTCTAACCAACTGAGCTACAGGCCCATAGCCTATCTTTGTAAAGAGCTGCAACCAACCAGAAGCTGGTTAATGCAAAACTCTTTGCAATTAAATAGCGAATCGGATTTTTTTCTTTAAAGGAGGTGATCCAGCCGCAGGTTCCCCTACGGCTACCTTGTTACGACTTCACCCCAATCATCAGCCCCACCGTAGACAGCTGCCTCC
>NZ_JXMS01000056.1 GCF_001672295.1 Halodesulfovibrio spirochaetisodalis | reverse complement strand
ACGGAGAAGACGGGGACGATACTATTACCACCACAGGAAGCGCCTATCAGCATGTTCAAGGTGGTAATGGTAATGACACTATAAGAACAGGGTCTGCAAATGATGCAATATACGGCGGCGCAGACAACGATACCATTTGGGCTGGTGCAGGTAACAACGCCATATGGGGTGGAACTGGGGAAGATGAAATTCATTCTGGCTCTGGAAATGATACTATAGACGCAGGTGACGATAACGATACCATTTGGGCTGGTGATGGTACAAATACCATTGATGCCGGCAAAGGGGATGACATAATTCATGCCGGAGCTAATGCTGATACCTACAAGTACAGCAAAGGCGACGGTCACGACGTCATCTACGACAATGAAAGCGGTGCTGTCACTGCAGATCATACTCTGGATGCAATACGTTTCAGCTCTGATATCGCGTACAATGATCTTCAATTCGCCATCGACGGCAATGACCTGTTGATCACTTTTAAAAACTCCCCTGAGGACTCTATTCGCATCAAAGACGCTGCAACTAACCCTGAGCATGCTGTAGAGAAAATCCTGATTGAAAATCGCTATAATGCTAGCCAAGTTTCTACATACTATGTGGAAAATGGGCTTTTTACGCACACACTTACAAACAATGATGACTCTTTTGACGGGTCAGCTTACACCACTCGTCTTGACGTTATCGGACTAGATGGTGCTGACACCATCACAACAAGCAATAAACAGGACACTATTCATTCAGGTGCAGGTGACGACAAGATCACTGCAACAGGTAATGATACGGTATATGCTGGTGATGGTGACGACACTATTACCGGTGATGCCAACAATCTATATGCAGGAGCCGGTAACGATACTATTACGATAGATAATACTTCAACTA
>NZ_JXMS01000055.1 GCF_001672295.1 Halodesulfovibrio spirochaetisodalis | reverse complement strand
ATGGCGGGGATGGGAAGATTCGAACTCCCGACCAACTGGTTCGTAGCCAGGTACTCTATCCAACTGAGCTACATCCCCGCAAGGTTTGTGCTGATTTCCTCAGCGCGAGAAGAGATATATGCCTCTAAGCCCCGATCGTCAAGCACTTTATGAAAAAAGTGTTACAAAGAATTGGTATGTTGTTGACGGTAGACTGTTGGTCAGTATCGCCTGTCAGGGTGCTTTTCGTAATGATTACCTCTGGTGATTTTCAGGGGGACGTTACGAAAATAATGAGGAAGAGAAGTAGGAAAAATACAAAATCTTATCTAAGCCGTTCTAGCCTTGCTCTGGGTTAAGAAGTCTATTGGGGCATGGTTCTGTGTGGAATTGTGTTTTTATTCTTTTATACTAAGAACCTGAAGTACGTTGAGAAGGTGGTTTTTGCGAAAAAATTGCAGTGGGTGATACGAGGCGTGAAATAGATGAAGCGCACAGCAAAAAAAAGACTGTCAGTATGACTGACAGCCTTGCTTACCATGGCGGGGATGGGAAGATTCGAACTCCCGACCAACTGGTTCGTAGCCAGGTACTCTATCCAACTGAGCTACATCCCCGCAAGGTTTGTGCTGATTTCCTCAGCGCGAGAAGAGATATATGCCTCTAAGCCCCGATCGTCAAGCACTTTATGAAAAAAGTGTTACAAAGAATTGGTATGTTGTTGACGGTAGACTGTTGGTCAGTATCGCCTGTCAGGGTGCTTTTCGTAATGATTACCTCTGGTGATTTTCAGGGGGACGTTACGAAAATAATGAGGAAGAGAAGTAGGAAAAATACAAAATCTTATCTAAGCCGTTCTAGCCTTGCTCTGGGTTAAGAAGTCTATTGGGGCATGGTTCTGTGTGGAATTGTGTTTTTATTCTTTTATACTAAGAACCTGAAGTACGTTGAGAAGGTGGTTTTTGCGAAAAAATTGCAGTGGGTGATACGAGGCGTGAAATAGATGAAGCGCACAGCAAAAAAAAGACTGTCAGTATGACTGACAGCCTTGCTTACCATGGCGGGGATGGGAAGATTCGAACTCCCGACCAACTGGTTCGTAGCCAGGTACTCTATCCAACTGAGCTACATCCCCG
>NZ_JXMS01000054.1 GCF_001672295.1 Halodesulfovibrio spirochaetisodalis | reverse complement strand
TTTTGCATATAAAAAACACTGCTGTTTTTTAGAAAAAAATACACGTCATAACATTTAAAAATTAATTATTTTTATGGAGTTGCAATGAGTAGTACAGAACAAGGTACACCTGGTGATGACGTCATAAACGTCGATGAAACGGTCACGACAATTGATGCTGGTAAAGGAAATGATACAATCCATGCTGGAGGTAATGCTGATACCTACAAGTACAGCAAAGGCGACGGTCACGACGTCATCTACGACAATGAAAGCGGTGCTGTCACTGCGGATCATACTCTGGATGCAATACGTTTCAGCTCTGATATCGCGTACAATGATCTTCAATTCGCCATCGACGGCAATGACCTGTTGATCACTTTTAAAAACTCCCCTGATGACTCTATTCGCATCATAGACGCTGCAACTAACCCTGAGCATGCTGTAGAGAAAATCCTGATTGAAAATCGCTATAATGCTAGCCAGGTTTCTACATACTATGTGGAAAATGGGCTTTTTACGCACACACTTACAAACGATGATGACTCTTTTGACGGGTCAGCTTACACCACTCGCCTTGATGTCGTCGGCTTAGATGGCGCTGACATAATCACAACAAGCAACAGGTCTGACGTCATTCACGCAGGTGCAGGTAACGATACGATCACTGCGACAGGTAATGATACTGTATATGCTGGTGATGGTGACGACACTATTACTGGTGATGCCAGCAATCTATATGCAGGAGCCGGTAATGATACTATTACGATAGATAATACTTCAACTAGTATCAACGGAGAAGACGGGGACGATACTATTACCACCACAGGAAGCGCCTATCAGCATGTTCAAGGTGGCAATGGTAATGACACTATACGAACTGGTTCTGCAAATGATGCCATAATCGGAGGAGCAGACAACGATACCATTTGGGCTGGTGAAGGTGACAACTCCATATGGGGTGGAACTGGGGAAGATGAAATTCATTCTGGCTCTGGAAATGATACTATAGACGCAGGTGACGATAACGATACCATTTGGGCTGGTGATGGTACAAATACCATTGATGCCGGCAAAGGGAATGACATAATTCATGCCGGAGCTAATGCTGATACCTACAAGTACAGCAAAGGCGACGGTCACGACGTCATCTACGACAATGAAAGCGGTGCTGTCACTGC
>NZ_JXMS01000053.1 GCF_001672295.1 Halodesulfovibrio spirochaetisodalis | reverse complement strand
TTGCTGATGGAACTGCTATTGACCTTGCAGCGGTTATATCCAACCCAGTGCTGACAGACAATGACGACACATTCGTTGTTCCTTCTGATGCAGTAATTGCTGTTGTTAATGCCAAAGGCGGTGATGATACCATCACTGTCGGTGATATTGTTGCAGTGGTTGATGGTGGGACTGGAAAGGACGCCATTAGCACAGGTTCAAAAAGCGACACTCTGGCTGGTGGTTCAGGCAACGATACCATCAATGCGGGTGGCGGCGATGATACCATCACAGGTGGTACCGGCGACGATATCCTTACTGGAGGCACTGGCAGTGATACATATATCTTCAATGTCGGAGACGGCAACGATACTATACACGAAGGGACATGCAATGGCGTAGACGTGGACATTCTCAACATCGGCGTAGGTATCACTACTGAGGATCTTATCTTCAGTGCCGATGGAGATGATCTGGTTATCAAAATCAAAGGACACGATGATGACTCCATTCGTATCTCTGGTGGACTAGTAGATCCATCACATGGCGTTGAAAAAATCGTTCTTGCTGATGGAACATCCCTTGATCTCACAGCGGTCATCGCCAGCCCGGCTCTGACAGGTGACGATGACACCTTTGTCGTCCCTTCAGATGCCTTAATTGCTGTTATTAATGCTGATGGTGGCGATGATACCATTACTGCCGGTGACGTTGTTGCGGTCGTTAATGGTGGAGCAGGAAAAGATACTATCACCACAGGTTCTAAAAACGACATTCTTGCGGGTGGCGCAGGCAACGATACCATCAATGCAGGTGGCGGTAATGATACCATCATGGGTGGTACTGGTGACGACACCCTCACTGGAGGAGCAGGTGGAGACACCTATATCTTCAATATTGGTGACGGCAACGACACCATTCATGAAGGTTCGTGCAATGAAATGTGCACCGACATCGATATCATTAACATTGGTGTTGGAGTAACTGCTGGAGATCTCATCTTCAACGTTGATGGAGATGACCTGATTATCGGAATCAAAGGACATGATGATGACTCCATTCGTATCTCTGGCGGGCTAGTAGATCCATCACATGGCGTTGAAAAAATCGTTCTTGCTGATGGAACTGCTATTGACCTTGCAGCAGTTATATCTAATCCGGTGCTGACAGATAATGATGACACATTTGTTGTCTCTTCTGGTGCAGCTATCGCTGTTATTAACGCCAAGGGAGGCGATGATAACATCACTACCGGTGATATTGTTGCTGTCGTTGATGGTGGAACAGGAAAGGACACCATTAACACAGGTTCAAAAAACGACACCCTGGCTGGCGGCTCAGGTAATGACATCATTAATGCGGGTGGTGGTAACGACACTATCACTGGTGGTACAGGCGACGACAACCTCACTGGCGGATCGGGCAGCGATGTATATATATTCAATGTCGGAGACGGCAACGATACTATA
>NZ_JXMS01000052.1 GCF_001672295.1 Halodesulfovibrio spirochaetisodalis | reverse complement strand
CCTTACTGAAGGCGCTGACACCATTGACATATCAGACTTTGTTATGCCGGCAACCGTCAAGGCATTAGGTGGTGATGATACCATCACAACAGGAAACGCCACCACTACTGTTTTTGGCGGGAAAGGAAATGATACCATTGCCACGGCTCACGGGCAGCTCATTGCCTTCGGTGAAGACGGCGATGACAATATTACCGGCAAATACTACAATGATCGTATTTATGGCGGTGCAGGCGAAGACATCATTGATGCAGGAGATGGAACCAACTACGTCTTTGGCGGAGCCGACAACGACACTATTACAACTGGAAGTGGACACGACACTGTATATGGTGGAGCTGGTGATGACATCATTTACGCTGGCAATGGCCAAAACACGATCTCTGGTGGACTTGGTAATGACACCATACATGGCGGCAATCATGATGATACATTTATTTTCAATCTCGGAGACGGACACGACACCATCTTTGACAACACTGAAGAAACAGCAGGAACTTCTTTTAGCCGAGATAAAATAAGATTTGGTAAAGGGATTACAAGCGAGGACATTGTCATCACCCAAGATGGCAATGATCAACTCATTACCTTTAAAAACAGCTCAACAGACTCTGTGCGAATAAAAAATGTCGCGAGTCAAAACTACCTACAATTCGAATATCACTCTTCCTCAAATACCATCACAGGGACAGCCAATAACGATACACTCACGTCAAGTGCAAGCGGCAATACCGTTACCGGTGGACGTGGCGACGACACCATCTATGGCGGCATTGGCAATGACACTTACGTGTTCAACATTGGTGATGGTCATGACACCATCTATGACAATCCCGACGGAAAATCTGGTTCATACAGTGACAAAATTACCTTTGGAGAAGGTATTACATTTGACCAGTTAACACTCACGGTTGATGCGCAGGACTGGCTTATTACATTTAAAAATAACCCTGCTGATTCTATTCGCGTTAAGAATGTCATGACACAGTATTACAGCCGAATTGAATCTCTGACATTCTCAGACGACACCACTATCTCAACTTCCAACATCAAATTTACCCTTAACAACCTCACCGAAGACATTGATATTGTAGACATGTCTGCCTTTGTTATGCCTGTAACTGTCAATGCACTTAGCGGTAATGATGTTATTACAGCAGGAACTGGTGCAACTACTATCTACGCCGGAACAGGTGACGATACCATTTCCTCTGCTGGCGGCCCACTTACTGCTTATGGTGAAGACGGCGACGACAAGATCACTGGCGGCGGCAATGCAGACTACATCTATGGTGGTGCCGGAAATGACACCATTGATGCTAGCTACGGTGATAACTACGTGTCTGGAGGAGCCGGCAACGACACCTTAACTACTAGTTCAGGGAAAGACACCATAGACGGAGGGTCTGGCGCTGACATTATCGACTCTGGGGCAGGAAATGACACTGTCACAGGCGGTGACGGCAATGACACTATCAGACTAGGTGCCGGCAATAACACCGTTAC
>NZ_JXMS01000051.1 GCF_001672295.1 Halodesulfovibrio spirochaetisodalis | reverse complement strand
AAAATAAACTTTTGTTTTTATAATGCATTAACAATTAATACTAATGTCAAAATTTTTATTTCTAAGTGCATCAATTCAAAAAAGCGAACTGCTACCCACAAAAAAAGACCTTCACTCTAGCAGAGCGAGGTCTTTTCGATAACACACTTTAATTTTTGAAAGTAAACCTAAACCACCAACCTGATTGAAGGCGCTTTTACCTTAGCCATTTTTACTCCAGCTCTTGGTACACGAATTGTTGATGTAGACACACCGCCGGAAGAACTTACAACCCTATCTACCAGCTGCTGTTCATTCGTGGCTCGTTCGCTCTGATCTTCTGATAGTTTATTGTTCATCTCTTGCTTAATTTGATCAACATCGCGAACACCTGCATCCTTCACAACCTGCTGAACAGCTCCCTGTGTTTCAGAGTGAGAAGATTCAAAGTCTGTCAACACAGAAACAGAGTCAATTAAACTAGAAGCATTTGCTGACTGGCTGGCGTTAATATTTTGTTGAGCCTTATATTGCGCCAACATCGCCTTAACACTGTCTGCAACTTGCACTGCGTCTTTTGCAAACAAGTTTGAGACAAAGCTTTCAGCTGCCCCGCCTGCCTTTTCCAACTGATCAGTTGCTGTTAACTGTTGGGACATTAATAAAGCATCAGCACCAGCCGTCTGCTTTTTCATTAACTTTTGCTGCTGCTCCAATTGTTGCTGAAGCACTTTTGAAAGTTGATCCAGTACCCCTGAAGTTTTCATTAAGTCACTCCTTTTTCTTTAGTCAGTGCTTACAAACTTTTCGGTTCATAAAAAACAAACTTTAGTAAAAATTTGTTTTCCAATATCGGATGAGGATTTTCATTAACAGCATCTCAAGATGTACTCACGCTAAAAGAAAAAGCTTTGCCAAACTCACCAGTTGTGGATTTTATGTGTTGGCTCATTTGCCGACACAACCTGACTGAAGTTTTATTTGACAAACAAGGCAATCTAATAACAATATTTCGTTTTCAGACAACTAGGCGTAGGATCATTTTCAATGAAAAAAAAATACTCTTTGCTGCTCCTTTTTTTGTTCATCAGCACCCCGCTTTTTACTATTGCTTTTATACCTGCGCACTGGTGGGTACTGCTAAACATTGTGCTCTTCACAGTCATTATCACAGTGACTTACAACCTTGAACATAGAAAGCAAGCCCTTAGCGTCCCCGCACAATGCGGCTTAATAGGCGGCCTTGTCTGCTTTGAAACTGTCCTTTGGGGTTGTGCTAATTTCATCTTAACAAACACAGCCATTTCAAACACAGATACATGGCAGACACTCGGAGCACTCGCTGGCAGCGGCATTGCAGGCATTGCAGCTTTCGCAGCTATCATGACTCTGCTGCACAATCTTCAGCAAAAAAACTAGCAAAAAAGCTTAATTACCCCTTCCTGTTCTCCCCTTTTTCACATCTCCGCATAAAAGCAGCTTCTACTCTTTTTTCAATCGCCGAGACTCTCTTTGCCTCCCCCACCTTGGATCGCCTGTCCCTATAAGACATAAACGGCTAACAAATTTCTAAGCCGTATATTCCTGCAAAAACAAAAAACTTTCACTCAGCTGCGCTACGCCGCAAAGAACTGTTTTTACTAGATAAGAGTAAAAACCTTCAAGCATATTGCAACAAGTCTGTATCCATACACTAACAAAAGAAAAGCCCTTCCCATTGCAAAACAAAAAAACAGAATAGAAAGCGATCTATTAAGAATAATAAGTCATCCTCAAAAGCATTTACCATCTAGATGAAAATTATTTTCAACTACATAATATTCTTGATTAGCCATACATAAAAAAAAAACTACATACAAAATTAGTGCACTGACTAGAAAAAAGACACGCTATAACTACAAAAAAATAT
>NZ_JXMS01000050.1 GCF_001672295.1 Halodesulfovibrio spirochaetisodalis | reverse complement strand
CCTTACTGAAGGCGCTGACACCATTGACATATCAGACTTTGTTATGCCGGCAACCGTCAAGGCATTAGGTGGTGATGATACCATCACAACAGGAAACGCCACCACTACTGTTTTTGGCGGGAAAGGAAATGATACCATTGCCACGGCTCACGGGCAGCTCATTGCCTTCGGTGAAGACGGCGATGACAATATTACCGGCAAATACTACAATGATCGTATTTATGGCGGTGCAGGCGAAGACATCATTGATGCAGGAGATGGAACCAACTACGTCTTTGGCGGAGCCGACAACGACACTATTACAACTGGAAGTGGACACGACACTGTATATGGTGGAGCTGGTGATGACATCATTTACGCTGGCAATGGCCAAAACACGATCTCTGGTGGACTTGGTAATGACACCATACATGGCGGCAATCATGATGATACATTTATTTTCAATCTCGGAGACGGACACGACACCATCTTTGACAACACTGAAGAAACAGCAGGAACTTCTTTTAGCCGAGATAAAATAAGATTTGGTAAAGGGATTACAAGCGAGGACATTGTCATCACCCAAGATGGCAATGATCAACTCATTACCTTTAAAAACAGCTCAACAGACTCTGTGCGAATAAAAAATGTCGCGAGTCAAAACTACCTACAATTCGAATATCACTCTTCCTCAAATACCATCACAGGGACAGCCAATAACGATACACTCACGTCAAGTGCAAGCGGCAATACCGTTACCGGTGGACGTGGCGACGACACCATCTATGGCGGCATTGGCAATGACACTTACGTGTTCAACATTGGTGATGGTCATGACACCATCTATGACAATCCCGACGGAAAATCTGGTTCATACAGTGACAAAATTACCTTTGGAGAAGGTATTACATTTGACCAGTTAACACTCACGGTTGATGCGCAGGACTGGCTTATTACATTTAAAAATAACCCTGCTGATTCTATTCGCGTTAAGAATGTCATGACACAGTATTACAGCCGAATTGAATCTCTGACATTCTCAGACGACACCACTATCTCAACTTCCAACATCAAGTTTACCCTTAACAACCTCACCGAAGACATTGATATTGTAGACATGTCTGCCTTTGTTATGCCTGTAACTGTCAATGCACTTAGCGGTAATGATGTTATTACAGCGGGAACCGGCGCAACTACTATCTACGCCGGAACAGGTGACGATACCATTTCCTCTGCTGGTGGCTCAATTACTGCTTATGGTGAAGACGGCGACGACAAGATCACTGGCGGCGGCAATGCAGACTACATCTATGGTGGTGCCGGAAATGACACCATTGATGCTAGCTACGGTGATAACTACGTGTCTGGAGGAGCCGGCAACGACACCTTAACTACTAGTTCAGGGAAAGACACTATCGATGGCGGAGCCGGTGCTGACATTATCGACTCTGGGGCAGGAAATGACACTGTCACAGGCGGTGGCGGCAATGACACTATCAGACTAGGTGCCGGCAATAACACCGTTACTGGTGGGCTTGGCGATGATACCATCTACGGCGGCATTGATAATGACACCTATATCTTCAACATTGGTGATGGTCATGACACTATCTATGACAACCCCGACGGAAAATCTGGTTCATACAGTGACAAAATTACCTTTGGAGAAGGTATTACATTTGACCAGTTAACACTCACGGTTGATGGGCAGGACTGGCTTATTACATTTAAAAATAACCCTGCTGATTCTATTCGCGTTAAGAATGTCATGACACAGTATTACAGCCGAATTGAATCTCTGACATTCTCAGACGACACCACTATCTCAACTTCCAACATCAAGTTTACCCTTAACAACCTCACCGAAGACATTGATATTGTAGACATGTCTGCCTTTGTTATGCCTGTAACTGTCAATGCACTTAGCGGTAATGATGTTATTACAGCAGGAACTGGTGCAACTACTATCTACGCCGGAACAGGTGACGATACCATTTCCTCTGCTGGCGGCCCACTTACTGCTTATGGTGAAGACGGCGACGACAAGATCACTGGCGGCGGCAATGCAGACTACATCTATGGTGGTGCCGGAAATGACACCATTGATGCTAGCTACGGTGATAACTACGTGTCTGGAGGAGCCGGCAACGACACCTTAACTACTAGTTCAGGGAAAGACACCATAGACGGAGGGTCTGGCGCTGACATTATCGACTCTGGGGCAGGAAATGACACTGTCACAGGCGGTGACGGCAATGACACTATCAGACTAGGTGCCGGCAATAACACCGTTAC